>JBAZSJ010000062.1:0-26942 GCA_041662485.1 Opitutaceae bacterium | reverse complement strand
ACGGAAAACGTATCCCTCATCAAGTCACCAGCCCCACCTGCGGTATCTGTATAAAACAAACGAACTCTTTATAAAATGTAATATCAAAGGCACAACTCACTTCTTGACTCTCCAGTCTTCATAGCAGGGACTGGTTCGGCTCAGTTTTCAGATTTTATCCTCCATTTAGGTATGTGAAATCGAATGACTCCCGCTTCAATGTGATCCACCAGTGACCGGGGGTCTTTGGTGTCAGTCATGATCATACCCACAATTGATCGGTTCTGAATCAATGCGAGATGACCTTTCGGATATGTTTTTATTGCCTCGACGATTCTGGTGCCGACAGCATCCTGTCCGACTTCGATAGTGATATCTACATTAGGACTAAAGTCTTGGACTTGTCCGCCGACAATAATTGTGACGTCGGACGCCTTTGGTGCAGTCTTCGTCAGCTTAATCTTATCGGACGGAACCTCAATGAACCACACCACTTTAAAGTATGTTCTACCATCATCCGCCTTCGAATCGATGCATATGGCGAGAGATGCTGCGTCGGCCTGAAACGCCCATGCGAGAAAAAGAATTATGACGAATTTCATATTTTTGCCGAACGCTCAAAGTGAGCCGCGACCATACATGGCGCGAAGCGTGCTGCTCGGAGCACGATTCGTGACATGTATGGTCGTTGGCTCTACTGCCTGGTTAGGCTGTCTTGTTTTTGATTTCACGATATGTAGTATTCCAGAAACGCACCGCTTCCGCGTGCTGCTCATGAGTAATCCAAACCATATTCTCTTTTTCCGTTGGTGAACCGTCAAATATTATAGGCTTAATATACCACTTGATCTTGTTCGAGAATCTGGTGTCTGATTCTAATTTCATGGTCTCGGCCGGAAATACGAAGGATCGAATTTCTTCTTTGTCTGAAGGGACGGTCGGAACCGTATAATAATTCGAATTAGCGTCGCTGAGAATAAAATCGTCCCAGCCGAGAAGTCCGATAATAACGAAGCCTGGCAAGCTATTCGCTAACTCATAGCGAGCGGTCGCAAGTTTGGCTTCTTCTTGGGTTTCGAAGAGGATGAAATAGTCGTCGTTGTGCCAGCCTTCTTTCATAATTCTTTGCCTAACGTTTGAGGTCAGACGCGATCCGCGCTGGCGCGGAATGTGCGGCTCGGAGCACATTCCGTGACAGTGCGGATCATTTCAGAAAAGGGGTCATTTCAGAAAAGGGGTCCATTTCAGAAAAGGGGTCGAGGCGAGTTTTATCATTCCATACATAGTGTGATCCGCGTGAAAAATTTATTTTGGCCGCTTCGGACCGGACGAAATCTTTCAAGGCGCACTCCCTTCCGATACCTTCGAAGCGTTAGAAGGTGTAGCCGCAGCAGTTGTTAAACTCGGGGCTTGGCCGACCCCAGTTTCTTTTTCCGACTTAGCTTTAAGCGCACGATTCGCGGCCCGGGTTATTTTCCTTCCAGCCTCCAATGCTTTTTCGCCCTCTATAACATCACGCTTAATAACTTCCTGAGATAGGACGCTTTGAATTTCCTCTATCTCTATTTTAACATCCGGAGACATTCGTTTCAACTCACGACGCACAACCGCCAAAACGGGTTCGGTCAATAAAAGTGCGCCAATGCAATATTTACTGAGTGCTTGTTTCTGCTCATAATATTCATCCAGTAGCGACTTTCCCTGCGATTCACGGCTGAGAAGATAGAGCGACTCCAAGTCTGAATCCACCTTCGGATCAAGACTCAAAAAGTTCAAAGTCATCAAGAGGTCATTCGTAATAGGCTTCCCGAATCCGACTTTATAAACCTGCCAAGTAACAGCATTCGTGAGAATAACCCATTCAATGCCTTGATTGGCGGCATAATCCACCGCTTGCTTAATATACGACTCCTTAAGCTCCAAACCGATAGCCTTCACTTCGACAAGGAGTGCCAATTTACCCTCAATTTTAAGAGCCAGATCACAATAGGTGCTCTTGATCTGATATTCTGCGGTTATTTCCGTATATTTATCGTAACCGAATAAATCGGCCAAAATATCTTTTACCAACGTCGAAGTGTCGGCTTCGCCAATATCACGCGCCTTCGCCTGTTCGATGACTGGTTTGAAGCGCTTGAGCGCGTCTTTGATGCGGGACTCAACTTTTGCAGGTATTTTAGCCATAAAAGGGGGATTACAGGCCCAACGCCCTAATCGAGTCCGAGCCGACTGCATCACCAGCGCCTTTGATCCCGCACAGCCTTGGGTGGACCGGTCCGGAGATCATGATGGCAAGCCTGCCGTCCCGGCACCCTTGCGGGCCGACTCCGTCGGGGCGCGCCGCGACTCCGTCGCTCATTTCCGCTTTCAAGGCGTAACTGACAGATGTTTGAGGGTAATACTTTTGGTAAAACATCTGGGCTAGCGTTTTGCCACCGTTTTGAACAGAAGCGAGACTTTTTGCCGCGTAAAATGCTCCGCACACGCGGTTTTCCGGAATGGGACCACCAAACACACGAAAGGACACGAAAAGAAATCCCCCTGCACCATCCGCCGCCGCTCTCATGGGCTGAAGCTCCGGGATGTTTTCCAGAAAGCCAGACCAGCGTTCTGGCCTACAAAATGCCGCCCCTCCGACTTTCGTGTCTTTCGCGTTTTTCGTGGTTAAAACTCCGACCTCCGTCCACAAAAACGCCCGTGAGCACCGGCAGGCTTTTCCCACCGGCACCCACGGGCGTGGTTTTATTCCCCGTCTCCCCTGCTCACTTCAGCGCGCGGTCGGGCGGGATCTTGAACTCCGTGCGCACCCCGGCGTTGACCTTTTCCGTGGACGGCCAGGCGGCGTCGGCGGCGTATTGGAGCTGGCGGCGCTTGGCGGCCACTTCCTTCACCTTTGCCTCCAGCTGGCTGCGGACCGTGGTCGCGCCGGACTGGTCGCCCGACTGCGTGGTCTGCACTTTCACATAGGCATCGCGCGCGTCTTTCAGCTTGGTCACCGCCGCCGGGGTCATGCCCGGGAGCGTTTCGGTGCCCAGCCGGGTAAGGATCGCCAGCGAGGCGCTTTCCAGCAGGGTGCGGCTTATGCCGATGTTCTGCCCGATGTAGTATTTGGCCCGCTGCGGGTCGCCGGTTTTCAAATACTTGCGCTTGGCGCGGGCCTGCACGGTGGCGATCTGGGCGAGCAGCTTCTTCTTGAGGGTCTCCTCGCTGTCGGTGGTGGTCTTTTTCTCGACCGTCTTGCCGCCCGCGCTGGTGAGGAACCCGTTGGCCTCGTCGATCAGGTCGGTCAACTCGGTGATGAACGCGGCGTCGATCTCCTCGGCGGCCAGGGCGGCGGTGTATTCGGGCTTCTTGGCGGTCTCGGCCAGCTCGCCCGCGAGCGTCAACTCGGCGGACTGCGCCTTGTTGATGAGCGAACGGGAGCGTTTGGGGTCGTTATTGTCGGGCGGGGTGGGCGTGTTTTCCGGCGTGGGTGTGTCTGGCATGGCTTTGGTTGGTTGTTTTTCGGTTGGTTTTGCTGATTTTAACCCAAGTCATTGAATAATAATGAAGCTTGGATGATTTTTAGCATCACTTGGCATCCGGTCAGGGTGACTTGGCAGCAAGTTAGCGCCCCTCGGAATCCTATTAATGCACATCAGAAGCACCGCAAAGCAGTGAAGATGCCAGACAGCCGAACTTGTATGCCCGTTAATGATACTTAGAAAACTTTTAGCCCGACTTGGTTAAAAGTTAGCGCTACTTGGAAGCCGGATAGCCGCACTTGGTATCCAGATAGTGTCACTTGGCATCACGTTAGCATCACTTGGTAACCCGCCAAGGTTCCTTGGATGCCCTTTAGGCTCACAGGGAATCCCGTTAACCTCGCCGGCCTACCGGCCAGCCCGGCTCGATATCCGCACAACCACGCATGGCTACCAGTTTCCTGTCCTCCACAAACCACCCGCCTGAATCTTCCCCCTCCGACTTTAGTGTCTTTTCGTGTGTTTCGTGGGCAAAAAATTCCGCCTCTTCTCCGCGCTTCCGTGATCAACCCCGCCTGAATCCTCCCCGTCCGACTTTCGCGTCTTTTCGCGGTTAAAAAACTCCGCTCCGTCATCAGCGTTCATCAGCGGTTAAAATCCGTCTCCAATCCCCGCCCTCCGACCTTCGTGTTCTTCGTGGTTAAAACTCCATGGTTTGCTGCGTCCACAAAAACGCCCGTGAGCACCGGCAGGCTTTTCCCACCGGCATTTCAAGATAGCCAGACCAGCGGTCTGGCCTACAAAACGCCTTCCTCCGACTTTCGTGTCTTTTCGTGTGTTTCGTGGGCACAACTCCGATCCGTCATCAGTGATAATCAGTGCCCATAAGGGGCTAAACCCCTCCGCAACCCGCCCCCTTCTAGCGTCTAGTTTCTAGTTACTAGCCGCTTCCTCGCTTCACTTCTAGCTCCTAGCTTCTAGTGACTAGCTCCTTTCCCCCACCCATGCGCCTCCTTCTCACCAACGACGACAGCATCGAAAGCCCTTTTCTCCACGCGCTCATCCATGCGCTCCGCGCCGCCGGACACGACCTGATCATCGCCGCGCCCAAGACCGAGCAGAGCTGGATCGGCTGCGCCAAGTCCCGCCACCGCCCCGTCACCTCCGCTGCCGCCGACCGCGGTTTCGGTTGCCCCACCTTCGTCATAGACGGCACGCCCAGCGACTGCGTGAGCATCGCCCTCGCCCACCTCATCTCCTCCGACAAGCCCATCGACGCCGTCGTCTCCGGCATCAACGTCGGCCGCAACGCCTCCCTCGGCTTCATCCTCGCCAGCGGCACCATCGCCGGCGCGTGGGAGGGCGCCGTCCACGGGATTCCCGCCATCGCCTTCTCGCTCGACCTCACCCCCGAGCATTTCGCCGCCCTCCACGCCGCCGGACTCAAACCCGATCCCGCGCTCCAGCAGACGCTCGCCATCGCCTCCGCCCGCGCCGCGCTACTCGTTCCCTCGCTCGTGGCGGCCACGCCTCCGCGCAGCTTCATCGTCCACAACGTGAACTTCCCCGCCGGTTGCACGGCCGACACTCCGCTGCACCGCACCGTGCCGGCCCGCGTGATCGTCCCCGGACTCTTCAGTCCGGCGGCCGACGACGGCACGCACCGTTTCATCTTCAAGTTCGGCGACGACGTCTCGCCCGCCGAGCCGCTCACCGACCGCGACGCCATCGAGCGCGGCCTCATCAGCCACACCATCCTGGATTACACGAAGCTCGGCGGGATCTGACCGCCGAAAGCTTCTAGCGACTAGCCCCTAGTGACTAGCGGCTAGTTCACTTCCCCGCCGCTTCTTCCGCCGCTGCCAGCGGGGCGAACACGGCCTTCTCCGTCGCCTTCATGTAGGCCTCGCGGGCGCTGATCTCGCCGGCTTCAAGCAGCTTTCGCAGCGAGAAATCCATCGAGATCATCCCCTCGCCCATCGAGCTTTCGATGATGTTGCGTATGGCGCTGATGTTGCCGGCGCGGATGGTGCCGCCCAGCGCGTCGTGAGGGAGCAGGATCTCGTGCACCGCGACGCGTCCGCCGTCGATGCGTTTGCAGAGGAGCTGGGAGACGATGCCGCGCAGGCAGCTGCCCAGCATCACGCGGATCTGGTTTTGCTCGTCGGCCGGGAAGGCGTCGATGATGCGGTCGATCGTCTTCGGCGCGTTGTTGGTGTGCAGCGTGGCGAAGACCAGCATGCCCATCGAGGCGCAGCCCAGCGCGAGGCGCATCGTCTCAAGCTGGCGCATCTCGCCCACGAGGATGACGTCGGGGTCGGCGCGCATCGCTCCGCGCAGCGCGTCGGCGAAGGTATCGGTGTGCTCCAGCACCTCGCGGTGGACGATCACGGACTTCTTGTTGGTGTGCACGAACTCGATGGGATCCTCCACCGTGATGATGTGGCGTTTCTGCGTGCGGTTGATGTAGTCGAGGACCGCCGCGAGCGTGGTGGACTTGCCGTTGCCGGTCGGCCCCGTGACGAGCACCAGGCCCTCGCGCAACGTGCAGAATTTCTTGATGGCCTCGGGCAGCTCCAGTTCCTCGAACGAAATAATCGTGGCGGGAATCTGCCGGAAGACCGCCGCCTGCCCGCGGGCGTTGTAGAGGTAGTTCACGCGGAAGCGCGCGAGGCCGGGAATCTCGTAGGCGAAGTCGAGGTCGCGGTGCTTGAGGTAGTGTTCCCACCGGTGCGGCGGGCAGATTTCCTTCATCATCGGCCCCATCTGTTCGGCGGTGAAGGCCGGAAACTCGGTCATCGGCATCAGGGAGCCGGAGAGACGGGCGCGGGGCGGCAACCCGACGAGGATGTGGAGGTCGGAACCATCCTTGGCGCGCATCGCACGCAGAAATTGATCAATCTCGGCCATGGGGATAAAAGCTTGAGGGGTTAGCGGCCGCCGGGGATGTTTTGGCGGATCATGCGGTTGGTGATGTTGGCCGCCGCGGTCGCGTCGGTGATCTTCTTCTCGTGCCAGAGCGCGAGAATGGCGTTGTCCATCGAGATCATGCCCTCGCGCTTGCCGGTATCGAGGGCGTTGGGGACGTTCTGGGTCTTGCCGTCGCGGATCATGGAGGAAACCGCGAGGGTGTTGACGAGCAGTTCGCAGGCGAGGACCACGCCGCCGTTGGCCGCGGGCAGGAGGCGCTGGCAGATGATGCCGCGCAGGCTCTCCGAGACCATCGCGCGGATCTGCGGCTGCTGGTTGGGCGGAAAAACGTCGAGCAGTCGGTTGAGCGTGGTGGTCGCGTCGCTCGTGTGCATGGTGCCGATCACCAGGTGCCCGGTTTCCGAGGCGGTGACGGCCATCTCGATCGTCTCCAGATCGCGCAGCTCGCCGATCACGATCACGTCGGGGTCCTCGCGGAGCGCGCTCTTCAGCGCCGTGGCAAACGTCTCGGTGTGCTCGCCGGCCTGCCGCTGCGTGACGACGCAGCCCCGGCTTTCGTGCATGAACTCGATGGGGTCCTCCACCGTGATGATGTGGTCCGTGCGCGTGCGGTTGAGCTCGTCGATGAGCGAGTTGAGCGTGGTGGTCTTGCCCGCGCCCACGGGACCCGTGACGAGGATGAGGCCGTTGTGGTAGCTGAGGAGGCGCTTGATGACCTCGATGTTCTTGAAGCCGAGCTCGGCGGGCGTGCGGATCTTTTCCGGCACGATGCGGTAGGTGCCCGTCACGCCGTCCTTCTGGAGCATGAGATTGGCGCGGATGCGGCGGCCGCCGTCCATCGCGAGGGCATAGTCGAAATCGCGTTTCGCCTCGAACTGCGCGACCTCGGCGGCAGACAGGAGGCAGGTGTTGAGCTTCTTGGCATCCTCCGCGGAAAGCGGCGTGGCGCCGACAAACTCGAGTATGCGCATGTTTCGCACGAAGGGAGCGGTCCCTGACGACAGGTGGAGGTCGCTCGCGCCCATCGCCTGCACCGCCTGGAGCAATCCGAGCATGAAGTCCTTCGCCTGCGCGGGCGTCATGGCCGGCACGCCGCTGAAATCAATCGCGCCCGCGTTGACCGGAAGCGCGGCGGGCTGTGGCTCGGCCCCTGTTTTCCCCTTCGCTTCCGCCTCTTTCACGAGCCGGCGCAACTGGTCAAGATCGGTGGCGAGCTTCTGGTGGTAAAGCATCGCGGCAAACGCCTCCGCCCCGGCATCCGCGGGCAGACTGCCGGCGACCTGCGCGGCCAGTTTCTCGCTGATGAGGTTTTCCTTGATGGAAAGGGAGGCGAACCACTTGGCTTCGTTCTTCATGGGGTAAAGGAAGCTCTATCGAAGAGATGCGGGGGGCTTATGAAAGACAAAAGTTGAATCGTCATGCCCAAGATCGCAAATACCCCCGCCGATTCCCTCCCGTCTCCCAAAATCAATTACCGAACTGCCGGGAACAAATCTTCCGGTGAGTTGACCAGTTCGGAAGGCAAAGCTACCTATAACCACCACCCCCATGAAAACATCCGCCCTCGTCTCCGCCTCGCTCCTGGTCGCCGTGACCGCCCTCGGCACGGTCGGTTGCTCAAGCTTTCGCCAGTCCTCCGCCCCCGACGCCACCAAACCCGTGGGCGGCAAGGCCATCAACCTGCTCCAGTTCCGCAACGACGTGCAGGCCACCCGCATCGCCATCGCCCGCACCAGCGACGCGCTCGGACGTCTTCCCGACTCGCCCAACGCCCAGGACGCCTACGCCTCCTACAGCACCGAGCTCGCCGCCCTCGCCAAGCTGATCGACAGGACCTCCCGCGAATCCGCCGAAGTCCGCAACCACGGCAAGATCCTCTTCGCCCAATGGGAAGCCGAGGCCAATTCGATCAAGAACCCCGAAATCAAGGCGGTCGCCGACGCCCGTCGCCTCAAGCTTCAGGCCGCGTATCAGGACATGCTCACCCCGCTGATCGACGCCCGCGCGAATTTCACGCCGCTGCTCTCCGACTTCACCGACCTGCAAAAAGCCCTCGCGCTCGACCTCACGTCCCCGGGCATCAAGGCCGTGCAACCGCTCATCACCAAGACCATCGCCTCCGCCACCGTGACCATCAAGAGCCTCGACACCCTTGCCGCCGAGCTCGGAAAGATCGTCGCCGTCCTCCCCGCGCCCACCGTGGCCCCGGTCAACTGAGCCGACCTTCGTCTCCCTCGACCATCCCCCGGCCCGGCCTGCGAAGGCCGGGCTTTTTTGCGCCTTTCGTTTACTCATCTTCCCCTTTGCGTCTTCGCGTCTTTGCGTTTCACTCCGCCCTCCAGCTTACGCCATGATCGAGGTCCAAAATCTTACCCGCGTCTTCCGCACCTATAAAAAACAGCCCGGCTTCTGGGGCGGCGTGCGCGGACTGTTCAAGCGCGAGTTCGAGGAAACCGCCGCCGCCAGGAACGTCACGTTCTCCATCGGCGAGGGCGAGTTCGTCGGCTTCCTCGGGCCCAACGGCGCCGGCAAGACCACGACGCTGAAAATGCTCTCCGGCCTCATCTACCCCACGAGCGGCACGGCCCGCGTCGCCGGCTTCGACCCCACCAAGCGCGAAAACGCCTACCGCCGCCTCTTCGCCCTCGTGCTCGGCCAGAAAAACCAGCTCTGGTGGGATCTCCCCGCCATCGAGTCGTTTCTCCTGCTCCGCCACATCTACGGGATTCCCGCCGCCCAATACCAGCAAACGCTCGACGAACTCGTGGACCTGCTCGACGTGCGCGCCAAGCTCAACGTCATGGTGCGCGAGCTCTCCCTCGGCGAACGCATGAAGATGGAGCTCATCGCCGCCCTGCTCCACCGCCCGCGCGTCCTTTTCCTCGACGAGCCCACCATCGGCCTCGATGTCATCTCGCAAAAATCCGTCCGCCGCTTCCTCCGCGAATACAACCGCAAGCACAAGGTCACCATCCTGCTCACGAGCCACTACATGGCCGACATCAAGGAACTCTGCGACCGCGTCATCGTCATCCACAAGGGCACGAAAATCTACGACGGCGCCCTCGCCCGCCTCGAGAACGCCGACGGCAGCAAAAAGAAAATCATCACCTTCCTCCCCGCCGACGGCACGTTTCCCGAGACGTGGCAGTCGCGCCACGGCGAAACCAGGCGCGATCCCGAGGAGGGCAAGTTCACCGTCCGCGTGTCCGGTGAAAACGTCGTCGCCGTCTCCCAGGAAATCCTCACCACCGGCCCCGTGGCCGACATCACCATCGAGGACATTCCCCTCGAGGACGTGATCACCGAGCTCTTCAACGCGCAGTAAGTCACCGACGGCATCATAGGACAATGTAGGGGGCTTTACGCCGCGATTGATCGACGTGGGAGCGAGCTTGCTCGCGATGGTCGTCATCGCGGCGTAAAGCCGCTCCTACCCAACCAAGCCGAAGCAAGCTTCGGGGGATTGGACCCATAGATAACAAAATGCAAGAAGGAGCCTGACTGTTGCGCCTCGACACATTGTCCGCACATAGAGGAACGCGAGTGACGGGAGGCTTCCGGTTCAAGGAATCAGGGGCGCGCCGCCCGTCATATAAGCAACAAGCCAGGCGAAACGGCGGGTCCGCCGTTTCTTCGGCTTGCCGAGGGCGCAAGCGGCCTGACTTCTCACCCTGCCTGCGCCTTACCCGATCAGCTTCGCGTAGGCGGCGGGGTCGAGGAGCGTCGCAACCGACGCGGCGTCGGCGAGCTGGATCTTCAGCATCCAGCCGCCGGTGTAGGCGTCCTGGTTGACGGTCTCGGGCGCGGAATCGAGCGCGGTGTTCACCTCAAGCACCGTGCCGGCGACCGGCAGGTAGAGATCGGAGGCGGCCTTGACCGACTCGACGACGCCGAAGGTCTGGCCCGCCGTGAACGCGGCGCCGACCTTGGGCAGTTGCACGTAGGTGATGTCGCCGAGGCTGCTCTGCGCATAGTCGGTGATGCCGACCAGGGCCGTGCCGTCGCCTGCGGGCTTCAGCCATTCGTGTGATTTTGCGTAACGGAGATCGGAGGGGACGCTGCTCATGAGGATTTTTTTAGTTCAACAAAGGGAGGTTTGACGAGTTGCAACTGGATCAACGTGCCGCGGATGTCCACCGCAAGCTGGGTCGAGGCGGCTGCGGTGGTGACGAGGGCCGAGCCGATGGCCTCGTTGATGATGGGAGACAGGGTGCCGGAGAGCACGCGGCCCACGGTGGCGCCGGCGGCGTCGAGCACGGGGGTGTCGGCGCGCACGATGCGGCGGTCGCCGGTCTTGAAGAACACGACTTTCCGGGGGGCGCCGTTTTTCTTCTCGGCAACGAGGGCGGCGTGTCCGTTGAAACCGGCCTTGTCGAGCTTCACGGTCCAGCCGAGGCCGGCGGTGAGCGGCGAGATGTCGGCGGTGATCTCGTGTCCGTAGAGCGGGTAGCCGGCTTCGAGGCGGAGGCTGTCGCGGGCGCCGAGGCCGACGAGTTCGAGGCCGTAAGGCGCGCCGGCTTTCAGGAGCGCCTCGGCGAGGCCGACGGCGTCGCCCTTGGCGTGGTAGAGTTCGAAGCCGTCCTCGCCGGTGTAGCCGGTGCGGCTGATGATGCAGTGGACGCCGGCCACGGTGCCTTCGCCAAAGTGATAATACTTGATGAGGTCGAGCTTGGCGCCGGTGAGGGACTGGACGATGGCGGCGGCCTTGGGGCCCTGGATGGCGAGCAAGGCGTAGTCGTCGGAGCGGTCGGTCACGGTGACGGCGAAGCCCTTGGCCTGCTCGTGGAGCCAGGCGAGATCCTTGGCGATGTTGCCGGCGTTGATGCAGAGGAAGTAGTCCTCGGGAGCGCGCATGTAGACGAGCAGGTCGTCCACCACGCCGCCGGTCGGATAGCACATCGGCGAATAAAGCACCCGGCCGGGGAAGAGCTTGGAGACGTCGTTGGTGACGAGCTGGTCGAGGAACTTGGCGGCCTCGGGGCCGCGCACGTCCACCTCGCCCATGTGGCTCACGTCGAAAAGGCCGGCGGCGCGCCGGACGGCCTTGTGCTCCTCGAGGATGGACCGGTATTGGACCGGCATTTCCCAGCCGGCGAAATCAACCAGCCGGGCTCCGTGGGCCGCGTGAAAATCCCGAAGGGGGGTGCGTTGCAATGCGCTCATGGCCGCCAGACTACGCTAAGGCGGGGCACCGTGCGCAAGCCCCTTCGCGCACGGGAACGAAAATCGCCATCACCACCGCTTACTTGGTGTAGAACTTGACGATCTGATCGACGATATACTTGTGGTCCGCGGGGGAGATTTCCTTCGCGGCCAGCATGGCGTCGGCCTTGAGAACCTGCAGGCTCATCTCCTGATAGGAGTCGCCGCGGTCTTCGGCGGCGAGGGCCGGATGCAGGGGGATCTTGATGTCGCTCGGCGTAAGGTCGGTCATCGCGCCCAGCCGGTAGTCGAGGCCCCAGCGGAGGTAGCGTTTCTCGAATTCGTTGCCCACCGGCATCACGACGATGGCGGCGTTTTCAAACCCCGCCTTGCGAAGCTCGATGGTCGCGGCATCGGTGCGCTTGAGGCGGATCTTGAAGGGGGTCTTGCCGACCTCGAGACCGTTGACCAGGCCCGTGGCGCCCTCGGGCACCGAGCGGACGACCACCATCTGGGTGGTGCCCTTGCTCATCACCGCGCAACCAGAGCCAATTAAAAGGGTAAGGCCGGCAATCAAAACCGGAACCAACAGTCGGAGTTTCATAAGGGGATAAGTCCGGGGTGGACGCACGAAGATATTTTTCACCACTCCCGCCGGTCAAGGTCAATAAGAGCGGAATGGCGCGTTTCACTTTAGATTCGTAAACCTTGGGGAAGGCATACACTCGGCTTCTATGTTCTGGTTTGCCGTAGCCATAGTCTTTACCTTCAGCATCTCCTTCGTCTGCTCCCTCATGGAGGCGCTTATCCTGAGCACCTCGGTCATCGAGATTGAAACGCTCAAGAAGTCGCGCCCCCGCCGCGGCGAGATGCTGGAGCAGTTGAAAGTGGGCCTCGACGAGACCATCTCGACCGTCCTGACGCTCAACACGATCGCCATCACCCTCGGCTCGATCATCATCGGCGGTCTGGCCACCAAGCTCTTCGGCGAGGCGGCGCTCGGCTTGGTTTCTGGGATACTGACGCTTACCATCCTGATCTTCGCGGAGGTTCTCCCTAAAAATCTTGGCGTCGCCTACCGTCGCGCCATGCAACCCCACGTCGTCTACCCGATGATGTTCCTGCGAAACGCCCTGCGGCCCATCACCTACCTTTGCAACGTGGTCGTGCGCATCTTCATCCGCTCGCCGGAATCCAACCACACCTCGGACGAGGAGATCATCCTGCTCGCCGAGCGCGGCGCGATGGAAGGCTCCCTCACCAAGAACGAATCCACGCTCATCGCCAACGCCCTTGCCCTGGACAACGTGCGCGTGAGCGAAATCATGACCCCGCGCTCCGTCGTCACCGCGCTGCGCAAACAGGCCACCGTGGGCGAGGTGTTCACGGAATTTCCCAACGTGCCGTTCGCGCGGATCCCCGTCTATACCCGCAACCTCGACGACATCACCGGCATCGTGCGCCGCCGCGACCTGCTCAAGGCGAAGGCCGCCAACCAGGACCCCGAGCCCATCGAGAAGCTCATGCAGGAAATCCATTTCATCCCCGAGACGGTGACGGTCGCCAACGCGCTCCAGGTTTTCCTCAAAACCCACCAGCAGCTCCTCGTGGTCGTGGACGAGTTCGGCCTCACCGCCGGCGTCGTCACCATGGAGGACGTGATGGAGCAGCTCCTCGGCCGAGAGATCTTTGAAAAGGACGACGTCGCCGTGGACATGCGCGAACTCGCCCGCGCCAAGCAGCAAAAACAGGCGCGCCCCCGCCGCCCGGGCGACGCCACCGCCACCGCCACGCCGTTCCTCCCCCAGCCGCCGCCCAAAGCGTAAACCACGCACCGTTCGTCCTCGTTCCGTCTTCCGTCATCCGGCTCTCCGTCATCCGGTCCTCCGTCATCCGGTCCTCCGGCTCCCCTCCCCTCTCCCATCCATGTTCCTCGCTTTTTGGGTCAACAACCTCGATCCGCTGATGATCCGTTTTCACGGCAACTTCGGCATCCACTACTATGGAGTCGCCTACCTGATGGGCTTCATCGGCGGCGCGTTGTTGCTCCACGCCTACGCCCGCGCCGGCCGTTCCCTGCTGCCCGCCGATCAAATCGCCGACCTGATCATCGCGATCGTCGTGGGCGTGATGGTCGGCGGACGTCTGGGCTCCTTCTTCCTGTATGGCGGCTGGGAGCGGTTCTCCGCAGATCCGTGGTGGATTTTCCGTGTCTGGGAGGGCGGCATGGCGAGCCATGGCGGTTTCATCGGCGTGGCTCTCGCGCTCGCGTGGTTCAGTCGGGGGAAGAAGATTTCCTTTCTCCAGCTCGGAGACCTGATCGTGTCCGTGGCGCCCCTCGGCCTTTTCTTCGGCCGCATCGCCAACTTCATCAACGGCGAGCTCTGGGGGAAAATCTCCGTCGTTCCCTGGGCCGTGATCTTTCCGCTCAGCGCCTCCGAAGGCACGCCGGTCGGGGAAATCGCCCCGCGCCATCCGTCCCAGCTTTACCAGGCCGCTCTCGAGGGCCTGCTGCTGTTCGCCTTCATGCAATGGCGGTTCTGGCGCACCGACGTCACGCGCCGCCACCCCGGACGCCTCGCCGGCGAATTCCTCGTCGCCTACGCCGTGGTGCGCGCCATCGGCGAGGTCTTCCGCGAGCCGGACACCGGCATCACGCTCATCTGGGGCCTGAGCCGCGGCACGTTTTATTCGATCTTCCTGATCGTCGCCGGCCTGGTGCTCATTTTCCGCAAGCCCCGGCAAACCCCGGAAAAGCCGCCCGCCTAAACCGGAACGCAGGCCCGCACGTCCACGCCTTCGCGTTGCAGCGTCGCGCGAATCCCACGCGCAAACGTCAGGGCATTTTCTCCGTCCCCGTGCAGGCAAAGCGTATCCGCGCTGACCGCCGCGAATCCTCCCTCCACGGTCTGCACACGACCCTCGCGAACCATCGCCAGCACCTGGGAGACGGCACGCGCCTCGTCTTCGATCATCGCGCCGGGCCGGTCTCGCGGCGCGAGCGAGCCGTCGCCTTGATACGTGCGGTCGGCAAACACTTCCCCTTTCACCTCAAGTCCGCAGGCGCGACCGGCCCGCAACAATTCGCCACCGGACAACCCGTAGAGCGCGAGCCCGCCGCCCAATCCGGCCACCGCGCACGCAATCGCCTCTGCCACCGCCGGCGTCCGCGCCGCCATGTTGTAGAGCGCACCATGGGGTTTGACGTAGCGCACCGTCGCGCCCTCCGCCTTCGCCACTTTTTGCAACGCCCGCACCTGTGTCCGCACCAGCTCGACGATCGCCTCCGGCGGCAGCGCGAGTTCGCGGCGTCCGAAGTGTTCGCGATCCACGAAGCCCGGATGCGCGCCTATGGCCACGCCGTGCTTCAGCGCCAGCCGCACGGTCGTCCGCATGGTCGCCTCGTCGCCGGCATGGCCTCCGCAGGCGATGCTGGCCGAGGTGATCAACGCCATCAGCTCGCCGTCGTGGCCCGTCCCCTCGCCCAGATCGCAGTTGAGATCAATGCTCGGCATCTCAACGGCGCAGCCTTGCCTCCACCGCAGAGCGGAACATCGCGAGCGACCGCTCTTCCTTCAGGTAAAGCTCCTGGGCCTCGGCCAGCGAAATCTCGGCGAAGCTTATCTTCGCGCCCGCCCGGGCCTGCACGAGCAACGGCAGGTCGACCGCGATCACGTGCGCGATCTTCGGATACCCGCCCAGCGTCTGCCGGTCCGCCATCAGCACGATCGGATGTCCGTCCGGCGGCACCTGCACCGAGCCGAACCCTACGCCTTGCGACACCAGTTCGCGCGGCTCCTTCAATTTCAACACCGGGCCCTCCGTTCTCATGCCCATGCGATCCGACCGGGTCGTGAGGACAAACGGCTTCGACATGAACGCCTGCCGGCTGGCCGCCGAAAACCAGTCCCACTGCAACCCGCGGACAAAACGCACGGTCGGCTCGTCGGTCCCCGAAACTCGGAACTCCATGCCCGCGCTCCAGCCGCCGACGGCATCGCTCATCGTGGCAATTCCAGCCGCGAGCCGATCACCCGCCAGCAGCGCCCGCCCGCACAGTCCGCCGATCCCGGCGCGCACCAGCGTTCCCGTGCCGCCGAGCACGCGGGGAATTTCAAAGCCTCCGGCCACGGCCAGATAAACGCGCGCCCCATGGTCGATCCGCGCCAGCGAGATCGTCTCCCCGGCCTTCACTTTAACAGGACGCCAGCCTTCGACGCCCTCGACGTGCGCGCCCGTCAACGCGATCCATGTGTCGCGCAAAAATCTAAGCTCGGGTCCGACCAGCGCGGCCTCCAGCAGCGGATCGTCCTCTCCGTTGCCAAGCAGCAGATTCGCGACCCGGGCCGACCGGCGGTCCATCGCGCCGCCCGCCGGAACACCCAGGTGTTGCCATCCCGTTCGCCCCAAGTCCTGCACCGTCGTCAGCGCGCCGGGTTTGATCACCTCGAGCACCGCCGACTGTTTCGGCAGCTTCGGCGGAATGACCGGCTTCGGGAAAACCGTCTCCTTTGCCCACTCCTTTTCCGTGATCGGCTTGAAGCGCACGGTGTCGCCCGCCGCCAGCAATGTCGGCGCGGACGCCTCTTCCGGACGAAACAGCCGCAGCGATGTCCGCCCGATCAACGACCAGCCTCCCGGCGTGGTCAGCGGATAGACCCCCGTCTGCGTCGAGCCGATGCCCACGCTCCCGCCCGGCACATCGACGCGGGGCGTCGACCGCCTCGGCATGTGCAGCTTGGGCGGCAGACCGAGCAGATAGGGAAACCCCGGAGAAAATCCCAGCGCCGCCACGCGATAGGTCGCCGTGCTGTGCAGGCGGATCACCTCCGCCTCCTTCAACTTGGCGTGCTTGGCCACCTCCGCCAGATCCGGTCCGTGTTCGCCGCCGTAGCACACCGGAATCTCCACCTCGCGCCCGCCCTTGTTTTTGCGTTTCACGGCCGCCGCGGCGGCCGCCTCGATCGCCGCCATCATCCGGTCGGCCGGCGAGCCGGTCCCCGGCGGAATCAGCGCGGGGTCATAGTGAACCGTGATCGTCGCGTAGGCCGGCACGATGTCGGTCACCCCCGGCATCGACGCCGCGGCCAGCGACTCGGCGATGCCCGTGGCCTTTTCCAAGGCCGCGATCTCCGTCTTCGCATTGAAGCCGACCAGCACCGCTCCGTCACCCAAGGGCGTAAGTTGCATCGGTCCATCTGAAGGCATCCCCCGCCCCAGCTCAAGACTCGGCGCAAGCTTCGCTCACGTTAACCTGATCACACGCATGCGACAAAGAGAGCTTGCCCGTGAACGCATCCGCCCTGATTGATGCGCTTGGAGATCAAAAAGTCGAAATACCAAAAAATGCGGAGCCGAAACCTTCGATATATGTGATCCTCGCCCACTCATTACTTCATGAAAATCATCCCTGCCGTTTTGTTGCCCCTCGCCCTTGTTGCCCTGTCATGCGGCCAGATCGTCCGCGCCGACGATGCCGCCGACGCCAAGACCATCGCCAGAGGAAAAGTCTTCTACCAAAACTGCGTCGCTTGCCACCAGGCCACCGGACTGGGCGTGCCATCGGTTTTCCCTCCCCTCGTCGGCTCGGACTGGGTGACAGGCAACGAAGACCGCCTCATCCGTGTCGTTTTGCACGGCATGTCCGGCAAGGTCACCATCAAGGATGTCGCTTATAATGGCAACATGCCCGCCTTCGGCCTGGGTCTCGGCTTCAACTGGACCGACGACAAAGTCGCCGCCGTCCTCAGCTACGTCCGCAAGTCATGGGGCAACTCCGCGCCGATGATCACCAAGGAGAAAGTGGCCGAGGTCCGCACCAAGGGTGCCCCCGGACGCAAAACCGCCTGGACCGCGGCCGAACTGGAATCGTTCAAGTAAGCGCGTCGGCACACCACCGGCCCTGCAGCCGGTGATAATCGGGAGGATTGGGTTGCAGTTTCGGCACTAATCCCGGAACTGTCTCCGCCGATGTTTTTGCGTTCCCTCCTTCCCGTGTCCGCCTCGCTCGCATTCCTGTTCGTCTCAGGTTGCCGCGAGGAAAAAATTGCAACTTACCGCGTCCCCAAGGAAACGGTGGCCGAGACGCCGCCGTCCGCCCCGTCCGCGACCGCGCCCGACATGGCCTCCACGGCGGTCCCCACCGCCTCGGGCGACAATCTGGTCTGGACCGCCCCCGCCGCTTGGGAAGCACGCACCGCTTCCGCCATGCGCAAGGCCACCTACGTCATCACGGGCGACGCCGGCGCCACCGCCGAGCTGGCCATCACCGCCTTCCCCGGCGATGTCGGCGGCAACCTTGCCAACGTCAACCGCTGGCGCGGCCAGCTCGGGCTCCCTCCCATAGACGCCGGAGCCCTTCCGTCCGCCCTTGTCCATGTTGATTTCAACGGGCTCCACGCCGACGTCGTCGAACTCGCCGGCCCCGACGGGGCGAAACGCGTGCTCGGCGCCATCGTGCCCGTCGGCGGCGTCACCTGGTTTTTCAAGCTGACCGGCCCCGCCCCGCTCGTCCTGCGCGAGAAAAACGCCTTCCTCGATTTCCTCAAGACCGTCAAAACCCGCTGAGCCATGCGCGATATCTGGGACTCTTTCGTAAAGTTTTTCGTCTCGCTGCAGCTCACCGTGGTGCTGCTGGCGCTGTCCATCATCCTGATCTTCGCCGCGACGCTCGATCAGGTTCACCTCGGCATCTGGGCCGTGCAGGAAAAATATTTCCGCTCCCTCTTCGTGCTCTGGAACTTCAAGGGCTTCCCCGTCCCCGTGTTCCCCGGCGGCTATTTCATCGGCGGACTCCTCTTCATCAACCTCGTCGCGGCGCACGCCTTCCGCTTCAAGCTGGCCTGGAAAAAGTCCGGCATCTTCCTCACCCACCTGGGGCTCATGCTGCTCCTGCTCGGCGAGCTGTTCACCGGCCTGTGGCAGAAGGAATTCCAACTTCGCCTCGACCAGGGCCAGACCCGCAGCTACTCGGAAAGCTACCGCGACAACGAACTAGCGATCACCGACGCCTCCGATCCCAAGTGGGACGAGGTCGTCGCCATCCCCGAGAAACGTCTCTCCTCCGGCGAACCCGTCCAGGTTGCCAAGCTGCCGTTCCGCGTCGCCGTCCGTTCCTACTACCCCAACGCCACGGTGCAGATGCGCGACCAGCTGCCCAACGCGCCCGCCGCGCCGGCGACCCGCGACATCGGCGCCAAACTCGTGCTCTTTCCGCTGGCGGTCACCTACAAGCAGGATGACCGCAACCTTCCCGCCGCCGTCATCGAGCTCATCGGCCCCGAGGGCTCGCTCGGCACCTGGCTCGTCGCGACCATGCTGATGGAGCCTCAGACCTTCGACTACGCCGGAAAAACCTGGCGCCTCGCCCTGCGTTTCACGCGCAGCTATCACCCCTACGCCATCACCCTTTTGAAGTTTTCCCACGACCGCTACCCGGGGACGGAAATCCCGAAAAACTTCTCCAGCAAAATCCATATCCGCTCCGACGACGGCAAGACCGACCGGGACGTGCTCATCTCCATGAACAATCCGCTGCGCTACGACGGCATGACGTTTTACCAGCAGAGCTTCGCCAACAACGACAACACCTCGATCCTTCAGGTCGTGCGCAACCCCAGCTGGCTGCTCCCCTACGTCGCCTGCACCCTGATGGGCCTGGGCCTCCTCGTTCAGTTCGGCATCCACCTCTTCGGCTTCTTCGCCAAACGCCGCACGTCCGCCTCGTCATGAAACGCCTCATCCCTCTCCTCGTCCTTCTCCTCGGCGCGCTTTTCCTCGGCGGCTCCCTTCTGCCTCACAAGCAGACGACCGCCTTCGACCTCGACGCCTTCGGACGCCTCCCCGTCCTCACCAACGGCCGCATCAAGCCGCTCGACAGCGTCGCCCGCAATTCCCTGCTCCTCCTTCAGGGACGCCAGAGCCTCAAAACTCCGTCCGGCGAATCCCTCACGCCCACCCGCTGGCTGCTCGACGTTTTCTTCCGCCCCGAGCTCGCCGACACCTACAAGCATTTCGAGATCGTCCACCCCGACCTCCTCGAACTCTTCAATCTCAAGCCCGAGGACGGCGCCGGCAAAAAACGTTTTTGCTACAACCAGCTGATCGACCGCCTCCAGGAAATCGACCGCCAGGCCACGCTCGCCCAGTCTGTCGAGGCCCCGACCCGCAACACCTATCAGCGCGCCGTCCTCAACCTCCGCGACCACGTCATCCTTTACCAGCAGTTGAAGCACAGTGTCGTGATGCCCGACGGCAGCGACTTCCTTGGCACGCTCAACTATCTTCAGTCCAATGTTGCCGCCGCCAAGGACGCCATCCGCGCCCGCGAGGAAAAAAAGCCCTACGACGAAAAGCTCGCCGCTTTCGCGTTCGACGCCGGCGCCGGCTTTCTTCGCATGGCGCAGATCGGCAACCTGCTGCCGATTCCTCCCCTGAACGGCGGCGACAGCAAGGCCGGCTGGCAGCAGACCGGACAGTCGCTGCTGGAAACCTTCCAGACCGGCAGCGTCAACCCCTACGCCCTCACCTACGCCGGACTCGCACACGCCTGGACGCGGCAAAACCCCGAGACGTTCAACACCATCCTGCGCCTCTACCGCTCCGAGCTCGATAAATCCTTCCCGTCTCTCCTCAAAAAAACCGACGTCGAAACCGCCTTCAACGCCGCCGCGCCTTTCTACAACAGCATGTATCTCTACGTGCTCGCGTTCCTGCTCGCCGGCGTCTCCTGGCTCAAGTGGCCCGACGTTCTCCAAAAATCCGCCTTCTATCTCGTCTTGCTCGCCTGGATCGCGACCACCGCCGGCATCATCGCCCGCATGTGGCTGGAGGGCCGCCCGCCCGTGACGAACCTCTATTCCTCCGCCCTCTTCGTCGGCTGGGGCCTGGTCGGCCTCTGCCTCATCCTCGAGCGCATCTATAAAAACGGCATCGGCAGCGTCGTCGCCGGCCTCGCCGGTTTTTGCACCCTGCTCATCGCCCACCACCTCGCCCTCACCGGCGACACCATGGAAATGATGCGCGCCGTGCTCGATTCCAACTTCTGGCTGGCGACCCACGTCGTCGTCGTGACCATAGGCTACGCCGCGACGTTCCTTTCCGGGTTCCTCGCCATCGTCTATGTCGCGCGCGGCGTGTTCACCCGCTCGCTCGACAAGGCCACCGCCGACGCCCTCGCCCGCATGGTCTACGGCATCGTGTGCTTCGCCACGCTCTTCAGCCTCGTCGGCACGATTCTCGGCGGCATCTGGGCCGACCAGTCGTGGGGCCGCTTCTGGGGCTGGGACCCCAAGGAAAACGGCGCGCTCATCATCGTCATCTGGAACGCCATCATCCTCCACGCCCGCTGGGGCGGCCTCGTCCGCCAGCGCGGCCTCATGGCCCTCGCCATCTTTGGCAACATCGTCACGAGCTGGAGCTGGTTCGGCGTGAACATGCTCGGCGTCGGCCTGCACAGCTACGGTTTCATGGACGCCGCCTTCTGGTGGCTCATCGCCTTCGTCGCCACCCAGCTCGCGCTCATCGCCCTCGCCAACCTGCCCGCCGAAAAATGGCGCAGCGCCAAGGCTCTGGCGCGCTAAAAGGTAGGGACGGACCGCTGGGCCGTCCGCCTCCGACGTCTCTCTTTCTTTCCTCTTTCTCTTAATCTTTCTCTTTCTCCCGTCCGAACCTCCTGACGAAAGAGAAAGATGAAGAAGAAAGAGAACGAACCGGGCATGGCCTGCTAGCATCAGTAGATTTATCGCGCATCGCCCCGCCCTGCGGCGCTATTGACGCGCCCCCCCGCTTCGCCGATGAAGATTGACCACATTCAATGAGCAACGGCAACGGTTCCCCCTCAGCGGCCTCCACCCCGACGATCAAGCCCACCGATCTCCGGGGCATCCTGAAATACGTCCCGCGTTTCCAGGGACAGATCTTCGTGCTCGCCATCGACGGCGCCATCGTGGCCGATGAAAACTTCGGAAACCTCCTCGTCGACATCGCCGTCCTCCGCAGCCTCGGCATCAAGGTCGTGCTCGTCCACGGCATCGGCCAGCAGATCGCCGACCTCTCCTCCACCCGCAAGATCGCCATCTCCAACGCCGACGGCACCGGCGTGACCGACGCCGCCACGCTCGATCTCGCCATCCGCGCGTCCTCGCGGGTTTCACACCTCATTCTCGAAGGTCTCACGCAGAACACCCTGAAGTGCGCCATCACCAACGCCGTGCGCGCGCTCTCCGTCGGCATCATCAAGGGCGTGGACCAGCAGTTCACCGGCAAGGTCGACCGCATCGACAAGGACTTCATCACCCACCTCGTCGAGGCCGACATCATTCCCATCATCCAGCCCATCGGCTACGGGCCCGACGGACGCTCGCTGCGCATCAACTCCGACCTCCTCGCCGCCGAGGTGGCCGAGGCGCTCGGCGCGTCGAAAGTCATCTACCTCACCCCGCAGGCCGGCCTCGAAATCAACGGCGAGATCAAACGCGACATCGCCGTGGACGCCCTGCGCGCCATCCTGAAGGAGCACCCCGAGCAGCTCAACGAACTCTCGCACAGCAAGGCCGTCCACGCCGTCCGCGCCATCGAGACCGGCGTGCCGCGCGTCCACATCGTGGACGGACGCACCTTCGACGGCCTGATCAACGAAATCTTCTCCAGCGAAGGCGTCGGCTCGCTCATCTACGCGAACGACTACCAGCAGATCCGCAAGGCCACCAAGCGCGACGTGCGCTTCCTCTACAACCTCACGCGCAACGCCGTGAAGCGCGAGGAACTGCTCCACCGCACCCAGCAGGCCATCGAGAAAAACATCGACCAGTTCTACGTCTTCGAGATCGACGAGAACATCATCGCCTGCGTCACGCTCTACTTCTACCCCGACAAGCCGCAGTTTGCGGAGATCGGGTCGCTCTACGTGCTGCCCTTCTACCACAACCGCGGAGTCGGCCGGAAGATGGTGGATTACGCCTGCATGCGCGCCAAGGAAAAGGGCGTGACCACCGTCCTGGCGCTCTCCACGCAAAGCTACTCTTTCTTCATCTCGGCTCTCGGTTTCGAAGAAACCGAAAAGAACGCGCTCCCCGAGGCCCGTCTAAAGTCCTACGAGGAAAGCGGCCGCAACCCCAAGGTGCTGGTCAAACAGCTCTGAGGTTATGTCCGACCTTCCTCCCCTGTTTAGGGATCAGCGCAAGGTCGATGCGGAGCACCTTCGGTTGCTCGCGATCTTTCAGTTTGTATTCGCCGGATTGGCCGTCGCCGGAATCGGTTTCCTCTGCCTGCACTATGCGCTGATGAGCACGGTCATGAACAATCCGGAGATGTGGAAAAACCAGAAAGGCGGCCCGCCGCCCGCCGAGTTCTTTGCGATGTTCAAGTGGTTCTACCTCGTCTTTGGCGTCTTGCTGGTGCTGGGCGGCGTCGCCAATCTGCTCTCTGGGCTGTTCATCCGCAAACGCACGAACCGCATGTTTTCCCTGGTCGTGGCCGGCATCAATTGCATCCAGTTCCCGTTCGGCACCACCCTCGGGGTGTTCACCTTCATTGTGCTCGGGCGAGACTCGGTCCGCGAGATCTATGAGGCGGCGGGGTCTCCGTTCACCACCCGGCCACCGCACGCATCGTAATCCGGCGGGTCACGGCGTCAGCAGCACGACCGCCATCTCGACCGTCGCAAGCGCGCCGAGCAGCAGCGAGCAGGCCCAGAGCCAGCGTTTCTTGACGATCAGGCACACGCCTCCGAGGGCGATGGCCACCTGAAAAATCGTCGTGGCCAGTCCCATCCTTCCGCTCAAAGCCGAGGCCTTGGCGGCAAGATCGCGGGCTTCGTTGCGTTTGCGCTCAAACATCTTCGCCTGTTCGCGGATGGAGTTTTTCTCTGCGTCGGAATCGGCGATCTTCGCCGACAAACCCGCAAGTTCGCCGGCGCCGGCCACCTCGTGCCGCTTCAACCGCTCGCGTTCCATCTCGTGGATGATCTGCTTGATTTCCTTGGACTCGTAATAAGACCATTGGCCGGAAGCCTCGGCCTGGTTGAAGGTGGCCTCGTTGAGCTGGCGGATCGTGGCGGTCGTGTAGCCGCCGCTCTCCTGCGAAGCGATCGCCGCAAGCACCGCGAGACAGATCGTCGAAAGCGACACATACCTCGTCCACGCCTCTCGCCTCTCTTTTTCCTTCTGCTCCTGATGATCCTCCTTGATGGCCGAAACCAGCGCCTTCAGTTCGTCCAGGTTGGTGCTGCTCATGGAAGGCGGACCGGTCAGGACTTGAGATCGACGATCAACTGGATCTCGGTCGTGGAATTTCTCGGAAGTCCGGCGACGGCCACCGCCGCGCGCGCGTGTTTGCCGGCGTCACCAAAGACCGCGACGAGCAGGTCGCTCGCGCCGTTGATCACCGCAGGACTGTCGGCGAAGCCGCTCACGGCGTTGACGAAGCCGTTGACCATGACGACGCGCGACACCGTATCGAGCGAACCGGTCGCGGCCTTGATGTTGGCAAGCGAGTTGAGCACGCAGACCTTGGCCGACTCGTAGGCCGTCTGCACCGTGTGCTCTTTGCCGACCTGTCCCTCGTGGGTCATCTTGCCATCGGCGATGCAGATCGTGCCCGCACAGAACAGCAGGTTTCCGGTGCGCACGGTCGGCACGTAGTTGCCGGCCGCGGCGGCGGTGGAGGGAAGTTTAAGACCAAGTTCGGCGAGCTTTGCTTCGGGATTCATTGAGAAGGGGTTGAAAACGGAATCACGCGCCCGACGCAAGACGCAGCAATCGTGACGCATTTCCGCCCAGCACATTTCCGGCAACGGCCGCCGGCAGCGCCGCCCGCGCCTCCGCCAGAAACCCGCGCATCGTCTCCTTACCCTCATCACGCGGATAAAGATCGAGCGGATAGTCCGTGCCCCACAACACGCGGTCCGCTCCGCAGGCCGTCACGCCTTCGTCAAACACCGCCGGTTCGTAAAGAAGCGGAGACGCCGCCGTATCGAACCAGACGTTGCCCGGCAACCGCACGCCGTGCCGCCACCCGCACCCGCCCCAGTGCGCGAGGATGAAGTTCACCTTGGAAAAAGCCTGCGCCAGCAAAGTAAAATCCGCCAACGGCGTCTCCACGCGCCCTGGGTAATTGCCCGTGGCTGGCGACGGATCGGTGACATGCAGATTGACCGGCAGGCCCAGTTCGCCTGCCAACATCAGCACGGCCAGCCAGCGCGGATCGTCCACCGCGACATGCTGCGAATGCGGCGATAACTCCCCCAGTCCAACCAACCCCGCGTCGTGCGCACGCCTGATCTCCGCGAGCGCCGCCTCGCCCGCCGCCGGATGCACCGTGGCAAACGCCGACAACCGGTCCGGATGCGCCCGCCCGCACGCCGCGTAAAATCGGTTTTGCAGCACGCACGTCTCGTGGTTTTCCCAATACCAGCCGAGCAGCACCGCGCGATCCACGCCCACCGCATCCATCGTTCGCAGCAATTCCTCCAACGATGGAAACGCCTGCACGGGCCGGCCATTTTTTCGTTTTCTCGCGCACAGGGTCGCCCAATGAGGCTCGCGATGCGCAGTCGCCCAGCCCGCGGGATCGCGGTTCAGCTCGGGGGGATACAGATGGACATGCGCGTCGATGACCGGCACGGGGGAAAAATCGTTCGTTGCGCCTGACAGGGCAATCCGCAAGTCTCCACGGCGTCCTGCCATGTCGAAAATCATCCCATTCGCCTCAGCCGCCGTGCCCAAGACGGAGCCCGATTTCACGGTGCTCATCGCGGAGCTGCAGCATGCCACCGGCAGCGTGATCGCGCCGCAGGTGCTCGACGAACGTCCGCTCTACGGAACAACCCTCTACTTGGCGACCTGCCCGCTCGACACACGCTACGGACCGTTTCGCGCCTACATTTTCCAGGACATCATCGACAAGCACTACGTCATCGCCCTCGCGCATGGCGACATCTGCAAGGCCGCGACCCTCTACACACGCCTGCATTCCTCCTGCGTGACCAGCGAAACGCTGCGCGGCTGCGACTGCGACTGCGTGCAGCAACTCGAAGGCGCCTTCAAGGTCATCGCCGCCAAGGGCAAGGGCATCCTGTTTTACCTCATGCAGGAAGGCCGCGGCGTCGGCTTCGTCGGCAAGGCCCGCGACCGCATGCTCGTGCAGGCATCGCTCGACCAGATCTCGACCTTCCAAGCCTACGCCGCGATGGGCCTCAAAAAGGACCACCGCAACTACGAGAGCATTTCCCACATCTGCCACCTGCTCGGCATCACGGCATCGTTCACCGTCCTCACCAACAATCCCGACAAGATCGAGGCGCTGCGAGCACAGGGCGTCACCGTGGCCGGCACCGAGCGCCTGGAGATCGAGCCGGGGCCGTTCAACCTCGCCTATCTAACATCCAAGGCAGCCGGCGGACACATCCTCAAGCGCCCGTCGGCGAGCGCCGTGAAGCGCGCCCTGCCTCCCGAGCCGGTCGTGCCGTTCAAGCCTCACGCGCTGCCGGAGGCGAAGCGGTTCATTTACTCGGCCAGTTATTTTCTGCCGATGAAGCCGGTCGACGACGACATCCTGCTCACGGAAGCGCAGTTCAAGGAACTCTTCCACAAGCAGTCCATAGAGCGTTACATGGCCGGCCCGAATCCGCTGGTGCTCGGCTACCAGCTCATCCGCAACAACCGTTTCTTCGTCAAAATCGCCGCCTTCAACCTCACCGCCTTCAAGAAGGAAAACCCGCAGGACCCGATCGTCGACCTCCTCACGACGCCCTACTGGTTTCGCGTCCATGTCTACTACGACCTCGTGACGAGCCAGGATTTTGTCGTGCTCACCCACGGTCATCCGACGCCGGCCGACATCCCCGTCGTGCGCGTGCATAGCGAATCCATCTTCAACCGCTTCCCTCTCCGCACCACGGAAAACCGGGACAAGCTCAAGCAGTCGGTGAAGCACATCGTCACCTACGGCTCCGGTGCGATGCTGCTCCTCCACAACGACGGACGCGGCGCCGGTTTCGGCGCGCACGCCACCGACGCCATGATGGCCGACACCGGCCAGGCCCGCTCGTCCGACGACGCCTACCGCCAGCTCGGCGTGGATTACGACAGCCGCGACTACGACGCGTCCATCGTGCTCCTAAAGCACCACATTCCGAACGAGAAAATCCAGATGGTAATGAACTCGCCGGACAGCCTCGTGAAGAAGCCCGAATACGCCGAGGCGCTCAACCGCCACCGCATCGACGTGGACCGCTGGATCTTCCTCGACTGCGAGTCGAACTGAAGCTTCCACGCCTGCTTCAGCCGCCCGCCCCATGATCGGATGGGGTCACGGGGATTGCGCCCCGTGACCCTTCCACACCACCGGACGTGCGGTTTTCCGCATCCGGCGGTTGAGACAGAGGACGACCTATGTCGTCGCCGTTTCCCACGGCAGGGTAAA
>JBAZSJ010000061.1:0-28655 GCA_041662485.1 Opitutaceae bacterium | reverse complement strand
ACGTGGTCCACAAGGGCCAGCACCTCACCGAAGGCTCCGCCGATCCGCACGAGATCCTCGAAATCCTCGGACCGTCCGCGCTGTATGACTTCCTCATCAGCCAGGTGCAGGAGGTTTACCGTCTGCAGGGTGTGACGATCAACGACAAGCACATCGAGATCATCATCCGCCAGATGCTCCGCAAGGTCCGCATCACCGATCCGGGTGACAGCGAATACTTCTGGGGCGAGCAGGTGGACCGCGCGGCCTTCTTGGCCGACAACAAGCGTCTCGATGAAGCCGGCGGCAAGCCGGCCGAAGCCGAGCCGATCCTCCTTGGCATCACCAAGGCCTCGCTCGAGACCGAGTCGTTCATCTCGGCCGCCTCCTTCCAGGAGACGACCCGCGTGCTCACCGACGCCTCGACCCTCGGCAAGATCGATTTGCTGAAGGGCTTCAAGGAAAACGTGATCATGGGTCACCTGATCCCTGCCGGTACCGGTCTGCCTTCCTACAAGAACCTCCGCATCAGCCTGCCGTTCGGCGAAGAGATCCCGAACGAGGAAGTGAAGACTTCCGAAGCGAGCTAAGCGTTTGCTTGGTTCCAAAATTCAAAGCCGCGGGCGCCAGTCGCTCGCGGCTTTTTTTTTGTGCCTGCATGAAACGCTTCCGCCCGCGGCGCACGTTCGATGGTGATGGTGGAACCCGATTTCATCACGCGCCATTTCGTTTGAGAAATGTAATGGCGCGCCGCAATGAAATCATAAGGTAATTTATTATTGGATACATGAAGCAAAAATGCGATTCGGAGCCGCGTTTCCCGTCGTGGTTCACGCGTTGTCGCCTTTCTCGGGCTCCTTCTCTGGTGAAGTTGGGTGGATGCTCCGTCCTGGGCGGCTGCATTGTGGAGTCGGCGCGTCAAGACCGCGGGATGAGCGGAATTTCTTGGGTGGGTCGTTTTTCGCGGCCGTTTGGCGGGTGGTGGACGGCTGGTGGGTGGGGTAGGGTGATCCTTTTCCACGGCTTTCTTTGCGCTCTAGGTGGTGACTTTCCTCTTGTAGAGGCTCCCTTGGCTGTGTTTTGATGACCACCCCTCAGTTTCTCCATCTCCCTTCCGCGCGTTGTCTGGTGCTGCAGGCGAACGCTTGACCTTCGAAAAATCCGCTCCGGCTGGATTTTTTCGGACTAATTTCCTTTTTTGCTAAAATCTGCTTGCCGAGGTTTCCCACCTTGGTAGCTTCCGCCTCTTTTCCTCATTTCATAGCCACACTTCGATATGCCGACCATCAACCAACTCGTGCGCAAAGGACGTCGCCAAATTAAGGCCAAGTCCAAGTCGCCCGCGCTCTCCGGTAACCCCTTCCGCCGCGGCGTGTGCGTGCAGGTCATGACCCGCACCCCCAAGAAGCCCAATTCCGCTATCCGCAAGGTTGCGAAGGTGCGCCTGACCAATGGCAACGAGGTCATCTCCTACATCCCTGACGAGGGCCACAATCTCCAGGAGCACTCCATTGTGCTCGTGCGCGGTGGCCGCGTGAAGGACTTGCCCGGCGTCCGTTACCACATTGTTCGCGGCACCCTCGACGCCACCGGCGTCGAAAAGCGTCGTCGCAGCCGTTCCAAATACGGTGTCAAGCGCCCCAAGGCGGCCAAAAAGTAATCTTTAACCGAGGAACCATAAGTCATGTCACGCCGCCACAAAGCAGATAAACGCGAAGTCCAACCGGACATTCGCTACGGCAGCCCTCTCGTTGCCCACCTCGTCAATGTCGTCATGGAAGACGGCAAGAAGAACATCGCCGAGCGCATCGTCTACGGTGCCTTCGAGAAGGTCTCCGAGAAACTCGAAAAGGGTGATCCCGTTGATCTGATGATCGGCGCGCTCGAAAACGCCCGCCCCCGCCTTGAGGTCAAGAGCCGCCGCGTCGGTGGCGCCACCTATCAGGTTCCCGTCGAAATCTCCTATGAGCGTCAGGAGTCCCTCGCTCTCCGTTGGATCGTTGCCGCCGCCACCGGCCGCAAGGGTGTTCCCATGAAGGACGCTCTCGCCGCCGAAATCGTCGACGCCTACAACAACACCGGCAGCGTCGTTAAGAAGAAGGAAGATACCCACAAGATGGCCCAGGCCAATCGCGCCTTCGCTCACCTCCGCTGGTAAGAAATCGATCCCATGTCCGAAGCTCCCGTCATTTCCATCGTCACCGACAAGTCCAAGGTTTCCGCGGCCAACGCCAAAGAGCGCCCGTTCCCCTTGGAATGGACTCGCAACATCGGCATCGTTGCCCACATCGATGCCGGCAAGACGACCACCACCGAGCGTATTCTGTTTTACTCCGGCGCCGTCCATAAGATGGGCGAAGTGCACGAGGGTAGCACGGTGACGGATTGGATGGAGCAGGAGCGTGAGCGTGGCATCACGATCACCGCCGCCGCCATTTCCTGTGCTTGGAATGCCTCCAATGGTCCTTGGAAGGGCATCAAGCAGCGCATCAACATCATCGACACCCCTGGACACGTTGACTTCACCGCCGAGGTGGAGCGCTCCATGCGCGTTCTTGACGGTGCCGTTTCCGTTTTCTGTGCGGTTGCCGGCGTGCAGCCCCAGTCCGAAACCGTCTGGCGCCAGGCCAACAAATACGGCGTTCCCCGCATCGCTTTCATCAACAAGATGGATCGCACCGGTGCCGATTTCTTCCGTGCCGTCAGCGAAATGCGCGAGAAGCTCGGGGCCAACGCCCATCCGATCTTCATCCCGATCGGCAAGGAAGAGAATTTCTCCGGCCTCATTGATCTGGTGCATAACGTCGCCTACATTTTCGACGAGACGACGGATCCGCTCGGCATGAATCCGGTCACCAGCGCGATTCCCGCCGAATACGCCGCGCAGGCCAAGGAATACCGCGAGAAACTGCTCGAAGCGGTTTGCGACTTCGACGACGTTATCGCTGAGAAATACCTTGGTGGCGAAGAGGTCACGGTTGACGAGTTCATCCTCGCGGTCCGCAAGGCCACGATCTCGATGAAGTTCACCGGCGTGATCCCCGGTTCCGCCTTCAAGAAGAAGGGTGTTCAGCGCCTTCTCGATTCTGTCGTCAGCTATCTTCCCAACCCTCTTGATGTCCCCGCCATGAAGGGCCAGGACACCGATGGTAAAGAGGTCGAGGCCGTCGTGAGCGACAAGGCCAAGATGGCCGGACTCGCGTTCAAGCTTTGGAACGATCCGTTCGTCGGGCGTCTGGTGTTCTTCCGTATTTACACCGGCAAGCTCCCCAAGGGCATGCCCCTCTACAATCCCCGCACCCGCCGCACCGAGCGCGTTTCCCGCCTCGTGCTCATGCGCGCCATGGACCGTGAGGAAATCGACATGGCCTACTCGGGAGACATCTGCGCCCTTGTCGGCGTTAAGGAAGTCATCACCGGCGACACCCTCTGCGACGAAGATTTCGATATCCGTCTCGAGCCGCCGTCCTTCCCCGAGCCCGTTATCGCGATGTCCATCGAGCCCAACTCGAAGGCCGACCAGGAAAAGCTCGGCATGGCGCTCCAGCGCCTCGTGGCCGAAGATCCCACTCTCCGCGTCAAGACCGACCTCGATACCGGTCAAACGATTCTCGCCGGCATGGGCGAACTCCACTTGGAGATCATCGTCGACCGCATGAAGCGCGAATTCAAGGTCGAGGCAACTTCGGGCAAACCCCAGATCGCCTACCGCGAGACGATCACCGGCCCCGCCGACGGCGAAGGCAAATTCATCCGCCAGTCCGGTGGCAAGGGCCAATACGGCCACGTCGTCGTCAAGATCGAGCCCAACGAAAAGGGCAAGGGCATCGAGGTCATCAACGAAACCGTTGGCGGCTCCATCCCCAAGGAATTCATCAAGCCCGCGACCGAAGGCATTCTCGAAGCTACCAACAATGGTGTCGTCGCCGGCTACCCGGTGGTCGATGTCATCGTGCGCATCGTTGACGGTTCCTTCCATGACGTCGACTCGTCTGAAATGGCCTTTAAGATGGCCGGCATCTTCGGCTTCAAGGACGCGATGAAATCCGCCAAGCCCATCCTTCTCGAACCCATCATGGGTGTCGAGGTCACCACTCCTGAAGACTATCAGGGTGACCTGATCGGCGACATCAACCGTCGTCGCGGTCGCATCAACGGCATGGAGTCCAAGAACGGCGCCTGCATCATCAATTCGAACGTCCCGCTCGAAATGCTTTTCGGCTACGTCACCGACATCCGTTCCCTCTCCAAGGGTCGCGCGAGTGCCTCGATCACCCCGTCGCATTTCGAGCAGGTTCCTTCCTCTCTCCTCACCAAGATCGTCGAGTCTTCCACCAAGGCTCCCGCCCGCAGCTAACCTCGTTCTTTTTATCGTATGAAAGGCCAACGCATTCGCATCAAACTCCAGGGCTTCGACTATCGCGTGATCGATCAGTCCGCCTCGGAAATCGTCGAGACCGCCAAGCGCTCCGGCGCCCGTGTCTCCGGCCCGATCCCTCTTCCGACCCGCATCGAGAAGCTTTCGGTCAACCGTTCCCCGCACGTCGACAAGAAGTCGATGGAGCAGTTCGAGACGCGCACGCACAAGCGCCTCATCGACATCATCGAGCCCACCGCCCAGACGGTCGACGAGCTCAAGAAACTCAATCTTCCCTCCGGCGTCGATATCACCATCAACGTTTGAGTTAACCCAAAGTCACTTCACACATCAGTTGCTGCCCATGTGCGCACCGCGCACCGCTGGGTTTCCACTAATGTAGGTTGTTAAACGGAAATTTTTTCCACCTACCACTTAGCACCATGTCCTCTACGCTATTAGGCAAAAAACTCGGCATGACGCAGGTCTACGACGCTAAAAACGTCCTGGTCCCCGTCACCGTGGTCGAAGCCGGCCCTTGCCCGGTCGTCCAAGTCAAAACCAAGCAGATCGACGGTTACGATGCCGTCCAGATCGGCTTCTCCAAGCAGAAGTCGAAGAACGCTTCGAAGGCTGAACAGAACCACGCCAAAAAGGCTGGTCTCGAGGAGACGCCCCGCGTCCTCCGCGAAGTTCGTCTCGAAGGCGCTTCCACTCTCAAGGTCGGTGACGTTGTCACCGTCGCCGATTTCCAGGAAGGCCAGCTCATTGACGTCAGCGGCGTCACCAAGGGCAAAGGTTTCCAGGGCGTCGTGAAACGCTTCCGTGTCGCCGGCGGTCCCGCCAGCCACGGTTCCATGTTCCACCGCCGCATCGGTTCCATCGGCATGCGCCAGACCCCTGGCCGCGTCTGGAAGAACCAGGCGATGCCCGGCCACATGGGCCAGCTCTCCCGCACCATGCAGAATCTCACCATCGTGAAGATTCTTCCCGAGAAGAATCTCCTTCTCGTCAAGGGCGCCATCCCCGGCGCCAACGGTGATGACGTCGTCGTCCGCACCGCCATCAAGGGCCAGCCCAAGAAAGCCTAACCCTTAAGGACACCCACGACATGAAACTCAAAGTTTTCAGCTCCGACGGCAAGACCTCCCGCGAACAAGACTTCGCCGGTCTGCCCACCTTCGAAGGCGACAAAGGCCTTCAGGCGGTCAAAGAAGTGATCGTCGCCATCAACGCCAACAACCGTCTCGGCACCCACTCCACGAAAACCCGTGGCGAAGTGTCCGGCGGCGGCAAGAAGCCCTGGCGCCAGAAGGGCACCGGTCGCGCCCGCGCCGGTTCCACCCGCTCCCCGATCTGGGTCGGCGGTGGCGTCGTCTTCGGCCCCAAGCCCCGCGACTACTCCAAGAAGATCAACTCCAAGGTCAAGGCCCTCGCCTTCAGCCGTGCGTTGTTCGACCGCGTTTCCGCCGGTGAAATCGACGTCATCGACGCCTTCGAAATCAAGCCGGTCAAGACGAAGGTCATGAACCAGATCATCGAGCGCATCGCCCCCAAGGGGAAGATCCTCATCGTGGACCACGAGTTCACCGCCGACACCGCCCGCGCTGTCTGCAATCTCGAGCGCATCTCCGTCCAGGAGGCCAGCGCCCTCAACACCCTCGATCTTGCCCAATACAAGAAGATCATCGTGAGCGCCAAGGCGCTCGAAACCATCATCGCTCGCGTCAACGGAGGTAAGAACTAATGAACGCTGGAAAAGTTCTCAAACTCGTCCGCCTCACTGAAAAGTCTAACAAGCTTTCCTCCGAGCTCGGCCAATACACCTTCGAGGTCGCCATCGGCACCAACAAGCATCAGATCGCGGAAGCCGTCGAGAAGACCTTCAAGGTCTCCGTCACCCGCGTTAACACTTCCGTCTACCGCGGAAAGAACAAAAAGAGCCGTCAAGGCCGTCCCAGCATCACATCCGACTACAAGAAGGCCATCGTGACGCTGAAGACCGGCGACAAGATCGAGCTCGTCTAACCCGGAGAACACATACCATGGCTCTCAAACCTTTCCGTCCCCTCACGCCTTCCCAGCGCTTCACCTCCCTGAACAAGCCCGAGGGTCTTTCCAAAAAGCGCCCCGAGGCTGCCCTCACCGAGGCCAAGCCCAAGACCGGTGGTCGCAACGTCTATGGCCGCATCACGTCGCGTCGTCGCGGCGGTGGCCATAAGAAGCTCTACCGCATCATCGACTTCAAGCGCGACATCCTCGACATGCCCGCCAAGGTGCAGGCGATCGAGTATGATCCCAACCGCACCGCGCACATCGCCCTCCTGGCTTACACCAGCGGCGAGAAGCGCTACATCATCGCCCCGAAGGGCCTCAAGGCTGGCGACACCATTTTCGCCTCCGACAAGGCCACGTTGAACGACTTCAATGTCGGCAACAACTTCCCCCTGTCGATCATCCCGCCTTCCACCAAGCTGCACAACGTCGAGCTCGTCCCGGGCCGCGGCGCCCAGCTCGGTCGCACGGCCGGCACCTCCATCGAACTCGTCAACGTCGAGAACGGTGCCGCCCAGATCAAGCTCCCTTCCGGCGAAATCCGTCTGGTCAACCCCGCCTGCCGCGCCACCATCGGTGAGGTCGGCAACGGAGACCAGATCAACGCTTCCCTCGGCAAGGCCGGTCGCAATCGCTGGCTCGGCAAACGCCCCCGTCAGCGCGGCGTTTCCATGAACCCGGTCGACCACCCGAACGGTGGCGGTCAGGGCAAGTCCAAGGGCGGCGGCGGTCGCCAGCACCTCGTTTCCCCCTGGGGCCAGCTCGCAAAGGGCTTCCCGACCCGCAAACGCTCGAAGCCCTCGAGCAGCCAGATCCTTGTGCGCCACAACGGCCGCAAGCCCCGCGGTCAGAAGTAATCTTACAACCTTACCAACATGGCACGCTCCATCAAAAAAGGTTTCTTCGTCGACTACCACCTGCTCGAGAAAATCGAGAAGGCCGTCAAGGCCGGTGGCTCCAAGAAACCCATTCAGACCTGGTCCCGCCGCTCGACGATCACGCCCGATTTCATCGGCCACACGTTCAGCGTTCACAACGGCAAGGCTTTCATCTCCGTGCACGTCACCGAGAACATGGTCGGTCACAAACTGGGCGAATTCGCGCTTACCCGCGTGTTCAAGGCTCACGGTGGCATGACCCGCAAGGAAATCTAAGTTCGTTCACCGCCGCCATGCTCCGTCGCCTCCTCCAGTCTGCCGCCGCCATCGCCGTCGCCTCCGCGACGACGCTGTCGGCTGCGCTGGTCGATACGCGCTCGGTCGAGGCGGCTCCGGTGGTGTCCGTGCGCGCCACGCGCGTCGCGGACATCGTGCTCCTCGGGGCCGGCTTCACCGCCGGTCTCCGTCAGGGCATGGTCTGCCGCATCACCCGCGGGAATGCGGATGTCGCCGAGGTTGTCCTCGTCGACCTTCGTCTCCGCTCCGGTGCCGCGCTCATCCTGCAACTCGCCCCCGGTCAATCGATCCGGCCCGGCGACGTCGCCACCGTCAAAACTCTCAAAGCATAATAAACACATCAAAAGGGCAGGGGACTTTTCAGTCCTGCTGTCGCCCCTAAAAAGGAATCTCAAACCATGGAAGTCCAAGCCCTCACCCGTTACGCTCGCATGTCCCCTAAAAAGGTCCGCGAAGTCGTCCGCACCATCCAAGGCCGCAAAGCCAACGATGCCGTCGATCTGCTCACGCTGATCCCCCGCAAGTCCGCCCGCCTGATCGTCAAGACGCTCAAGAGCGCCATCGCGAACGCCGAAAACAACAACAACCTCTCCGCCGATTCCCTCGTCGTGAAGAGCGCGCTCGTTGAGAACGGACCCGTCCTCAAGCGCTTCAAGGCCGGCGCCCGCGGTACCGCGATGCCCCGCCGCAAGAAGATGTCCCACATCCGCATCGTCCTGTCCGACGGAAACTCCAACTAATTTAATCCCATGGGCCAAAAGACCAATCCGATCGGCTTCCGCCTCGCCGTCCGCCGCAACTGGCAGTCCCGCTGGTATGCGACCAAGAAAGACTTCGCCAAGCTCCTCCTCGAGGACCAGATCATCCGCACCAAGCTGATGGAGAAGCTCAAGCAGGCCTCCGTGCCGCGCATCTTCATCGAGCGCGCCTCCAACCGCGTCCGCGTCAAGATCTACACCGCCCGTCCCGGCATCGTCATCGGCCGCAAGGGCGCCGAGATCGAGAACATCAAGGCCGAGCTCGCGAAGCTCACCGGCAAGGACATCCTCCTCGACATCGTCGAAGTGAAGAAGCCCGAGATCGAGGCCCAGCTCGTCGCCGAGAACGTATGTCTCCAGCTCGAGCGCCGCATCGCTTTCCGCCGCGCCATGAAGAAGGCCGTCGAAATGGCCATGGCTCTCGGTGCCGAAGGCATCCGTATCCAGTCCTCGGGCCGCCTTGGTGGCGCCGACATCGCCCGCCGCGAGTGGCAGCGCAAGGGCCGCGTGCCCCTGCACACCCTCCGCGAGAACATCGACTACGGCTTCGCTGAAGCGCAGACCGTTTACGGCAAGATCGGCGTCAAATGCTGGATCTGCAAAAAGGAATCCGACACGACGCTCTAACCCGTCGCTCGACCTAACCATTTAACAAAAGAGAAACCACCATGGCTCTCGCTCCCGCCCGCACAAAATACCGCAAATCGCAAAAGGGTTCCCGCAAGGGCAACGCCAAGCGCGGTAACGTAATCTCCTTCGGTGAATTCGGCCTCCAGTCTCTGACCCGCGGTCCCATGACCGGTCAGCAGATCGAAGCCGCCCGCGTCACCATCTCGCGCCACCTCAAGCGCAAGGGAAAACTCTGGATTCGCGTGTTTCCCCACAAGCCTATCACCAAGAAGCCCGCCGAAGTCCGAATGGGCTCCGGTAAAGGTCCGGTCGAATACTATGTCGCCCAGATCAAGCCCGGCGCCGTCCTCTTCGAACTCGCCGGTGTTCCGGTGAGCATCGCGAAGGAAGCCTTCCGTCTCGCCGACGCCAAACTGCCCTTCCACTGCCGCTTCATCGTGCGTGAAGGCGCCGCTGAGTAATCAGCCGCCCAGGCCCAACAACCAAACACCGCCATGAGCACCTACAAGGAAATCAGCGAACTCGCCCCCGTCGAGATCACCGCCAAGCTTAACGAAAACCGCGAAAAACTTCTCCAGCTCCGCCTGCGCAAGCAGACCGGCCAGGTTGAGAAGACCCACGAGCTGCGCACCCTCCGCAAGGACAACGCCCGCCTCGAGACCGCGAAGTCCGCCAAGAACAAGAAGGTCGCCGCCTAACCGCGGCCCGCGCCGTCTCCAACCCGCATACGAACATGTCTACCACGACCCGCAATTCCCGCAAGGACCTCATCGGTTTCGTCACCAGCCGCTCCGGTGACAAATCCATCAAGGTCACCGTCCCCTACAAGATTCCTCACCCCCTCTACCAGAAGGTCATCAATCGCAAGACCGTCGTGCACGTTCACGACGAGAAGAACGAGACCAAGATCGGTGACAAGGTTGAGATCATGGAAACCCGCCCGATCAGCCGCCTCAAGCGCTGGCGCGTGGTGAAGGTCCTTGAGGCCGCCATCCTCGCCGACGGCGCCGCCATCAGCGAAAAAGACGTCGCCGAACTCGTCCCCACGAAGACGACCAAGGCCTGATTAGCTAACATTTAAAAGTAAAACATCATGCTCCAACTCCGCTCCTGGATGGACGTCGCCGACAATACCGGCGCGCGCCGTGCCATGTTCATCAGCAAAAAAGGCCAGAACACCACCACCGCCGGCGTGGGTGATGTCATTACTGTCCACATCAAGGAAAGCTCCACCGATGCCAGCGTGAAGAAGGGTGAGGTCGCCAAGGCCGTCATCATCCGCACGAAGGCCCCGGTCCGCCGTTCCGACGGCAGCTACCTGCGCTTCGACAGCAACGCCATCGTCATCATCGGCACCGATGGCAATCCCAAGGGCACCCGTATCTTCGGCCCCGTCGCCCGCGAACTGCGTGCGAAGAACTTCATGAAGATCATCTCGCTCGCTCCGGAGGTTCTCTAACATGGCCACTAAATTTCACGTCAAACGCGGCGACGAAGTCGTCGTCATCGCCGGCTCCCACAAGGGCAAATCGGGCAAGGTCCTCGAGATCCTCCCTGCCAAACAACGCGTTCGCGTTGAAGGCGTTGCCATGATGAAGCGCCACATGAAGAAGTCGCAGGAAAACCCCAACGGCTCGATCGTAGAGCGCGAGGGTTCCGTGCACGTCTCCAACCTCCAGAAAAAAGCCGTATTCGACGCGTCCAAAAAGCGCGCCGTGAAGGCCTGATTCCCGCGACTTCCAAAATAGAACTTGCAAGGGGCGACGCTACCTCGTGTAACTTCGCCCCTTTTCCCTCTCCACATAACACTCAAATTGTCGCCGGGTCGGTAATCCGTCGGCTCTTACCATAATGAGCAGCAAATACATCCCTTCCCTTAAGAAGCTCTACGTTGAGCAGATCGTCCCCGAGCTCGTCAAGAGCCGCGGCTATAAGAACACGCACGAGGTTCCGAAGATCACCAAGATCTCGTTGAACACCGGCATCGATGCCGAAGCCGACAAGAACCAGATCGCCGACGTCGCCCGCGACCTCGCCGCCATCGCCGGCCAGAAGCCCGTTCTCTCCAAGTCCAAGAAGGCCATCTCGAACTTCAAACTTCGCGAAAATCAGGTCGTCGGCGCCCACGTCACGCTTCGCGGTGACCGCATGTGGGAATTCCTCCAGCGCTTGCTGGCGGTTGCCCTCCCCACCATCCGCGACTTCCGCGGCGTCGGCTCCAAGCTCGACGGCCAGGGTAACTACAACCTCGGCATCTCCGACTTCACCATCTTCCCGGAAATCACCGTGGAGAACGTCAAGAAGACCATGGGTCTCGACGTCACCATCGTCACCACCGCGAACACCGACGAAGAAGGCCGCGAGCTCCTGAAGCTCCTCGGCATGCCCTTCCGTCGCACCGAGGCTCAGGTCGCCGCCGACGCTGCCGCCGCCAAGACCAACGCCGCCTAACTTTTCCGACAATGCCGAAGACATCCGCCATCAATCGTAACGAGAAGCGCAAGACGCTCACCGCCAAGTTCGCCGCCAAGCGTGCCGAGCTCAAGGCTATCCTCTCCACGCCTTCCATCAGCGACGAAGAATTCTTCGCCGCGCAGAAGCAGCTCCAGAAACTCCCCCGCAACTCCTCGAAGATCCGCATCCGCAACCGCTGCTCCCTCAGCGGCCGTCCCCGCGCCTTCATCCGCAAGTTCGGCGTTTCCCGTATCACCTTCCGCGAGCTTGCCCTCGCCGGAAAAATCCCGGGCGTGACCAAGTCTTCCTGGTAAAAACTTTTGGGCCGCGGGAGTCGGATATGACCCGCAAGCCCCGCTCAAACAAACATCCACATGAACGATCCCGTCAGCGATTTCCTGACCCGCCTGCGCAATGCGTCCAAGGCCGGTCTTGCCGAGTGCGTCTCGCCGCACTCCAAACTCAAGGAGAGCCTCGCGGCCATCCTTAAAACCGAAGGCTACGTCTCCGACGTGACCATCGGCGCCGATGCCCAGGGCCACAAGACAGTCGTCGTCAAGATGAAGTATGTCGATAACGCCCCCGCCATCACGAATCTCTCGAGCGTTTCGACCCCCGGTCGCCGCCTCTACTCCCGCTACTCGGAAATCCCCCGCGTGCTCAACGGCCTCGGCATCAGCATCCTTTCGACCTCGAAGGGCCTGCTGAAGGACCAGGACGCCCGTCGCCAAAAAGTTGGCGGCGAAATCATCTGCAAAGTCTGGTAACCCGGAGCACCAATATCATGTCACGCATCGGTAAAGTTCCCGTTCCCATTCCCGACAAGGTCAAGGTCGACATCAAAGGCATGACTGTCTCTGTCGAAGGCCCCAAGGGCAAAGTTTCCAAGACGTTCGCGGACGTCGTCACCCTCGTGATGGCCGACAAAAAGGTCACCGTCGCTCCGGTTGATGACAGCCGCTTCTCTCGCGCCATGTATGGCACCGCCCGTTCGGTGATCGCCGGCATGGTCAAGGGCGCCTCAGAAGGCTTCGTCAAGGAGCTCGAAATCCAGGGCGTCGGTTTCAAGGCCAACCTCAAGGGCAAGATCCTCGATCTCGCTCTCGGTTACTCGCACCCGATCCTTTTTGACATTCCCGAGGGCATCAAAATCACCGTCACCGATCAGACCAAGCTGAAGATCGAAGGCGCTGACAAGCAGCTCGTCGGCAAGGTCACTGCGGAGATCCGCAGCTTCTATCCGCCTGAGCCTTACAAGGGCAAGGGTGTCCGCATCGTGGGTGAACGCGTCCGCCGCAAGGAAGGCAAGACCGTCGCTTAACGTCCATTTTATTACTATTTATCCGCTCTTACGGGCCGCATAACCCATGAATACCATTCGCAAAGCCGACCTCCTTCAAAAGCGTCGTTGGCGCATCCGCAAGAAGGTGTTCGGCTCAGCCGCACGCCCCCGTCTTGCCGTCCGCTTCACCAGCAAGCACATCTACGCCCAGGCCATCGACGACGAAACCGGCACCACGCTGGTTTTCTTGTCGAGCCTCGATGCCGATCTGCGCAAGCAGAAGCTCACCTCCAACCTCGCCGGCGCCAAGGCGCTCGGCGTGGCTTTCGCCCTCAAGGCCAAGGCTGCGGGCCTCGCCTCGGTCGTGTTCGACCGTTCCGGCGCTCTCTACCACGGCAAAGTTAAAGTTTTCGCCGACGCCGCCCGTGAAGGTGGTCTTGCATTCTAATACCTATGAGCACTGGCAATTTCTCCAATAACGGTGGTGGCGGCGGTGGTAACCGTCGTGATCGTCGCGCGCCCGCTCCGTCCGCCGATGGCGCTCCCGAGATGGTCGAAAAGATCGTCTTCATCAACCGCTGCGCCAAGGTGGTCAAGGGTGGCCGCCGCTTCAGCTTCTCCGCGCTCTGCGTGGTGGGCGACCGCAAGGGCAAGGTCGGCATCGGCTACGGCAAGGCGAACGAAGTTCCCGACGCCATCAAGAAGAGCACCGAGCACGCCAAGAAGCACATGGTGACCGTGACGCTGAAGGGCGACACGATCTCCCATGACGTCATGGGCATCGCCGACGGCGGCAAGGTTCTCCTCAAGCCCGCTTCGCCCGGCACCGGCCTCATCGCCGGCGGCGGCGTGCGCGCCATCCTCGAGGCTGCGGGTGTCAAAAACATCCTTACCAAGTCGATGGGTTCCAGCAACCACATCGCCATCGTCAACGCGACCCTCAACGGTCTGTTGCAGCTCCGCACCGCCGAGAAGATCAAGGCCGTGCGCGCCTCCGCCTGATTCATTAAAACATAATCCGAGTCCCGCCCTGCGCCAAAGCAGGGTGGGGCGCCCTCCCAAGGAACTCCCATGAAACTTCACGAACTCAAGAACGTCAAAGGCGCCATCCACCGCAAAAAGCGCGTGGGTTGCGGCGAAGGCGGCGGCCACGGCAAGACCTCCGGTCGCGGTGGCAAGGGCCAGAGCGCCCGCTCCGGCTCCAGCATCCGTCCCGGCTTCGAAGGCGGCCAGATGCCCCTTTACCGCAAGCTCCCTCATCGCGGCTTCAACCAGGCGTCGTTCCGCAACGCGCCCGAGGTTGTCAACGTGGGCGATCTCGCCCGCCTCGACGCCGGCGTCACCGAGGTGAACTCCGCAATCCTCGCCAAGGCCGGTATCGTCCGCGGCGACAAGTCCATCCTCAAGGTGCTTGGCGACGGCGAACTGACCCGCGCTTTCACGATCACGGCGGCCAAGTTCTCCGAAACGGCCAAGGCCAAGATCGAAAAGGCCGGCGGCCAGGCCATCGTGGCCTAATTTGGTGCAGGCCGCGCGAAACCGATTCGCGCGGCCTTTTTTTGTTTTTCGACCCTAGTCCCTCGATTTCACCGCCGTGCTTTCCGCTTTCACGAATTCACTGAAGATCCCCGAGCTGCGCTCCCGCATCTTCTACACCCTCGCACTCCTTTTCGTAGCCCGCGTCGGCGCGCACATCCCGCTGCCCGGTCTCGACCCGCACCCCCTGCAGGAATTCTTCAAGCAGCAGGCCGGCAGCGCCGGTGGCGCGCTCGTGGGACTCTACAACATGTTCACGGGCGGCGCGCTCGTGAAGGGCGCCGTTTTCGCCTTGGGCATCATGCCCTACATCAGCGCGTCCATCATCTTCCAGTTGATGACCGCCGTGGTGCCGATGCTCAGCCGCCTCCAGCAGGAAGGCGATGTCGGCCGCCAGAAGCTAACCCAATACACCCGCTACGCCACGGTGCTCATCTGTTTGGTTCAAGGCACGCTGCTCATCCTCGCCCTTGAGAACCCGAGCCGTCTTTTCGGCCCGAACTTCGACGTCAATCTTTACGGTCCCATCGTCATCGTTTCCAAGGGATGGTTCTTGGTAACCTCGGTGATCTTCATGACCGCCGGCACGCTGCTTCTCATGTGGCTCGGCGAGCAGATTACCCAGCGTGGTATCGGCAACGGCGTCTCTCTCCTCATCACCATCGGCATTCTCGCCGACATCCCCGGTGCGGCCACCGCCACCTACCAGTTGTTCTTCCCGGCCATCGGCGTTGCCGGACTGGGCGTGCCGCAGGCCATCGTGATGACGCTCCTCTTTGTCCTCGTGACCATGGGCATCATCATGGTCGTGCAGGGTCAGCGTAAAATCCCCGTCCAATACGCCAAGCGCGTCGTCGGCAACAAAGTCATGGGCGGCCAGAGTTCCTTCCTTCCTCTCAAGGTCAACTACTCGGGTGTCATGCCCGTGATTTTTGCCAGCGCCATTCTCCTTTTCCCGCAGCAGATTTTCTCTCAGGTCGGTGCGGCCTTTAATCTCAAGTTCCTGACCGAGCTCTCGGAGAACCTTCTTCGTGGCCACTGGATTTACTACTCCAGCTATGGCGCGCTCATTTTGTTTTTCAGCTATTTCTGGGTGTCCGTCATGTTCAAGCCGATCCAGATCGCCGATGACCTCAAGAAATACGGCGGCTACATCCCGGGCGTTCGCCCCGGCGAGCCCACCGCCCACTTCCTTGATTTCATCATGACCCGCATGACGCTCGCCGGAGCGCTCTTCCTCACGATCATCGCCGTCATGCCCGATGTTCTGCTCTTCGAGCTCAACGTCCCGCAGCGCATCGCTATTTTCTTCGGCGGCACGGGCATGCTGATCACCGTGGGCGTCATTCTCGACACCATGAAGCAGATCGAGACCTTCCTCCTGCAGCGCCACTACGACGGCTTCCTGAAGAAGGGCCGCATCCGCGCCCGCAGCACGGGGGCCACCGCCATTGGCGAGGCCGCCGATATCAAGACCGTCGGCAAGCTCTGGCTCGTCCTCGGCATCATCTTCTCGGTCGGCATCATTGCCTGGTCGGTGAAGTATTTCCAGTCGCACTAAATCGTGCTTTACTTAGGGTATAGTGTCTGCACGATCTAACCTCTTTTCTTCTCTCGGCGCTCCTGCCAAACAGAAGTTGATACTGCTCGGTTCATCCCCGTTTCCCTCGGAAAATGGCATGAACCGGCTTCGTTCTTTGAATATTGAGCACGTCTCTCTCGCCGATCTGATACGGCTTGAGATTTCGCGTCGCTCGTCCCTCGGCTCACAAGTCGAAAGGACGATTCGCCAAGGATCACCCTTGGCGGACGAAACCGCCCTCGCGCTTTTGCGCAGGTGGTTTTGGGCACGCAAACCCGATGCGGGATTCGCCCTGACCGGCTTCCCGGCTACGCTGCTCCAAGCCAAAGTGTTCGACGAATGGCTCGACGCCCGTGATGAAAATCTCGACGGCGTCTTCGTGGACGAGGCGGTTTCCGCCGGTCCCGTCGCCGAACACTATCGCACCCTCGGTCTCGTGACCGGGAACCTTGAATTCGCCACCGCATGATCCCCATCAAAAACAAAGAGGGGATCGTCCGCATGCGCGAGTCCTGTGCGATCGCGGCCACCGTCTTGAACAAGCTCAGAGAGCTCGTTCACCCCGGTGTGACCACCTATGACTTGGATCAGGCTGCGCGCGATTTGATCGCCCAGCATGGAGCCCGGAGCGCTTGTTATGGCTACCAACTCGGCAGCCGTCGTTATCCCGCCTACACCTGTATTTCCGTTAACGAAGAAGTCGTTCACGGGATCGGTTCCCTGAAGCGCGTTTTGCGCGAAGGGGACATCGTTTCCCTCGACGTCGTCATCGAATACAACGGCTACATCGGCGACAACGCCACCACGGTTTCAATCGGCAAGATCACCCCTCGCGTGGCTGATCTCCTGAAAGTCACCGAAGAGGCGCTTTATCTCGCGATCAAGCAGGCCCAGGTCGGCAACCGGATCGGCGACATCTCGCACACGGTGCAGACCTTCGTCGAATCCCATGGCTTCAGCGTCGTCCGCGACATGGTCGGCCACGGAGTCGGCACCTCGATGCACGAGGAACCGCAGATTCCGAACTTCGGCAAACGCAGTTCCGGCGAGAAGATCAAGGCCGGCATGACCCTCGCGATCGAACCCATGGTCAACATGGGCGCCCACCGGACCAAGACGCTGAGCGATGGCTGGACGGTTGTCACCTCCGACGGATCGCCCTCCGCGCACTTCGAACACACCGTGCTCACGACTGATAAAGGCCCCGAGATCCTCACGATTCCGCGTCCTGCTACTGTTTCCGTTTAATCCATTTTCCCTGTCATTTTCTCAACCACTAACTCTCAACTAAAACCCATCTATGCCACGTCTCCTTGGTGTTGAAATTCCCGCGAAGAAGAAAGTCGCGTTTGCCCTCCGTTACATCTACGGAATTGGTCCCGTCCGCGCTGACCTCGTGCTCAGCGAAACCGGTATCAGTCCCGACCTCCGCGCTCAGGACCTGACCGAAGAGCAGCTCAACAAGATCCTCCACGTCATCACCGAGCACAAGTGGGTGGTCGAGGGCGATCTCCGTCGTGAACTTACCAGCAATCTGAAGCGCCTCCAGGCCATCAATTGCTACCGCGGTGTCCGTCACCGCAAGAGCCTCCCGGTGCGCGGTCAGCGCACCAGCACCAACGCCCGCACCCGCAAGGGACCGCGTCGCACCGTCGGTGTCACCAAAGCCAAAGTCGAATAATCCTTTAAAGTCATGGCCGAAGAAAAATCCGCTCCCAAGAAAGAAAAAACCCCGAAGCCCGCCGCCGCCGGCTCCGAGGTCAAAGCTCCCGCTGCCGAAAAGGCCGCCAAGGCTCCGAAGGCTCCCAAGGCCGAAGGTGCTGAAGCCGTTGTTCCCGCCGCTCCTGCCGCCCCCGAAAAGCCCGTCGAGCTCATCGGCGGTGTCGCCAAACAGCCTACCGCCGAGGACCTCCTCAAGGAAGAGCTTGGCACGATCAAGATCCGCAAGGCCAAGGGCTCCAAGAACGTCACCTCCGGCGTCGCCAACATCCTCGCTTCTTTCAACAACACGATCGTCTCGATCACCGACGGCAAGGGTGCCGTCATCGCCTGGTCCAGCGCCGGCAAGTGCAACTTCCGCGGTTCGCGCAAGTCCACCGCCTACGCCGCCCAAGTCGTCGCCCAGGATGCCGCCCGCAACGCCATGTCGCACGGCCTCAAGGACGTCGTCATCAAGGTTTCCGGTCCCGGTCTCGGTCGTGACAGCGCCATCCGCGCTCTCCAGGCCATCGGCCTTGAGATCTCCACCATCATCGACGTTACGCCGGTGCCGCACAACGGCTGCCGTCCCCGTAAGCGCCGTCGCGTCTAATCAGTCGCGTCCCTCAACCCAACTTAAACAAAAGTAACCCACCATGGCTCGTTACACAGGTCCTACCACCCGCATCAGCCGCCGTTTCGGTCAGCCGATCTTCGGCGCGACGAAGGCGTTTGAAAAGCGCAACTTCCCCCCCGGCCAGCACGGCCCCAAGCTCCGCCGCAAACTCTCCGAGTATGCCGTCGGCTTGAACGAAAAGCAAAAGCTCCGTTACACCTACGGCCTGCTCGAGCGCCAGTTCCGCCGCACCTTCGAGATCGCCAAGAACGAGCGCGGCGTCACCGGCGAACGCTTCCTCCAGCTCCTCGAGACCCGTCTCGACAGCGTGATCTACCTCCTTGGTTTCGCCAAGAGCCGCGCGGCCGCCCGCCAGCTCGTCGGCCACGGCCACGTTCGCGTGAACGGCCACAAGGTCGACATCGCCAGCTACGCCACCCAGGCCGGCGACGAGATCGAGATCAAGAACCTCGCCTCCTCCCGCCAGCTCGCCCAGCGCAATCTGGAAGAGAACCGCGCCCGCCCCGTCCCGGGCTGGCTGACCCTCAACGCCGAGCAGTTCAAGGCTGTCGTCACCCGTCTGCCCAACCGCGACGAGATTGGTGCTGACATCAACGAGCAGCTCATCGTTGAGTTCTACTCCCGCTTCTAAGCCGGGAGACTTCTCTTTAACCACAATCACTCACCTCCATGCCCAAACGCCTCGGAAAGTTCGAACTGCCCAATAAACTCACCAAGGTCGAGGAAGGTGCCACGCCGACCTACGCCAAGTTCATCGCCGAGCCTTTCGAGGCCGGCTATGGCCACACCATCGGCAACTCCCTCCGCCGCGTGCTGCTGAGCTCCATCGAGGGCTCCGCCATTTCCTCGATCAAGATCGAGGGCGTGCAGCACGAGTTTCAGAGCATCGATGGCGTCGTCGAAGACGTCACCGACATCGTCCTCAACCTGAAGAAGATCCTGATCGTCTCCCAGAAACGCGAAGCTCTCACCCTGTCCATCAAGGTGAAGAATCGCGAGGGCGCCGTCACCGCCGCCGACATCCAGGCCGACGCCAGCATCACCATCGTCAACCCCGACCAAGTCATCGCCACCCTCGAAAAGGGCGCGACGTTCGAGGCCGAGGTCGAGATCAAGACCGGCCGCGGCTACTATCCCGGCGAGCAGAACAAGAAGGAAGAGCAGGCCATCGGCGTCATCCCGATCGACTCGCTTTTCTCGCCCGTTCGCCTCGTCAAGTATGCCGTCGAGAACACCCGCGTCGGCCAGATCACCGATTATGACAAGCTCATCCTCGAGATCTGGACGGACGGACGCATCAATCCGGACGACGCCCTCAAGCAGTCCGGCTCGATCCTGAAGCACCACCTCGACGTCTTCGACCGCGTCAGCGACGAAGCCTACGAATTCGAAAACCAGCAGTCCGAGGTCAGCGAGGAGCAGAACAAGCTCCGCAAGCTCCTCAACATGTCGGTCAACGAAATCGAACTCTCCGTCCGCGCCGCCAACTGCCTCAACAACGCGAACATCACGACCGTTGGCGAGCTGGCGATGAAGACCGAGCAGGAGATGCTCAAATACCGCAACTTCGGCAAGAAGTCGCTCAACGAAATCAAGGACAAGCTCGAGGCCCTCGGTCTTTCGCTTGGCATGAAGTTCGACGAGCGCCTCCTCGACGCGGCCGCCGCCAAGAAGGAAGCCTGAGTTTTTAACACCTTTGCGGCTCTCGCGCCGTCCGTGTCGCCCAACGCTGCGACCGGATTGCCGATCGGGAGCCGCTTTAAACAAACACACCAATGCGCCATCAAAAGCACCGCCACTCCCTCGGAGTGACCATCGAGCACCGCGCCGCCATGTTGTCCAACATGGCCGCTTCGCTCATCAAGCACGACCGTATCGAGACGACCTTGGCCAAGGCCAAGGCCCTCCGCCCTTTCATTGAAAAGGTCATCACCAAGGCCAAGCAGGCTGCGGCCAAGACCGAAAAGAAGGACGCCGTCCATCTCCGCCGCCTGGCCCTTAAGGTCGTGCGCGACGAGGATGCCGTCACCCTCCTCTTCAACGAAAAGTATAAGGAATTCGTCAACCGCACCGGCGGTTACACCCGTATCTACAAGCTCGCTCTTCCTCGTATCAGCGATGCCGCCGAAATGGCGTTCATCGAGTTCGTGAAGGCCGACGATCCCGGCTACAAGAAGACCAAGAAGTCCTCCAAGGGCAAAAAGGCTTCTGCCAAGACCACCGAAGCGGCTCCCGCCGCCGAGGCTCCCGCAGCCCAAGCCTGATCACGTAGACGAAGCGCCCCGCGTTTCTCGCACGTTTCAAAACGCGCCGAAGTTTTTCTTCGGCGCGTTTTTGCTTTCCGATTGTAGGAGCCCGTTTACGGGCGATGATTGGGTTGAAACCATCCAGTTTCCCACGCCATGGACGCCCTCAATATCTCCGCTCTTATCTACTGCCTGATCGTCGCGGCGGTATTTCTGGGCATGTGGCTCTACTACGACCACCGCGACCATGCCCGCTTTGAGATCGAGCGGCGCAAAACCACCTTCCGCTGCCAGCACTGCGAGCATCTTTACGCCTCCCAAGGCGTGCTGGACTTTGCGGTTTGCCCGCGTTGCGGGAAGGAAAACGCCCGCCTCAAATTTTAACCAGGGCGGGGCGGTCGCCCCGCATTGACACCTTGCGCCCGTGTCGCGCACTTTTCCTGCTTTAATCCACGTCCAACTCGCGCCTTTGGCGTCCCCATTTTCCATGTCCCAGACCATCGCCGTCATCGACTTCGGTTCCCAATACACGCAGATCATCGCGCGCCGCATTCGCGAGTGCCAGGTCTACTCCAAGATATACCACCACACGGTCACGTCCGCCGAATTGAAGAAGGATGGCGTGGTCGGCATCATCCTTTCCGGCGGCCCCAGCTCCGTGTTCGCCAATAAGGCGCCCATTCCCGACAAGGCGCTCTTCGAGCTCGGCGTCCCCATCCTCGGCATCTGCTACGGCATCCAGCTGATGGGGCATCTCCTCGGCGGCCAGGTCTCCAAGAGCGACCACCGCGAATACGGCCATGGCACGCTCTCGATCCAGAAGCCCGGACGTCTTTTTTCCAAGCTCCCCAAGAAGCTCCGCGTGTGGAACTCCCACGGCGACCGCCTCATCAAGCTGCCGCCCGGCTTCACCGCCATCGGCACGACGGACAACTCCGAGTTCGCCGTGATCGAGGACGCGAACCGCAACTTCTACGGCATCCAATTTCACCCCGAGGTTTTTCACAGCGAACGCGGCACCGATGTTATCCGCAACTTCCTCGTCGGCGTGTGCAAGGCGAAGCAGGACTGGACGACCGAGGACTTCATCAACCGCGCCGTGGCCGAGATCCGCGCCACCGTGGGAAAGAAATCCCGCGTGCTTCTCGGTCTCTCCGGCGGTGTGGATTCTTCCGTCGCGGCGGCGCTCATTCACAAGGCCATCGGCAAGCAGCTCACCTGCGTGTTCGTGGACAACGGCCTCCTGCGCAAAGGCGAGCGCGAGGTCGTCGAATCGCTCTACGCGCGGAACTTCAAGATCGACGTGCGTGTCGTTGATGCCTCGGCGCTTTTCCTTCGCCGGCTCAAGGGAATCACCGACCCCGAGCAGAAACGCAAAATCATCGGACGCACCTTCGTGGAAGTTTTTGAAAAGTCTCTCAAGTCGATCGGCGGCGCGGATTACCTCGCCCAGGGCACTCTGTATCCTGACGTGATCGAGAGCGTGGCCATCGGCAACAATCCCGCCGCGCTCATCAAGTCGCACCACAACGTCGGCGGCCTGCCCGAGCGCATGAAGCTCAAGCTCCTCGAACCTCTCCGCGAGCTCTTCAAGGACGAAGTCCGCGCTGTCGGCACCGCCTGCGGCCTGCCGAAGGAAGTCGTCTGGCGTCAGCCGTTCCCCGGTCCCGGCCTCGGTGTGCGCGTCGTCGGCGAGATCACCAAGGAGCGCCTCGAAATCCTCCGCAACGCCGACTTCATTCTCCAGGAGGAGATGATGGACAACGGCTGGTATTGGAAGGTCTGGCAGTCCTTCGCCGTGTTCATTCCTGTGAAATCCGTCGGCGTCGTCGGCGACGAGCGCAACTACTCTTACGTGATCGGCCTCCGCATCGTGGAGAGCATCGACGCGATGACCGCCGATTGGACGCGTCTGCCTTACGACCTGCTTCAGAAAATCAGCAACCGCATCACCAACGAGGTCCGTGGCGTGAGCCGCGTGGTCCTTGATATCAGTTCCAAGCCTCCCGCGACCATCGAGTGGGAGTAATTCCCTGTTACCCATGAAAACCTTACCCCGTTGTCTGGTTGTCCTCGTTTCCCTGTTCGCGCTCCTGCCCCTGGGCCTGCGGGCGGCTTCCGATGTGGATGCGGTGATAGCCAAGGCGCGGGCGGCGGTGGGGAGCGAGACCGCGCTGACATCCCTCAAGTCGGTGCACTACGCGGGCACCCTTGAGACCACGGGGACGGATGAAAAGGGGCGGCCGAAGACGGTGACCGTTGCGATCGAGATCATCTTCCAGAAACCCAGCCGGCAGCGCATCGTCGCCACGTCGGCCGACAAGATCGAGATCACCGCGCTTGATGGCTATGACGCCTGGCAGCGGGAGCAGGACCCCAAGGATTCCGCTCGCTGGCGCATGACCCTGCTTTCCAAGGATCAAATCGAGCGTCTGCGCGCCAACGCTTGGGAGAATCTTTTCTTTTATCGCGACATCGAGCGTGTCGGCGGTCAGGTCGCGGATCTCGGCACGGCCGAAGTGGAGGGGAAAACCTGCCGGAAGCTTGGTTTTGACCATGGCGCGGGCATTATTTTTTACCGTTATTTCGACCAAAAAACAGGCCAGCTCCTGCTTACGGAAACGGAGACCGGCGTGCGCATACGCGAGCGTGATGAAATGGCTGTCAGCGGGGTCAAGTTTCCCCGTAAGATAATTACAGAAAGCAAATTGCCCAATGGAAAAACGCGCACGGTCACCATCGTTTTTGACAAAATAACGGTTAATGAGACTTTCGCCGACAGTCTTTTTGCGGTGCCGATTTTGGAACGTTGAGCTTGGGGTAGATTCCGCCTTATCAAGGCGCGGGTGGCTGGGTTAATTGAGCCGAGATGGGTGGATTTCCGTCTCGCGCCCGAGGCCGGTTACGGGTAATCCCTTTTCGAATATTCATTTAACCGTGCGAACCCTGCAGTTTGCTTCCAAATCCTTCGACTCTGAACTGGCTGACTTTTGCCGCGGTGCCGCCGTGCCCAAGGAAATCCAAGATGCCGTCTCGGCCATCCTTGCCGATGTGCATCAACGGGGCGACGAGGCCGTGGCCTACTACGCCGCCAAGTTCGATGGGGCCAAGCTCCGCGCCCGTGACTTCCGCGTAAAACCGGCCGAGATCGCCGCCGCCGTCAAGCGCCTGCCCGCCGCCGAGCGCAAGGCCCTCGTGGCCGCTCACGAGAACATCGTCGCTTTCAACAAACAGAGCCTCCCCAAGGACTGGCTTGGTAAAAACAAGCACGGCGCCCAAGTCGGCGAGATCAACCACCCGATCCGCCGCGTCGGCCTTTACGTGCCCGGCGGCGAGGTGCCGCTCGTCTCGACCGTTCTCATGACGGCCACGCTGGCCAAGATCGCCGGCTGCCCTGAGATTGCCGTTTTCACGCCTTCGAACTCCCAGGGTAAGATCGCCGACGGTCTTCTCGCCGCGCTTGACCTGATCGGCATTGATGAGGTTTACCGCATCGGTGGTGTTCAGGCCATCGGTGCCGCCGCCTTCGGCACGCTCACCGTGCCAGCGGTGGACAAGGTCTTTGGTCCCGGCAACGCCTACGTGTGCGAAGCCAAGCGCCAGGTTTTCGGCACGGTCGGCGTGGATTCGCTGCCCGGCCCCAGCGAGGTCATGATCATCGCCGACGAGACGGCCCGCGTTGATTTCGCCGCCGCCGATCTGCTCGCCCAGGCCGAACACGGTTCGGGTCGCGAAAAAATCTACCTTGTCGCGACCTCCGCGCAGATTCTCCACGACATCCAGGCCGAGGTGCAGGTGCAGTTGAAGACGATATCCCGTTCCGAGAAAACCCAGCGTGTCCTCACCAACGGATTTCTGGCCATCGAGGTGAAGGCCCTCTCCGAGGCCGTGAAGATCGCCAACTACGTCGCGCCCGAGCATCTCGAACTGCTCGTCAAAGACTCCGCGCACAAGACGCTCCTCCGCGACATCACCACCGCCGGAGCGATCATGCTTGGCAACTACACGCCGACCGCCCTCGGCGACTTTACCGCCGGCCCGAGCCACGTGCTGCCGACCGGTCGCGCCGGACGTTTCTTCAGCGGGCTGCGCGTGGCCGATTTTATGCGCCGCACGAGCGTGATCCGCTACGACAAGGCCAGCGTCAAGAAGGGAGAACCCGTGGTTTCGGCCTTTGCCACGATGGAGAAACTCGACGCCCACGGTCGCTCCGTGAAGGTTCGCGCTCTTTAAAAGGTAGGGCGGGACCGCTGGGCCCGCCGCGAACACGGACGGCCCAGCGGTCCGTCCCTACCAACAATCCCCATGTCCGACCTCACTTCTCTCGCTCTCCCGCACATTGCGAAGCTCCACGCCTATACACCGGGCTTGCAGCCCACCGAATCCGGCTGGGTGAAGCTCAACACCAACGAGTGCCCTTATCCGCCCAGCCCGCGCGTGGCCGCCGCGATCCGCGCCGAGCTCGACGAAGACGGCGAACGTCTGCGCCTCTATCCAAACCCGAAGAGCACTCCTCTCCGCCAGCAGATCGCCAAAATCCATGGCGTGCGCGAGGAAAACGTCCTCATCGGCAATGGCTCCGACGATGTGCTGAATCTTCTCGTCCGCGTCTTCGGCGGACCGGCGGCCGCGACCGGGTTCACGCTGCCCAGCTACTCGCTTTATCCCGTGCTTGTCGCGATTCAGGACGGCTCGACGTCTGTGATCGAGTTCGACCGCTCGATGAAGCTGCCGGTCGACAAGATCGTCGCGTCCGGTGCGCGTGCGTTTTTCCTTACGTCTCCGAATGCGCCCACCGGCGTCGCCTTCAGCAATGTCGAGCTTGCCGATGTGCTGGCGCGGTTCCCCGGCGTGCTCGTGGTGGACGAGGCCTACGCGCCGTTTGCCAAGGAAAACGCCGTGCCGCTTCTCGCGAAACACCCGAATCTCGTCATCACGCGGACGCTCTCGAAGGCCCATGCGCTCGCCGGCATCCGCGTCGGCTACGCGCTCGCCCATGCGGAGGTGATCGAGCTGCTCGACCGCGTGCGCGACAGCTACAACGTGAACCGGCTCTCGCAGGCCGCCGCCTCGGCCGCGCTCGGAGACCCCGGCTACTACGACGCCATCATCGGGAAAATCATCCACACGCGGAATTACTGGCTGGGCGAGTGGGGGGGGCGGCTCGGCTGGTTCACCTACGAGTCGCAGAGCAACTTCATCTTCACGGAGCCAAAAAACGCGCGCGGCGAAAGCGGACCGGCGGTCGCCAAGGCGCTCTACGAATTCCTGCTCTCGCGCAAGATTCTCGTGCGGGCGTTCCCCAACCACGCCTTGACCGCATCCTTCCTCCGCATCAGCGTCGGCAGCGACGACGAGATGTTCGCCGTCAACTCAGCAATCGAAGCATGGCTCAAAATCGCACCGTAACCCTTGCGCGCAAAACCGCCGAAACCGACATCGCGATCACCCTCGCGGTGGATGGAAAAGGCGCGTCGAAAATCGACACCGGCGTGCCGTTTTTCGACCACATGCTCACGCTGTTCGCGAAGCACGGTCTGTTCGACCTCGACGTGAAGTGCGTGGGCGATGTCGCGGTCGACTATCACCACACGGTCGAGGACGTCGGCCTTGTGCTGGGCGACGCCTTCAAGAAGGCGCTCGGCGAGAAGCTTGGCATCAAGCGCTACGGATTTTTCCTGCTGCCCATGGACGAGTCGCTGGCGCGCGTCGTCGTGGACATCGGCGGTCGCCCTCATCTGGCCTACCAGGTCGAGGCGCCGACTCAGTTCGTGCGTGATTTCAATATCATCCTCGTGAAGGAATTTTGCCGTGCGTTCAGCAACGCACTCGGGGCCAACCTGCACGTCACGCTGATCTACGGCGAGGAGCCTCACCATGTCGCCGAGGCCATTTTCAAGGGCCTCGCCCGCGCCCTCGACGCCGCCACGCAGATCGAGCCGCGCGCGGCCGACCAGTTGCCTTCCACCAAGGGTAAGATTTAATTGGTGGTCATGTCCGCTCCCGTCATCGCCGTTATTGATAACGGCATTTGCAATCTTCGCAGCGTCACCAAGGCCCTTGAAGCCGTCGGTGCCGACGTGAGGATCGTGCACGCGCCGGCCGACGTCGAGGCGGCAGAGGCCGACGGATTGGTGCTGCCGGGTGTCGGCGCGTTGGAAGACTGCGTGGCCTCCCTCAAGGCCAGCGGGCTTGCCGAGACCGTGCGCGCCTGGATTGCCGCGGACCGTCCGTTTCTCGGCGTGTGTCTCGGCATGCAGGCGCTTTTTGAGTTTTCCGAGGAGGGCAACATCAAGGGGCTGGGCATTTTTCCGGGCAAGGTGGTCCGCTTTAGGCGTCCGCCTGAGTTCAAGATCCCTCACATGGGCTGGAACACCGTGCGCTTCACCCAGCCTGATTCGCCGTTGGCGGCCGGACTGCTGAACGACGGCGAGGCGTTTTATTTCGTGCACAGCTATCACTGTGTCCCGGCGGATTCCTCGCTGGTCCTGGCCGAGTGTGATTACGGCGGTGTTTTCACCGCCGCGATCGCCCGCGGGCGGTGCTTCGCGACGCAGTTTCACCCGGAGAAAAGTCAGGCCAGAGGCCTGCGGATTTACCGTAATTTCGCGGCTTCCGCCTCCGCATTGAGCGTGCTTCCGACCTGAACGGGTGCCCGGTGGGGATGGGGTGGTGTAACACTTTTGCTAAATCGCCGTGCCGTTCGCACCTATGGGCAACGGGAAGTAATGAGGTCTGTGCGACTTTGTTTTGCATCCGGTGTAGATTTTGCTCTGTTGCTCTAATCTATGGCCAATTTTGCTACCCTGAAAGTGGACGATAAGGAAATCACCTTCCCTGTTATCACAGGTTCCGAAGGGGAAAAAGGGATCGATATAGGCAAGCTCCGGGCCGACACCGGCTGCATCACGTTCGATGACGGTTTCGGCAACACCGGCTCCTGCATGAGCAAGGTCACCTACATCGACGGCGAAGTGGGCATCCTGCGCTATCGCGGCTATCCCATCGAGCAGCTCGCCGAGAAATCCAATTTCGTCGAGACGTCCTACCTTGTTGTCCATGGCGAACTCCCCACGCCCGAGCAGCGTTCGAAATTCTCCCGCCTGCTGACCCAGCACGCTCCGTTGCGCGAAGGCATGCTGCGCTTCATCCAGAGCTTCCCCCGCGACGCCCATCCGATGGCCGTGCTCTCCGCGACCATCAACGCCCTCGGCGCCTACTACCCGCACCTCGCGAGCAACAATCACCAGCGCGACCTTGAGCACTTTGAGGAGGCCGCCGCCATCGCCATTTCGAAGGTTCGCACCATCGCCGCGCACACGTTCCGCGTGAGCAACGGCCTGCCTTTCAATTACCCGCGCCCCAACATCGGCTACTGCGAGAACTTCCTTCACCTGATGTTCTCCGAGCCGTATAACGAATACATCCCCACCGCCGAGGTTGCCTCCGCGCTGAACCTCTTCCTTCTCCTGCACGCCGACCACGAGCAAAACTGCTCCACGTCCACCGTGCGCATGGTCGCCTCGGCCGGAGCCAATCTGTTCGCCTCGGTCTCAGCCGGCGTCAACGCCCTCTGGGGCCCGCTCCACGGCGGCGCCAACATGGCCGTGCTCGAGATGTTGAAAAACATCCACGACGACGGCGACGACGGCACCCGTTTCATCGCCGCCGCCAAGGCTGGAAAGGGCGACCGTCTCATGGGCTTCGGTCACCGCGTTTACAAGAACTACGACCCGCGCGCCAAGATCATCAAGGCCTCGTTCTACAAGGCCCTCGCCTCGCTCAACATCAAGGACGACCCCTTGCTCAACATCGCCATGAAGCTCGAGGAGGTCGCCCTCAGCGACGACTACTTCGTCTCCCGCAAGCTCTACCCGAACGTTGATTTCTACTCCGGTCTGATCATGCGCGCCCTTGGCATCCCGCTGAACATGTTCACCGTGATGTTCGCCATCGGCCGCATGCCCGGTTGGATCGCCCAGTGGCACGAGGTCGCCCAGAACCCCAAGCTGAAGATCTACCGTCCGCGTCAGATCTACACCGGCGAACTGCAGCGCAATTACGTTCCGATCAACATGCGCTGAGCGAACCCGGCGAAAGCCGTTCAACAAAAAGGCCGGACGATCTTTTCGTCCGGCCTTTTTATTCCCTTGGGTCCAATACCGCGAAGCTTGCTTCGGCTTGGAGTAGTAGCCGCGAGCGCCAAGCGAGTGGAGGTTCGTCGGCTCGCTGGTGCTCGCCGCTACGCCGGAAGAACGCCGACGCG
>JBAZSJ010000060.1:0-30965 GCA_041662485.1 Opitutaceae bacterium | reverse complement strand
GAGGAATCCCGAGGAATACCCGTGGGTATTTCGAGCGGATGACGCACTCTGAAAGGTGCCGTCAGATTACCTCGATGCGACCCTCTCGACTGCATCGTTACGGCTAAGGCTTGGGCGCGGTCTTGGCGGGCACAGGCTCAAAAAAATCATCGGGCTTGGCCGGCAAGCCGGTAAGCGCCGTCTCGCTGACCTGAAACGCCCGCTTCTTCATCGCCGCGTTGACCTCATCTGTTGCGTCGGAGGTTGTCACAAAGGCGAACACCGGACCGGCGGGAACTGTCTTCGTGATCGGTCCGCCGACAAGAGCGGCCGGACCGGAGGGTGCGGCCCCGTCCTTGGCGGTGACGCTCCCCAGCACCGCCGCGGGTCCGCCGCTCGCAGGCTTGGGATCGGGTTCCGTGACAACGGTGCGCTCGGGCTCGCGTCCCAACACGACCGTGATGGTCTTCCCGGCAAAGGTCGTGAGCGTGGCCGTGCGGCTGTGCGCCCGCGCGGCCACGGCCTTCGGATCGCCAAGCCCGGTGGTATCAGTGAAGCGCAGGTTGCCCAAGCTGCCCAGCAGGAGGCTGTCCACCGTGGCCGTCTTGAGCTGCCGTCCGTCGGGAAGCGCCTCGGCGGCGAAGGCCTCGCCTTTTTTCGCGCGGCCGAGCGTGATCGCGCCGCCTTCCGCAAACGTGAGGGACACCTTCGCGATGTCGTCCGTCTTGAAGGACGTGAGCGCTCCGTCGGCCCAGTTCTTCGCCTCCGTGTCGAGCCGCGCGTTGACCGGCGCGAGGTAGGCCTTCGACTCGTCGCCGAAGCGCAAGAAACGCCCGCCGCCATCGGCATTTTTCCCGAGGGTGATCTCGACCAGCGGACGGTCGTCGCCGTCGAGCAGCGCGACCTTGGTGTCCTTGAACTCCAGACCGGCGATACGTTGAGGATTGCCGGTGACAAAGCGCTCGATCTTCGCGTTGGCAAAATCCTGCACGAAGCGGGCGAGCTTCGGGAAATCGACCGGCAGGTCGTGGTAGGAAGAAACGACCCAACCCATGCCCAATTTTTTCAGCAGGACGGTTTTCCCGTTTTCGGAAATGCGCACACCGGCGGCCTGGTTGACGGCGTCGGCCGCGACCAACGGCTGGCGCACGCGCGGATCGGCCTCGTCGGCGGGCGGCGTCTTGCGGTTGAGCAAAAGGCTGGCCCCGGAAAGGACGGCGAGAACGACGACGACAATCAGGATGGTTTTAAGCTTCATGACTTGGCGGCTTGTGAAAGACGGAGATTAACGGCGGCGGGCACGGTAGAACCAGAGGCCAAAGACGCCGACCAAAAACGGAGTCGAGAGAAGATTGACGAGGAGCAGGCGGTTGCCGAGCGCGTCGATTCCCTCGCGCAGGGCGAAACGGATCTCGCGGCGCTGCTCGCGCATGGACGCCTCCTGCTTCTGAAAATCCTCGATGGTCTTTCTCACCTCCGGCGTGGCGATGAGGCGGCCTCCGTCGGCCTGCTTGCTCTGGAGTTCGCCGAGTTTCGACTGGGTGTCGGCGATGCGCGCCTCGAGCGTGGTGAGCTGGTCCTGGTATTTTTGACGCGCCTCGTTCTCCATCTTTGACACGACGGTGAAGGGACGGAGCGCGTTGCCCTTGCCGCGGATGGAGATGAGGTCGGACGAACCCGCGAGGAACTCGACGGCGTTGCTCGCGAAGGCGAGGTTGTCGTTGAGCGGCTCGGCGCCCTGCGTGCCGAGGAAATTAACCTTCCGCACGCTGTAGTCGTCGAGCAGCCAGTCGGTGTCGGCCACGACGATGAGCGTGGAGGAAGCCGCGGACTCCTTCAGGCTGGCGGGAGCGGGCTCCGGCGCCGCGGGAACAGGAAACGGCTTCTCCTCCTTTTTCTTCTTTTCCTCGTCCGTGAGCGGCGCGCCGTCGGGAAAGGCGCTCTTGAACTTGCCGGTGAGCAGCGCGGCGATCATCCGTTTCCCCGTGGGGATGATCTGCTTGGCGATGTCGTCCGGTTGGAGCATCTGCAACGTCGTCGCCATCACCGTGCCGCTCTTGGCCGAAGTTTCCACGAGCGGGGTCGCGGTCACGCCGGACGCGGCGTTGATCTCCAAGCTGCCGGGCTCGACGAAGAGCAGCGACTGAAGCTGCGCCGTCGGCAGCGCCTTCGGACTGAGGTTTTCCTCTCCGAGACTGATCCACACGGGGAGACGGGTGACGACTCCGCCGGTTCCGGTCTGGACCTGCGTGGCGTTGTTGAGATCGCCCACCACGTTTTGCGCGTCATAGGCGATGCCGTAGGCCTTGAGCAGCGCGGGAAGATCGCTGGAGACGCCGGGCGCGGCGCCATACATCGAGGCCTGCCCGCCCTGCGCCTTGAAATACTGCGACGACGGATCGACCGCGATGAAGACCGGTTTCCCGGCGAGTATAAACTGGTCGATCGCGTATTGGAGTTTTTGAGAAACACCCTGCGGATGGACGATGGCGAGCGCGTCGAGATGCTCCGGCAACTTTTCCGCCGAGCCCTCGACTGTCACGAGGTCAAAGCTGCGCGCCCATTCCTGAGCGATGAGTTGTCCGGGCTGCGGCGCCTGCCGCATCATCATCATGGGATTAAACGGCGGAGCCTGAAGCGGCAGGCTGCTGATGAGCCCAAGCTTTTTGCGGTCCGTCCGCTGGACGCTGTCTATCAACTGCGAGAGATCATATTCGAGAAACGACTCCCGTTGCGGCGTGAAGGAAGGGATGGTCTTCTGCTGGTCCGCCTGGATGGCGACGAGTCCGAAGTAAACGTTTTCTGCCGAGCCGGGAGCGCGCTGCGGCTGCAGGCCGGCGGCGGCCGCGCGTTCTTCCTCGGGCGTGTCCGTGCGAGGATTGACCACCTTGAGGGAGAGGCGGCCGTTCGACGCGCGCACATACTGGCGCAGCATCTCCTGCACGCGGACGGCGAAGTTCACATAGGAAACGGGCAGCCCGGGCGTGTCCTTGGAGAAATAAAACTCCAGCGTGACCGGCTCGGTGATTTTGCCGAGCAGCGCCTTGGTGCCGGGCGACAGCGTGTAGATGCGGTCGGAGGTGGCGTCGATGCGCACCGGGAGTTGCGAGGCGAGATAGTTGACCAGCACGAGGCCGACGAAGAGGAGAACGATGACGATGGTTTTGCTTCCGAATTTCATGGGTGGCGGAGGCGAAAGGTTAGCGTTCGAGGGCGACCACGTTCAGAAAAAGCGTGAACCCCGTGAGCGAGAGGAAAAACAGGACGTCCTTCGGATCAATGATCCCCTTGGTGAAGGCGTCGAAGTGCGTCGTGAAACTGAAGTTGGCCAGCAGGTCGACCGCCCACGTGGGCAACACCGCGCCGAGGACGCCGTTGAAGACGCTCCAGCCGAGAAACACGAGGACGAGGCAACCCAGCACGCTCAGCACGAAGCTGATCACCTGGTTCTTCGTGAGCGCGGAGGTGAGCGAGCACACGCCCAGGTAGGAGCCCGCCATGAGAATGCTGCCGAGGTAGCTGCTCGCGATGACGCCCCAGTCGGGATTGCCGAGATAGCCCACGGTGATCGCCATCGGGAAACTCAACAGGACGGCGAGCGAGAGAAACGCCCACGCGGCGAAAAATTTCCCGAGCACCGCCTCCAGCGTGGTGATGGGCAGCGTAAACAGCAGTTCGACGGTCCCCGTGCGTTTCTCTTCCGCCCACAGCCGCATGCCGGCGGCCGGAATCAGGAAGAGGAACAGCCACGGGTGGAAAACAAAGTAGCTGTCGAGCGAGGCAAGGTTGGCCTTGAAAAAATTGCCCACGAAGAAGGCGAGGCCGACCGACGCCATCAGGAAGACGATCAGGAAAACGTAGGCCACCGGGGAACGGAAGTAGCCGAGGAATTCGCGTTTAAAAACGGGAGTTATCTGGGACATCGAAGGAATGAGGTTCGATTATTGAAATGAGGTTTCACGGCGGCGCGAAAACGCACGCCGGACCGCGGGATCATGCGTCCGACTGCGTAAGGCTGCGGAATATCTCGTCGAGACGCGCGCCCGGCTTGCGGGCGCCGAACTGCCCCGGGGTCTCGTCGACCACGATCTTTCCGCGGTTGATGATGATGACGCGCGTGCAGATTGCCTCGACCTCCTCAAGGATGTGGGTCGAAAGCACGACGGCCTTTTCGGCCGCCATGGCTTTGATCAGCGTGCGCACCTCGTTCTTTTGGTTGGGATCGAGTCCGTCGGTCGGCTCGTCGAGGACAAGCACGGGCGGATCATGCAGGAGCGTCTGGGCAAAGCCGACGCGCTGCTTATAGCCCTTGGAAAGCGTTTCGATGGTCTGGGTGCGCACCGACTCCAACTTGGTCAGCGCCAGCGCCCGGTTGACCTTGACGGCCTTCTCCTCGTCCGAGCGGAAGCCGCGGCACTCGGCGATGAAGCCGAGGAACTCCTCGACCGTCATCTCGCCATAGGCGGGGGCGCTCTCGGGCAGGTAGCCGATGAGGCGCTTTACCGCGACAGGATCCTTGGCCACATCGTGACCGTCGACGAGGGCGGTGCCCTCCGTGGGACCGAGGAAGCCGGTGATCATCTTCATCGTCGTGGATTTCCCGGCGCCGTTGGGCCCGAGGAAGCCAAGGATGTCGCCGCGCTTCACGCTAAAACTCACGCCGTCGACGGCGCGTTTGGAACCGTAGGTTTTGATCAGATTTTTGACTTCGATCATGGGTAACAAAACAGGAGAGAGAGGGATCGGAGCCCCTGAGAAAACGATGCCACCAAAAATGTTCCCATCCTTGGATGCATAATTTTCCAGCCCCCTGCACATCCCCCATGGATACTATCCATGCTCAAATCGACGGCAAATAATTCAATTCCATTACTTTCTGAAAACGCAAAACCCGTCGATAACGCAAGTTACGAACGGGCCTTAGTCAGACTTGAAAATTGGGTGCAGGGGTTGGATTTGAACCAACGACCTTCAGGTTATGAGACTTACCAAGCTCTCCTCTGTAGCCACCAATTTTGAACCCGTTTTGGGGGGACTTTTGGGGGGACCAGGGTTTCGATCCGCTGTCGTCCAGCAGAGTGATTGAATGGACCGGTAGGCTCTAGCAGTGTTAATGCACCGCGATGCCTGCCTCGGTTTCGGCGATGATCTGCCCTGCCTGAATCGCTGGCATGGATGCATTTCTCACACGGCGGCCCAATGCTTGTGTCGGCAGCGGAACTCCGTGGGGCTGCATCCCTCCACGCTACGGAAGTGTTTGTTGAATTTCTGCGGGTCGGCGATGCCGACCCTTCCAGCGATCTCCTTCACCCGAAGGCCCGTCGAAAGCAGTAGGTGCCGCGCCACCTCGACGCGCCGCCGGCGCAAAAACCGGTCAATGGTGCAGCCGTAGGTTTCCCTGAAGGTCTGGGCCAGGTAGTTGGCGTTCATGCCCACGTTGGCGGCCAGTTCCTTCGGGGAGGCGTCGTGCTCGTAACGGATTTCCAACTCCCGCACGAGCGCATCCACCGCCTGTCGCGCCCGGGCACCCGTGGTCGGGTTGTTTTCGGCAGGCTGGAAGTGCAACCATAGCAGCAAATCGCGAATCCCGGTTTCCAGGCCTTCCGTGGCCAGTCCGGACCGCGGGCCGTTCCTCATGCGCGCCAGCTCGGCCAGCCACGACAGGCGCTGCCCCAAAAACGGGGCCTGTTTTCCCGCCCGGTGCAGGAACGGAAGCCGCAGCGTGCGGGCACCGGCCGTGCCCAGATTAAGATGCGCGCACCAATGCTGGCCGCCGGCACTCAGTTCGTAGCGGGATTTCGTATGCGGAGGCGTCACGGTGATATCTCCGGGCACGAGGGCGAAATGCCGGTCGCCGATCCATAGGTCACCGCGATACTGATGCAGATGCACGGCGTGGGTCGCGTCGGAATAGACGCGCCGGTTGTCCCGCCGCATGGGAAACCACCCGACATTGAGCAATTGGATCGGACCTCCCCAAGGGATGACACACTCGTCTGACATTCGTGAATTCCTACCACAAACGAAGGATTGGTCCACTAGTATTAGCAGGCAATGGCGGTGTAAGATGCCCCCGAAACGCCAGCACACCATTCCCCATGATTGAAACCCCGACGCAGAGAAAGTGGACGGTCCACCTCATCCATCACACCCACACCGACATCGGCTACACGGAATCGCAGAGCCGGATCGCGCGGTTCCACGCGGACTTTCTCGACCAGGTGCTTGCGACGGCCCGACGGATCCGCGCCGGCGACGCGTCGCTCGCCGGCTTCCGCTGGACCAACGAGTGTTTCTGGTCGGTCGAGCAATGGCTCGCGCGCCACGGGTCAGAGCGCGGCGCGGAGTTGGCGGAGTGCATCCGTGAAGGCGTCCTCGAACTGACCGGCACCTACCTGCATTTCACGGAGCTGATCGACGAACCCCTGCTGCGGTCCGCGCTCGCGCGAGCCGGTGCGTTTGCGCGGACGCATGGGCTGCCGCCGCCGGACACCGCCGTGTCGGCCGACGTCAACGGCTTCGGCCGGGGCTACGCGCAGGTCCTGCTCGACGCGGGTATTCATAATCTAATGACATGCGTCCATTCGCACCACGGTCTCGCGCCGATTGGAAGACGGCAGACCCCGTTCTTTTGGGAGACGCCGGACGGGCGCGAGATCCTCGTCTGGAACGGCGAGCATTACATCTTGGGCAACGCGCTGGGCCTCGCGCCGGGGGCCATGCACACCTATCTCTTCCAAGACGAATTCACGCCGCGCTCCCGGCAGGAAGACAACTACCCGGTCGCCGTCAAGCGGCTGCCGCGCTACCTGCGGCAGCTCGAGATCGACGGCTATCCCTACGATTTTGTGCCCATGCACATTTCGGGGGCGATGACCGACAACGCGCCGCCGTCCGAGGCGATCATCCGTTTCGTCCATGAATGGAACGCTCGCCACGGCGACACCATCCGCCTGCAGATGGGTTCGGCCGCGGAGTTCTGCCGGCAAGTCCGCGCGCATCCCGCGCCGATCCCGCGCCACCCGGGAGACTGGCCCGACTGGTGGTCCGATGGTTTTGCGGCCACGCCGGGCGAGACCCGTATGGCGCGCGAGGCCATGCGCAGTTTGCGCTGGTTGCGCCGTCTCGCGGAGCAGCGAGGCGTCGCGTTGCCCGCGAAGGAAGCGGCTGCGCTGGAGCAAAACGCCCTGCTCTACACCGAGCACACCTTCAATCACTCGGATGCGATGTCCACGCCGTGGGACCTGACGACAAAGGCAGTCGGCGCAAACAAAAAGGCCACCGCCTCCGCCGCCTACGATGCGGCCGTCGGCCTGCAGGACGCCGTGTTCCAGGCCCTCGGTCAAATGCCCAACGCCTCCCCCGACGCCGTCGGCTCACGCATGGTTTACAAGGTCGTCAATCCCGCCGACGAAACCGTCACCGATCTGGTCCGCCTTTATCTGGAATCGAAGGACTTCGACCGAATCCCCTTCGACCCCGTGGTGACGGACCTCCGTTCGGGCGCAGTCCTGTCCTGCGTGCAAAGCCCGGCCCCGCGCGGACGGAGCTTTGATTTTCCCCTCACGCTCGCGGCGGGCGAGGAAGCCGCTTTCGAACTTGGCGCGGGCCTGGGCACGATTCGGTCGATCCGGCGCCATTTCACCGAGTCCGCCGTCGCCGACGACGTGGAGGGCGCCGAGGTCGCGGAGCGCAACTTCCGCGCCGACGCCACCGGTGTGGAAACGCCCTCGCTGCGGCTCGCGTTCAACACCACCGGAGAAATCACCTCGCTGGTCGACAAGCACAGCGGGGTCGAACTCCTCCAACCCGGCCGCGAACACGCGCCATTCACGCCGGTTTATGAAATCACCCCGGCCGAGGGGCGAAGCCAGGACGACCTGCGCCGGAGCTTCGGTCGCAACCGCAAGGGCGCGAACGTCCGGCGTTGCAGCGGCACGCCCCGGACGCCGCGGTTCCCCTCGGGCAGGGAATCGCGCATCCCGGTGGAAATCGACTACACGCTGGAGGGTGTTGTCTGGCTCACCGTGCTCCTGTTCGTCTGGCGCGATCTTCCGCGCATCGACGTCGTCGTGCGCCTGCAAAAAACCTCGGTCTGGGATCCGGAGAATCTTTATCTGGCGCTGCCTTTCGCCGTGCCCGAGGGCGAATTCTGGATCGACAAACCCGGCGGCGCCCTGCGCCCGTGGCGCGATCAACTTCCCGATACGCTGACCGACTGGTTCTGCGTGCAGGAAGGGTTTGCCTCCTGCGGGCCCGACCTGGGCCTCGTGGTGGCCACGCCGGATTCGCCGCTGCTGCAGCTCGGTCCGCTCGACTTTGGCAAGCGTCGCCTGATGGGTCACCCCGGCCTCCTGACCGAAGCCGCGCGTCCCTACAGCTGGCTGATGACGAATTACTGGGAGACCAACTTCGATGCCAGCCTCGGCGGCTTCCACGAGTTCAGTTATCGCATCGAGTTCGGCCGCCATCTCGCGGATCCCGAACGGGCCATCCACCACTGCGGCGTGCTCAGTCAAGGACTCAAATCCTTCCGCGTCCTGCCTCCATCTCCTGCCTGCCCATGAGCATTCCCCTGTTCTGCGGAATCGACGCCGGCGGCACCTCTACCCGCGCGCTTGTCGCGTCACCGGACGGCCGTGTCCGGGGAACCGGGCGCGGCCCCGGCGGCAACCCCAATCATTACGGCTGGCCGCAGACGGGCGCGGCGATGCTTGAGGCGATGACCGCGGCCTGTGCCGAGGCCGGTGCGCGCGTCGCCGACCTCACCGGGGTTTTTTCGGGTGTGGCCAGCGTGATCACCGCGGACGACCGCGCCGCCCTGCTCGCGACCGCCCTCGGCTGGTCGCTTTCCTCAACCTGCGCCATCGGCATCGATCACGACATCCGCATCGCACTCGAAGGCGGGCTTTCAGGCCGGCCCGGCATCGCCCTCGTGGCCGGCACCGGCTCCTCTTGCTACGGACGCAATGCAGCGGGAAAAACTTGGCAGGCCGGCGGCTGGGATCAACTACTCGACGACCTTGGCAGCGGCTATGATCTTGCCCAGAAAGGCATGGTCGCGGCCTCCCGAGATGCGGACGGACGCGGGGCACCCACACGCCTGAAGGCGCTTTTTTTCGAAGCGCTCGCAGTGGGCAACGTCGCGGACTTCGCCGCCAAAATTCATCGTCCAAAAAAAGAACGCCACGAGATCGCCGCGTTCGCGCCCCGGGTTTTCGAGGCGGCGGCGCAGGGAGACGCGGTGGCGCACTCCATTCTGGCCTCCGGCGCCGACGCGCTCGCCGACATGGCGGCCGCGGTGGCGGCGCGGCTTTTTCCGGACGGTAAAACCGAGATCATTTTTTCCGGCGGCCTGCTTGAGCACAACGAGGCGTATGCCCTTCGGGTTGCCACCGCAATTCGCGAACGGCTGCCCAAAGCACGGATTTCCCCGCGCGAAGCCTCGCCCGTCATGGGTGCGCTGGCCCTGGCCGCAAAAACTGGCGGGCACGATTTTATCCGCATCCCCTCATGAGATCCTCCAACTACGATAAACTCCCCGTCGTGCCCGTCCCAGCTGCCTGCGCGGGGGACTGCTGGAGTGGCTGGGAGGCCGTGTCCGCGCGACTGGCACGCGAACTGGCCTCATTGCCGAAGCATGTCCGCGCGCCCGTGCTGGCCGTCGAGTGCTACCCCGGTGTCTTCGACGACGACCTCCGCGCGCAACTGACCCGGGCGCTTCGTCCTCGACTGATCATCGACAGCAAGGAGGCGTTTCTTCCGCCAGCTGAGATCGATCAATTGGTCGCGCCCTGGCTTGGCGGCGCGGATCCGATCTTCGGGCGTCTCGCACCGCTGGAACTGGAAGAGTTCCTTGATCCGGCCTGGAGCGAGGCACTCCGCTCCCGCGTGCAAACCAGCCCCGAAGGGCTGATATTGATCGTCGGTCCGGGGGCGGCGCTGCTCACGCCCGACGCGCACCTGCTCGTTTACGCCGACATGCCGCGCTGGGAAGGACAACTCCGCCAGCGCCGCGACGAAGTCTCCAATCTCGGCGTGACAAATCCGACCCTCAAGGCGTCGTTGCAATACAAGCGCTCGTTCTTTGTCGATTGGCGCGTGTGCGACCTCTTGAAGCGGCGAACGATGCACCGGTGGGATTTTCTCCTCGATACGACCACGCACGCCTCGCCGAAGCTCATCACCGGGTCCGCCCATCTCGCGGCGTTGCACCATGCGGCCCGGCGTCCGTTCCGCGTGGTGCCGTTCTTCGATCCCGGTCCGTGGGGCGGCCAGTGGATGAAGGAAGTGTGCGACCTGGATCGTTCCCAGCCCAACTACGCCTGGTGCTTCGATTGCGTGCCCGAGGAAAACAGCCTGCGCCTGGACTTCGGAGGGACCGCCGTGGAAATCCCCGCGGTCAACCTGGTGTTTCGTGAACCGCTCGCGCTGCTCGGCGATGCCGTTCACGCGCGCTTCGGGGCGGAGTTTCCGATACGGTTCGACTTCCTCGACACCGTTGGCGGCGGCAATCTCTCGCTGCAGGTGCATCCCACTCGGGAGTATGCCCGCGAACACTTCGGCTTGGGCTACACGCAGGACGAAAGTTACTACCTGCTCGACGCAGGCCCGCAGGCGACCGTGTTGCTGGGCCGCAAAAAACACGCCAGACCAGACGCCCTGATGGCAGTGCTCGCCGCAGCAGCGGCGGGCGTGTCGTCGTTCCCCGACCAGGACTTCGCCGCCCGTTGGCCCGCCAAAAAGCACGACCACTTTCTCATTCCCGCCGGCACGCTCCATTGCTCCGGCGCCGGATGCATGGTGCTGGAAATCTCCGCCACGCCCTACATTTTCACGTTCAAGCTCTGGGATTGGGGACGGATGGGCCTCGATGGGAAGCCCCGTCCCATCAATCTCGAACGAGGGCGTGCCGTGCTCGACTGGTCGTGGGACGAGGAGAAGGTCGGTCGTGAACTCGTCAACGCCGTCGAGGAAATCTCGTGCGGCGACGGTTGGCGTGAAGAACGCACCGGCCTGCACGCCAGCCAGTTCATCGAGACCCGGCGGCACTGGTTCACCGGTCCCGTGCCGCACCACACCGGCGGCGGCGTCAACGTGCTCAACCTCGTCGAAGGCGAGGCCGCCGTGGTCGAGAGCCCCGACGGCGCTTTCGCGCCGTTCACGGTCCACTACGCGGAGACCTTTATCGTGCCCGCCGCAGTCGGCGCTTACACGATCCGCCCCGTCGGCGCCCCGCCGCACGCGACCCTCAAGGCCTTCGTGCGAACCTGACGCTTCTATTCATGCGCTCCCCCTGAATCCCGCTTTTCCATTCCGCAAGCCCCCCCCACCTCCCCATGTCCAAGCTCCCCTCGTTCCTTTCCCGCAACCTCCTGTTCTCAGCCGGCCTGCTATCCGTAGTTTTATTTCAACTACATGCCCGGAATTCCGCACCTGCGGCCTCGATCGTCGAAAACTCCAACATGGAGACCGATGCCAACGGCGACGGCTGGCCCGATGGCTGGCCGAAGCTGAAAAGCGGCGGCTCCTGGGAAAACGAGGAGGGCAACCACTTCATCCGCCTCACCAGCACGCAGCCCGGCGACACGGTCATGCTCTATCGGGAAATCTCCATCACCGAAGGAACCAAGGCGATCGAGATGACCTGGCGCCAGCGCATCACCGGCCTCAAGCGAGGCCCCAAGGCCTGGTTCGACGCCCGCATCATGATGGAGTTCATGGACGCCGGTCGCGCCGCGGTCGCCCCCTCCCCCAAGCCCCCCGCCGCCCACAAGGACACGGCGGGCTGGGAGGACAAATCCGCCCGGTTCCTCGTCCCCGAAGGCGCGCGCATCATCAAGTTCATGCCCTCCCTCTTCCAGGTAGAGGCCGGCACCTACGACCTCGACGACATCGTCCTCACGCCCGTCGACGCTGCCCCGATCCAAGCCGCCTCTGACGAAGCCGCCGCCGCCCGCACCGAGAAACTCGCCGCCGATACCGCCGCCCGCCAGGCCAAGGTCGCCGCCTCTCTCGAAGCTGGCGGGGCCCTCATCTCCAACGGCGATTTCGAAAAACCCAACAAGACCGGCGACTTCGCCGCCGACTGGGCCAAATCCGGGTCCTGGGGCACCGATGCCGATGGCAACCGTTTCCTCCGCCTGACGAGCACCGAGCCCGGCAAGACCGCCATGTCCTTCCGTTCGCTCACCCTTCCCGCCGGCGTCAAGGCCTTCGAGCTTTCCCTGCGCTGGCGCATCACCGACCTCAAGCCCGGCGACATGCCGTGGTTCGACGCCCGCATCATGATGGATATCAAAGATGCCGCCGGCAACAAGCTGCAGCCCCAGCCATCGCCCGTTTACACGCGAAAAAACACTCCCGACGATGCCTGGGTCGAACGCTCCGTCGCGTTTCTCATCCCCGAGGGCGGCGTCACCCTCGACCTCATGCCCGCGCTTTTCCAAGTGAAGGCGGGCACCCTCGATCTCGACAACATCGTCCTCAAGCCCGCCGATCCCGCCCCCATCCTCGCCCGCCAGAAGGAACGCGCCGAAACCGCCGCGAAAGCTCGCGTCCCCGCCGAGGAACCCAACCACGCCAAATGGCCGCCCGAACTCCGTGTGCAAGGCAACCGTCTCGTCACTGTCGACGGCGGCAGGGAGGTCTGGCTCCAAGGCCTGAACGTCCCCAGCCTCGAATGGAGCGTTAACGGCGAACAGGTCCTCAAATCCACGGTCGTCGGCATCGACGAATGGAAGAGCAACGTCATCCGCCTCCCCGTGAAGGAGGAATACTGGTTCGGCCGCAAAGGCCAGACCGATGGCGGCAAGTCCTACCGCGACCTCGTCGACCAGGTCATCGTCCTCGCCGCCAACCGCGGCGCCTACGTCGTCCTCGATCTCCACCGCTATCGCGCGCCCACCGCCGCCTTCCTCGAATTCTGGACCGACGCCGCCACCCGTTATAAAAACCACCCCGCCGTGATCTTTGATCTCATGAACGAACCCCACGGCATCTCGTGGGAAATCTGGCGCAACGGCGGTTTTGTCGGCGAAAAGAAGGACCGTGACGAGGCCGCCTTCCTCACCGCCGAGGAAAAAGCCAGGGCCCAGGGATTCGAGTCCGTCGGCATGCAGACCATGCTCGACACCGTGCGCGCCACCGGCGCCAGGAACATCGCCGTCGTCGGCGGCCTCGACTATGCCTACGACCTCTCCGGCATCGTCAACGGCTTCGCCCTCGATGACAAATCCGGTCACGGCATCATGTATGCCTGCCACATCTACCCTTGGAAACGGAACTGGCAGAAGAAGCTTCTCGACGCCGCCGCGCTCCACCCGATCCTTCTCGGCGAAGTGGGTGCCGACGCGAAGAAAATGGATTTCATGCCTCACGACATTCAGGAAGACGCCGCGACTTGGGTGCCCGACATCCTCGGGCTCATCCAACAGCATAAGCTCAACTGGACCGGCTGGTGTTTCCACCCCAGGTCCAGCCCCCGCATGTTGCTCGATTGGGATTACACGCCGACGCCGTTCTGGGGCCAGCCCGCCAAGGACGCCCTGGGCGGCAAGCGATTCCCTCCGCCTTCACGTCTCCGCTGACGGCAAGGCGGAGACTTGCTCCCCGCCTTGGCCCTCTAGACCGAGTTCCGCAGTTCGGAGAGTTTCGCGGGTTCCTTTGGGCACGCGCAGGCCCAAGCGGGCGAGGAGCTTGGCGGTGGCCGGCTCGCGGATACGCAGGGCGACGGTCCGGCCCTTCGCATCATGTATGAGCAGGGAGAAATCGTCGCCCGCTTCGGCTCCGGTTCCGCCGGCTTGGGAGACGGCTTTCGTCGCAATGCGTTGGGTGCAACCGTTGCACCCATGCAGACCCGCTATGACTTTGTTTGGAACGCGCTTGGGACGCGTTATGTTTCCCTGTGACGCTCCCGCCATTTACGCGGCGATTCCCCTAGGATCTTTTGAAACGCACGGTTAAAACTGGAGAGCGTGGTAAAGCCCACTTCGAAGGCCGTTTCGGTGACGCGCTTGCGACGATCTTGGAGCGCGGCGGCGGCGGCACGCACGCGTAATTCCAACAGGTGATGATGCGGCGCTTTTCCCAGCGTGGCGCGAAACCGTCGGCGAAAATGGGTGAGGCTCATCCCGCAGAGCACGGCGAGCGCCTCGAAATCCACTTTCTCCGGGTAGTGATTCGAAAGATAGTCCAGCGCCGGTCCCAGTTGATCGAAACCGCCGACGAGTGCGGTGCTTTTCGCCGCCGACCCGCGCCGGTGGACCCGGCAAAGCAAGGCCGAGAACAAGTCGCTGACGATGGACTGCCAGTCGGCATCGCGCTGCTTCAACTCGGCGATCAATTCACCCACCAGCGCGGCGGGCGAATCCGGAGCGCCGGCCGGGAACAGGTTCACAAAGCCGGCACCACTCAGTGGCAGGGTCGAAAGCCAGGGCGCGGTCGGATGGCGTTCCCCGAGGAGCACCGGCGGGTCCGCCCAGAGCCAGGTCCAACTGCTGCTCGTTCCGGGCGTGCTGCGGGCAAAGTGCGGCTCATGTTCGGAGATCACCACCACGTCCCCGCGCTGAAACGGCAGCACCTTGCCGCCGATCACAAAGATGCCGGAGCCTCGGTGGCAAAGGCCGATTTCCAGGCAATCATGCACATGCAGACGCTGGATCGGAGCGTCGCCGTGCTCGGGTTGATGACCCATGCGGAGAGGAAACGCCCGGGGCCGGGCGATGACGCACCGTTCGATGCCATAGGCCAGGGATGGTCGTTTTTGCATACTAATTGGCCAGAAAAAGGGAGAGAACCACGCCGGTGTCCAGTAGTATCTCCCGAACACCTTTTATGAAAACCAAGCTCCCCTCCGATTATGAGGAACGCGTCTACGCAGGCGTGCTGGGAAAACTCGTCGGCGTATACTTGGGCCGGCCCTTTGAAGGGTGGTTCCACGAAGACATCAGCAAGCGCTGGGGGGAGATCCGTCGTTATGTTCACGGGGATCTTAACAAGCCGCTGATCGTGCCCGACGACGACATCACGGGGACGTTCACGTTTGTGCGGGCGTTGCTGGATCACGGAATCCGTCCTGACTTGAGTGCCCGGGAAATCGGCCAGAGCTGGCTGAACTACATCGCCAAGGGGCGTCACATTCTCTGGTGGGGCGGCCTGGGGCTGTCGGCCGAGCACACCGCCTATCTGCGGCTGGAGTCGGGCATCGAGGCGCCGCGGAGCGGTTCCATCGAGTTGAACGGCACGGCCGTGGCCGAGGAGATCGGCGCGCAGATTTTCATCGATGGCTGGGCGATGATCGCGCCGGGGAATCCGGAACTCGCCGTGCGCCTGGCGCGCGAGGCCGCCAGCGTGAGTCATGACGGCGAGGCCATCCATGGCGCCGTGATCATCGCAGCGATGGAAGCGCTGGCGTTTGTGGAAGCGGACATCAACGTGCTGCTTGACCGCGCGCTCACTTACATCCCGGCCGACTGCCAGATCGCGCGATTGATCGCCGACCTCCGGGGCTGGCATCGCGATCAACCCGACTGGCGCAAGGCCCGCGAACTCCTGGTCGAGCATTATGGCTACCAGAAGTTCGGCACCAATTGCCCGGTGATTTCCAATCACGGCGTGATCATTCTCTCGCTGCTCTACGGCGCGGGCGACTTCGACCGCTCGATGATGATCGTCAACACCTGCGGTTACGACACCGACTGCAATTCAGGCAACCTCGGCTGCCTGCTCGGCATCCGCAACGGCCTGTCCACTCTGCGCTCGGGCTACGATTGGCGCACGCCCGTCAACGACCGCATGTATTTGCCGGCCGCCGACGGACACCGGGGCATGCGCGACGCCGCGACGATGGCGCTGGAACTCGCCAACATCGGCCGCGTGTTCGCGGGCGAACGGCCGCGCGTGCCGAAGGACGGCGTTCGGTTCCACTTCGACCTGCCCGGCGCCACCCACGGTTTTGCGCCCTCCTCCCTCTGTCCGAAGGAAGTCACCGTCACGTCGGAAGATGGAGCGCTGCGCCTGCGGGTTGAGTTTCCGGGCATGCGCTGCGACGCCGAGGTCGCGACATTCCTGACGCCAGAGTCCTTTAAACTTTCGGGGAACTACGACACGAGCGCGACGCCGACGCTCTACGCGGGAAACCGGATCCGCGCCCGCGTGCTCGCCGGTTCCGCCAACCCGCAGGCGGTGGGCGCGCGTCTTTTTGTGCGTGCTCATGCCGGCGGCGAAGCCACCACGCTTGCGGAGGGGCCGCTGGTCGAGGTGCGGCCCGGCCGGTCCGCGACGCTCGAATGGATGGCACCGGAGACCTCGAACTGGCCGATTTTCGCCGTGGGCGTGCAAGTGCTCGGACCGCAGGGCAGCCGACTGGACATCGACTGGCTGACGTGGGACGGCACGCCGACGCGCACTTTTGCGATGCCCGAGGAGCGCCAGGACCTCGGCATTTGGAACAGCAGTTTTGTCCACAACTTGGAGGGAAGCGGCTGGCAGTGGCGGGCCCTTTATCAACGCGCCGACTTGATGAAAAACCAGGGGCGCGGGCTGATCCACACCGGCGCGCGCGAGTGGCGCGACTACCGCGTCTCCTCCCGTATCGAACCCTCGTTGTGCGGCGAATGCGGCATCGCGGCGCGAGTGCAGGGCCTTACGCGCCTGTATGCGCTGCTCCTGCGTCCGGGTGGCAAGCTGGCGCTGGTGCGCCGGGTGCATGACGAGACCGTGCTGGCCGAGACGGATTGCCCGTGGGAACTGCGCCGAGGCTACGACCTCGCGCTGGAAGTGCGCGGCGACGCACTCGTCGGCTTCGTCGACGGGCGGCGCCTGCTGGAGGCGAAGGACTCCTCGTTGGTCGAAGGCGGCATCGGCATCATCGTGAGCGACGGACGCATCACCGCCACCCCGCCAAGGATCGAAGCGCTCCGCTGCGACGATCCAAGGACCGTGTTTTGTGAGTTAATGAACATTGAAGATGATAAAACACGGCCAGCTCCGGCATGTAGGGAACAAGTTATTGCGCAACCAATGCGCGCACCGTGATGCCCGTTCCCCCTCTCTTTCACCTGGGGCGTATTCCCAAAACACCCCGGCCCATCTCGCATCCCCCTTCACCGCCCGCGACCGAGGGGGACAGCCGCTCCGGTTACTAGATCCCCCCGCATCGCAAGACCATCGCCTCTCTTTCGATGAGCAACTGATCCCCCAATCCCGTCCCGCTACACCCATGAAAAAAAATGCTCCGCGCTCCGTGCGCCCCCGCCTCGCCCCCATCGCCATAGGACTGGCGCTGTCCGCCCTCCTGTCATCCCTCTCCTGGGCCCAACCCACCACCGGCTTCAACCAGACGGCCGCCGGAACTTACGGCTACAACACGCCAGCCAACTGGGTCGGCGGCACCACCGGAGATATCAACGGCATTTGGGACGCCTCCCTCACCCTCGCAGGAGCGCAGACCGTCACCTTCGGAGAAAATACCACGCTGCTCACCGGCCTGGGCATCGGTTATACCGGCAACGTCGACCTCACCTTCCGCTCCGACGGCGCCGCCGACCGCAACCTTTCCTTGGGCGGCGACATCACTGTGGCACCCGTCGGCAACAGGACCATTAGCTTCGGCAGCACCACCGCCAGCAACGGCCTGAACGTTAACCTCGCCGGCAACCGCACGTTCACCGTTTCTCCCAACAAAACGCTCCGTTTCTACAACACGATTTCCGGAGGGAATATCGTGGCGATGGGTGGCGGCACGGTGTCACTCACCGGCTCCACGGCCAACGCATCCGCCTCGGCGATCGAGGTGCAGTCCAACACCACCCTCTATTTCGACACCACCGCTTCAGGCACGACCGGCACAACCCGGGTCGCGAGCATCGACCTTCTGTCCGGCGCCAAATTATCCGCCCGTGGAAACAACGGAGCGAACGTCCATGACGCCATTTCCGGCAACGTCACAATCGGCTCGGCGGGGACGCCGGCTACCAGTTTGGCCAGCATTACAGTTCAACCAGGCACGATGAACTCCCTCCTTACGGTGGGCGGTCTGCAACGCACCAACGGAGGTGTGGGCCTGATTCGCGGAACCAACTTGGGTGCCAACTCCATCGCTTCGACCACCGGCGGCACCACCAACGTTCAGGTCTCCGGCACGGCACCCGCCTTGGTCGGCGGCGGCGGACCGGCCGGCTCCACCAACATCAGCATCGTGTCTTGGCTCATCGGAGGCACGTCCGTCAGCGACAATGGCTCCACTTTCCTGACCTACACGGCCGCCAACGGCTTCCGCCCGCTGAATACCGCCACCGAATTCGCGACCACCCTCGTCGACGGCACCTCGTCCACCAGCAACGTAAAGCTGTCGGCCAACACCGTCCTCACCTCGTCCACCACGATCAACTCGCTGCTGATCACACCCACCTTGGCCACCACCATCAGCGGCGGCACGCTCAACGTCGCCAGCGGCGCCATCCTGGTCAACCCCGCCAACCTCAACGTCACCACCATCATCTCATCCGACCTTAACTTCGGCTCGGCGCAGGGCGTCATGGGCAACGGCACCCGCACGGCCAAGTTCAACAAGATCAGCGGCTCCGGCGGCTTGGTTCTGTATTCTCCCGGCGGCACCTCCGGCACTTGGACCACCGACATCGGCGCCGACGCCAGCGACTACACTGGTGACACCTACATTTACAACAAACTCGAACTCTTTACCCACGGCACCACGACCTTCCTTCCCTCGGGCGCCCGCACCGGCGATGTCTACGTTTACGGCCAGCTTAACACCGCCCAAGGTACCCAGACCATCAACGGCCTGAATGGCACGGGCATCGTCACGTATGGTCACAGCAACGCATCCACCCTTGTTCTGGGCGACAACGACGCCAATGGCGATTTTTCGGGCGTGATCTCCACGGCTTCCACCTTCAACGATCTCAGCATCGTCAAAATCGGCACAGGCACCCAAAGGCTCACCGGATCAAATTCTCTCTATAACAAGTCAACCATCGTTCGCGGCGGCACCATGGAGGTCACTACACTCGCCAATGGCGGCTCCGCCAGCAGCATCGGTGGCTCCAGCAACGTCGCCGCCAACCTCGTAATCAACGGCGGCACGCTCAAATACACCGGTGCCGCCACGAGCACGGACCGCCTCTTCCAGGTCGGCGAAACCACCACCGCCACCACCGGGACGATCAACGCCTCCGGCACCGGCGCGGTCAATTTCTCCAACACGGATGCACTCACCTACGGCACCGTCGGCACCACAGGCGTCGCACAAACCCGCCACCTCGTCCTCACCGGCACCAACACCGGGGACAACACGTTGTCCGCCGCTATCGGCAACAACGGCTCCGCCAGCAACGGGAATTCCGCTGTCAGCGTGACCAAGAACGGCACAGGCCGCTGGATGGTCGCCGGTGCCAATACCTATACGGGCGCGACGACCGTTACCGACGGCACGCTCGCCCTTGGAGCCAACAATGCCTTCTCCGCCAACAGCGCCATCGTGCTCACTGCGGGCACGGTTGACTTGCAGTCCTTCAGCACGTCGGCCGAGTCCCTGAGCTTCAACGCCGGCAGCACCCTCAAGTTCGACCTCGACGCCTCGGGCAACCTCACGGCTCTCCTCGCTCTCGGTGGAAGCCTTACAAAGAATAGCACCGGCGTTTTCACCTTGGACTTCTCGGGTTCGGGCGAGGTCGGCACCTATAATCTCGTAAGCTACGCGGGCACGACCTTCGCCAATGCCAACGAGTTCACCGTCGTCAACCTTGGCTCCGGCCTCACCGGTTTACTCGCGCTGGGTGCCGACTCACTCAGCCTGACCGTTTCCGCCGTCCCCGAACCCTCCACCTACGCCCTCTTCGCGGGCGCCGGCCTGCTCGGCTTCGCCGTCCTCCGCCGTCGGGTCCGCATCTAAGCCAGCCCCCAAGCGGGGCCGCGTATGCCGCGGCGTCTCGTCCTCAAGCACCGTCCTCCAGGCGGCGGTGTTTTTCTTCAGGCCTCCGGCACCGGCAACCCAGCCGGTGCCGGTTATCGCCGTCTCAGTCCCACCTCTAGCGAAGAACCCAAAGAGAATGGCGAGGGCCTCCCCGCCGCCCTTCCTCACTCCGTGAATCTGCTGACAACCACTACCCCGCCCGCAGGGCGCAACCCCTCGCGTGGCTTCGCCTTGCTCATCACCATCACGTTGCTCGCGTTTCTGGTGCTGCTGCTCGTCGCGCTCGCCAGCCTCACGCGCGTCGAAACCCAGGTCGCCTCCAACAACCAGCACCTCGCCCGAGCCCGCCAGAACGCCCTCATGGCGCTCAACATCGCCCTCGGCCAGCTTCAAAAATACACCGGCCCCGACCAACGCATCACCGCCCCGGCTGACATCGCCAGCGCCGCCGACGGCACCCGCCTCGCCGCCAACGCCACCGCGCAAAACACCGCTTCCGTCAATGGCACCCTCAACGGCCTCTGCCCCGCCGGCACCACCGCCTCCGTCCAGGCCGGCACCCGCTACTGGACCGGTGTCTGGGGACGCGCCGGCGCGTCCTATGCCATTCCGGCAAAATCCATCTACGAGGAAACCCCCAGCCCCGTCCTCCTCAACTGGCTCGTCAGCGGCAACGAAGACCGCGTCTTCACCACCGACGGCGACGGCCTCGTCCGAACCTCCGACGCCGACGGCCGCACCGCCGCCGCCACGGCTCCGTTCACCCCGGGCGCTCCCGTGAACTGGAGCGCGGCCGGACTCAACCCCGCCTCACCGTCCACGTGGAGCAGCAGCGCCTTCTCCCATCTCGAAATCAAAGCCTCCGGCCAAAAAGCCGTCCTACTCGTCGGCCCCAAGACCGCGGGCATCGACCCCGTCAACGGCGAAGCCGCCGCCGAACGCTACGTCGTCGCCCCGATGAGAAACATCGAGATCCCCGCCTCGTCCGTTCCGGGCCTCGGATCGGCTACCACCTCGACGACCATCGGCCGCTACGCCTGGTGGGTCGGTGACGAGGGGGTCAAAGCCTCCTACGCGCTCATCGACCCCAACACCGGCAACAACACCCCGGACAACACCGGCCTCCCCGGAGCCAAGTCCCGCCTGCGCCTGATGACCGCGTCCCGCTCCGGTATCGAGCTGATCACCGGCTTCGACAACTACCCCGCCGCCACCGCCACCGCTGCCGAACAAGCCGACCTGGCCAAACTCATCCAACTTCCCCAAGCCGCCCTTCTCGACGCCGACCTCGCCCAAGGCACCGGTCCGGAGATGCTTCGTTCCCACATCCACGACTTCTCCGCCGTCACCGACGGCGTCCTCTCCGACACGCTCAACGGCGGCCTGCGTAAAGACCTCACCCATTACTTCGAGATGCCCGAGTCGGCGTGGAACGCCTCCGCTCTCGCCGACACCGGCATCATCCCCCCCGGCTGGTCGCCCAATTGGGGCACCGCCGCCTCCCCCGATTACGCGCCCAAATGGGACCTCTTGTATTCTTTTTATAATACAAATCCCGGCGGCACCCTCTCCGCGCGCTCCCTCGCGGTGCGCCCCGAAACCCCCACCCGGGTCGGCATCGGCCCCGTCCTCACCCAGTTTCGCACCGCCTTTTTCACGGACCTCTCCCTGGTCCCGATGAAAAACCCGCCGACACCCGGCAACGTCAAGGAGGTCAAAGACGGCACCTACTCCTGGCCCATTCGCTGCAACGTCGTCTTTGTATTGGCCAATCCCTACAACGTCACCCTCACGTCCCCCGCCGGCGAGATGGAGTTCGTCATCAAAAATACCTCCACCGCCACCGGCACGTCCGCTTCGGAGGGTCACGCCAACAAGCTCCTGATTCTCGCCTACAACTGGGGCAGCCAGGCCGACAAATACGGCGAGTTCAACCTCCTCCGCGAACAGAACTCGACCGAACCCGAAGGCTTCCTCGACACCGTTAAATTCGTCACCCCCGACTTCTCCATCCCGCCCGGCGGCTCCGTCACACTGTCCGTCGCCGGCCAGCAACAGCTCACCGGCACCAACTTCGCCTCGGAAGAGCCCGTCAACACGGTGCAACTCGCCGTGAACGACGGCTCCAATCCCGTCCGCCCGATCCCCGACGCCCCCACGGCGTCCGACAGTTTTTTCACCTCCCGCCAGCCTTTTAATTTCACCACCGATTCGATAAACGGCCCCGCCAATCCCCTTGGAGCCCCCGGCCGCTCCATCGTCGCCAACTACGCCTATGGCAATCCGAACTACTCGATCACCCTCCGACAGGGTTCCACCGGCGCCGTGTATCAACAAATCCGCGACATCGTCCACACGAAGAACGGCGACATGGGCGGCTTCCAAAACGCCATTATGGGAAATATCATGCTCAAGTTCATGGCCCCGGCCGACCGCAACGTCACCGGCGCGTTTCCCCTCAATGCCTCGTCCGGCGGCGGCGATAAATCCCTCTTCTACCTCGTCGCCCAAGGCCGCGTCTTCCAAGACTACAACATTCGCGCAGCGATCATCGATCACCCCAATATCTCAGGCCGCGGAACCGCGGGTAGCGGCGACGTGTTCCCGCCGCCTCCCTACGCAACCGGTTTGTTTAATGCCCCCGGCAGCCCCGCCACCACCGTCGCCGCCTACTTCTCCAATTACCTGACCCCCGCTCCGTGGGCTGAAGATATCGTGCCCGGCGACGGCACCTACGGCCGAAACTCCGTTTCCTCCCGCGGCGTCTTGTTCGACTTCCCTCTCCGCACCGACGGCCAGCCTCCGGTCCTGTCACTCGGACAACTTCAGCACGCAAGCCTCACCGCCGACGACTACAACCCGGTCGCGCGCAATCCCGCCGACCTCTCTCGCACCGCCCGCGGCAGCGTCGTTTATCAATCCGGCTACGCCGTCGCCAATTCCTACGCCCCGCCGCTCACCCACCGCGCCGAATCCGTCAGCCTCCGCAGAAACGAATATCGCAAATCCGTCAACGGCGACTCGCGCTACTTCGACCTGAGCTACCTCCTCAACACCTCCCTCTGGGACGGTTATTTTTTCTCGGGCATCGCCCCCGAATCGGGCGCGGACCTGTCGCCCCGCAACCCCCGCTACGCACTGCGCGACGGAGCTTCCGCCGCCACCGCACAAAGCCCCGACTCCGCCGCGCAACTTCTCGTCAACGGAGCCTTCAACATCAACTCCACTTCCCGCGACGCGTGGGTCGCCCTGATCAGCGGGCTCAACACCCTACGCGTCAACAAGGACTCCACCGCCGAGGGCGTTCCCTATCCGCGCACCCTTTGGCAACCCGTGGACAACACCAAGACCGGCGCCACCTTCAAGACGTCCGGCACCGACGAGGAAACCTACGCGGGTTACCGCCGGCTCACCGCCGACGAAATCCGCCTGCTCGCCGACGAGATCGTGAAACGCGTCCGCGCCCGAGGCCCATTCGTCTCACTCTCCCACTTCATCAACCGCTCTCTCGTCGCCGCCAGCGGCGACTTCAACGCCTCCATCAACGACGCCGACACCTCCGGCAATCTCGCCGCGCCCGCCGTCCCCATGGGCCGCGGTTTCGCCGGCCCGCTTCAAGCCGCCATCGATTCCACCGCCTCCGGGATCAACACGTTTATCAACACCGGCGCCGGCGATGTCGTCACCGGAAACGCCGCCAATGCCTATGGCGATCGCCTCCTCTTCAACGGCTCGGTCACCCCCACCAACACCTACGTCCCTCGTTCCGACAACACAGGCGGCATTTACTTCGCCGACATGAAAGTAGATTGGGCCCACACCAACTGGCGCTACGATCAGTCCGCACCTCCCGGCCCCTACGGACGCACCTCGACCGGCACGCCCGGCTGGCTCCTGCAAGGCGACATTCTGCAGGCCCTTGGCCCCGCGCTCTCGGTGCGGTCCGATACGTTCACGATCCGCACCTACGGCGAGACCGTAAATCCCCTCGACTCAACCCAAACCCTGGCGCGCGCCTGGTGCGAAGCCGTCGTGCAACGCTTGCCCGACTACGTCGATTCGGTCGCCAATCCCGCCGAAGCCCCCCGCTCCGCACTCTCGCCCGACAACCTCGCCTTCGGCCGCGGCTACAAGGTCGTCAGCTTCCGTTGGCTCAGCGCCGAGGACATTTGATCACCATGCACGCGTTTCTACGAACCCTGTCCCTCCTCCTGCTGGCCGTTCCCTGCGTCGGGTCGTCGCAGACCTCCGCACCTGCCGATAAGAAGGAAGACGTGGTCGCGGTGAAGTTCGGCCTCTACGCTTGGAAAGGAGACATCCCGCCCCTCCATTATGGATCGAAGCGCAAAGTCGAGGCCATCGAAGCCTACACGCGTTCCAGTATCCAGAACTACACCGGCCCCGCGCAGCTCAACTTCACCCTCGCGCCGCCCACCCCTTCACCGAAGCCCGACACGCCCCCTCCGGTCGTCGCCTCGGTTTCGATCCCCGCAGGCGTTACCCGCGTCACCTTGCTCACCGCGCAGAACCGACAGGGCGGCTACCAAATCTTCACCATTCCCGAAGACGGCGACGACTTTCACGAAGGCTCCGTTCGCATCTATAACGTCACTCCTCAACGCCTGCGCATCGTCCATGGCAACAACCAGAGACTGGAACTCGCCTCCGGTGCGAGCGGCCTCATCAAAACCACGGGCGACGCGGTCCTTCTCCGTGTCGGACGCCTGGTCAACGACCGCTGGCGCGAGGTGATTAATAACGTCGCCACCCTCAACCACGACGGCCGCCAAAACGTCCTGCTTGTTCCCGGCGACAACGGCCAGGGCGTCGGCCTCTACACATTGCCTCCGTGGTCCTCACGTCCGAACACCCCCGACGCCCCCTCCACTCCCGCGTCTTGATCCTACTCTCCGATACCCTCCGAGGCTCCGTCCTGATCGCCCACCCCGCCTGGAAAACGCCATCCGCCCACCCCGTTTCCGACCACTCGCCCCCGGAGGGCGCCAGCTGCCGCTTTGCCCCTTTCCCCCGTATGAAACCCAAAAACCATCCCACCCCCCCGCACGAGGGCCGCCCCGGCCGCTCGTTTTTCCCCCGCCATGCCCGATCCAGTCTTTTTCAGCCGATCGTTAAGCCAGCCCTCCAACCCACACCACCCATGCATTCGCCCGTCACCCGCATCACGACCGTCCTGCGCCGTTTCGCCGCCCCCGTCGCCGTCCTCCTCGCCCTGACCACCCAAGCCTCCGCCGCAGAGTGGTATCTCAAACAAAACCAGCCTGCCTCCAACAGCTGGAACACCCTCGCCGACTGGACCGCCAACCCCGACGGCACCGGCGCCAACCCGACGTCGATCTCCCCCTCCGATACCTTCGACACCAATAATCGCACGCTTCGCACCCCGTCCGGTGCCACCCACTTCACTTTCGGTGGCAGCCTCCTCCGGCTCAGGGGCACCTCCAGCGTCGTCGCCCTCAAGACCCTCGGCACCGCCGTCGCCACCGTGCCCAAGATCCATTCCACCGGCGGCACAATCGCCACCGCGAACACCGGCACCCAATACGTCCGCATAGACGACCTCGAGAACGCGGCCACCGGCCACACCGCCTTTCAGGCCTCCTCGGTGAACACCCTGCATGTGTCCGTCGGCAAGCTCACCGGCTCGGGCGAGACCCGCATCCAAGGCGGCGGCACGCTCCTGCTCTCGTTCACCGACGCCGAACGCTACCTGGGCGTCATTCGCGTCACCGGCAGCACGCTCGGCTTCAACAACAACGTCTTCACCTCCGGCCCTCTCGTCGTCGAAAACAGCGGACGCATCGTCCTTGATCGCCCCGTCTCCTTCGCGGGTCTCGTCGTCGGGGGCACCGAGTATTCGACCGGAACCTACAGCTACGCCACCCTCCAGGCCACGCACCCCGCGATCTTCGTCTCCGGCGGCGTCGACGGCTCGGTCACCGTCCGCGCCCCCCGCATCTGGTATCTGACAAACAACCAGGGGATCTCCCAAAACTGGACCGAGACCTTCCTCTCCGACTGGAACTCCGCGGCCAACGGCTCCGGCGTCGCCCCCACCTCGATCAACGGCTACGACACCTACGTCAACCAAGTCGCCAACCGCCTCTTGCGCACCCCGAACGTCGCCTCCTCCTTCGGCGGCGGCGCCCTCGTGGTGTCCAACAGCGCCAGGCTCGTCATCAAGACCCCCGCCGCCGTAACCACCATCCCCGTCTTGGTCACCGGCAACGCGACCATCGTCAACTCCTACGGCAACGTCCGTCAGGACCTTGACATCGGTGACTGGAGCATCGGTTCGGGCCTTTCCCGGATCGCTGCCCTCTCCGGTCAATCGCTCGCGTTCTCCATCGACCATCTCACCGGTTCCGGCACCCTCCAAACCCAGGACGGCGGCGGCTTTTATCTAAGCCTCACCGACGGCCTCGGCTACACCGGCACCCTCAACCACCTGTCCGGCTCCCTGCGCTTCGAAAGCCTCTTCGCCACCGCCGGCTCCTTCAACGTAGGTTCCTCCGCGACCGTCCACCTCGACAAGCCGGCCTACTTCACCGCGTTCAACGTCGCCGGCACCGCGAAGGCCGGCGGCTTCCATTCCTACGCCTCCCTCAACGCCGCCCATCCCGCGCGCTTCCCTTCCGGCTCCTCCTCTGGCTTCGTCGCCGTTTACTCGCCCGACACGGCCGGCCCGCCTCATATGTTTGGCGTGAATCTCGCCGGAGGAGAATTCGGCAACATCCCCGGGACCTACGGCTACGACTACATCTACCCGAGCGCCGCCGCCTTCGACTACTACAACAGCAAAGGCCTTAAACTTATCCGCCTGCCCTTCAAGTGGGAGCGCCTCCAGCTTACACTCAACGGTTCGCTCAACACCGCCGAGCTTGCCCGCATCGACACGGTCGTCGGCTACGCCTCCGCGCGCGGCATGAAGGTCATCCTCGATATGCACAACTACGCCTATCGTAAAGAAAGCGGCACGGTCTATCTCATCGGCACCGGCCCGGTCACGCTCAGCGCATTCGGCGATGTCTGGCTCCGCATCGCCGACCACTACAAAACCAACCCGGCCATCTACGGCTACGGCATCATGAACGAGCCCAACGCCACCGGCGGCACCTGGCCGACGATTGCGCAGACCGCCGTCAACGCCATCCGTCAGGTGGACCTCGGCCACCACGTCATCGTCGGCGGCGACTCCTGGAGCAACGCGGTCGGCTGGCGCGCGAAGAATCCCAACCTCGACATCCAAGACCCGGTCGGACGCCTCATTTACGAGGCGCATTGCTACTTCGATAACGACAACTCCGGCACCTACAACCAAACCTACGACGGCGAAGGCGCCTATCCCATGATCGGCGTTGATCGCGCGACGGAATTCGTCGGCTGGCTCCAGGAGCGCGGCGCCAAAGGCTTCATCGGTGAATATGGCGTGCCCAACAACGACTCGCGCTGGAACGTCGTCCTCGACAACTTCCTCGCCTACCTCGACGCCAATGGCGTCTCCGGCACCTATTGGGCCGGCGGCCCCTGGTGGGGAAGCTACCCGCTCTCCTGCGAACCCACCAACAACTACACCGTGGACAAACCGCAGATGAGCGTCCTCCAAAACTACGAATAATCGGCGCGCCCCACCCGCCTGCCCCCCCCTCGCCGCTCCCTTGGGGCGGCGAGCTTCATTTCCCTCCTACGTCGCTCTCCATTTTGCGGCGACATAGGACGGCAACAGGCCCTCGGGCGTGCCAAGCCGACGCAGACCTGTTTGTTGCCCGGAGACTGGTCGCGGGAGTAGCCGCGTTGGGACTGGGGATTGCGCCCGGCTTCGCCCTCGAATTAGGTGCGGGTCAAACTGTACGCCCTTGGCGAAAGTGGCTGCGGGCTACATCATCGCTAAGAGCAGCTAAACCCAAAAAGAGATCACCATCCCCATTCTGGCCCCTCTCAGGAAAGCATTGGAAAAATTGACCCATACCGGTGGCTTCTGCTTTCCGAAGGCGACCGAGATGATGCAGAAAAATCCCGACGGCTTAAACTGGCGCTTGATGAAGCTCGTGCAGAAGGCTGGCGCGAAGTTGACCGCGCAACCCCCGAACGAAAACCAACAGCGCAAACGGGCGCCCTCCGAAATCGGGTTCCACCGCTTCAAGGCCACGTTCGTCACTCTAGCCCTCGACGCCGGCATTCCCATCCCGGTCATTCAAAAAATTGTCGGCAACACCGACGTTCGCGTGTTGCTGAAGCACTATCACCGGCCAGATAAAAACCCTCAGGGATCAGATGACCAGCAAGCTGCCGACGTTCTTGACGGGCACCAAAGCCGAACCCTCCGCATCGGTCCGTGCCAGGGTGCTACTGAAAACATGAACGCGGAAAACTGGCAGTTGAATCGCGTCGAGGTGCTCAAGCTGCTCACCCCTGCCACCCCCGAAGCGCATTTTGGGGGGACTTTTTGGGGGACCTCCGCTTAAAAACGCTATAATCCGCCAATATCCGCAAAGCCGTCCCCTGCGCATCAGAAGTCACGTAACTAGGCACAAAAAAGCCCTTTAGACGTATCTAAAGGGCAGAAATTGGGTGCAGGGGTTGGATTTGAACCAACGACCTTCAGGTTATGAGCCTGACGAGCTACCGGGCTGCTCCACCCTGCAACAAGTGGGAGGGCGAGAACATGGTTTCGAGGGGCACCCTGTCAACGGCCTTTTTGTAAAAACCCCGATTCTCCGCTTGCCAGCCCCTTTTTCCCTCTCTGTGATCTCGCGTTCCTTCACCCGTTCCGGGCGTCGGAGAAACAACAACCACAACACTCATCTCTCGATCGCAAGGCGGCCCATCGGCCGACCTGTGTTTCAAACAGATAACATAGATCCCATGAACGTAACTGCCAAAGACCTCCTCGATGCCGGCGTCCACTTCGGTCACCAGACCAAGCGCTGGAACCCCCGCTCCAAGCCCTACGTGTTCGACCACCGCCAGGGCATCACCATCATCGACCTCGGCAAGACCCACGAGCTCCTCCAGAAGGCCTACTCCTTCATCGAGGAAACCGTCGCCAACGGCGGCAACGTGCTCTTCGTCGGCACCAAGCGCCAGGCCCAGGAAATCATCCGCGAGGCCGCCGTCGCCACCAACCAGCCCTACTGCGTCGACCGCTGGCTCGGCGGCACCCTCACCAATTTCGCCACCGTCAAGAAATCCATCGCGAAGTTCAAAAAGTATCAGCAGCAGGAAACCTCCGGCGAACTCGCCAAGCTCTCCTCCAAGGAAGAGGCCGCGATCAAGCGCGAGATGGTCCGCATGAACAAGAACTTTGCCGGCATCATCGACATGCCCGAGCTGCCCTCCGCTCTTTTCGTCGTCGACACCGACCACGAGGAAATCGCCGTCGCCGAAGCCTCCCGCTGCGGCATCCCCTGCATCGGCCTCGTTGATACCAACGCCGACCCGACCAAGCTCTCCCACCCCATCCCGGGCAACGATGACGCCGTGAAGTCCATCCGCATCGTCGTCGACACCATCGTCGCCGCCGTGCAGAGCGGTCTCGCCCAGCGCGAGACCCGCCGCTCCACCCGCGGCCAGGCCGACCTGAAGGCCGCCTCCGCCGCAGTCGCCGCCGCTTCCGGCGCCGTCAACGCCGAGGGCGAAATCGATCTCTCCAAGATCGACATCCCCTCCGACCTCGCCCCCCTCGTAGAGGGCGAGCCCGTCGTCGCCAAGAAGAAGGCTCCGGCCGCCAAGAAGAAGGTCGCCGCCCCCAAGGAGTAACCCGACATCACTCACGCATAATGAGCACCACCGCCACCATCACCGCCCAGCAAGTCAACGACCTGCGCTCCCAGACGGGCGCCGGTCTCATGGATTGCAAGCGCGCTCTCGTCGAGACCAACGGCAACGTTGACGAAGCCATCACCATCCTTCGCAAGAAGGGCGCAGCCTCGGCCGCCAAGCGCGCCGATCGCCTGGCCAAGGAAGGCCTCGTCTACAGCTACATCCACACCGGCGGCAAAGTTGGCGTCCTCATCGAGGTCAACTGCGAGACCGACTTCGTGGCCCGCAACGACGACTTCAAGGCTCTCGTCCACGATCTCGGCATGCACATCGCCGCCGCGAACCCGCTCTACGTCAGCCGCGACCAGGTCTCCGAGGCCGAAGTCGCCGCCGAGCGTGAGATTGCCGCCGCGCAGGTCGCCGGCAAGCCGCCCGCCGCCGTGCAAAAGATCGTCGAAGGCAAGCTCGAGAAGTTCTTCTCGACCGTCGCCCTCCTCGACCAGCCGTTCGTGAAGGTCCCGGAGAAATCCATCAAGGAAATCCTCACCGAGGCCATCGCCAAGACCGGCGAAAACATCCAGGTGCGCCGCTTCGTGCGCTACCAGCTCGGCTCGTAAGCCGGACAACGTTGTTCCAACTCAAGGCGCGCCCTCACCGGCGCGCCTTTTTTGCGTCCGCAAACAATCCCGTCGCCGCTTCCTGATTTGCGCTGTGTCCGCCCCCGTGCCTTGCTTTCCGCCCATGCGCGTCACCCGTGGCCAGATCTTCGTCCGAGGCATTTCCAACCGCTGCCCCAACTGCGGCGGCAAAACGCTTTTCAAGGAAGGATCGTTGTTTGAACTCAACCCGGAATGTCCCGGCTGCGGGCTCAAGATCGAACGCGACGAGGGCTTCTTCCTCGGCTCCATGTCGCTCAACTACGGAGTGACCGTCATCTGTTTTTTGGTTCCCGTGCTCATCCTTTACCTCGTTGGCGTGCTCTCGGGACTCGTCTCGTCCATCATCGCCGGAATAGGCGCCGTCGGCGTTCCAATCCTTTTTTACCGCGCGTCGCGCAGCTGGTGGCTCATGAGCTACTATTTTTGCCTGCCCAAGCACCTGCCGGCCAACCTGGGCGCCCTCAAACAGGGCGAAGACGAGAACATCTAAGCCGTAACGATGCAGTAGGAACGTGATTTTTGAGGTGATTTTTGAGCGAGTGCGCTACGCAGGGCGTGGGCGAGTTCCGACTGCATTGCAGTTGGGGTTGGGCGAGAGCAGTTTCTCCCAA
>JBAZSJ010000059.1:0-30967 GCA_041662485.1 Opitutaceae bacterium | reverse complement strand
CCTTTCACGAACTCACCGCAGGCGGGGAGGGCCGGCCGGCCGGCCGACCCTCCCCAACACCGCTGGCCAAGGGCAGCTTGCTTTACGCCTCTGCCCTTGGCCAGCGGTCCTACAAGGTCCGACCTCCGCGCAGCCGATCGGCCGCCGTAGGTTTGCTGAAAAGGCCCGGGCCGCCCTTCCCGGCGGCGACCGCGTCACCTCACGCCTTGGCCTCCAACGCCGCCGCCAACTTGGTCGTGAACTCCTCGCTGGAAAACGGCTTTGACAGGAAAAACACGCCGGGCTGGGACATCGCCCGCAACGCGCTCACGTCGTCCACATAGCCCGACATGAACAGCAGCTTCAGCGTCGGCTTGATCTCGCGCAGGCGCAGCGAGAGTTCGTGGCCGTTCATCTCCGGCATCACGATGTCCGCCACCAGCAGGTCGATCTCCGCCAGCCGCGTCTCCGTCGCCCATGCGAGCGCCTCCAGGCTCCCTCCAAAAGAGGTGACCTCGTGGCCGCATGACTCGGCCAGCATCCGCGTGACCGACCGGACCAGTTCGTCATCCTCCACCAGCATGATGCGCGCGCGGCTCCGTTCGCCGGGTTCCGCCGGCGTCTCCAGATACTCGGCGAGCGGATCGGCGATCTCCGGCAGATCGATGAAGAAAACCGTCCCCTGCCCCAGCGTGCTTTCGTAGGTCAGGTCGCCGCCGAACGAACGCACGATGCCCAGCGAGGTGGCCAGCCCGAGCCCGGTGCCGCGACCCCGCGCCTTGGTGCTGAAAAACGGCTGGAAAAGCCTGCCCCTCGCCTCCATCGGGATACCCGCGCCGGTGTCGGCCACGCTGAGCCTCACCCGGCGCGCACCGTCCGGCCCGTCCGGTCCGGAGGAGACCGAAAGCGTCAGCACGCCGTCGGTCGGCATCACGTCGCGCGCGTTCAGGCAAAGGTTGAAGATCACCTGCTCCAGCAACTTGCCGTCGGCCTGGCACCAGGCGGGATGTTCGCCCGGTTTTATCTCGATGCGCACGTGCTCGCTGAGCAGGGAACGGATGAACCCGCGCAAATTGTCCAGCAGGGTGTTCAAATCCAGGGCTTCCGCCTGGGGCATCTCCTGCCGGCTGAACGCGAGCAACTGGCGCACGAGATGGGTGGCCCGGCTGGAGGCGTGCAGGATGTCGTCGATGCGCATCCGCTGGTCGGGGGCCGTCACATCCTCGCGCAACAGTTCGGCGAAGCAACGGATCGCCGTCAGCAGGTTGTTGAAGTCGTGGGCGACGCCGCCGGCAAGCAGGCCGACCGCCTCCATTTTCTGGACCACCAGCGCGCGTTCCTCGCCCTCGCGAAGCTTGGCCTGGGTCCGATGTCGCGCATGCGTGATCGCCAGAATCCCCGCCAGGTCGTGCGCGTAGTGAAGCATGCCCGTCGACGGACCGCCCTCCTCGCTCCGCAAGCCCACGATCCACCCGACATGCGGTGCCTGCGGATCCACCGGCACCGCCACGCCCACATCCCACCCGTGTTTGGCGAGCCACTCCTCAGGGACGGGAAACGCCGCGGCGTCCTCCGGATAATCGAGGGTGACGCCCGTCGGCGTGCCCGCCGCGAACAACGGCGGCTCGCTCGTCGGATCAAGATCATGCGTGGCGGCCAGCCGGAGCGGGCCGGCCTCCTCCTCCTGCAAAAACAACAGGCCGCCGGGCAGGGAAAGGTGCTCGCAAAACAGGCGCAGCGCCTCGCGGTTCACCTCCTCGACGGAAGTCTGGACCATGGCCAGCCGGCTGAAATGGGTCAGCGACGTCTGGCGCAGGGCGATGATCGCCAGCCGTCGTTCATGCTCCTTGTGGGTGTGCACGTCGATCGCGCTGCCCATGTAGCCCAGCAGGCGGCCGTCGGCGTGCAGCCAGGGCTTGACGCGCTCATGCGTCCAACGAAAGGTGCCGTTCGCCTGTCGCAGCCGAAATTCGAAAGACGCGGCCTCCCCGTTGAAACCGGCCGACGCCTGGCGGAGGCGTTCGCGATCTTCCGGAAAAACCAGCGTCCATACGTCAACCAAGTGAAACGTCTTCAGGTCCAGCCCCGTGGTCGTCCGCCAGGCTTCGTTGACGTAGAGCAGCCGCCCCTGGGCGTCGCTCAGCCAGACCATGGCCGGCACCGTATCGAGAAACGCGCGCCAGTCGTCATCGATCTTCGGCCGCTCGCCGGTCTCGGCCTTCTCGGCTTGGGTGATGAAAAAAGGCATGCCGGGTCAAACAAGCGAATTGCCCCTTGATGCGCGAGCGCGATTTGCCCCGCCGCGCCTCCCTGGAGCGCATATTTCGTAAGGCTGCAGCTGCTACGGATCGCGTGGCGGGAAGCGTGAGCGACCCGGGATTGCAACGGGCCGCTCAGGCATGGGGGCCGGTATTTGGGAAATGAGCCTACAGTTATCCGACATCAGGCCGAAGTAGGACCGTGAACTCCATCTGTAAACCCATGCATCCTACAAAACACGTCATGCCCCTTCGTTCTCTCATGATCGCGTGCCTGCTTGCCACTCCGGTGGCGCGACTCGCCGCCGTCGATATGGGAGGCGTGGCGATTCACGGCTCCCTGAGCGGCACCGCCGCCTATTCCGACCAATACAACTACTACGGCTCGACCGACAACAAGGTCGACGTGATCCAAAAGGAGCTGACCGTAAACGGCGCCTACCGCTTTGAAAACGGCCTGCGCACAAGCGCGCAGATCTACGCCTATGAACTCGACGGCTACCAGGCGCTCACCTTGGATTTCGCCAACCTCGACTACTCGTTCCGTCAGGAATTCGGCGTGCGCGCGGGTCGCAACAAACTGCCCCTCGGTTTCTACAACGAGGTTCAGGATCTCGACCAGGTGCGCACGTTTGCTTCGCTGCCGCTCAGCTTTTATCCCCGCGCCGCCCGTGCCCTCGGAGCCTCGCTCGATGGTGTTACCTTGTATGGGAACATCAACTTGAAGCCGGCCGGCAACCTCGACTACCAACTCTATGCCGGCGTGAATGGTCCGCTGGACAGTTCGCTGCCCCTCATGCAAGGCATAGGAGCCACCGAGCTCAAACCGCATGAGGTTGTCGGCGGGTCTTTGGTCTGGAACACCATGGTGGACGGTCTTCGTCTGGGCTACAGCTGCAAATACTTACCCAATATAGATATGGTCAGAGGTATTCCGATCGAGGTTAAGAGCATCGCCCATGTTTTGTCCGCCGAATACACTTGGGGGAAATGGGTGGCCGCCACGGAGTTCAAGCGCTCAATCGGCCGCAGCTACGTTCCCGCATTCGGCGCATCCAGCACTTCACATCAGGATGACTGGTATGCCCAGCTGACCTATCAGGCCACCGACAAGCTCGGCTTGGGTGCTTATTACGGTCGCAGTTTCATGGAGAACAAGGGTGTCGACAACGACATCGCAATCGCCGCCAGCTACGCGCTGCAGCCCTGGTGGCTGGTCAAGGCCGAGCTCCATGCCATTGAGGGCATCGCCAACCTGGGCATCGCGGGCGACTCCAATCCCGGAGCGACGGACAAGACTTGGAACTACTTCGTCGTGAAGACGACCTTGAGCTTCTGAGCCGCGAGCACTCCTCAACCTCAACTTACCTTACAGCCATGTTACGCTTAACTCTACTCTTCACCGCCCTGCTGTCGTTCGCCGGTTTGGTCCGCGCCGACGACGCCGTGTTCATCGTCAACCCGGCCGGGGCCGACGCCTCGATCTCCGCCGCCGACGCCACCGCGATCCTGCTGGGCAACAAAACCAAGTGGGACGGCGGCGGCCTGATCAAGCTCGCCGTCCTCACCCAAGGGGAAGCGCATGAAAAAATCATGCATGACTTCCTTCAGCGCTCGGCCGACCAGTTCGACAAGTATTGGAAGAAAATGGTCTTCTCCGGCAAGGGCATGATGCCCATGCAGGCTGCGAGTGACGCGGATCTGATCGCCTACGTCGCGAAGACGCCGGGCTCTGTCGGCTACGTCGCCGCGGCCTCCGTCACCGGCGCCGTCAAGGTGCTCCCTGTCAAATAATTCAGGACCGCGTGGCGGCCATCCCATCATGAAAAAGCGTCAATTCAGCCTGGGGGTAAAAATAGCGTTCAGCGTGTCCATCATCGCGGCCGGCTTCGCGCTCTCGATGGGATTGGACGCCTATCGCGGCTCGCGCGATGGGGAGAGGCTGAAACAGCTGTCTTCCGTCTCCGTGCCTCTGGCGCTTGACGGGCAGACGGCGCTCTTCTCCTACGAGAACGCGACCAAGCTGTTCGAGGATGCGGTGCTCACGGGCGATGCGGACATCCTGCCCGCCATGAACGCCAAGCTCGATCAGGTGGATCGTCTGCTTGAGGGGATTGTCGCACGGCAGGAGGCCGGCAACGGCCAGAACGACCCCGCAGGGGCCAAGCTCCGTGTCGCGACCTACCGTCGCGATGCGGAGATTCTTTTCAAGGCGGCCGCCAGCCAGGGCATGGCCAATGCGGCCGTCAAAACCCAAATGGACGCCTTCCGGTCCGCGGCCAAGGAAACGCATGGAATGATCGCCGCCGTGCAAGTCGGCCTGGCCGACAGCCTGCGCGGCACCCTCACCGAGATCGGACGTGTTGCGCATCAGCAACGCACCTACGGCTTCATCTTTTTCGGGTTCGTGATGATCGCCGGCGGAGTGTCGGCCTGGCTTGTGGTGAGTCGCGGCGTGATAAAGCCGGTGCTCTCGCTTTCGGGTGACCTGACCCAGGAGGCGGACGGCGTAAACTCAGCCGCCATCCAGTTGGGCCAGGCGAGCAAAGGTCTCGCCGACGGCGCCTCCCAATCGGCCGCCGCGCTCGAGACAAGCTCCGCCGCGCTCGAGGAAATGGCGGGCGTCACCCGCGCCAATGCGGACCGGGCGCGCGATGCAAAGGCCCTTGCCTCCCGTGCGTGTCAGGCGGCCGATGCCGGCACCGGCGGCATGAGCGAACTGCGCACCGCGATGAACACGATCCAGAAGGCGTCCGACGACATCGCGGTGATCATCAAGACCATCGATCAGATCGCGTTTCAGACCAATATTCTCGCGCTCAACGCCGCCGTCGAGGCTGCGCGGGCGGGTGATGCCGGTCTGGGCTTTGCGGTGGTCGCCGACGAAGTGCGGGCGCTCGCGGCTCGCAGCGCGGAAGCCGCCCGCGAGACGGCCGCCAAAATCGAGCACGCCACGCGCAGCAGCGCGGAAGGCACCAGCCTCAGCGCAAAAGTGGCCGCCCACTTCGGTGAAATCACGATGCGCGTGCGCGAGGTGGACGAGTTGATCGCCCAGACCGCCGTGGCCTCTCAGGAGCAGACCGAAGGCATCACCCAGGTTTCCAAATCCATCAGCGACCTCGACCGGCTTACCCAGAACAACGCCGCGCTCGCCGAGGAAACGGCGGCGGCGGCGGATGAACTCTCGAATCAGACGGATCGCCTGCGCGGCGTGGCCGCCTCCTTCACTCACCTGGCGCGCGGCGGACGCAGCGACGTTGCCACGTCCCAAACGGCCACGGCATTTCCTGTCGATAGCGCCATGAATCGCCATCTCATCGCTCAAATTGGTGCCCGGGACAGGCACTTTATTTCATAAGTAATAACGAAAGAAGGGAACGAAAAGGGAACAACTTGTTCCTTTTTGCAGTTGCAGCTTACCTATGCGCTAAGGAGCCTCTGAAAAAACCACGCTACTGCGGAACATATTATCCGGCAAAGTGTAGCATGGGAATGAGCCAACAGACATCGTTTCTTTCTTTGGGATGCATGACGAAGATGACGCGTGCGGACCGATTTTTAGACGAGATGAACCGGGTGGTGCCGTGGAGTGTACTGGGCGCGGTGGTGGCGCCGTATTATCAAGACAAGGACACGGGCCGCAAAGCGACGGACTTGGGGCTGTTGCTCAAGCTGCACTGCTTGCAGTTGTGGTATAACCTCAGTGACCCCGCGCTGGAGGATGCGGTGCATGACCGGCTTTCGTTTCAGCGCTTCCTCGGGCTCGATCCGCTGACCCAAAGGGTGCCTGACGAGAGCACTGTTTTGCACTTCCGGCATTTGCTGGAGAAGCACGCTTTGGCCGAGATCATCTTTGGCCAGGTCAGGACGTTGCTTGAGCAACGCGGACACCCGATAAGCAAAGGGGAATAGGCAGAACGGTATCCGCGAACCGCCAGCGTAAGGAATCCCCACCAAAAATCCAACTGCAATACACGGCAAATAGTTCGTAAGTCGTCTCTCTTCGGGCAGCCGACGGGGTTCACCTCACGCGAGCGAGGCCCCCCCCCTACTACCCAACCGGCTACTGTTTATTTAAACCGTTCAAAGCATCCACGGCGGATTGGCTGGCAGTGCTGCGTCAAATGCCGCTCCGAGTTCCGCTTGGTAGGTCGCGTCAAACTCGCCGCATTGGAATCGCGGATACGCCTCCTCGATAAAACGCCGCCAACTGGCGACCTCGCCGCCGGGCATGATTGGAAAGAACCAGGCACCCGACGTTTGCGCGGCCTCCTTGTCGCCGGGCGCATCGCCCAGCACGAGTATCTTGTCCGCCGCATAACGCCCTTCGGATGCCTCGTGAATCTGGGCGGCTTTGCCACCAAATTCCTGTCCCGCCACGAACACCGTGTGCGCGGTCAGTCCGGCGTGCGTCCACTCGCTGATCAACGTCTCATGCGGCGCCTGACTCACCACCACCACGTCGGCGGCGCGCATCGCCAGCCGAAGCCCTTCATCCGCTCCGGCGAACGGGCCGAGACCTTTACACATGGCGGCCACGGCCACGTTGACCTCGCGCGTCCACACCAACATGGCGTGCAGCGCGGCATCGTTCGTTTCCTCGCAGGCACGCACCAGCGCAGGCTCGCCCAGCGCCGTCGTGGAACGGAGGAAGGCATGCAACGCGGTAAAATCCATGAACTCCATCCCGAGCGCAACCACTCCCGGATGGGTGGCCAATAACTTCAGCGACAAGCCGACTCCCACGAAGCGATTGCAGCCGCGCGTGCGACTGTAGAGGTTCACGAACTCCCACACTTCGCGCGCCTGTCGGGCGCAGCGTTGCAGGCCGAAGTGTTTGATGAACGCCGGGCAAAAGCACTCCTTGTGCTTCAAGTCCATGACGTCGAAGACGCAGCCGTCGCTGTCGCAGGCGATCATACGGTCGTGCCGCGCGGTGTAGGTGATGCGGTGAAGGGAAGACATGTAGGGAAGGGTTTGGGGAGGGTTAGAGCTTGAGCGTGACGGGCAGTTTTCCCGTTGGCACGAGTTCGCCGGTGATGAGCTTCACCACGCTGTCCATCGCGTCGCGACTCGCGCCAAGCGTGCCCACGCAAGTCGGCGCATCGGGATAGACCGAGAGATCGTAGGGCGACTCCATCGCCACCACGATCACCGGCTTGCCGGAGGCGAGACAGGCCGCGACGAGCTCGGGCTGGCGGGCGAAGTTGATCGCGTTGATACTGCCTACGATCACGTGGTCGGCGCGGCCACACAGAGCACGAGCATCGGCGATGTTCGCATCGGTCGGCACGAGTTCTGTCGCGAGACCCTCGGCCTCGGGGAACCGCGCACGCACCGCCTGGATGAGCATGTCTTCGCTTTGGATCGGATCGTTGGTGCCGTCGAGTTTCTGCGGCTTGGGCGAAATCACCACCACACGCTCACCGGCTTTCGGCCGGAGCGGGAGGTGTTTGGCCGTGTCGCGCAACACCACCACCGAGCGATCAGCAAGCGTCTGCGCGCAACGTCGCGCGGCTGCGTCGGAAAAGGGTTTCGCGGCCTCGGCGGCCGGCACGACGGCGCGGTCGTAGAGCCCGATCCGTGAGCGCAGCCGGTGGATGCGCAGCAGCGCGGTGTCGAGGGCGGCTTCGGAAAGCGCGCCCGACTTCACCGCATCATAAACCGCCCTGTATCCGTCCAAGAAGTGGTCGGCATCGCCACGCAGCAACAGCACGTCGCAGCCGGCCTGGAGCGCCATCACGCTGGCCTTTGCGGTGCCGTATTTTTCCTGGATCGCGCTCATACGCATCGCATCAGTCTCGACGATACCGTCGAAGCCCAGACGTTCGCGCAGGTAGCCTTGGATGATCGGACGCGACACCGTGGCGGGCGCGCGCTCCGGGTCCATCGACTCGACGATCACGTGACCGGTCATCACCGCGTCGGCTCCAGCCGCGAGCAGTGCACGGATGGGTGTGTTATCGTGGGCCTCCAATTCGGCGAATGACTTTGTGACCTCGGCCATGCCCTTGTGCGCATCCACTGCGGTCGCGCCGTAGCCGGGAAAATGTTTGATCATCACCGCGAGTCCCGCCCGGTGATAACCCCGCATCATCGCGAGCGCATGTCGCGTGACCAACGCCGGATCTTCGCCAAACGAGGCCGCCTTCATCGTGGTGCGACCCTCGTAGGAAAACACGTCGGTGATGGGTGCCTGCACGAGATTAATACCGATGGCCCGCATCTGGCGACCGGTGTGAAATGACGTCTCCTCGGTGAGGGCGATATCGTCGGCGCAGCCAAAACTCATGTGACTGCCAAACACCAGCGCGCCGTAGCGGTTGAGGTCGTTGCGCGTGCCGCCCTCCTGATCGACACCGACCACCAACGGCAGACCACTGCCGCGCGAAAGGGAGAGCTCCTGCAGGGAGTTGAGCAGCGCGGCGTTGGCCTCCGCCGTGAGGTAGGGGTTGGGCTTGTCCACCACCTTGCTGTGATTGTCGTAGAACGCGTTGATACAGTAACGGACGAAACCGATACCGTATTCGGTGACAAAATCCTTCAAGTAATCCGGCAGGGTGCTGGACTGGAAAATCGGACTGCAGACCTGGCCGACCTTCTTGGCGAGCGGCAGCGAAAGGATGTCTTTTTCGGAAATATTCGGGGTCATAAGGTTAAGCCAAAACAATCCGGACGGGGCGGGCTCTTGCAACGGAGGCCTTACTGTTCACGATTAGTGATTTCACCCGCCATGCCCGCCGCCATCAACCAACGAGCCCTCGCCGCCCTCACGGGCGTCTGCCAGACGACGGTGTCGCTCGCCCTGCGCGGCGACCCTTCGATCCCCGTGGCCACGCGTGAACACATCCGCCGCATTGCGGACAAAGCCGGATACCGGCCCAATCCGCAGGTCGCCAGCCTCATGGCCCATATCCGCCGCGGAAGGAACCGTAAGACCCGCGACTGCATCGCGCTGCTCGTGGACGCAGCCGAGCCGTCAGGCTGGCTGGATCTGGATTTCGTGCGCTGCCAACACGACGGTATGGTCGCGCGGGCCGCCGAGCTGGGATTTCGCACCGAGCCGTTTTATCTCCGCGCAAAGGGGATGACCGTTGCTCGGCTGGATCGCATCCTGCACGCCCGAGGGATTCGAGCGCTCGTCCTGGCCGGTCCGAGGCGATCCGCCCTGGAGCTCTCCGCGCTACGCTGGTCCGACTTCGCCTGCGCGACCATTTCCTACACCTGGGACAAGCCTGCGGTGGATCGCGTTTCGTCGCACCATCGGCACAACATGGACGTTGTTCTCGGTCAACTCGAGGCGCGTGGCTACAAACGCATCGGACTCAGCCTGCAGCCGCACGAGGTCGCAGCCGTTGATCGCAACTGGCTCTCCGGCCTTTTAGTCATGCAGCAGCGCCTGCCCGTCGCCCGCCGCCTGCCGATCTTCATTGGCCAACACGATCCGGCGGGGTTTCCCCGTTTCGCCGCGTGGTTCGAAAAATGGCGCCCCGATGCGCTCGTCACCTTGGCCGGCCAAGAGGAAACGTGGTTGCGTCGCCTCGGCCTGCACAGTCCTGCGGACATCGGCCACGCCTGTGTGAACCGCGCCGACGGCACACACGTTGCCGGTATCGAGGAAGACCACGCGCTTATCGGCTCAACGGTGATCGAGCTGCTCGTCGCGCAAATTCACCGCAACGAATACGGCCTGACCCTGCGACCTCGCCTGACCCTCATCAACGGCGAATGGCACGAAGGTGACACCCTACGCCCGGAGCAAGCTCCCTCCAAATCGGCGGCACGGCGGACGAAAACCCCGATCCACGCAGACCGATGAAAATCAACCGGCGAAACCGCTGCTGCTGCGCGGGGCACGCTGCATTTGGCCGTTGATCGCCATCCAGGTGCGGGCCACCTGCGCGAGCTCGCGCACCCCTGCCTCCAAGTCGGAACCACGCGCCAGCAATTGCCCGATACCATCCGTCACCAAGCCGCAAGGATAAGGCGGTGCGAGGTGAAAGGCCGTGGACACCTTGCCCATTTCCACGGCGAACAGTGCGTCGCGCGGATCTCCCAGATTGATACTGCGCATGGCAGAGCTACGCCGGATCGGGATGTTGTGCTTCACCGATGCGAGATAATCCTGAACCCGCTCCGACGGCATGATGTTGACGTAACTCTTGGCCAAGGCAGGCGACGTGCAGGTGTTCCTCACGCAAATCAAGTCGGTGGCCTGCGCAGTGCTGTCCTCCCCGTCAGGCATCAATGGCAGAGGCACGACCGCCCAATCCTTGTTGTTGGAGTTCATCAGTTGGTGCATCTCTTGACGGCCATTCACCAACATCGCGGCCTCTCCGGCTAGAAACGCCTCACAGAAAGGATCGTTATGCCTCCTGTCGGGCACGGTGGCAGGAGACCTGGCTGTCATGGTAAAGCAGGACGATGTCTTCAACGTAACGAAGAAGCGCGTCCACCTGATCGTCACTCAGGGGCGCGAACGGAATTGCGAAGTCGATGTATCTAAAATTCCGGTTTCCTCGAAGCGCCACGAAGCAAGGTGGATCAAAAAACGAAGTCAGGATTGGCGGCATGTGGATGATTTCTGCATGCCATTGAAGGTCCAACCTTGGTTTGATGAGGAGTTCCGCGATCACAGGAACCTGCTGATGGTGCATGTGAATGACTCCGTCGTGGCGTCGATGACGCGATGTGACTCCACCGTCGGGGGTGATCGTGAGGAATTCTATCCCGCCGTGATTGGCCGAAAACAGGATGCCGTTTTTCATCGCTCACCTCCCGCGCTCAACGTGACTGTTGCCAACGATGAAACCGCCGTGAGGGCTTGGTCTGGCGAGTGCGGAGCACGAGGCCCGCCGAGCACGCCACGCCGGACAGCTCCGGTATGCGTTCCAAGATCGCCGACCATATGCTTGCTCGACTCGTCCATGCAAACGACCGGTAAGCGCGGATCGTGCGGCAGGCGATACACCTCGAGGACAACGCACCGCCATCTGGCCGATGGGACCCGCGCCGATCACGACCACCGACTGCCCCAATGTGATTTGAGCGGCACGTGCGCCGTGGCCGGCGATCTTGGCCAGCGCGAACCAGATCGCATCATCCGCTGCGACCTCGTCCGGGATAGGATAGGCGTTCTCGGCTTTGATGACGATATGCGACCCGTGACCGGAACGGGTCGCGACCCGTTTCCCGGGCGCGATTCCCTCAACGCCCTCGCCCACCGCGACCACCCTGCCCACGGTCGCGTGGCCGGGACGGAAAGGGTAGCGCACCCACGCGTCCCAATGCGTGCCGGGATCGAACTTGCGTGCGAAGACAATGGTCGCCTATTTTGATCGCAACATTTTCACTTGGATCGGCCTTGCCCAAACCAACGCATGGCCTTGGTGAAGGAGCATGTTGTCGGAGACCAAGGGAGGTAGGCTGACCTTGGCGAATGCCGGCGTAAGCGAAACAACCGCAAGGAGGAACAGGGCGAGTTTTCGCATGGACTTTCAGTCCACGTTAGGGGTGGAAGCGAAGTAAGCCCTACATTTAGGGCACATCCGTGCGAAAGGGTGAAGCTGGCAGGCCTTCCTTGTTATAAAGATTCACATCAGGGACGTTCGCCCAGCCATACCGCACGGAGACAGGCTCCCGCACTGCGTCGCTTGATACCACGACCGTGTCGCCTTCAATCACGGCCTTCGCCGCGACGAATTTCTTGTTCGCGCCAGCAATCGTGAACCCCTTTAGATCGCCATCTTTTGCCAGAAGGCCGCTTCCGATATGTTTGAAGCTAAGCACCGCCCGATCTCCGTCGATTTTCAGCTCATCAAAGACAGGACCGGAGTATTCGATTTTTTCACCATAGGCTAGCGCGCGCGCTGCCAAGGCCAACCGCGCACCCACGGGTTCCTTCTGCTTGGGATGAATATCCGTGGCATCACCCACATCTGTAATGACAGCCATGGCCGTGTTGGGTGTTTTCTGCCAGGTCAACAACTGCGCTTCACGGATCCCCGGGGGCAGATTGCGATACGGAGCGATTTGCACGAAAAGGAATGGGAAATCACCCTGGCCCCATTTCTCCCGCCAATCGGAGATCAACCGGGGAAAGAGCGTGCGATACTCTGTGGGGTTTCCTGCATTGTTTTCCCCCTGATACCAAATAACTCCTTTGATCGCATAGGGAATCAACGGTGCAATCATGGCATTAAAAAGTGTCGTGGGCGTATTGGGCGGACCTTCGGGAGACGTCGGCGCAGTGGGCTTGGGTTGGGCGGGCTTCGGCTCTGGGATCGCCGGCTTGCCTTCCAGCTCAAGTTTTTGATTTTCCGCAGTCCACGCCTTGAGCGTTTCTTTATAGGCAACGCCCACATCGGCATCCCATTGTTTTAGCTTTTCCTTATAAACGGCAAGTTCACCGGGATAGGTTGCGCTCGCCTGCTCATAATTTGCAGCGAGTTTTTTGACTTGTTCCGAGTAACGTTGAAGCGTCGGTTCCTTCTCCAGACCGTCGAGACTCGTCCACGCCTGCGCGTATGTTGCGCCATACGAGCTGTGAATCAATCCCACCGGGACGCCCAGTGTCTTGTGAAGATTTCTACCAAAATAATAGCCAACCGCCGTAAAATATTTGGCGCTTTCCGGCGAACATTCCGACCACCCTCCCTTGACTTCCGCCAATGGGTGAGCGGCGTTCTTCCGCTCAACAAAAAACAGCCTGAGTTTAGGATAGTTTGCCGTGGGGATTTCCGTCGCCGCATTGGCGTCAAACCGAAGCCCAAACTGCATGTTGGACTGGCCTGAGCAGACCCAAACCTCGCCCACCAGCACATTTTTGAGCGTTATCGTGTTCGCCTCCCCGGCGACGGTCAGCTCGAACGGCCCACCCGCCTTGTGTGGCTTGAGGTGAACCATCCATTTCCCATCTTTGGCAGTGGCGGTTGCACTCTGTCCGTCGAACTGAACCGTGACTTTCTCGCCCTCCCCGGCTGTTCCCCACACCGGCACGTTCGCCTCCTGCTGTAACACGGCGCCGTCGGTAAAAAGGGAATTGAATTTTACTTCCGCCCATGCGCTGGAAGAAAGCCCGACTGCCCATAGCACAACCGCCTGTAAGATGCCGACATTCCAACGTTTCATCCTCATGGTTAGTCCTGCTTGGTTTATTTTGGATTCAGTGCGGCGCAATGCATCGCCATTCCTCGACATAGGGTGAGCCTCGCCGTCCGGCAGGCAACGGCACGCAATGTTCCTCAAAATAGAATCGTTCGACGGAGAGAAGGCATGATCGGTCATTTTCTCGAGATCTTCGTATTTTCCGGGAATGTCTTTCCCAGCCATTCCATAAACAGAGTGCGCCAATGGGAAACTTCGGCGTCGGGCTTGCTCGTATCGAACGCCCCATGATTGCCCTTTTCGATCTGGAAAAGGAAGTGAGGGACGCCTTCCTTCTCGTAGGCGGCTGAGATTGATTCGGCCCACGACGTAGGCGCTCCGGTGTCATCTTTTGCCGTGGCGATAAACGCGGGGGGAGTATCCTTGCTGATCGGGTAATCGCCCACCCGTCGCTTGCCCGGGAACCACGGGGAAAGCATCACCGCAAAAGCCACCTGTGTTCCGGGACGTTCGAGGATATCCTCGGCCTTGGGGTTTCCTGCGTCCGGATGGGTGCTCAGATTGAGCACAAGGTTCGAGCCGGCGGATGAACCCGCCACGCCGATGAAGTTTGGATCAACTCCGTAGTGCGAAGCGTAGATTCTGATGAAACGGATTCCCCGCTTGGCATCGAAGATGGCGTATTTCTCGCACTCCTTCCAGTCGGGCACCGTGCGGTATTTGAGCATGAACACGACAAAGCCTTCTTGCAGGAGTCCATCCACTTGGGGGCGCCAATCCGTGCAAACATTCTGGTAGGCGCCGCCCGGACACAGCATGATCGCCTTGCGGTTGGTTCCCGCCTTTAGCGGTTCCCAGACGACGATCGAGGGAATGCCCCAATTCATAATAGCCCCCCCTTTCTTGCTAGCCAGCTGTCCCTTGTGCAATTCCTCGGGGTTGCCAGGGGCGCCGCCATTTTCCCATAGGCGGAATTCGACGGGTGGTTTTGCAAATTCCGAAGGAAAGGGAAGCGGTGCTGGATTGACCTTACCAACTCCCACAGGGATGGGCTTGGACTCTGGCGGGCCACTCACTGCCACGCCTTGAGGCTTTTGGGCCAAGGAATCGCCCCTCGCGACAACATCGGCCCGGCAGGGCAGAATGCTACACGCGAAGAGCACGACGGAGGCGAGGGATGCTACGGAGAGCGTCTTATACATGGTCGCAGGGTAGAGGTATCCTGGTAATGGAATAACTTGGGGTCTACCAATGGCGGAATTGGGAGACGGCGTGGCTGCGGGCGCAATAACATGGGTTTGACTCACGAATCATTGAGTATCGTTTCCTTTATCGGGAGGTGCTCTACGCTTCGTCGAAAACATGGGCCTAGCGGAGGATGAACACCGCATCGACGATCTCCGGTGGTGCATCTTGGAACTGGACGGGGCGACCGTCCCGGACGATGCAAAGAAGCCGTCTGCCTTTGGGCACGGCTTGGAGGTAGCGTCTGACCATTTTCCAGCCGTCGTCCGTTTGGGCGGCGAGTTGGAAAAAAATGCGCGGGGCGCCGGCCTTCGTGTAGCTGAAAAGCCGTTCGGAACCAGGAGCGCCGTTGAAGGTTTCCTGGCCGATGCGGAGCGCGAGGAAGCGCGAGGAGTAGTTGAACAGTCGGATGGTTTCGGCGGGATGCGCGTCGGGTGAGTCGTCGAGCACGCGGCTCTGGAAGGGTTGAGCGCTGCCGGCGGGAGCGGGAGCGAGGAGAATGATCACCTGTTCCTGGGCCTGGGGCACTTCGGCCCGGGCCAGGATGACGGTGCGTTGCTCGCCTTCGACCAGCTGCCTGCGGAAAATGACCACGGTGGAACCGTGGCGAGGGAAGGTGATTCCGCTGCCGAGGGCGAATTCAGGCGCGCTGGCGGGCAAGGCGCCGGGGCCGGTGTCGCCACCCACAAACAGGTCGGAAAGGGTGTCCTGCCAGCTGATCAGGCTGACGGTCAGCTGGGGCTCCCGCGGGGCCGTCTCGTCGGTTTGGGCGCGGGCGGGCGGCCCGGGGCAGAAGCCGGCGACAAGGGCTGCGAACAAGGTTAGGCGAAGGATCATCATGCCGGAGGGTCGGGGTCAGAGGTCGGCGGGGGAGAGCCAGCGGAAGGAGATGACTTTGAACCGGCGTCCGTAGGTGGCGCTCGGGCTGCCGGCCGCAGGCGTGTCCCAGGGATTGGTGGAATCGACGTAGTCGGGCACGCGCTGGACGATAGCCTCAAGCCAGGCCCGGCCTTTGACGTAGTCGGGAGCGCCGGGGGCGAGGACGGGATTGAGAGCCTCGCCGTAGGCGCGGACGAGGAAGGTGTCGGAGCGGACGGCGAGCACGGGGCCGAGTGCGGTGAGCACGTCGGCTTGGGTGAGGAACTTGGGGCCGAAGGCGTGACGCGAACGATGCGCGGCAGCGCTGCTCATGTTGTCGTCGTTGGCGGCATGCTGGGGGATGTAGGTCGTGTAAGTGCTGGAGATGGAATCGACGCGCTGTCCGTCAAACGGCTGCATCGTGGCGGGGTTGGCGGCCCCCGTTCCGGAGGTGGTTGCGTCGATGGCGGCTTGAAGCGGGCCCTTGAGGCCGGTGGCGTCGTTGGCGAGGCGGCGGTTGACGAAGTCGGCCAGCGAAAGGAACGGGCCGCGGGTCTTGACCTCGGTCACGATGTTGCGGGCAAGGGTGGCGATCTGGGTCTCGTCGAGCTGGCGGTAGCCCTGCCACATGCCATCGAGGCTGGAGGTGCTGTCGTCAGCAGTGGGGACGGCGAAGCGGGGAAAGGCGGCCTTGAGTCCGGCGACGGCGGCGGTCTCGGGGGAGTCGGGCCGGTAGCTTACCCCGAAGGAACCGGCGAGGACGGCGCGCCAGGCTTGCTCGGAGGTGGAGTTGACGTTGAAGCCGCCGGCGACGAGCAGGTGGGCGGCGGCCTGGTGGTAGGGGGCGGACGAGCCGCTGGCGGGGACGAGTGCGCCGATGGCGGGCTCGTCGTAAAGGCGCAGGCGGGCGTTGGGCAGCGGCTCGCCGGCCGCGAGGTTGGCCTGAGTCCAGGCCGGGCGCGCCGCGCCGCCCTGACGGGTGGAGGTGGGAGCTTGGCCGGAGGGCACGGTCGAGAAGAAGTAGCGGTCCCATAGCGCCCGGTTGAGATGCCAGGAGAGATCATAATGCGACGGTGAAAAAGCGGGAGGGACCTGCGCAGGGTTGCCGGCAAATGTAGAGGTTCTTTGGATACGGAAATCGGCCAGGCTGTTCCCGATGGCGTAGGCGGGGTAGGCGCTCACGGTGCCAAGGTTGGCGTGCTGGAGCTGGCCGAGGGAGAGCAGGCCGAGTTCCGGGGTGGGAAATTCGAAGAGCGTGAGGTCGGTGGGCGTGCCGTTGTTATCCAATCCGCTGCCCGCGGATGCCCGGGGAATGTCGGGATCGTAATTGAATTTGGGCCAGGATCTTGAGGCGCTGTATTGCCATTTCTTGAAGCCGTTGGCGGGATTGGCCGAGCTGCCGCCGGGCTGGGCATCCAGTTGAACCCGCGTCTGGGCCACGGCGCGGGGATTGGCATGCGCGATCCACGGGAGGAAACCGGGAGTATTGGCCATGGTCATGCCGATATCCGTCCATAACACCACGGGGTTGGTGTCCACGCCGTTCTTTATGTCCTGAGCCGAGGGGAGGTTTCCTCCATAGACCGAATCGTTATAGGTCCGAAGGGCTCCGTTGTTATGGTTGAGTCCCGTGATCGCCGCGCGAAGGACTCCGTGATACCAGCGCGGCGATGCGCCTGCGGCCGGAGGCTGCCAGTTATTGGTCAGGGCTTGAGCCCGGGTGTCGGTCTCGGTCAGGACGGCCATGGCCTCTCCTCCATAGAAGTGGTCCTGATAAAGCTCGAAGCGGTCCGGGGCGGCGGGATCGCGTGTGTAGGTCTGGCTGCCTGACGTGTAGGTGCCGAAGGTGGCTTGGGGTGTTGAAACGGTGACCTGCTTGTCGCTGTCGGAGGATGCGTTGAGTGCGGGCATGACCACGCTTTCTCCGGGAGTGATTCCATTCACCAGCGTGGTGGTGAGCGGATCATAGGCCGTTCCCGCGGCGGTGTTGTCGGGCAGCATGAACACCAAGCTTTGGCCGGGGGGGATGGGGCCGGTGGACACCTTGAAGCGGAGATAGGCATCGCTTCCTGCCGTGCTAAAACCGCCGCCTTTCATCAGGCGAAAAGTGGCGACCATGCGGTTTCGCTCATTCGCATTTGCGATGATCGCGGTTGTGTCATCGGCCCGAAGCCAGCGGTGATCAGTCGGGTTGGCGGTGGAGGTGTATTGCACGTAGCGGCGCAATTTGAACTGGACGATATCGGCGCCACTTGTTCCGAAACCGACGGTGTAATCGTTGGCCGGCAGGGCCACGGTGTAGGGATTCCATAATACGACGCAGGGGAAGAGATGTAAGTTGACCTTGTCGGGGGCGCTGGGGTCGGTGCCGTAGTTGAGGCCGAGGCTGGCGAAGGTCATGACCGGACCGGTAACGGTCGATCCGGTGCCGAGGTCGGGATTTTGCAGGGGGCTCAGCGGCGCGCCCGCGCTGTGGGAGACCTGGGTGGAGGCGAAGGAGCGGAGCATTTCCCAAGTGGGCACGCCGTAGGTCGCGCCGGAGACCGGCGTGAAGATCGTGTCGGTGTTGGCGGGTTCGGAGGCACCGGCCGCGAGGCCCGCCGAAAGATCTTTTTTGAGGCCGCCTTGGGCGGCGTCAGCCAAGACCGAATACGAATGGGCGGTAAGATCGTGGAAGCGTGCCTTGGCGGTGTCGCGGATGACGTCGGGCGAACTGGTGGAGAGGAGGGAAAGCTGCTGGAGTCCGCTGACTTTTTCGACCGAGGCGAAGTCGGAGCTGGAAGGATCGGGGTAGAGATCGCCCAGGGACGTGCTGGAGCCGTTGCGATCGATCAGCTCGATGGCGGTGCGCTGGGAGGAGATGAAGCTGAAGCCGCGTTCGGCAAGATCGGAGGAGTTGGCGTGAGGATCGAACAAGTTGACGCGGGCTTTGACGCCTTCGTCACCGACCCACCAAGCGTAGCGGCCGATGGTTTGGGTGCCGCCGAGTCCGGGGACAAGGCCGTCCACGGTGATGTCCTGCTTGGGAAGCTTGACGCGTTTTCGGACGGAGGGGCTGGGCTCCTCGATGACGGTCTGGTCGCCGACGAGCCAGACGGTATCGGAGTTGGCGTCGCCGGTGGGATCGTCGACCGGACGGTCAGGATACCAAGCCTTGGGATCGGAAGGGTCCTCGTTGCCGCTGACCAGCCAGGTGAGCAATGCGGGGGTGGCGGTGTCGCTGGCGGGAGTGGTGTTTCGCCAGATGCCGACCCAGTGCGGGTTGTCGTCGGAGCGTTGAGGATTCGTGGCCGTCGTGCCCGCGTTGGCCGGGGCGCTGATGCGCTGATCGGGGCCGGCGTAGGTCTGGAGCTGGCCGATGGCGAGGTTGAGGGCCATCATCGCGTTCTGGCGGGCCTCGGAGAGTTTCTGGTTGTTTCCGGCGACTTGGGTTTCGACGCGGGTGAGCGAGGCGAGCGAAACCAGCAGTAGCACCAGAAACGCCAGCACTGTGATCGTGATCAACAGGGCGAAGCCGGAACGGGGAGAGGTGGCGGGGCGAGAGATGCGCATGGGGCGGGCGCTTTCGATGGACTGGAAAGTTTATCGTGCATTGGGCGACCGGACACAGGGCCGGTCCGGGCCAATGGCGCGGGGGTGAAATTATCGGGTCGGCTGAATCGCCGGAGACTGCTGCTTGGAAATCACCGCCTGATAGGCTTGGTGGATTGCCTTCGCGACGACCGCGTAGCCCCGCTCGTTGAGGTGGGTGCCGCCGGAGCGCAGCGAGGAGGGGATGATGTCCTGCTCGTGATCGAGCCGGTCCTGCTCCAGCGAGGGATCATAGGCGCCGACCAGCAGCGGGCGGACATCGACAAACCGGGGGCCATAAGTCTCGGCCAGGGCGGCGTTCAGCTTGTCAACGAGATGCAGCTTCCAGCGATCCGGATAATTGGGATCGGAGCTTTTTATCTCGGCGGTGGTATTGGTGACGCCCACGACCAAATAAGGGGTGCCGGGGGCCAGGGCTACGACCATGGCGGCGATGTCCGCCTTGACCGTGTCCGTGGCGTAGGCGTTGTTCCGGCCAGCCCAGATCACGGTGAGCCGGTCATGAAGCGCCGTCTCGGCCAGCATGCGCTTCCTGATTTGCGTGGAGGTCTCGCCGCCGACGCCTTTGTTGATCACCTCGATCCCGCTGAGCTCCGCGAACTGGACGGTCCAGGATTTCCCGCCCTCCGGCCCGACCGCGCCGGTTCCATAGGTCAACGAATCGCCCCAGGCGACCAGGCCCGCCTGCGCCGGCGACTCCGCCAGAGAGGACGCCGCCCCGCAGGCGAGGATCAAGGCGCAGACAAGTGGTTTCAAGAGGCTGGCCGGGGTTATCATCGCAGGGAGGGGCATGGCTTTGGGGGGTGACCGGTTGGAGAGCGGGGCGGGGTGCAGCCTCCCTTCCGGCACGACAACCACGGGTGATTGGGGTAGGCAGGGGGCAGGGAGTAGAGACAGACTTTGTCCGGCCCGGGATCGGGCGCAATGAATTGGGGTTGACTCACGAGTCACTTGACGACGCTTGCCTGAACGCCCCTTGATTCCCCGCCTCTTGCCCATGCCCAACCAACGTGAAATCGCCCGCAGCCTCGGCCTCGCGCAGATCACCGTTCCCGGGCGCTGAGGAACAGTCCCCTGGTGACGCCGGCGACGCGGCGGCAGGTGCTCGACGCGGCGGAAAAATGGGCTACCGCGCCAACCCGTATGCCACCACCTTGATGACCAATATCCGTTCCGGCCGGTTGCCGAAGGATCAGGGCTGTCTTGCCCTGGTATCCGACTTCGCCTCGCAAGAGCGGATGCTTTCGCACGACGTCTTCCGCACTTGGTGGGAGCATCTGAAGCGGCGTGCGTATCTGCTGGGATATCGCATCGAGATGTTCCTGACCGGCGCGCCCGGGATGAACGGGAAGAAGATCAATCGCATCCTCACCGAACGCGGCATTCGGAGCATCATCATCGGCAATTGTTCGAAAAACTTCTTCCCCGCGAATAGGGACGTCTTCGATTGGAACCGGGATGTCTGCGCAACGCCGAGGGACGACTTCAACATCTACGGCATCGACTGCGTTTGCACCGATTGTTATCACAATGCGGTGCTGGCTTTCCGGCAGACGCTGGACCGGGGCTACTCCCGCAACCGCCCCTGCGGCTCCGATTTTTCGGGAGTCGATGAGAACAATGAACGGGTTGGCGAGACGCTTTGCGACACAGTGGTCAATCGGCTGACGCACAACGAATGCGGCTTTCCCGAACACAGCCTCACCGTCCACATCAAAGGCACCTGGCGGGAGGGCCGCAGCCTCCCCGAAAAGAAGCCGGCCAGGCGGAAGAAGTAGAGTCTCGGCCCGGGGAAGGCCGCCGCCGGCTGATGTCGTCGGGCACGCGCAGCCCGAGTTCGTCGAACGAGTTCTTCTCAGGTCCGTCGATGGCTTTGAACCTTAATGACTCGTGAGTCATACACGTCCTGTTGTAACACACCCGGGCAGGTCCTTACTTCGCTAAATTGTCCCACCCCACGGCGGCACACCTGCTGCCCTTATCCCCGGTTTATGCACGAACCTCTTTAACCCCTGATACCCCATGCAAACATCATTCAGCCCAAATCTTCGGTGCCTCAGCCACGATGTTTCTAATTTTTCACTACAATCCTGGAAGAGCCTGCTGAAAACCGCAGCCTTCGGCCTGTGCCTGCTGCCTTTCGTCGGAAGCGTCACCCAGGCGCAAACCACTTTGCTGAGCGAGAACTTCAGCACCGCATTCCCGCACGACGCGCGCAACTCGCCCCAGTGGAACAACCGGGTGGCCGCGGCTTGCTCTTTCGATTTCGTGCGGACGGGCCGCTTTTCCTTGGAAGGGCTGGCAACCCACACGTTCAAGCCCGCGCAGTGCGTCGAGGCGTATGCGCTCGCGAGCACGGACCGGTTGCGCACGCTGGGCGTACTCTTCGATTGGACTGCGGAGCGCGGGGTCGTCGGCGCCACGGCTCCGGCGGAGCACCCGGGCCAGCCGGTTGGCGTGGGCGCCTGAGCGATTCTTTTGGCATAAACATCCGGATTTCCGCTTTTAATGATATCGTCACACCATCGATGGTTTCCCTCTTTCCTTTGCACCGTCTTGGTGGCGTGTGGATTGGCATCCGCCCCGTTGGCGGGCGGGGAATTCCGCTCTTCCGTCGAGTTGCCGCGAAGCTGGAAAGTCCAGCCCGCGACGAACCCCGCGACCCCGCCCGTCGAGGGGGACTGGGGCAACACGGGCTCGGGCTCCTGGAAGGACGGGGCAAGCAGGCAGGGCACGCGCTGGCAGTCGGCCAATGTGCGCGAGGTGCACTCGCTCTGGCTCGAACAAGACATCACCGTGCCCGCCGCCTGGCGGGGCAAGTGCGTCACGGCCGATTTCCGCCGCATCGAGGGCGACGCGATCATTTTCCTCAACGGCCGGCGCGTGACCGAGCTGCTGCGGCCGGGCGGCGAGGTTGACCTCACGGAGTTCGTCACCTTCGGCGGGCGCAATATCCTGCGCGTGTATGCGACCCGCGACTACACCGGTATCTCTCGCAACTACGAGCAGGACGTGCTGCGCTACCACGTGCGCACGCGGCAGCGGCTCCCCATGGGCGACTGGGGGCTGGGCATCACCGCCCCCGTCACGCTCATTACGAGATCCGCCACGGCGGCCCTCACCGATGTGTTCGTGGTCCCCTCCTGGCGAAAGAAGGAGCTGGGCCTCGAAGTGGAGATTGCCGCCGGCCGGCCCGTGCAAAACGTGCGGGCGACGGCGACCGTTTACGATGCCGACGGGAAACCTGTGCTGACCCTGGCCAGCCAGCCGCTGTCCCTGGAAGCAGGCCGGTCCGTCCACACCTTTACCGCGCCGTGGGCCAACCCGATCCCGTGGGAACTCGACCAGCCCTATCTTTACACGGTTGAGGTCCGGCTTGAGGCGGCCGGCCAGGCCGTCGATGGGCTGCCGCCCGTGACCTTTGGCTTCCGGGAAATCTGGTCGGAGGGAAACCAGCTGTTGATGAACGGCCATCCTTCCCGCTGGCGGCTGACCGAAATCTACGGCGCGAACAAGCACGGCCTCTCGATCTACCGTCTCCTCGGCTACAACGTCGGCCAGATCCAGCCGCACGGTGACCTGTGGTGGTGCGGAAACTGGGCGGCGGAGACCCCCGTCTTCAATGAGGAGGTGCTTGATGAACTGGACCGGCTCGGCATGGGCGTCACCCTGCCCGCGCCGTCCGTGAGCTACCTGCGTGAAAACTTCACCAAGGCAGGCATTGCCGAAGCCTATGAGCGCGAGGTGGGCTACCACCTCAAAAAATACCGTAACCACCCCTCCGTCCTCGCCTGGGTCGTGGCGATGAACAGCTACGTGCCGCAGAGCGCCGTCGAGCCGGAGAAGATGGGCGTCCGCGAAACCAATCCGAAAGGACAAGCTAAAGTCATCAACGACGCCGTTGCCATCGTCCATAAATGGGACCCGACCCGCCTCGCCTTCGCCCACGCCGACGGCAGCACCGGCGATATCGCCACCGCCAATACCTACCTGAATTTCGCCCCCCTGCAGGAACGCGAGGAGTGGCCCCAGGCTTGGGCCTCCCACGGCAACATGCCTTATTCGGCCGTGGAGTTCGGCGCGCCCTACTCCGCCAATTATTGGAAGGGGCGACAGTTCCTCCTGACCGAATACCTCGCCATGTATCTCGGCGACCAAGCCTATCTCGACGAAAAAGAGGAAGGCCTCAAAAAAACGATCGACCACGCGATGCTAACCAAGCGCACCCCCCACGGCGTATGGGGGAAAGTCGATCTCGGGGCGTATCCGCGTTACTGGGATTTCCTGACCCTCTTCACCCGGAACACCAACCGCTCGTGGCGCACCTGGGGCATCAACGCCGGCTGGCTCTATTGGCTGATTCAGGAACGTTACGGCCACCCGACCCGAACGAAGGACGTGTCCTCGTATGAGGATCTAAACTACAAGTTCCTGACGGAGCCCCTCGCCGGGAAACCGGAGTGGGCGGGCCCCAACTGGGATGTGTTCAAGCAGGCCAACCAGCCGCTCCTGGTCTATCTCGCGGGAGGCCCCCTGCACACCGACAAGACCCACGCCTACTACGCCGGTGAGACGGTGGCCAAGCAGATTGCCGCCGTCTGGGACGGTAGCGCCCCGACCTCGGTCATGGCGAAGTGGTCTTTGAAGGACGACGGTGGCCGCACCCTCGCTTCCGGCCGGGAAACACTCGCGCTCACCGCGGGCGAAATCCTCCTCCGGCCCATCACCGTTGAACTTCCGAAGGACGTGACCCGACGCACCGCGTTCACGTTGGAGTTGACCGCCACGCAGGAAGGTGGGCCGGTCATTGAGGACCGTTTTGCGTTGGAAGTGTTTCCCCGGCCCGCCCCGCTGGCGACCACCGCCCGGCTGGCCCTCCACGACCCGCGCGGCAAGTCGGCCGACGGCTTGAAAGCGCTGGGACTCAACCCGCGTGCCTGGAAACCCGGCGACGGTTTCGCCGACGTCGATGTGCTCATCGTCGGACGCGAGGCCCTCACGCCGGGCGACCCGCTACCCTACTCGGCGGCCGACATCCGCAACGGCCTCCGCGTCGTCATCCTGGAGCAGCTCCCGCTGGCCTGGCGCTCGCTAGGCTTCGAGACCATCGAGACAATGCCGCGCCAGGTGTTCATGCGGGACAGGGCCTCCCTTCTCTTCACCGGGCTGAAGCCGGAGGACCTCATCAACTGGCGCGGCTCGCCCGACCTGTTGCCCGAAGGCCGGCAGATGGTATCCACGGATGCGCCGCATGCGCCCAAGTGGACCAACCGGCATGCCGTGGCCTCGGTCGCCCTGAAAACCCCGCACGTGGCGGGCTTCATTCCGCTGATCGAGACGGAGTTCGACCTCGCCTACACCCCGCTGCTGCAATGGCGCGAAGGGAAAGGGAGCATCTATTTCAGTTCCCTGGATTTCAGCGGACGGCTGGGGACGGATCCCGCGGCCACCCTGCTTGCACGCAACCTGATGGAGGTGATCTCCGCCGTCCTTCCGGCGGCCTCCAAGCCGGTTTATTACCTGGGTGGTGACGCGGGCCTCGCCCGGCTGGGCCAACTCGGCATCGAGGCGACCCGGGGCCTTCCTGCGAACACCGCTACCGATGCGATCCTGGTGGTCGGGAGCGATCCCGGCACGCCTCCCGCCGACCGGATCAACACGTTTGCGCAGGCCGGCGGCACGGTGCTCCATCTGGCCCGTCCGGCGCAGGAATTGCAGGCTCGGGGACTGCACACGGTTCGGCGCACGGTCTTCCGCGCGGCACCGGATGCGGCCGCACCCATCCTGCGCGGCATCGGACCGAATGTCCTGCGCTGGCAGGACGCGTTGGAGGTGGATGCCTTCGCTTCCGACAACCAGCCCGCCGATACGCATGTGCTTGCCGACGGGCTGCTGCTCGAAATGAAAACCGGACGCGGGCGGGAAGCGTTCCTGCAAGTCGTCCCTTCCCTCTTCGAGGGCCGCTATGCGAACGACGCCGACAAGCACGAAGCCACCCAGCTCAGCGTCCTGCGCCTGGATCGTCTCCTCTCGCAGGTGTTGACCAATCTCGGCGCCAGCCCCGCCCCCGCCGTGTCTCAGCGTCTGGCCATCTCGAAGAAGGCTCCCTCAATCAGCACGCTCGGCTCGTGGCGGGTGCTGGGTCCGCATATCAGCAGCAAGGACAAGGCTCCCGACATCTTCTCCGAGTCGCTCCCCGGCCAATGGGAGGCGATCCGCGGCGCCGAAAACCCCAATACGCTTCATAAGCGGGCGGACGGCGTGGTCCTCGACTGGCGCAAGACGGTCGAGGCCGGCAAGAACGGCTTTGTCGATCTGGGCGAGGCGCTGGGTGGCGCCAAGCACGGTCACCTCGCCTACGTCACTCGCAACGTGGACAGTGACGAGGACCGGACCGTGACGCTCCGTCTGGGCGCGGACTACTGGTTGCAGGTCTGGGTCAACGGCCAATCCGTCCTCAAGGTGAACGAAGTCCATGGCACGCCCGTGCCCAATGCGTTCACGGTGAGGGTGCCGCTGAAGAAGGGGAAAAACATCCTCACGATCAAGGTGGCCTCGGGCTCGAACGGCTTCGGCTTCTGGTGCCAGATGCGGACGGGCGATTCCGACCCCGTCGAGGACGACAAGCCGGCCGTCAGCTTCTACACCCCTCTGTTCAAGAACTTCGACCCCTACCAATTCACCTACTGGTGAGCCGCAGGAGGTGTTTCGGATAAATGACGAGAATGAACGAGTAGTATGATTATGAATACAAAAATCAAAAAACTGGCGGTCATCATGATCCTGATGCCATGTCTTGCCGGGATCGCGGCGGCTCAAAGTGCTCCCTCGGGAAAGGTCATTGTGGAGGACAGCTTCGCGACCAAGACGGTGAATGGGGGTTTCGTCCTGACCGCACCCAACCAGACCAAGTATGCGGGTGTGCAGACCCGCCTGCGTCTCTCCGATTTCTCGATCACCTCGGGTCGTCTTCCGGAATAGGAATTTTTTTCAATCACATCACATGCAGAACACTGAACACGACTGGTTCAACGAAGCCCGTTACGGCCTCTTCATTCATTGGGGAGCCTACTCCGTCGCAGCGCGCGGCGAGTGGACGCGAAATCGCGAGCGCCTTTCCCACGAGGACTACACGCGTCTTTACGCGGAGAATTTCCGGGCCGAGAACTACGATCCGGCTTCATGGGCGGCCTTGGCGAAGGAGGCGGGCATGGGCTATGTCGTGCTCACGGCACGCCACCACGACGGCTTTGCGCTGTGGCCGACGAAGACGGACGAATTTCATGCGGGCCGCATCGGCCCGAAGCGCGACCTGATCGGCCCCTATGTCGAGGCCGTGCGCGCGGCGGGCCTGAAAGTGGGGCTCTATTACTCGCCGGCGGACTGGCATCATCCGGATTATCCGGGACCGTTTTTTCGCGACTGGCCGGGAGAAAAAGACTGGCGGAGCCCGGAGGCACGGGAGCGATTCATCGCCTACTATCGCTCGCAACTGGTCGAACTCTTGAGCGATTACGGGCGGATCGACTACCTCTGGTATGACGGCTGCATCCCCGACGATCTCCGGCGCCGCGAGGTCAACGAGGAGCTGTTGCGCCTCCAGCCGCACCTGTTGATCAACGAACGCAACGGCCCGCCCTCGCACGTCCACATCAGCGAGCAGGCGATTCGTCCACCGAAGAAACCGGACGCGTTGTGGGAGGCCTGCCTGACGCTCAATGAAAGCTGGGGCTGGCATGCGGGAGATGCTCACTGGAAAAATCCCGGGGAGGTCGTGAAACTGTTGACCGAGACCGCCAAAGACGGCGGCAACCTGCTGCTCAACGTCGGTCCGAAACCCGACGGGACGATACCGGAGGAGTCGGTGCGGATACTGCGGGAGGTCGGGGCGTGGTTGCGGCGGAACCGCGAGGCGTTCACCCGCTCGGAGCGATCCCCGTTTGGCTGGGGCCACTGGGGACGCGTCACCGTCAGAGGCAGCCGTATCTATCTGCACATACGCAAATCCACCGGCCCGGAACTGCGCTGGTGCGATTTGAAGAGCAAAGTGCTGTCGGCGCGCTGGCTCGCCGACGGGGAACCCATCGCCTTCTCGCAGTCGCCGGGAGTGCTGGTTCTGCGAGACCTCCGGGCTTCGCAGCTTGATGGATTGCCGGCTATCGTCGTGTTGGAAGTCGAGGGTAAGCCCGAAGCGTTCACGGCGCAGACGACGTTCTGGATTCCGGGTGAACCGGCGGAATGACCCCGGACTCATGTGTTTGAAACAATAGTCATGATGAAAATGAATTCTTCCGATCTCCTCCAAACGGCAATTCCGCTTACTCGCGGACCCGGCCACCACTGGTTTGGCTATTATGAAAAGTGCCCGTGGGATGCCTCGGGGCGGCGGGTGCTGGCGATGGAGTCGGCCTTCCGCGACCGTCCGCCGACCGAGAACGATGTGGCCGTGATCGGCCTGAGCGACGTGGCGACCGGCGCCTGGACGCCGCTGGCCGAGACGTGCGCATGGAACTGGCAACAAGGCTCCATGCTCCAGTGGCTCGGCGACGGATCGTCGGGCGACATCATCTTCAACGACCGCGTGGGCGGACGGATCGTTTCTCGTATCCTGAATGTAGATACGAGACGCGAACGCGTTTTGGACCGGCCGGTGTATGCGGTCAACCGGGCGGGGACGAAGGCGGTGTCGCTTAACTTCGCCCGGCTCCAGCATCAGCGCCCCGGCTACGGCTACGCGGGCGTGGAGGATCCGTGGCTGGGCGTGGACGAGCCCGAGGACGACGGCCTGTGGTCGCTGGATTTGAAGACGGGCGAGAGCCGCCTGATCCTGAGCGTGGCGGCGGCGGCGAATTTTCATCGCGCGGCGGATTTCGGAGGAAAAACGCATCGCTTCAACCATGCTCAATTCGGGCCGGGCGACCGGTTCGCGGTGTTTCACCGACGCAAGACGCCGGACATGGAGGTGGGCCATACGCGTCTGCTCACGCTCGACATCAACGGCGGCGGACTGCGTTGCCTGACCGATCACGAACTGGTATCGCACTACGATTGGTGGGGCCAGGACCGCATCGTGGCCTGGGCGCGGCGCAACGACGTGGGCGACCGGTATTTTGTTTTCGAGGATCGAGAGCGCGGGAGCATCACGCCGATCGGCGAAGACGTGCTGAACTGCGACGGGCACTGCTCATTTTCGCCGGACGGGCGGTGGATGTTGTCGGACACGTATCCGGATGAGACGCATCATCGCACGTTGTTCCTCTTCGAGATGGCGAAGGGGCGGCGGGTGGACATCGGCCGGTTCCTGTCGCCGCCGATGACGTGGGAAATCCGCTGCGATCTGCATCCGCGCTGGAGCCGCGACGGGCGCAAGGTGTGCATCGACTCGGTGCACGAAGGCACGCGGCAAATGTATGTGCTCGATGTCAGCGAAATCACGGCGGGCTGATTTTTTTCCATGCCCCCCTCACTTCAGGACTGTTGACCGAGCCCGGCGTGCTCTGGGATTTTGCCTTTCTTTGCCCGGTTGACCTGGAGTCGATCTCGCCCGCCGCATTGTCGTGTGATTGGCAAAAGACTCCGGTGCCATCGGCATTCGATGCGTTGCCCGATCATGCGGGCAAGCGCGGAGCGGGGGTATATCGCACGCGGTTCGCCGTGCCGGTCGGGCGCGCGGCGCGGCTGGAGTTCGGCGCGGTGTCGATGTGGTGCCGCGTGTTTGTCGATGGCGTGGCGCTTAAGGACCACGCGTGCGGCTACGCGCCGTTCACGGTCGAGGTGCCGGCGGCGAAGCCAACCCACATGTCCATACTGGCCGCCAGGGCCTTTTTCCCGTTGGGGCTCGGGAGGCGTTCCCACAGGGCCACCGCCGCCTCGGCGGTGCGCTCCGGCACCACACCTCAAGCACCTGGGAAGGCTTATGGTCACGTAGCCGTGCCCTCGGCCAAAACTCTTTTCATCGAGGCGACGCGGGAGCCCGATACAATGGTTCAAGCGCTTCCACCCAGAGTTTGCGATATGCGACGGCCCCTTCGGCGTTCGGGTGCAGTTTGTCGCGGAACATTTCAGGATGCGATTGAAAGTATGTATAAAAGTCCGGCCCTGGTAACAACTCGTTGGTGCTGTTCAGAGTATCTATAATCTTGTTGAACTGCTGGATGGCTGAAACGGGATATGCGCCATCTTTAAAATTATAGGGAACTTTCGCGATTATTGGTATGTGGCCAGCCTTCTTTATACGATCAATCAGCAACTGCATGGTCGTTTGGTAGCCTTCGAAATTTGCAGTGCGATTTGCAGTGCTGGCGTCATTCGTCCCCAACATGATGAGCCAATATTTCATATCCGGGTAAAGCTCCAGGTATTTATCAATGATATCCCGCCAATGATAGATGCTTGAACCGGGTATGCCGCAGTTAATCATATAGGGTGTATTGGCATTTGATAATGCATGAAGGGCATCCGTGAAACTGTGGTTATATGCTTCCGCTGTAATGCTATCGCCGATAAATATCCAGCTATCCGGGGTTCCGTTTGTCGCATCAAAGCAACTGAGTTCATCAATGACCACCCCGTAGTGTCTGTCGAATTTGGTCTTTGTGGCGGAGGTTATAGTCATCCGCATCCAACTTTGGCCCTCAAAATCGATCACGTGGTTTCTGGCGGATGTCGGGGCAAAACTAAATTTCAAAGTATTCTCCCCGACGAACGTGACAACAGTTTTCCATGTGCCATCGGATCCATTCGTTGAGTCCGCTGATGTCTCAATGGTATAATCGTATGGCCGATGACTGCGTAAGCTGCTTGTATCCGAATGGATAAGTAGTTTGCTGCAACCTGTGCCAATCTTCATGGCAATCCAACTTGGGTTCGATGGGGAAATATCCCACGCATACCAGGCTTTACTTCGTCCGGGATCACCTTCCATCCAGCCCCCAAAAACACCATCGTTAATGTGTTCGAGGCCTGTCGAGGAACTGGAATATACAGGTTTGCCGACGGAAACCAATGGATTAGGAGCAATTTCCCCGTGAGCCGGAATAAGCATCAAGCTCAAAGAATAAAATAGGCACCCAACAAATGAATATTTGGCCATAAAAACTTTCCTGAATTTAAACGACGCCATATCGATCCGTTACTTGACCGGAAGGGAGGCGCGGGAGAGTGAGAAGTTGGAAAGGCGTAGTTGTGATTTCGCGCCATCGGCAAGATTCACGACACGCATGATGTAGCGCAGCTCGCCGTTCCACGCAGGACCCAGCTTCCAGTCGTTTTCCCTCATCCCGTCAACGCTCTGGATGGGTTTGGAGAAGGCGAGCTTGTAGCCATTCATGGAAAGGTGCCAGTCGAGTGTGAGCGGCAGGACGTCGAGCGGGGCAGTGGCCTCGTAAAGCACGGGCCAACCGTAGCCATCTTTTGTCCATCCGGTTTTTTCGTAGGCGCGGACGGACAGCGTGTTTTTTGCGGCGTTGGCGGCGAAAATAAGCGTAAGGGCGCTGGGTTCACTGAAGGGATCGGCGAAGGTGGGGGTTTTTAGCGGCGCGGGCGTGAGAAAAACACGCACCTCGGCGTTGACCCCCGCCGCCCCCTCCCCGTCTGCAATCTCGATGGCCTCAATAGCGAGGCGGAGACGGAGCGCTCCGGCATCGCCGCCAATTCGAACAACGTCCCTCAACAACGTCTGTCCACCCGACCATTTTTTTGCGTTGGGAGCGGCGAGGACGAACTGACCGTCCTTGACCGTGCCGGCCCATTCCCAGCTTCCGCGTCCCGCGTCGAAGGTGTCATTGACAATGGTTTTTTCGGTCAGCTCCGTCGCGGCGGCCGCAGTGGCGGACGTGGGGACGGCGGCTTCGGGCGCGGGCACGTCGGTGAGTTTTTTGAAGGCAGCGTGAACCGCCTCGGCCACGAGTTTGTATCCCTTGCTGTTGAGA
>JBAZSJ010000058.1:0-31019 GCA_041662485.1 Opitutaceae bacterium | reverse complement strand
CAGGCGGGGAGGGCCGGCCGGCCGGCCGACCCTCCCCAACACCGCTGGCCAAGGGCAGCTTGCTTTACGCCTCTGCCCTTGGCCAGCGGTCCTACAAGGTCCGACCTCCTTTCAAGCTACAGTTTTATTTGAACCGCTCTAGTCCTCCGCAACGAGAGGGGAATTCCGGCTATCCACCGCCAATCCTGATGGATGGCGTGTGATAGCCGGGCCTTCCCGCCCTCGCGCTGGGAATCAACGGAGCCGGGCCCTGGTTAATACTGGTCGGGTTTCCATTTGGCCGTGTCGGACGAGGTCCATGACGCGGAGCCTGACTCGAAACCGGGGTTGGCGAGCAGGTTCGCTCCGCCGGACAGACCGAGAAACACGTCGTCCATGTAGACCGTGCCGGCGATATTCGAGGAGTCGTCAATGTAGATGAACACCTGCGAGTTCGCGCCCGAGTTGAAGGGGAGCGTGTAATACGCCCAGTCCGGCGACGTCACGGTGATATACTGGCTGGCGAGGTAGGCGCCGTCGCTCGCCTGACGCACCATGAGGCGGATCTTGCCGGAGCCCTTCAGCCACAGGCCGGTCTGGTAGGCGATGTTGGGCGTGACATTCACATACTGGCGGATGGATGCGAAGCTCGGGGTGCCCGTGAACGTGCCGCGGGTTGAGCCGATGTCCGCATGGGTGTTGGCGGCGAGGCGGATTTTCCATGTGGCTGGATTGTAGGTCATCCACACCGTGCTGCCCGACTCGAAGCCGGGATTCGCCAACAGATTGGTGCCGCCTGAGAGGCCGAGGAAGGCGTCGTCAACGTAGACGGTTCCAGCCGTGAGCGAGGAATCGTCGACGTAAAACAGCGCGGAGGTGTTCACCCCGGAGTTGAACGACACCTCGTGGTAAACCCACGTCGAGGTCGCGGTCATGTATTTGTCCGCCATGTAAGGAGTGCCGGCCGGAGGACGAATCAGCAGGCGCAACCGTCCGCCGCCCTTGATCCAGATGCCGGCCTTGTAGCTCGTGTTGGCCGCTACGGGGACCGTCTGGCGCAGGGCCGCGTAGGAGGGCGTGCCGGTCAGCGTGACCTGTCCGGACCAGAGTCCGGCATGCGTGTCGGAGGGCAGCGGGGTGCCGCTGACCTGCGCGCTGTTGGCGCTTTCGTTGGAGCCGTTCACCGCGGAAACGACGTAGTAGTAGGTCGTGTCGGGGATCACGTCGGTGTCGATGTAGCCGACGCCCGTGGCGGCGATCGTGGTGTAGGGACCGCCGCTGGTCAGCGACCGCTTCACGTTATAGGAAGGAGCGTTGTCGGACATCGTCCACGAAAGCGTGATGGAGCGGTGGTTCACGTTGGCCGCGGCGACCGAGGCGGGCACGGCGGGCACGGGTGGCGTCGCTTGGTAAACGCGCACGTAGTCCACGATCATCTGCGACTCGCTGGTCGCCAGTGTGCCGAAACCGCCGGCCGGGATGTTGCCCGCCCAGCTGCCGGTCAGGATCTCGGTGCTCAGCAGAAGATATTCGCTTCTCTGGGGCACGGGTGCCAGCGGCGGGACCGGATCGACGTCGGTCGAGTTGTAGACCGTGTAGAGATAGCTCCCGTCGATGTAGAATTTCAGATAGTCGGGCGTCCACTCCATCCCATACGTGTGAAACCCGGTGCTCAGTCCCGCGCCGCGCAGGCCGCTGGAAACGGATTTGTGGTTGGCCCCGTAGCCGTCCCAGTGAAGCGTCGAGGGAATCTGGTCGGAGATGTTGGTCCCGGCCTGGTTCACCTCGCGGTGCTCGGCGATGTCCAATTCGACGCCGTCAACATGCGGCTGGTTGGTGGCGCCGATCGTGGGCGCGAACATCCAGAAGGCGGACCAGTTGCCCGGCGCATTTGAGAAATAAATGCTGGCCTCCATGTAGCCGTATTTCGGCTGGTATTTGCCCTTCGTGTCCAGGTGGTCGGTGTAATGAACGCCGCCCTCGGTGTAGGCGGTGATCGTCAGGGCGCCGCTCGCGACCGCGGAGGCGGTCGGACTGTTGAACCCGCCGCGATAAACGCCGGGGTAGGAGTGATTCCAGTAACGGGAGTCCAAGGCCGAGCCATCGAACTCATCGGACCAGACCAAGGTGTAGCCGGTGGGCGGGGCGGCCTGGAGGCGGGGAGAGGAAACCAGCAGGCTTGTGACGACGGACAGTGCCATCCCTAGGATGGCACGACGGGGTGATCGTGCGATTTTCATGGGCTATTCGTGGGGTTAACGAGAACAATAAACCAACGGGCGGACCCTTTCCGCCGCACCGATCAAATGCAATCGGCTAGCCGTTCTAGTTATAGAAGGGCTCACAAAAAAGCGGCCAATCCGCCGTGGGATTGGCCGCTTGAGTTTTACGGAGAGCGGGTCGCGTCAGAGACGTCCTTCGATCAGGCCGAGGGGGAGAGCCTCGGGCTGGGCGGGGCGGGACTGGATCTCGATGCTCTTGCCGGTCGTGGACGACTTTTCGAAAGAGTGCATGACTTCCAGCGCGTGGTAGGCGAGGGCGCCGCTCGCGCGGTGCTTGCGCTTGCCGCCGCTGAGGATCGAATACGCGAGATCGGCGGCGCCGATGCTGCGCGAGTTCATCAGGTAGCGGTGGCTGAAGGCCTGCGGCTGCCATTCCTTGGTGGAGGGCGTCCACAGCTGGATCGGGCCGCCAAAGGTGTTCGGATCGGGGGCCTTGAGCGAACCTTCGGTGCCGTAGATCTCGATGGGGCTGTGCCCGTGCGCATACACGTCGAAGGAGATGGTCACGGTGATGACCGCGCCGGAATGAAACTCCAGCGAACCCGTGTAATGGGTGGGGATATCGACCGGCAGCAGCTTGCCGAACTGCTCCTTGCAGGTGGCGATGCGCTGCTTGAACGCCTTGGTCGTGATCGCGCTCACGCGCTTCACGGGGCCGAGCAGGTGCACGAGCGCGGTGATGTAATACGGGCCCATGTCGAACATGGGGCCGGCGCCGGTCTCGTAGAAGAAAGCGGGATTCGGGTGCCAGCTCTCGGGGCCGCGGCTCATCATGAAGGCGGTGCCGCCGACGATCTTGCCGAGCCAGCCGTCGTCGATGAGCTTGCGCGTGGTCTGGTAGCCGCCGCCCATGAACGTGTCGGGCGCGCAGCCGACCAGCAGGCCCTTGGCCGCCGCGAGATCCATGATTTTTTTGCCGTCCGCAAGGCTCACCGCGAGGGGCTTCTCGCTGTGGACGTGCTTGCCGGCTTTGAGCGCGGCGAGACTGATCTTCGCGTGCACGGCGGGGATGGTCAGGTTGATGACCAGCTGCACGTCGGGGTTGGCGAGGAGCTCGTCCACGGTCTGGGCCTTGCAGCCGTTTTCCTTGGCCTTGGCCTCGGCGAGCTCGGTCTTGAGGTCCGCGCAGGACACGACCTTGAGCACTTCGAAGAGTTTGGCACCGTTGAAGTAGGCCTGCGAAATGTTGCCGCAGCCGATGATTCCGATTCCGATTTGTTTAGCCATGATGGGGAGGTTTATTTTTTGCCTTGGGCAATCTTGTTGGAGGTGAGGTAGAGGTAACTATCCTTGACGGCCTGCATCATGTCACCGTCAAAGCTGTCGAGCTCGACCGCGATATACTCGGCGTGACGGACGGCCTTTCCGGCGGCGATGAGGTCGACCTGACCCGTGCCGGCGGCGCGGAAGGGGATGGAGTCGCTGACCATGATCTTGCCGCTCTCGGTCGTCGCTTCCTTGAAGGTGGCCTTGTTGGAGACGATGCCGTCCTTGAAGTGGAGCGCCTTGCCGCGCACGCCGATCTCCTTGATGAAGGCCGCCGGATCGAGACCGGCGCGGGAGACCCAGAAAATGTCGGCTTCGTAGAGAACCGTCTCGGGAGTTTTCTCAAGGAAGACCTGATAGGAACGGCGACCGTCGATCTCGACGAGGTCCCAGTCGTGGTTGTGGTAGCCGACCTGCAGGCCGTGCGGGGCGAGGTTGGCGGCGGCCTCGCAGTAGAGCTCGGCCATGGCCTTCACGTTGTCCAGCGAGGTATAGTGCTCGCGGAATTTGGGCGGGCAGCCGGTGATGAGATACTTGTGCCCCATCATGAGGGCTTCCTCGATGATCGCGTTCTTGTTGTCGCCGATGGGGAGACCGATGTGGGCGGTGGGCGCCTTCAGGCCGAGCTCCTTGAAGAGCTTGGCCGCTTTCTTCGCGGAATATCCGGGGTAGCCGGCGGTCTCGACGCAGCCGAAGCCGGTTTCGGCGATGGCGCGGATGGTGCCGGCGTAATCCTGCTTCGCGAGGTCGCGGACGCTGTATAACTGAACGGTGATTTGCGGTATCATGGAGGGTGTGTGGAGGCTGGCTTGTCAAAAGCTACGTGAGAGGCTAGCCATTTCTACCTTACCAGAGGATATTCTAGATGAGAATTGACTAAAACTATGAACAGCTGGCGAAACCTACCCCTGCGGCTGACGCGAATCGGCACCTATAAGAGCCCGCTGGGCGGATCGCGAAAACCCACCTCGGCGTCGCGGAACGAGGTGCTGTTCGAGATCATCCAGGAAGGCACGGTCTATGGCCTTGAGGAGAAACCCGTTCTGCACGGGGAAGGCGCCGTGTTTTGCCATCAAGGCGGGCAGGTTTCGGTTTCGGATTCGCCGCCGGAAAGCTACTACAACTGCTACGTCGTCTGGTTCGAATGCAGCCAGGAGGATTTTCAGTTGGAGTGGCCGAGGGTTTTCCAATGGAAGGACCGCAAGTCCATGCATGCCTTCGCGGAGGAGATGCTGCAGGCGTTCCACTACGCCGCGATGGATCGGGGCGTGATCGGGAACCTGCTCCTGTCGCGTCTCTCATTCGAGTTGGAGAGATCCCGGTTGCTGGAGCGGACGCAGGCCATCCATCCCCAACTGAGCCTCGCGACCGACTTCATCAACCTGAACCATGCGAAACCGCTGTCGCTGGACGACGTGGCGAAGGCGGCGGACGTCAGCGTCTCGCATCTGCACATGCTGTTTCGCGCGCACCTCGGCGAAACTCCGCACCAATACCTGATCCAGAAAAGACTGCGCATCGCCGGACACGCCCTGGCCACGGGTAACCTGTCGGTCAAGGCGGTGGCCGCCGAGGTCGGCTATCCTAACGCGGAGAACTTTTGCCGGGCGTTCCGGAAATTCTTCGGACGGTCGGCCTCCGAATACCGGCAGGCGTATTTCCGATAACGCCGGTCCAAAGGGGACTGGTTGCGCTGTCTGTTGGCTTTGGGCGCGGCTACGTTACTTGATTCGGTAATGTCCGATCACCTTGTAGGCGAAGAGGACGTTCTCCTCTTTGGCGCCGGCACCTATGTTATGGATTATCAAAGGTGTTTGGCCTGATTTTTTTCCGGACACGACTCCGATATGAAGAAGACCGCCGTCGAGGCGCCAAGCCACGATGTCTCCGGGCAGATAGGTTTCGGGCGCCGTCCATTTCTCGCCCAGCGCGGTGTGTTTCCGCTCGAAATACCGCATCAGGTTGGGGACGCGGCGGTGATCGATATTCTTGTCGGGTGCTTTAAGGCCCCAGTTTTTGGGATAGGCGGAGAAGTTTCCGCGCATGTCCTCATGCACCTCCTTTTGGAGATCGATGCCGACCGTGCGAAGGGCGCGCACGACCACGTCGGAGCAAACGCCGGTATGCGAAGGCACGTCGCCGCCCGGATAGGTGAGTTTCACGTAACTCGGATCGTAACTCGTGGTCACGCTGATCTGTTCGCGGGCGCCCGCAGCGATTTTCGATCCCGGCCCGTCCGCCGGCTGCGCGACGAGGACGGAACTCGGGAGGAGAAACGCGATGAGGAGGGGAAGAAGACGGTGCATCAATTCTTCGGCTGCGATCTGGCCCGGAAATACCACGCGAGGTGGAGCAGTCCCAGGCCGATCAGGCTTTTACGGCTTCTTACAGGTGTGGGTCACTCCGTCTTTGTCGGTCACGGATACGGAATGGGTCGTGTAATCGATGACCACGGTTGCGTAGTCCTCGCCGTTCACGACCTGGAGGGGCTTGAAATAGCGTCCCTTGACGAGGGCTTCGTAAGGGACGGCCTGGACGCCCATCTCGAGGCCGTATTGATCGGCGGCCTTCATGATGATGCGAAGGTTGTCGTTGATCGTGGGGGCCGGCTTGGCGGCATCTTTCCCGGCGACAACCTTTCCTCCCATTCCAGCGGCCAGCATTTCGGCGGCATTGGGAGCTTCGCCGGGCGGGGTGGTGGCGGGCTGCCAGACGTAGTAGTCCATGTCAGGCGAGGCGCTCGACTTGAGGCGCATCCGGTGATTCTCGCCGAGGGTGAAGGCGAGCTGATGGGGCTTTTGGCCAATGGTGACGGATATGGTGGTCACTCCGTCGGTGGTGTCTTTGAAGGTGTAGGGCTGGCTTTCGGAGCGTTTACCCCTGGCGAAGGTGACCTTGGCGTCGTCAACGGTCAGGATCATGGAGCCGAGCATCCTTGTGATCATGCCTTTCATCTGGTCCGCCTCGGCGGGATTGTATTTGGGGCTGTTTTTCACCGCTTCGCATGTGGCGGGGATGTCGACCTGCCACCGTCCGACATAGGGCGTCATGTCGGCCGCCAGATCAAGGGTGGCGATTGAGAAGACGACACCGATGAGGGTGCAGAGGCGAAGAGGAATACGCATGATGGGCGCCCTTTCTGGATGGTTTTTTTCCGATTGCAAGTCGGGTTGGATAGAAGAGCGGAGCGGGGCGGAGAAAGTGATTCATATTCTTCGCCCCATTCGTGTTTCTTGTGCGGCCAAGCCAACGGGACCAGGCCGCCGGTGTTGATCACTCCGCGCCCAGCAGGCGTCGGGTCAGGTGGGTGTGGAAGGACGGGAGGTCGCGCCAGCGCAGCGCCACGCGGGCGGTGAACGGGCCGGTCTCGTCGCGCACCGTGAAGCCGTCGTCGGTGATGGCGAAGCGCACGGGCTCCGTCTCCACGAAGTCCTCCGCGTAGGCGAGGTAGACGGCCACGCAGTCGAACAGGATCGTCGAGCGCAGCGCGAAATAATCGCAATGCATCCAGGTGACGCGCGGGGCGAACAGGCAGTAGTTCTCGATCAGCGCGCGCAGCATCGGGTCGCCTGTGGCGCTCCAGATGCGGCGGTAGTTTTCGCCGTCGAGAATGGCGAAGTTGCAGGTGTCGAGCGGCGTCAGCAGCACGTCGATCCACGGCGCGGCCAGCACGGTGCGCAACGCGGCGGGAATGAGGCGGACGTTGGTCTCGGCGCTGGCGGGCAGTCCGCCGGTGTAGCCGACGTCGAAGCTGCCGAACATGCCCACGAAGCGGCATTTTGGGGCGATATGCGGGGCGCGCTCGACCGCCGCCGCGAGGTTCACCGCCGGTCCGATCGCTATGATCGTCACCGGCACGGGTGATGCCTCGATGATGCGGATCATGCGGCCCACGCCGTCCTCGGCGATTTCGCCGGGGTAGGCCGCGAGGTTGTAGTTTTTGATCCAGGGTTCCTGGTTGCGATGACTTGCCTCGGTTTCCCACGCCTGAATGCCGCGGCCGATCGGCACGTCGGTGCGTCCGCACACCTCAAGAAAACGCGCCGTGATCGCCGTGCGGAAGTCGATGCCGCCGGAACAGGTCAGGATGAGTTTCGGCGCGAGTTCCGGGCTGCGGAGCAACTGGGCGAGCGCCCAGGTGTCGTCGATGTCGGTGCCGATGTCCGTGTCGAGGATGACCGGAACGGGGGAACGGGAAGTCATGGATAAAACGGGGCGGGGGCAGGGGGAGTTTTGAATCGTTTCGGGAGACGGAGTTTTTATCGAGAACATTGGCCGGAGGTGCCGATTTCCAGGGTGTGTATTTAGTATGACAGGGGCAACAGGTCGGGCCGCTTCGGACTCCGTCCCTGCGATGACGAACGGCTCGTGATCCCCTGCCAGACCCAGGGCAGCAGATGGCGACGCGTCCAGCGCAGTTCGGCGGCCCACCATTGCCGGCGGGTCGGGGCCAATGTAACGGGGAACGGCTGTTTCCAGTCATCGTTGCCGCCTGGCAGGTGCAAGGCCTGCGCGAGCGCTTCGGCGATGCGGGCGTGCCCGGCGGTGTTGGCATGAATGAGGTCCTCGCTCCACAGCCGACGGTCGGTGGCCACGGGATAGGCCGCGAAGTCCACGAGGATCGACCCGGTGTTTCGGGACGCTTGGGCGAGCGCGTGGTTGAGCGCGGCGATGCGGGGAGCGATCAGTCGCGCCAGCGGCATCAGGGGAGTGAGGTCGGGCAGCGTAAAACTGAGCACAGTCGCCCCGCCGTCGCGGAGCGCGCGTTGCATGTGTTCGATGTCGGCCGCCACCGCACGGGCGTCGAACCGCAGCGCGGTCACGTCGTTCGTGCCGCAGAACACCGTGGCGATATCGGGACGCAGCGCGAGGGCGGCATCGAGTTGGCGGGCGCGGATCTGCGCCGTGGTCAAGCCGCGCACGGCGAGGTTCGCGTAGTGCAACCCTCCTCCTTGGGCGGCGTTAATCCGCTCGGCCAGACGCTGCGACCAACCGCGATAACCGCCGGCGCCGTCCGGGTCGTCGATGCCCTCGGTAGAGCTGTCGCCGAGGGCGACATAGCGGGTGAAGGTGAGCGGCCGGACCGGATGCATGCTCCACATCCTGCGACCGACGCGAAAGAGTCACGCCCTTACTTGCACATCCATGCTGTGGAGGACGGTCACCGTTGTTGCGATTGAGGGGAAACCCACCATGGTCATGTCCGTCCCGCCCCATGCCCATACCCGAAACCACCTCGGCCGAAGCCTTCGAGCGCTATGTCTCCGGGAAAACGTTGAAGACCGGACGCGGCAAGGCGTGGCGGGAGATCAAGACGACGATCATCGCCCCGTTGCGCGACGTTGACATGGTGCCGCTGCCGGCCGTCAGCGAGCCCTTCCTTGCGTGGACCGTGTCGGGCGAGGCCGAATTTCAGGAACGGGAAAACGGCGGCCCCTGGGTGACCCATCGTATCACCAAGGGCTCGATGTTTCTCACATCCGGCGGCGCGCCCTACGATTGCCGATGGAAGGCGATGGGCCCCGAACCGTTTCAGAGCATGGCGGTATTCATCGCGCTGCCGCTGCAGCAGCGCGCCATGGAGGAGGTTTACGGTGCCGAGGCGAAGCATGCGCGGTTGCGTGATGTGTCCGCTTTCAAGGATGAGACGCTGGATTGCTACATGCAGCAGGTGCGAGACGAGTTGATGCACAAGCAGGCGAGTCCGCTGCTCGTGCAGGGCCTCGCGCAGTCGATCGCCGTCCACTTGGCCCGCAACTACTCGGAAACCCCGCAGGAGCAGCGCAGCGGCAGTCCGTCGCTGCCTGGCTTCAAGCTGAAGCAGATCACGGACTGGATGGCCGGGCATCTGGCCGACGAGTGCAACCTCGACGGACTCGCGGCTCAGGTGAAGCTGAGCAAGTTTCACTTCCAGCGCCTCTTCAAAAAAGCGACCGGAGTGTCCCCGTCGCGCTATCAGCTGAACCTGCGGATGGACGCCGCGCGCCGGCTGCTCCGCGAGACGGACAAGGGCGTGGTGGATGTTGGTCTGGCGTTGGGCTACGCGAATCCCAGCCACTTCGCGCAGCTCTTCCGCCGCGAAACCGGTTTGTCCCCGAGCGATTACCGCCGGCGTCGCTGACGCCGGTTCGTAGCAAGATTACAACAGGTGGAGCAACATCCGGTGCGACGGCCGGCCGGATACGTGATAAGCTTGTTCCCATCCAAAACGAACCCACCTCCATGAAGACACGCACTCTCGGCAACAGCGGCATCCAAGTCTCGGAAATCGGCCTCGGCTGTATGCGCATGACCTACGGCGACAAACCCATCGGCGACCGCGCCGAAATGATCACCTTTCTCCACCGGGCGGTTGCGCGTGGCGTCACTTTCTTCGACACGGCTGAAGTTTACGGCCCGTTCACCAACGAGGATCTTCTCGGCGAGGCGCTCGCTCCGTTCAAGGGGCAGGTCGTCATTGCCACCAAGTTTGGCTTCCAGCTCCATGCGGACGGACGTCCCGGGTTCGTCGCCCCGAACAGCCGCCCCGAACGCATCAGGCAAGTTGCCGAAGAATCTCTCAAACGCCTCCGCGTCGATACGCTCGATCTTTTCTATCAGCACCGCCCCGATCCCGCCGTGCCCATCGAGGACGTGGCCGGCGCCGTCAAGGACCTGATCCAGGCCGGCAATGTGAAACACTTCGGCCTCTCCGAGTCGGACGCCGCGACCATCCGTCGCGCCCACGCCGTCCAGCCGGTCGCCGCCGTGCAGAGCGAATACTCGCTGTGGTGGCGTACGGTCGAAGAGGATGTGCTGCCGACATGCGAAGAACTTGGCATCGGCTTCGTGCCCTACAGCCCGCTGGGGCGCGGCTATCTCACTGGCAAGATCGACGAAACCTCGACCTTCGACAGCTCCGACATCCGCAGCAAAAACCCGCGCTTCACGCCCGAGGCGATCAAGGCCAACCGCGGGGTCATCGACCTCCTGACCCGCATCGGCGCGCAAAAGAACGCCACTCCTGCGCAAGTCGCGCTTGCCTGGCTGCTCGCCCAGAAACCGTGGATCGTGCCCATCCCCGGCAGCCGCAAACTCGAACGCCTCGACGAAAACCTCGGCGCCGCCGCCCTCACGCTCACCCCCGACGACCTGCGTGAAATCCGCACGGCCGTTTCTCAGCTCACCATCCAGGGCAATCGCTATTAAGCCGGCTGCGCTTTACGATCCCGCCATGGAAATCAAACGCGCAGGTTCCCGACCGTCCAACAAGGGCCCCGAGGCTTGGTTTACCGGCACGGTGCGCATCGATCCGTTGTTTCCGGCGACCGACCCGGCGCGCGCGGCGGGCAATGCGGTTACGTTCGAACCGGGCGCGCGCACCGCTTGGCACACGCACCCGCTCGGCCAGACGCTCATCGTGACCGCCGGCTGCGGCCGCGTGCAGCGCGAAGACGGCCCCGTCGAGGAAGTCCGTCCGGGCGACGTCGTCTGGTTTTCGCCGGGCGAAAAGCACTGGCACGGCGCCGCGCCTACCACCGCGATGACGCACATCGCCATACAGGAAGCGCTCGACGGAAAAGTCGTCGAGTGGATGGAAAAAGTGACCGATGCCGACTACGCTCGCTGAGCCTTTTCCCTCAACCACACATTCACCCAACTCAACCGATTCATTCCCATGTCCAAACCCGTCGCCTATAAGGTCAAAGCCTACTCCACCGCCGGTGCCACCGCGCCGCTTGCCGCCAGCACCATTCCGCGCCGCGAGCCGACCGACCGCGACGTGCAGATCGAGATCCTCTTCTGCGGCGTCTGCCATTCCGACCTGCACTTCGCACGCAACGAGTGGCATTTCACCCAATATCCCGCCGTTCCCGGCCACGAGATCGTCGGCCGCGTGACCAAGGTCGGCCCGAAGGTCACCAAGTTCAAACCCGGCGACATCGCCGGCGTCGGCTGCATGGTGGACGCGGACCTGAGCTGCCCGCATTGCAAAAAAGGCCTTGAGCAATTCTCGCCCACGATGGTCGGCACCTACGGCGGCATGGACAAACACCTTAACCTGCCGACCTACGGCGGCTACTCCGAGGGCATCGTGGTGGACGAACACTTCGTCCTGCGCGTTCCCGCCAACCTCAATCTCGCCGCGGTCGCGCCACTGCTCTGCGCGGGCATCACGACCTACTCGCCGATGCGCCACTGGAAAGTCGGCCCGGGTAAAAAGGTCGGCATCGTCGGTCTCGGCGGCCTCGGCCACATGGGCGTGAAGTTTGCCCGCGCGTTCGGCGCGCATGTTGTCGTCTTCACCACGTCGGAGGGGAAAAAGACCGACGCGCTCCGTCTCGGTGCGCACGAAGTCGTCGTCTCACGCAACGCCGACGAGATGGCGAAGCACGCGGGCACGTTCGACTTCATCCTTGATTGCGTGTCGGCGGATCACGATATCAACGCCTACCTCGGGATGCTCGCGATCGACGGAAACATCACGCTGGTCGGCGCGCCCGAGAAACCGCTGCCCGTCGCGGCGTTTGGTTTGATCATGGGCCGCAAGAGCCTGTCGGGTTCGCTCATCGGCGGCATCGCGGAAACCCAGGAGATGCTCGATTTTTGCGGCAAGCACAACATCACCTCGGACATCGAGATGATCCGCATGGACCAGATCAACGAAGCCTACGAACGCATGCTGAAGAGCGACGTGAAATACCGCTTCGTGATCGACATGGCCTCGCTCAAGAGCGCGTAGCCCTGGAGAATTTTAATGAAAAGCAGCTGGTTAATGGGCGGCATGGAGGACGGACCTTCAGGTCCGTCCCGTTGGTCGTGAGCGGGATTCCGCCGTGGTCGGACCGGGAGGTCCGACCTCCTCTTCGGCTACGGTTTCCTTCCTGAAATCCGGCCCATCATGCCGCTTCTGGCCGCCCGTGCAGGGCTGGCGCTGGCGCCATGCCTCGCAGGCCGGCCAACGCCAAACCGGCACGTCGCGAGCGCCGGCCCTACAGTCGGCATCTCGGGCGAATTTCAGGAGTTCCCTTAAACTGTTCCGGGGGACCGTGACCGAGGGCGGCGAGTGCCCCTCAATTCGGAATCTCGGGCTCGACGAGGGCGGCGAGCTGCGCGAGCGATTCCTGCCAGCCGAGGTAACACGCTTCGGGCGGGATGACTGCGGGCACGCCGGACTGCTCGATGTTCACTTCGGTGCCGCACGAGACCGCCTTCAGCGTGACCGTCACGCGCATTTCACCCGGCAGGTTCGGATCGTCGAATTTGTCCGTGTAGCGGATGCGTTCGTGCGGCACGAGTTCGAGGTATTCGCCGCCGAAGGAGTGGCCGTTGCCGGTGGTGAAGTTGGTGAACGACATCTTGAAGGTGCCGCCGACTTTGGCGTCCAGGTGATGGACCTTGGCGGTGAAACCGTGCGGAGGAATCCACTTGGCCAAGGCATCGGCTTCGAGGAATGCGCGATAGATTTTTTGCGGGGTGGAACGAAGCACGCGGTGGAGACGGATGGTGTGGGTGGACATGATGGCTTTTCCTTTCGATGGAGGGTGGCGGTGCGAGGGTTCAATCACTCAACGAACGAATCACGGGGAAATGGACACGGTCCGGCGATTTTGGCGGCCGGCGGTCATTCGGCGGGGACGGATTCCCGGTAGGCCTTCGGCGACAGGCCGTGGCGGACGCGGAAGGCGCGGCTGAAGCTGAAGAGGGAGTTGAAGCCGCATTGCTCGGCGATTTCGGAGATGCGGGCGGAGGTCATGCGGAGGAGCCCGCAGGCGCGTTCGAGGCGGAGTTCGCGCATGTGTTTGCCCAGGCTTACGCCGCAGGAGGCGCGGAAGCGCGTGCGCAGGTTGCTCGGGCTCATGCCGAGTTCGGCGGCCAGTTCACGGATCGTGGGAGCGGCGGGCCGAAGCTTTTGCGCGGAGTGATTGACCTGGAGTTCCAGGGTGGCGCCGGTGCGGGAAGCCGCGGGTGCGGTCAGGCCGGGAGGGGGTGTCAGTTGGGCGAGCAGGAGCGCAAGACGCAGCTCGGGCAGGCCCTCGTCGGCGAGGTTGCGTTGGGCGCGCAGCAAGGTGTCGAGCTGTCCGGCCAGCTCCGCGCCCACGGGAAAAATGACATTGCGGAGCGGCTCCATCGTCACGCCTTGCGCATACTCGAAGGTGATGAACAGCCAGTGCAGACCCTTGTCGGCGTGCGCGTAGTGGTGATACTGGTAGGGAAGGATCACCAGTCCCTTGCCGGGGGCGAGCGGGAGCTCGCGGTCGTCGGCGCAGACCACGCCTTTCCCGCGCAAGGGAACGATGAGCACGTGGCGGTGGTGCATGGCGCGGCCGGTGTGGGGGCGGTTGAGCTCGGCGCCCGAGCGGCGTTGGAAACAAATGATGTTTTCCGGCAGGGGCGGGGCGGGGCGGCGTTTGCCGTGCAAGGGGCTGTCGGGGCTGGGCAAACGGCGCGTGCTGGCCGCGAGGGCGGCGAAGCCCCGGGTTTTGCCATTTGGCGTTTTTGTTAAAAACATAGGCAGTAACGCTATTCTCGATATGACCGCAAAAGAGTAGGGTGGGAAGCATCGAATTCACCCACTCCTTCAATATGCACACCACCGAATCCCAGCAGCGCGAGCGCATCCACACCGAGATTTTTGCCGACGCGGATGCCGCGTCCCGTCAGCTGGCGGGCGAGATTGCCGCGTTGATTCGCGAGCGTGCGGCCGCCGGAAAAGGCGTCGTGCTCGGCCTCGCCACGGGCTCCACGCCGGTGCGGCTCTATCGCGAACTCATCCGCATGCACCGTGACGAAGGGCTGTCGTTCAAGAATGTCACGACGTTCAACCTCGACGAATACTACGGGCTGACGCGCGACCATCCGGAGAGCTACTGGCGCTTCATGCACGAGCAGCTGTTCAACCACATCGACCTGCCGGCGGCGCAGATCAACCTGCCCAACGGCACGCTGCCGCGCGGCGAGGTGTTCGGCGCGTGCCGCGCCTACGAGGACAAGATCGTGGCGGCGGGCGGTCTCGACCTGCAGGTGCTCGGCATCGGCCGCACGGGACACATCGGCTTCAACGAGCCGGGCTCGACGAGAGATTCACGCACGCGGCTGGTCACGCTGGACGGTCTGACGCGACGCGACGCGGCCCGCGACTTTTTGGGCGAGGCCAACGTGCCGCGCCATGCGATCACGATGGGCGTGGGCACGATTTTGGATGCGCGCCGCATCGTGCTGCTGGCGTGGGGCGAGTCTAAGTCGGGCGTGCTGGCGCAGGCGGTCGAAGGCACGCCGGTGGACACGCTGCCGGCGAGTTTTTTGCAGGGGCATCCGAACGTGAGTTTCTACATCGATGGTTCGGCGGCCTCGGCGCTCACGCGCATGCGCCATCCGTGGCTGGTCGGTCCGGTGGAGTGGACGCCGGAGATGGCGCGCCGCGCGGTGGTGTGGCTTTCGCACACCGTCGATCGTCCGGTGCTCAAGCTGCTCGACGAGGATTACAGCGAGCACGGCATGGCGGATCTGCTCACGGAGCAGGGTCCGGTTTACGGCCTGAACATCCGGATATTTAACGAACTGCAGCACACGATCACGGGCTGGCCGGGCGGCAAGCCGGGGGCCGATGACACGCACCGCCCGGAGCGGGCGGAGCCTGCTTCGAAGCGCGTGGTGGTGTTCAGCCCAGAGCCGTCGCACGACATGCTCGGCATGGGCGGCACGCTGCGCCGGTTGGTCGATCAGGGGCACCAAGTCACGGTGGTTTACCAGACCTCGGGCAATCTGGCGGTGCCCGATGCCGACGCGCTGATGGCGACCGATTTTGTGACCGATCTCGCGGGCTGTTTCGAGGGCGAGGCGGGACCGGCCGAGGCATTCGCGCGGTTGGTGCGCGGCGAGCTGTTGCAGAAATCAGCCTTCGCGGGCGAATCCGCCCAGGTTCGCCGGTTGAAGGGGCTCGTGCGTCGCGGCGAGGCGCGCGCCGCGTTGAAGTCCTGTGGTGTCGAGGCCGGAAACGTGGTGTTTCTCGATCTGCCGTTTTACGAGCAGGGCCGTTACCGCCAGTTCAAGCCGGCCGAGGCGGACCAGCGCGAAATTTCCCGCGTGCTCCGCGACATCCGTCCTCATCAGATCTTCATCACCGGCGAGCGTGACGATCCCTCGTCGGTGACGGCGGTGTGCTTCGAGCTCGTGCGCCGCGCCTGCCTTGGCGGCTCGGGCGAGGGCTGGTTCACGGATTGCCGCGTGTGGCTCTACCGCGGGGTGGACACCCCTTGGGACGCGGCCGAGATCGACATGGCCGTGCCGCTCAGTCCGCGCGAGCTGGCGCAGAAAACGCAGGCGATCTTTCCGCATCGTTCGCAGCGGAGCAACTCCGCGGTGGCCACCGGCCTGCGCGAACCCTGGCAGCAGGCCGAGCAGCAGAATCGCGATCTCGCCGCGACCTACGACGCGCTGGGCCTGGCCGACTACGAGGCCATCGAGGGATTCCGCCGCTGGAATGAGCCTCGCAACAACAAGCCCGCCGCGTAGGGCCGTCGCTTGCGACGCGCCTCATTCCTGAAACTCCAAAAACGAATTTGACCCAAGGCACGGCGCACGCGCCGGCCCTACCTGTCTCCGTTTTCGCCCCCATGCTTAAATCATCCCCCCGCTTCACTCCGGCGCTTGATCCGGACTTTATTCCGGCGGTCCTGTGGAACCGCGCCTACCGAGAGCTCGCGGCCCGGACACCCGGCAGCCGCCCGTTTGCGCTCGCGCTGGTGCGGGCGGATGGACGCGCCTCGGTCTGGCGCGGAGAGTTGCTGCCGGCGTCGCGCGCCTGGTCCGCGCTCACGTTCCGCTACGCGGAGCGTCTGTTGAAATTCCTGCTCTGGCAGCGCGGCGGCTGCCGGGTGCTGGTGGCCGGAGCGCCGGGAGTCGCGGACCACTTGAAAAACCGGTATTCGCCGCAAGGCGCGCGGGCCTTCGACCATCGCTTCATGGGCGACGCCGTTTACGGACAGGCCTTCTCGGTGGAGACGTGCGCCTGGGACGAACTGCCCGAAGATGAGCCGGACGGGCTTGCGGCGGGGCGCCACCTCGACGGCTGCCGCATCGGTTTCGATCTCGGCGGGAGCGACCGCAAGGCGGCGGCGATGATCGACGGCAAGGTGGTGTATTCGGAGGAGATTCCGTGGGACCCGTATTTCCAGGCCGATCCGGCCTACCATATCGCGGGCGTGCACGATTCGCTGTTGCGGGCCGCGGCGCACCTGCCGCGCGTCGATGCGATCGGCGGAAGCGCGGCGGGCGTCTATGTGAACAACGAGGTGCGGGTAGCGTCGCTTTTTCGCGGCGTGCCGGCCGACCGGTTCGAGGGGAGCATCCGCCGCATGTTTTTCGACCTGCGCGAGCGCTGGGGCGGGGTGCCGTTCGAAGTCGTCAACGACGGCGAGGTGACGGCGCTGGCCGGCTCGATGTCGCTCGGCGACAACGCGGTGCTCGGCGTCTCGATGGGCACGAGCATGGCGGCGGGCTACGTCACGCCGGCGGGCGGCATCACGCCCTGGCTCAACGAGCTGGCGTTCGCGCCGGTGGATTACGCGGAGGACGCGCCGACGGACGAGTGGTCGGGAGACCGCGGATGCGGCGTGCAGTATTTTTCGCAGCAGGGCGTGAACCGGCTGGCGATGCGCGCCGGGATCGTTTTTGCCGAGGGCATGCCGCTGCCGGAAAGGCTGGTCGTGGTGCAATCCTCGATGGCGGCGGGCGACGAGCGGGCGAGGTCGGTTTACGAAAGCATCGGCACGGTGCTCGGGTATTCGGTGGCCCACTATGCGGAGTTCTACGAGATCCGAAACCTGCTTGTGCTCGGCAGGGTGACGTCCGGACCGGGCGGCGAGATGATCATGGAAAATGCCCGCAAGGTCCTGCGGGAGGAGTTCCCCGGATTGGCCGGAGGGATCCGTCTAGCGATGCCGGACGAGAAGGACAAGCGCCACGGGCAGGCGGTGGCGGCGGCCAGCCTGCCAGCGCTGAAGCGGGCTTGTTTCTGGAAACCTTAACAAAACAGGCACGGCGCAAGCGCCGGCCCTACAAGATTTTTTTATCCATCATGAAACTATCCCATCCGAAGGCTGACGTATATGTTCCCGGCGGCGGTCGCACGCCGGAGGCCGCGCTCGCGGCGGTCACGCATCTGTGCGTGGCGGCGCACCAGGACGACATCGAGATCATGGCGCACGCCGGCATCTCCGATTGTCTGGACACCCCGGGCAAGGTGTTCGGCGGCGTGGTCGTCACGAACGGCGCGGGCTCGTCGCGCATCGGACCCTACGCGAGCTTCACCGACGAGCAGATGCAGGAGGTGCGCCGCGAGGAGCAGCGCAAGGCGGCCGATCTGGGACGCTACGCGATCCAGCTCCAGCTCGCGCATCCAAGCGCGGACGTGAAGCGGGCCGGCCATGCGGGCGTGGCGGCGGATCTGGCGGCGGTTTTTTCGGCGTGCAGGCCGGAGGTGGTCTATCTGCACCAGCCGGCGGACAAGCACGACACGCACGTCGCGGTGTTCCTGCGCTGTCTGGAGGCGATACGCGCGCTGCCGGCGGACCGGCGTCCGCGCCGCGTGCTGGGCTGCGAAGTGTGGCGCGATCTCGACTGGATGGTAGACACGGACAAGGTCGTGCTCGATTCGGGGAGGCATCCCGAGCTGGCGGCGGATTTGCTGAAGGTGTTCGACTCACAGATCAGCGGCGGAAAACGCTATGACCTGGCGACCATCGGGCGGCGTTGCGCGAACGCGACGTTCCACACGTCGCACGCGTCGGACAAGGTCGCCGGTATTACGTGGGCGGTGGACCTGACGCCGCTGGCGGCCGATCCGTCGCTGGACGTGCGCGGGTTCACGCGGGCGCACATCGAGCGGCTGCTCGCCGACGTGACGGGGCGGCTGGACCGTTTCCAGTGAAGGGAGCCCCTAACCGTCCCATCGCCCGCTTCCGCCTGCCCGAGTAGGGCTGCCGCTCGCGGCATGCCTCGCAGGCCGGACGACATCGAACCGGCGCGTCGCAAGCGACGGCCCTACGGGATACGGACGGGGCCGAGCGAGGCGCGGGGAATGAAGAGCGTGTTGACCGTGTGGATCAACCGACGGGGCGGTTGCGCCGACGGCGCGGTGCTGTCACCGACGAGTTGATGGAGAGTTTCCACGGCGGCGACGGCGATCTCGGTGCGGGGGATGCCGACGCTGGCGAGGGCAGGCCGCGTGAAGGGGGCAAAGGCCAGGTTGTCGATGCCCACGATGGAGAGATCCTCGGGCACGCGCACGCCGCGTTTGTCCGCCCCGCTGATGGCGCCGAGCGCGAGGATGTCGGTCGAGCAGAGCACGGCGGTGACGCGCGCGGCGAGGAGTTCGCCGATGGCGCGTTCACCGTCCTCGAACGAATGAGGACCGACGGCGACGGGCGCGGTGTCGGCGTCAAGTCCCTGCTCCCGCAGGGCGTGACGGAAGGCGTCGTGCTTGGCGGTGTCGGCCAGGCCGCGAATGAAACCGATGCGGACGTGGCCGGCGGTCTTCAGGTGGGCGATGGCCTCGGAGATGCCGGAGTCCTGGTGGATGCGCACGAGACCGGCGGACGCGGGGAGGTCCCAGTCGTGGTTGGCGATGACGACGACGGGGAGCGACGGAAAACGTTGCAGGAAGGCGAAGGCGCCGGCGCTGGAATCGGCGACGACAATGATGCCGTCGAGCCCGCCGCCGGCCGCGGTGCGCTGAAGGTCGAGGGAGGGTTCGCCGGTTTTTTGGGTGAGCTCGAGGGTGGTGGAGTAGCCGCGGGCCCCGGCGGCCTTGGCGAGTTCCTGGGCGAGCTCCATGTTGTAGTAGTCGAAGATCGGCGCGGTGCTGAAACTATAGTAAATCGCGATGACCGAAGAGTGGCGCGAGTTGAGCCGTTGGGCGTGGATGTTGGGGACGTAGCCGTGCTTGGTGGCGAGTTCGAAGATGCGCTGCCGGGTGGTTTCCTTGATACGGCCCCGGCCGGAAAAGGCGCGTGAGACGGTGGCGGTCGAGACGTCGGCGAGGAGTGAAAATTTTTTGATATCCATAGGGGAGAGACGGGACGGCTCAGGCGGTCGTGGGCAAGGTGGAGACGGTGAAAAAGGACGGGCGGCGCGGAATTTTGAGTAAGTAGTAACACTCGCGAAGGCTTTGTCCAAAGTTTCTGTTCGGGGATTCCAGAGTTGGCGTCCGGCAATGGGTTGTTTTGAGGGGGGCGGGGCCGGCGCTGACAAGGCACGGGGTTCTCTGGCAGGCGGTTCCCTTGATTCAAGCAGGCGTGGCGCAAGCGCCAGCCCTACAGGTGAAAAGGGGGGCGAGCGGGGAATGTAGCTTGACGAAACAGACTTTGCGTAACTAATTACGCAAATGATGATTTTACCGTCTCGCTTGTGTCGGTTGTTTGCCTGGGGCGGGTTGATTGGTGTGCTCGCCGGAGGGCCTGCGGCCAAGGCGGAGTCGGTCGGAGTTGCCCGCGTGACGGATGTCCGGGTGCAACGGATCGAGGGTTTGCCGGACACGGTCGTGATCATCTTCACCCACCAAGGGGCGCTCGCGCCGGAACGGCTGCGGATCTATTTCGACACCGTGCCGAACGCGGGCGAGCCGGCCTCGGGCGGCGATCTGATGGTGGAGGGGCCGTCGCTATATGCCTATCCCGAAGGCGCGACGGGTTGGGCGTGGAAACGGATCGGCGATCCGGTCTTTCAGACGATGGACGGAAAACTCGCGTGCGTGGTGACCGCGCCCGCGCTGGGTCGGCCCTTTTCCTGGTTCGCGGAGGTGACCACCGCCGATTGGAACGTGGCGCAACGCTGGCCCGAGGCCGACACGGTGACGGTTGATCCCGGCAAGCTGACGGCGATGGCTCCGCCGTCCGGGGCCGCGCCGACGGATATGAAGCCGTTGCTGGCGGCGCGCGCGATTTCGCTGTCGGTGCGGCTGAATGGCGGTCCGGATCTCGGCTGGTGGACGCCGCTGGGCATCGTGAAGGATTTCGGAGGGGCGGCGGAGAAGCTGAAGGCGCTGGGGGTGCCGTCAACGGCGCGGTTGCAGGCGACCTTGCGCGATGCGGCGAGCGGGGAGTCGGCCGCGCTGGCGCCCGCGCGGGTCTGGCGGCGCGGCGAGGATCTGGCCTGGGAGGGGGAGACGCTCGGGGTGTCGTGGGTGTTGTTGGCGGAGTCTCCAGCCGCGGGCGAGCTGCGGCTGACGGGTTGGCTGCGCGGCGCGTCCACGCGGGTGCTGCACATCGAGACGGGGCTGGCGATGCCCCTAGAGGGCAAGACTTGGGCGGACGACATGGCGACCAGTCGGGTCATCGAATCGGGCGCGGTCGTTTATGGCAATTTTGCGAGCAGTCGATTCGGGGTGGATGGAAGGCAGTCGTTTTATCCGCTCGCCGCGATCGAGGACGGCCTCCGCACCTGGGTGCTTGAGACTGATCCGGACGAACCGCGGGTATTCACGCTTGGCGCGGACGCGGGATTTTTCCGGGCGGCCTACGACATGGCGCTTTCGCCCGAGACGGCGAAGTTTCCCGGGCAGGCGACCTTCCGCTGTTCTTTTTACACCGTGCCGCGTGGCGAGGAGAACGGCTTTCGCGCGGCGCTCGGGGAGTTTTTCCGGCGCCACCCGGACTACGCGCAACGGCGCGTGCCGCGTTCGGGGCTGTGGATGCCGTTCACCGACATGGCGAAGGTGCCGGACGCGGAGGATTTCGGTTTTTCGTTTTTTGAAAAGGTGGGCGAGCGCGGGGCCGACGTGGATTACGCCGCCAAGCACGGGGTGCTTACGCTCATGTATACGGAGCCGTGGCTGTATTGGCTGCCGTTTGACGAGGGCGAGGTGCGCACGCCCGAGCACGCCGCCGAAAAAATGAGCAAGCTCGCCGCGCTCGGGTTGGGCTGGAGTCGCGACCTTGCCGCGTCGGGTCTGGCCGGCGCGACCCGCGACGCAAAGGGGAACATCCTGACGAGATTCATGGACCTGCCCTGGAACCATGGCGCGCGCATGGAAGTGAACACCGATCCCGATCTCGCGCCGGCGTCGCCCTCGGGGCTCAACCGCGCGCAAGCCGAGTGGAAGCGGATCTCTGTCTGGCTGGACGACCCGCGCGTGGACGGCATTTATCTCGATTCGATGGATGCGGGTTCGCAGCCGGATTACGCGCCGGCGGCGTTGCGCGCGACCGACCACCCCGCAACCTACACACGCGGCGGCAAAGAACCGGTGATAGCCCCCAACGTGCCGGAATACGAGTTTACGGCCGCGCTCAGCGCGTTGCTGCATTCGCGCGGCAAATACCTGATGGGAAATTTTCCTCTTGTGGACTCGCCGTTCATCAACCGCTGGATCGACATCCCCGGGGAGGAGACCGACTGGTGGAGCGGCGGCCAGTATAACCAGCCTGCGCGTTCCAAGCTCGACTACCGCCGGGCGCTTTCCGGCCGGAAGCCGTTTGGATATCTGCAGTCTACAAATTTCTCCACCTTCGAGGGCGAACCGCTCCGGCGTTACTTCGAGACCTGTTTGTTTTACGGATTCCAGCCGAGTTTTTTCAGCCACAACGGCGCCGACAATCCGTATTGGCAGGATGCGAAGGTCTTTGAACGTGACCGTCCGCTCTTCCGCACGTTCGTGCCGCTCGCGCGTCGCGTGGCCGACGCCGGCTGGCAGCCGGTGCGCGAGGCCCGTCTGGCCGATCCCGCCGGGCTGCGCCTGGAGCAGTTCGGTCGTCCAAGCGACGGGCTCTGGCATCTGACTTTTCAAAATCTGACCGAAGAACCCCGCGCGACCCAACTCGTGCTGCCAGCCGGGCTCGGACGCGTGGCCTGGCTCTATCCGCTGACCGGCCTCGGCGGCTGGACCAAGGAAGGCGAAAGCGTGCCCGTGAAGCTCGAAGCGCACGCCACGTTGCTCCTCGATCTCGTGACGCCGGCGCGGACGGAGAACGAACGCGCTTTCCTGCGCGGCTGGCGCTCGGGAGGGGACGAGGCGGCGGCAGCCCTGGGATCGCTGGAGTCGTTGTTGCGTGAAAACGCCGCCGGCATCCGGGCCGGCGTCACTCCGGCGGGCCCGGTCGTCGCCGGGGATCCGTCCGCGTGGACGCTTTCGATTGGCAACGAAAACAAAGATACGATCCGGCTGCGCGTTCCAGGTCTGCCGGAGGTTTCGATCCTGGCGGGCGAAACGAGGGCAGTGCGGATTGTCCTGCCTGCGGTCGAGGGAGACACGAGGAGGATCGCCTGGAATACCGTTCGCGCTGATGGAGCGGAGTCCTCGTTTGTTCGCACGGTGCGGGTGCGGGCGGTATCGCCCCTGGAGGTGACCGGACCCGGCGCGCGGCTGTTCGTCCGCGCGGGGAACGCTTCCGTGCCGGTGCGTTTGGAGAACCATTCTCCGGAGCCGAGAGATTGCCTGGTCGAATGGAGCGCAGGCGCCGGTTCCAGCCAAAGCCTGCGCGTCAAACTGGCGGGTGGCGCAACCGAAACGGCCCGGATTCCCATCCTGCGTCCGGCCCATGCGGGCGCGGTTACGCTCGGGCTGAAGGTATCCGCCGGAGACCACGTTTATTGGAAGGGCGAGTGCCGGGTGGTGTTTGTGGATGTCCATGCGAGTCTGGCGGCGGATAGCGGCGTGGCGGTCAGCGTTGACAGCACGTTTGGCGGTTATTCACCCGCGCCCTTGAATGACGGGATCACGGACTCCGAGAATCTGGCGTGGAACGAAGGGTGCTGGGCTTCGGATGAATCGCCGGTTGCACACTGGGTGGGTTTTGGCTTTCCCGCGCCCGTGACGGTCGGGGAGGTCGTGATCCACTGGAATCACGAGGGCGGCATCACGTATGCCGGTCGCGAAGGAGTGGTGTTCGGAGCGGGACCGTCCGGCGAGGAGCAAGTGATCGCGCAGTGGAAGTCGAAGCCGGGGGATCGGGCGACACGAATCACCTTCAAGAAGCAGGTGTTGAAGGCCGTTCGCGTGCAGCAGAACGCCCGCGAAGGCGCGGTCGAACGGCCCGACATCATGTGGGTTTCCGAGATCGAGGTGAACTGATGGCAGGAACCCCGGCAGGCTCGCCCGCTTGCGGTGCGCGCCCGACTCGCCGTAGGGCTGGCGCTCGCGCCATGCCTTCCGTGTGATCGACTTCCGGACGCCGGACGAGGCGTGCCGCAAGCGACGGCCTCGCGATGACGCGTTCTTCCAACCGTAGCGGCGAGCACCAGCGAGCCGACGAACCTCCACTCGCTGACGCTCGCGGCCACAATTCCAAGCCGAAGCAAGCTTTTGGGGTATGGACCCAACGCGAATCAACAGATTCAAGTTATCTTGTTAATAAATTGAGTATTTAGGTGATGATTTTTTAACGGTTCCAGCGAAAGGAGGGAAAAGTTGGGAATAAAAGTAACTACTTACAATTAATGATTGTAACTGGTTACATTATTGGTTCTATCACCCCTGTTCTGCCAATCGCACCCCGCGTATTCCCATGAAAACTCAGCTATACGGATCCTTGTTAGCCTTCGGATTGCTCTCTGCCGCGTTCGCCCTGAACGCCCAGGCCGCAGCTCCCGTCGAACGGTTCACCAGCCACGACACCTATTACATCTACTACGGCGCCTGGGATTCCACCCTGCTTTCCACCGTCCAGTCCAACGGCTACAAGGTCGTCGTGGTCGAGCCGAAGAACATCACCCGCGCGCAGGTCGCCGATCTGCAAAACGGCGCGGACAACGTCTCCGGCACCGCCGACGATATTCGCGTGCTCGGCTACATTTCCTTCGGCGAGGACAACCGCACCACGATCTATCAGCGTGACGGCAGCGGCAACATCCTGCACGACGCCTACGGCAAGCCCCTCTTCAATACCGTCTCCGGCGGCACCGGCCCCCGCGTCGATCCCCGCTACGTCTCCGGCACCGGCCTGCTCTCCGGCGCCAGCATCGTCTCGACCATTCAGGTCAATGGTTCCGCGTCCGCCGGCATCGCCTCCCCTGGCGGCGGCGGCTACCCCTCCTATTACGTCGATAGCCACCTCGACTATTATCCCAACGGCTCCACCGGCCATCTCGCCCGTCCCAAGCTCGACGGCAAACCCGACTCCAACGGCGAGTTCGGCGGCGCCTACGTCAACGCCGGCGACCCCGCCTGGTTCACCGTGTTGAAAACCATGGTCTTCTCCACCGACGGCAATTGCGGCCTCGACGAGATCCTCGGTCTCACCGTCGGCAAGGCCCTCGGCTGCGATGGCATCTTCACCGACACCATCGACACCTGCGCGCCCAACAGCTTCTCCCTCGCCACCCAGTTCGAGTGGACCGCGCCCGGCTATCGCCAGTTGATGAAGACCGTCCGCGACACCTACCCGACGAAGTTCATCCTTCAGAATCGCGGTACCTTCTTCTTCCGCACCGACGTCGAGGCCTACAACGTCACCACGCGTCCCTACATCGACGGTGTTTTCTTCGAGAGCTATTATTGCGACAGCAACGACTTCGACACCAAGAGCCCCTACTTCAACGACAACAAATACAACGTCGGCCTGAAGATCTCCGCCGAGGCCGACCGCGCCGACGGCTTCACCGTGTTTGCCCTTGATTACCTAGAGCCCCGCGCCACCCGCCTGACGCCCACCATCGACGGCGCCGTCGCCGAGTGGACCGCCGAGTCCAAGCTTCAGGTCAACGGCTCCCCCGTGGACACAGGCGCGATCAACGCCGTCTACGCCGCCAACGACGCGAGCTACCTTTACCTGCGCATCAGCACCGACGCGGGCACCGATCTCAACACGAGCAACTTCAACCTCTACTTCGACACCGACGACGTGGCCGACGACGGCCTAGACGTTTCCGCCGCAGGCTACGTTCCCACCGGTGCCGGCACGCGCATCCGTTCCGAACTGCTCTACCAGAACGGCGGTCTCTACAGCCAGGACACCGGCGTGTTCAACGTCGGCTCCGTCGGCAGCGCCACCGTTTCGGGCAACGCCGCCAAGACCGAGTGGGAGATCCGCATCCCGCGCAGCATCACCCATCCCGCCACCCACGGTCGGTATGCCAGCCAGCCCGTCTTCAAAGCCGACGGCACCCACATCCTGATGCTTTTCACCTGGGATACCGGCGGCACGACCCAGTATTTCCCCCTCGCGGCCGGCGATGGTTTTGAGAAGAACCTCGGCTACCGCTTCGAGCAGCCCACCGGCTCCGTCTTCGACTCCGCTTTCGTCGAGTCGCACCAGACCCAGGGCTGGATGCTCTACCAGACCGACAAGTTCCTGAGCCACGCGCCCAACACCCGCGCCGCCACCTGGAACACCGCCAACGCCGACACCTCCGCTCCGATCTGGAGCACCACGGCGAACGGCTTCAAGTCCCGCACCGACACCGTCTTCGAGCCCGCCCGCACCGGCGTCCAGGCCGTCGTGCCCAAGGACGGCGCCGTCGCCGTGCAGTGGGACACCGCCAACGACCAGAGCCGCCCCGTGCGCTACAAGATCTACTACGCGCCCGCCGGCGCCAGCACCGCGAACCTCAACGTCTCGCCGTGGGCCAACACCGGTTACGTCGCCGGCACCACGCCCGCCAACTACGCCTACCCGCGCACCAACGCTACGTCCTACGCCAATGAATACACCGTGACCGGCCTGCAGAACGGCTCGTCCTACATGTTCGTGGTGCACGCCGCCGACAGCGCCACCACCGTCCACGAGGACACCAACGTCGTCTCGCTCGCCGCCACGCCGCAGAAGAGCGCCGGCTCCCTCTACGCCAACATCGTGATCGACGGCGCCTTCACCGACTGGCCGGCCGCCGCCCAGATCTGGGGCGATCCCACCGGCGACAAGGGCACCGGCGCCTCCGACATCAAGGCCATCTGGGTCGCGAACGATACCGACTACGTCTACTTCCGCATCGATACATGGAACTCCCACGACTTCCCGGCCGCGGTTAACAACCTGTATCTCGACACCGACCTCGTCGGCGGCGACACGACCTTCAATCCCTATGGCGCCAACCTGATCTTCAGCGAGCTCCTGATCCAGGGCGGCATCATGTATAGCCAGAAGAACGGCAACTTTAACGACGGCATGATCAGCAACGTCGCCATCGTTCCCGGCAGCGGCGCGGCCACCAGTTGGGAATGGAAGATCGCCCGCAATACCTTGCACCCCGCCGGCGTGGGCGGCGGCGCGGTCTTCTCCGCCGCAGGCTTCAAGATCCTCGCGACCAGCGGCTCCGCCGTCACCGACGAGGTCGCCGGCGCCGCGACCTACACGTTCGCCCAGCCCTCCGTCTTCAAGACCATCACCGTGGACGGCAACACCTCCGAGTGGCCCGCCTACGCCAAGATCTACGACGATCCCAGCGGCGACAACCTCGGCGCCCCCACCGACATCAAGGCCGTCTGGGCCGCCAACGACCTCGATTACCTCTACCTACGCATCGAGACTTGGAACACCCACGACATGCCCAACGCCGGTAACAACTTCTACTTCGATACCGACGTGGGCGTTTCCCCCGGCTTCAATCCCCATGCCCTCGGCAAGATCAGCTCCAAGCTGCTCATCCAGAGCGACCACCTCTACTCTGAAGGCAACGGCGGCTTCAACGACGGCGCCCTCGGCACCTTCGGCATCTCGCCCTACGCCGTGCCCGCTTCAAATTGGGAATACCGCATTCCGCTCAGCCTCGTGCATCCCTCCACCGCCGGCGTCCGCGCCAACAAGGCCGTCTTCGGACCCGGCGGCGTGCCGATCGACATCCTGCTGACCAGCGACAACGCCGGTCCGGCCGAGTTCGCCCCCGCCACCGGCGCGCTCCGCTACGTGCTGGCCGGCCTCGACATCGCTCCGCAGACCACCGCCGCCACCATCACCGTCGATGGCAACGGCTCCGACTGGCCCTCCGGCGCCAAGGTCTATGATGACGCCACCGGAGACAACGCCGGCGCGCCTTCCGACATCAAGTCCGTGTGGATCGCCAACGACACGAACTACGTCTACCTCCGCATCGATACGTGGAACAGCCACGACTACGCCGGCTCGTTCAACAACACCTACTTCGACGCCAACCTCTCGCCCGCCACCGGCTTCAAGCCCCACGGCCTGGCCTTCGGTTCAGAACTGCTCCTCCAGAACACCGGGGTCTACAGCCAGAAATCCGGCGCGTGGAACGACGGCGCCGCCACCTCGCCGAGCGGCAAGACGGTGACGATGGCGCCGGGCGGCGGCAGCGCCACCACCTTCGAGTGGCGCATCCCGCGCGACCTGGTTCACCCGAGCGCCGGCGGCCCGGTCTTCAACGAGCCGGACGGAGCGTTCTTCCTCTTCGTCACGAGCGACAACGCCGGCGCCCTCGCCGAACGGGCGCCGAACGATCCCGGCACCCAGTTTATCTGGTATATCCCCGCTCCCTGAGCGTTTCCCCGATCCCGTCGTCCTTTGGGCGACGGGATTTTTTTCGTAGGGCTGGCGCTCGCGCCACGCCTTCCCCCCTCCCGCGTTTTTCCCCCTCATTCGTAAAACCCAGGCATGGCGCAAGCGCCAGCCCTACAAAACATGCAACGCTCCTCCTTCTGCTTTCTCGCCGCGCTCGCCCTCGTCTCCTGTTTCGTCGCCTCCTCCGCCCGTGCCGGCGCCCCGCTCCAGCGCTTCTCCAGCCGCGATCCCTACTACATCTACTACGGCTCCTGGAACGCCTCCCTCCTCTCCACCGTCCAGGCCAACGGCTACAAACTCGTCATCGCCGAGCCGCGCGTCATGACCCGTGCGCAGGTCGCCGACCTGCAAAACGGTGCCGACAACGTCCTCGACACCGCCGACGACATCCGCGTCGTCGGGTACATCTCCTTCGGCGAGGACAACCGCCTCGGTATCTACCAGACCGATGCCAACGGCCAATATGTCTACGTGGACGGCCACCGCGTCATCAAAACCATCGCCGGCGGCACCGGCCCGCGTGTCGATCCGCGCGGTGCCTCGCCCGCGGCCGGCACCTTGGCCGCCACGCTCAACCCCGACGGCACCGCGTCCCTCGGCAACGCCTCCCCCGGCGGCACCGGCTACGCCTCCTTTTACCTCGATAACCCGCCCTACGACGGCAAACCCGAGTTCAACGGCGAATTCGCCGGCGCCTACGTCAACGCCGGCGACCCCGTCTATGCCGGCATCACCATCGACGGCGCCTTCACCGACTGGCCGATCACCGCGCGAGTGTGGGAGGATCCGTCCGGCGACCAGGGCTCGGCACCGTTGGATCTGAAGGCGGTGTGGATCGCGAACGACCGCGACTACGTCTACTTCCGTGTCGACACGTGGAATACGCACGATTTCCACGCCTTTGGAAACAACCTCTACCTCGACGCCGACCGCTCCGTCGCGACCGGCTTCGAGCCCTTTGGCGCCGGCCTCGTCGGCAGCGAACTCCTCATGCAGGGAGACGGGCTCTACTCGCAGAAACTCGGCGGCTGGAACGACGGCTACGCCGCCTCGGTCGCCATCGCGCCCTACGCCACGTCCACCACGAGCTGGGAGTGGAAGATCCCCCGTTCGCTCGCGCACCCCGCCTCCGCCGGCGGCGGCTCGGTGTTCGATGACACCGGATTCAAGTATCTTGTCACCAGCGGCTCGACCGTGAACGACGAGACCTCCGCCGTGCTGACCTACACGTTCGCGCCACCTTCGGTGAGCGCGACCATCACCATCGACGGCAACGGCGCCGACTGGCCGGCCATCGCCAAGGTTTACGACGACGCCACCGGTGACAACGCCGGCGCGCCCTCCGACGTGAAGGCGGTGTGGCTGGCCAACGACGCCGATTACATTTACCTGCGCATCGACACCTGGAACTCCCATGATTACGCCGCGTTCTACAACAACACCTACCTCGACACCGATCTCTCCGCGGCGACCGGATTTCACCCGCATGGCCTCGCGTTTGGCTCCGAGCTGCTGCTGCAGAACACCGGCGCCTACGGTGAGAAACTCGGCGGCTGGAACGAAGGCGCGGCTACGTCGCCGAGTGCCAAGACCGTGACGATGGCGCCGACCGGCGGCAGCGCAACGACCTGGGAATGGCGCATCCCGCGCGATCTGGTTCATCCCAGCGGTGGCGGCGCGGTGTTCTCCGGCGCGTTCAACGTGCTGGTGACCTCCGACAACGCCGGCGCCGCCGAACTCGCGCCCGACAATCCCGCCGGGCAAGTCATCCGCTACGTTCCGGCGCCTTGATCGATTTGTAGGGCTGGCGCTTGCGCCATGCCTTCCGGTTCGACCGCGTTTGATCTCCGTTCGCCAATCCAGGCATGGCGCAAGCGCCAGCCCTACACGGATTCATTCGTAGGGCCGCCGCTTGCGGCGCGCCTTCCGTTGGATCGACTCCCGAACGCCGAAAGAGGCGCGTCGCAAGCGACGGCCCTACGGACGGACGAGAGGCGCCGTGAGAAATCCGGGCTTGCGTTCGCTTTGGGCCGCACTGGATTCGGCCCATGCCGCAGCGTCAGACCCATCGGCTTCGTCTCGGGCGTCATTCCGCGCCCGGGGCGACGTATTTTGTGACGACTTGCACGCATCGGCGGCTCCCGCTTTTTGCCGGGGAGCCGGCGCGTTTTCTTGCGCGACAGGCATGGCTTTCGCTGGCCGAGCTGGGCGATGTGGAGTGGCTTGCGGTCGCCGTCATGCCCGACCACGTGCATGCGCTGTTTACGTTGGGCGCGCGCCTCACCGTGTCCCAGACGCTCGGAAAGGCGAAGGGGACGATCACACGGACACTCGGCCGGTCGCCGGCCACCGTCTGGCAGGAAAACGCCTTCGAACATCGGTTGCGCGACGGTGAAGAGTGCGAGGCCTATGGTTTTTATGCTTTCATGAATCCCTATGTCGCGGGTTTGTCGTCGATGGACGGCCCGTGGCCCGGCTGGGCGTGCAGCGACGACGCGAGGCTTCATTTCTTGGCCGGGCGCACCATGGCCGGCGCGCCCGCCCCCGAGTGGCTGGACCGTGCGCGTGTGCCCGACCCACGCCTTGTGGTGCGATGTCCCGACCACCGGTAGGGCAGCCGCCAGTTGTGTTCGGCATGGTTGGTGCAGGGGCGGACAGAGACAAAAAACCGCCTGATTTGGGCGGTGGAACGTGAAGGTCGGGGCGGGCGGGCAACCTGAGGCAGGGGCAAGCGAGCGATGCGGGCATGCCCAGCCCGTCCGGGGAGCTCAACACACCGGATCTGATCGGTCGGTTCAGCCGTTTTTCGTCCGGGCCGGCTTTTTTTTGACGGTGCGTGGCCGCAATATCGCCATGAGTTCGTCCACACTGGCCCAGCCCATCAGATAAAACTGGATGGCCTCCATCTGGCGGCGATCGGGCCGCTCGCCGCGATAACCCGAGTTCGTCAGTTCGGAGAACGACTCTATTGATCATCAGCATTTTGCCTGATTCAAGGGGCGATTTTCGGCACTACATCCGCCACGATTCGAGGGCCTTTGGGCAGGCGTAGCCCGAGGTG
>JBAZSJ010000057.1:0-31422 GCA_041662485.1 Opitutaceae bacterium | reverse complement strand
TTGGTCCTTTCACGAACTCACCGCAGGCGGGGAGGGCCGGCCGGCCGGCCGACCCTCCCCAACACCGCTGGCCAAGGGCAGCTTGCTTTACGCCTCTGCCCTTGGCCAGCGGTCCTACAAGGTCCGATCTCCTTTACGGCGACGACTTTATTTACTGAGTCTAGCGTAATAGGGTGACAGGTAGGGACGGACCGCTGGGCCGTCCGTTGCGCGGTGCCCAGTGGTAATCGCGGCGGACCCAGCGGTCCCGCCCTACCTGGAAATCGTCACTCTATTATGCAAGGCTCAGTAAAACGCCCTAAAAGACGAAAGGAACGGCCTCGGCGGGTTAAGGATAACCCGCCCTACCCCATCAGACCGTCTTGAAAACGATCGCGGCGTTTTGTCCGCCGAAGCCGAGATTGTTGCTCATCGCCACCTTCACCTTCGCCTGGCGGGCGACGTTCGGCACATAGTCGAGATCGCACTCGGGATCGGGTTCGTGGAGGTTGATCGTGGGCGCGATGGACTGGGTCTGGAGCGTCTTGACGCTGATGACGCTCTCGATGCCGCCGGCGGCACCGAGGAGATGGCCGGTCATGGACTTGGTCGAGCTGATGGCGACGGTCTTCGCATGTTCGCCGAACACACGCTTGATCGCGAGAGTCTCGAACTTGTCGTTGTAAGGCGTGGAGGTGCCGTGGGCGTTGATGTAATCAACCTGGTCCGGCGTGAGGCCGGAGGCCTTGATCGCGCGGGTCATGGCCATGCCGAGGCCCTTGCCTTCGGGATCGGGCATGGTGATGTGGTGGGCGTCGGCCGTGGCCGCATAACCCGCGACTTCGGCATAGATGCGCGCACCGCGTTTCTTCGCATGCGCGAGAGATTCAAGAACCAGCACGCCGGCGCCCTCGCCCATGATGAAGCCGTCGCGGCCGAGCGAGAAAGGCCGGCACGCCGTGGCGGGATCGTCGTTGCGCGTGCTCATCGCGCGCATGGAGCAGAAGCTGGCGTAGGCGAACGGCGTGACGGCCGCCTCGGCGCCGCCCGCGATCATGATGTCCGCGTCGCCGCGTTTGATCATGTGCATGGATTCGCCGATGGCGTGGGTGCCGGTGGCGCAGGCGGAGACGACTCCGAAATTCGGACCGCGCGCGCCGATCTCGATGGCGAACATGCCCGAGCAAATGTTGCCGATGAGGGCGGGAATCGTGAACGGCGACACCTTGCGCGGACCGCCTTCCATGAATTTGCGAAGTTGGAGCTCGTAGGTGAGCATGCCGCCGATGCCGGAGCCGATGACCACGCCGACGCGGTCGGGATCTTCCTGCGCCATGTCGAGGCCGGAGTCCTTGAACGCCTGCTTGGCGGCGCAAAACCCGAAATGGGTGTAGCGGTCGTTGCGACGCGCCTCCTTGGGGTCCATGTGCTCCTCGACGTTCCAGCCGCGAACCTCCGAGCCGATCTGGGTGGCGAAGGGCGCAGGATCAAAGAGGGAGACGCGGTCGATGCCGTTCTTTCCGGCCAGCAGGCTGGCCCAGAAGGAATCGGCGGTCTGACCGAGGCCGTGGATGGCGCCAAGACCGGTGACGACGACGCGCTGGGAATCAGGGAGGGTTTCCATGGATCAGGATAAAGAAGGCTTGGTTGTAGGAGCGGCTTTATGCCGCGATGGCTGGCGGAGCTTTTATCGCGGCATAAAGCCGCTCCTACAACAATCCGAAATCTAAAAACAAAAAAGGCGTTCTACCAGCAGTCTCGCGTGAGGCTCGGTAGAACGCCGGAAATGAGAAGGCGCTTACTTGGCGGCGGCCTTGGCGGTGATGTATTCGATGACCTGGCCCACGGTGGTGAGCTTCTCGGCGTCGGACTCGGGGATTTCGCCCTTGATCTCGTCCTTGAACTCTTCCTCGAAGGCCATGATGAGCTCGACGGTGTCGAGTGAATCCGCGCCGAGATCATCCAAGAAGGACGCCTGCGGGGTGATCTGCTCTTCGTTAACGTTGAGCTGGTTAACGATGATTTCTTTGACGCGCTGTTCGATGGTTTTTTGGTCGGCCATGGTAAATGTTTTCTAAAGGCTTGAAGGGGTCACATCGCCATTCCGCCGTCAACGGTAAAAACTTGTCCGGTGACGTAGCCGGCCTCTTCGGACGCGAGGAAGGCGACGGCGTTGGCGATGTCGGCGGGCTCGCCGAAACGCTGCATGGGAATGAGCGCGGTCGCGCCCTTTTGAACTTCCTCGCTGAGTTCGGCGGTCATGTCGGTCTTGATGAAGCCGGGGGCGACGACGTTGGAGGTGACGCCGCGCTTGGCGAACTCCTTGGCGATGCACTTGGTGAAGCCGATCATGCCGGCCTTTGCGGCGCCGTAGTTGGCCTGGCCGGCGTTGCCCATGATGCCGGTGACGGAGGAAATATTGATGATGCGGCCCCAGCGGTTGCGGCACATGGGCCAGCCGATGTGCTTCGTCCAGTGGAAGCAGCTCGTGAGGTTGGTCTGAAGGACGGCGTTCCAGTCGTCGTCGGACATGCGGGCGAGGAGTCCGTCGCGGGTGATGCCGGCGTTGTTCACAAGGATGTCGATCTTGCCGAATTCCTTGATGAATTCCTCGGATGCCTTGGCAACGGCGGCGCCGTCGGCGACGTCTACGGGACGGGCGAAGGCCTTGCCACCGGAGGCGGTGATGGCGGCGGCGACGGCGCCGCAGGTCTCGGCGGATTTGGAAACACAGATGACGGTCACGCCCTTGGCGGCGAGAACCTCGGCGATGGCTTTGCCGATGCCGCGTCCGGCTCCGGTCACGATGGCGGTGCGATTGGTGAAAGTCATGAGGATTAAGAGGAGACTAGGGGTTTCGGGTTCGTTTCGGGAATGAAAGACCCGGAGCGGTGCGGTCCGTCCGGGTCGTGGAAACAGGGCGTCTGGCGCGGGCCTATCAGTAGACGTCGCGCTGGTAGCGCTTGTCCTTCTTCATCTGCTTCACGTATTCGACGGCCTGCTCGGCGGTCATGCCGCCGTGCTGCGCGATGACGTCATGCAGGGCGACATCAACATCCTTGGCCATGCGCTTGGCATCGCCGCACACGAAAAAGTAGCCGCCGTTCTTGAGCCAGCTCCAGAGCTCGGCGCCCTTTTCGCGCATTTTGTCCTGCACGTAGACCTTGAGGAGCTGGTCGCGGGACCAAGCAAGGTCGAGATGGGTGACCTGGCCCTTGGCGAGGTAGCTCTCCCACTCTTCTTGATAAAGGAAATCGGTATGGCTCTTCTGGTCGCCGAAGAACACCCAGTTGCGGCCGGTCGCGCCGGCGGCGACGCGGTCCTGCACAAAGGCGCGGAACGGCGCGATGCCCGTGCCCGGTCCGACCATGATGGCGTCCTTGGTGGTGTCCTCGGGCGGACCAAAGTGGGAGTTGGAAACAAACACGGGCGTGGGCGTCTCGCCGATACGCACGCGGTCGGCCATGAACGTGGAGCACACGCCGTGACGCTCGCGGTGGTTGGTGGTGTAGCGGACGATCGCGACGGTCAGATGAATGTCGTTCGGGTAAACCTTCGCGGAGGACGCGATCGAATAAAGGCGCGGCATCAGCTTGCGCAGATGATCGACGAACTCCTGCGGCGTGAGCTTGGCCGAAGGAAACTCGGCGAGCAGGTCAACGTATTCGCGCTCGTCGAGATAGCCGGTCAACTGGTCCTTTGCCTCGGGCTTGAGCAGGGCCTCAAGCTTCGCCTTTTCGCCGGCGTCGGTGGCCTTGGCGAAAAACGTATTGATGATCTTCGAAGTGGGGCTGCCAAGGGTAAGCCTGTTACTGAGCACCTCGCGCAGGCTGAGCGGCGCGGGCAGCTTGAGCATCGCGGGCGAGACAAGCTCGTCGCCGGTGGCGCCGAGGCGCTCAAGAATCTCCGCCACCTCCGTCGGGCGGTTGGTCGGGAAAACGCCGAGCGAATCGCCCGCCTTGTAGTGCAGTCCGCTGTCGCCGAGATTGACGACAAAGTGGCGCGTTTCCTTGGCGGAACCGGCTTTGTTGAGCAGGCGATTTTCGGTGATTCTCGCCGGGAACGGATTGTCTTTGGAGAAAGCGGAGGTGGTGGCTGGAGCGGACATAGCGTCCCACCAAAAAAGCGCAACGCGCCGGACGCGCGCAAGCCTTACTTTGCACTGCGGCGGGGCGCGTTGGCGCGCAAGCTTGCACAAGCGGGAACTTTGCCGCCAACTCGACCGCTCATGAGCGACTCCGAGCCTATCCGTCTTCAAAAATACCTCGCCGAAACCGGCATCTGTTCGCGCCGCAACGCCGAGGTCATGATCCGCGAGGGCGAAGTCTGGGTGAACGCCAAGCAGGCCATCCCCGGCCAGAAGGTCACGCCCGGCATCGACAAGATCACCGTCAACGGCAAACCCATCAAGCACGCCAAGGCTCAGCCCAAGATCACCCTCGCGATGCACAAGCCCACCGGCCTCGTGTGCTCCAACGACGACCCTTTCAACCCCGACACCGTTTTCGATCTGCTGCCGCGCGAGTTTTCCAAGTTCCGTTTCTTCTGCGCCGGCCGCCTCGACAAGGACAGCGAAGGACTCCTCATCCTCACGACCGACGGCGATCTGGCCAACAAGCTGATGCACCCGAGCAACGTCGTCATCAAACGCTACTTCGTCGCCCTCAAGAAACCGTTTCCCCGCGCCCGCATTCCGCTCCTCCTCAAAGGCATCACCGTCGAGGGCGAACGCCTGAAGGTCGAACACGCCGCGCTCGTGAACCCCAACGTCGAAGGCGTCGGCAGCGACATGGACGTCCACATGCACCACGGCAAGAAGCGCGAGATCCGCCAGCTCTTCAGCGTCCTCGGCTACGACGTGAAACGCCTCAAGCGCTACCAGATCGGATCCTTCCCGTTGAAAGGAATTCCTTTGCGGGCGATGAAACAACTTTCTACCAAAGAGATCAGTCTGCTCTTCAAAGTGCCCAGCGTGCATCCGCATGCCGTGGCCCTCGCCAAACGCACCGCCCACAAGCGCCCCGAACCTTCCAAGAAAAATGAAGCTTAATCGCCTCCTCCTCGCCCTCGTTCTCGCAACGTCCGTCGCCACCCTTGGTGCCGCCCCGCTCACCGAGACCACCGCGGTCTTCGCCAAGCCGGACGCCACCACTCCCGCCGTCGTCACGCTGGCGGCCGGCACCGCCCCCGTGCTCGCTACCGGCACTCCCGCCCCCGCTGGCTGGGCGGCCGTCACGCTCGCCGGTCCGCACAAGGTTTACGCCACAAACAAGGACATCGGCAAATCACTCGAAGTGAAAGTAGGCGCCGCCTATCGCATCGAGCCCAAGACCGACGCCCCCATCCTCACGCTCGCCGAAGCCGGCGACAAAGCAGAGATTTCAGGCCTTCACGGCAAGTGGACCGAGTTCAAACTCTCCAAGAACATCATCGGCTACATCAAATTCTCCGGCGCTCCGGCAACCACCGCCCCCAAGGCCGTCGCCGCGCCCGCGTCGGCCATCGCCACCGATGCCCCCGCGCCTGCCGCTGCGGGCGCCATCGTCGTTCCCGGCAAGGCCTCTCCTCTTGGCGACGGCGGCTCCAGCGCCCTCCCCCGCCTTTTCCAAGGCAAGCTGGTCTCGACCTACAGCGCTTTCCGCCCCAAGCGCCCCTACGATTACCAGCTCAACGACAATTCCGGCGAACGCTACGCCTACCTCGACGTGAGCAAGATTCTCGCGATCGAGCAGTTCAACAGCTACATCGACCGCACCGTGGTCGTTTACGGCACCGCCAAGGCCGTGACCGGCACGAAGGACATGGTCATCCTCGTCGAGAGCCTGCAGCTGCACTGAGGCAGCCGGTTGAGAACTGAGAGTTTTTAAAGTTTGGAGCCCCCTTCCCATGGAACTGATCGACGGCAACGCAATCGCGGCGAACATCATCGCCGAACTCAAAACCGAGGTCGCGACCTTCACCGGACGCCAGCCCTGCATCGCGCTCGTGCGCGTGGGCGAGGATCCCGCGTCGGTCTCCTACGTTAAGAAAAAGGAAAAGACCGCCGCCGAGATCGGCCTCCTCAGCCGCATCATCCTTCCTCCCGCGACCACCACGCAGGCCGAGCTCGAAAAACTCATCGACGACCTCAACGCCGACCCGACCGTCGACGGCATCCTCGTGCAGTCCCCCCTGCCCAAGCACCTCGACGAACCCGCCGCCTTCCGTCGCCTCGCCGCGCACAAGGACGTCGACGGTTTTCACACCCTCAACATCGGCAAGGTCGCCCAGGAGGACGACACCGGTTTTGTCGCCTGCACCCCTGCCGGCATCATGGAACTCCTCGCCCGCTCCGGCACCGACCTGAAGGGCAAGCACGTCGTCGTGCTCGGCCGCTCCCTCATCGTCGGCAAACCCGTCGCCCTACTCGCCCTCCAGAAAAAAGCCGGCGCCAACGGCACCGTCACCATCTGCCACTCCGGCACCAAGGACGTCGCCGCCCTCACCCGTCAGGCCGACGTCCTCATCGCCGCCATCGGCCGCGCCGAGTTTGTGACCGCCGACATGGTCAAGCCCGGCGCCGTCATCATCGACGTCGGCATCAACCGCGTGCCCGACGCCACCAAGAAGACCGGCTACCGCCTCACCGGCGACGTCCACTTCCCCACCGTGTCCACGCTGGCGTCCAAGATCACCCCCGTCCCCGGCGGCGTGGGTCCGATGACCGTCGCCATGCTCATGAAGAACACGGTCAAGGCCTACAAACAGGCCCGCGGATAATCCGGGCATTGCGTCCCGGATACAGGACGGCCCTTGCATCACACGGCATTCCCCTCCTTACTGACTTCCACGATGCTCGCCCCGAAAATCCTGGTCGTCGATGACCAGCCGATCAACGTCCAGCTCCTCAAACGGAAACTGGAAAAGGAAGGCATAGAGATCACCGCCGCCTACAACGGACAGGAGGCGCTGGACTGCGTGGCGAAAAACAAGCCCGATCTCATTCTTCTCGACGTGATGATGCCCGACATGGACGGCATCGAGGTCTGCCAGCGTCTTCAGGCCGACGAATCATCCCGTTCCATTCCGGTCATTTTTGTCACGGCGCGCAACAACAAGGAAGGCAAGCTCGAGGGCCTCTCCGTCGGCGCGGTGGATTACATCACCAAACCCATCGACCTCGATGAGACCCTCGCCCGCGTGCAAACGCAGCTCCGCTTCGTCGCCATCAACCGCGAGATGATCGACCTGCAGCGCCGCCTCGTCGAAGCCCGCCGCGCCGCCACCATCGGCGCCGTCACCCAGGGCGTCGCGCACAACCTCAACAACCTTCTCGGCGTGGTCCTCGGCTACCTGGACCTCATCAAGACCCACTACGACAAGCCCGAGCAGGTGAAGCGCAACGCCGCGCAGGTCGACGCCGCCGTGCAGCGCATCGTCTCCATCATCCGCCAGCTCAGCTCGCTCGTCATCAAGGCGCGTCTTCCCCTTGAGCGCTGCAAGCTCGACGAGCTGCTCGCCAGCGCGATCACCCGCTACAAGCACGACCACAACATCAGCCGGCCGGTCGTCGTTGAAAATCCGCTGGGGTCGCAGACCATCGACACGCATGTCGAGGTGTTCGAGGACATCATCGGCAAGATCCTGATCAACGCCTGGGAGTCCTACGACGGCAAACCCGACGACCAGCGCCCGATCTGGCTGCGCACCTCCCTCCTGGAAAAACCGGAGGGCCGCCTCATACGCATCGTGATCGACGACGCCGGAATCGGCATCGACGAGAAAATCCGCGACCACATGTTTGAGCCGTTCATCAGCACCAAGCACACCGTGGGCGTCGGCATGGGCCTGACCGTCGCGCGCCACACCCTGCGCAACCTCGGCGGTGAACTGACCATGGAAGACCGTCCGGACGGCGGCACCTCCGCCATCCTCACCCACCCCGTCGAGACGAGGGTGAAAAAGCAGGCCCACGTCTGATCCCGAGTTTATGCCAAAGATCGCTTTTATCGGCGCCGGCAACATGGCCTCCGCCATCGTCAACGGCCTCCTTCACCAACGCGTCGCCACGCCGGCCGACCTCGCCTGCCTCGGCGGCCAGGACGACACCGCCCGCCTCCTTTCGGAACGCACCGGCATCCGCGTCTGCGCCGATCTCCCCGAACTGCTGGCCGGAACCGATCTGGTCGTGCTGGCCTTCAAGCCCCAGCACCTCGCCTCCGCCGACCCGCGCCTGGCCGAACTGACTTCCGGAAAACTCGTGCTTTCGATTTTGGCCGGCAAGCCCCTGTCCGCCCTCGCCCGCGTCTTCCCCCGCGCCCGCAATCTCGTGCGCACCATGCCCAACACCCCCGGCCAGATCGGAGCCGGCATCACGGGCTGGTGCAGTCAATCGGCCCTCTCCGCCGCCGACACCGCCCTTGTGAAGTCCCTGCTCGACGCTCTCGGCCGCCACGTCGCCGTCGAAGAGGCCCAGATCGATGCCATCACTGCGGTCAGCGGAAGCGGTCCGGCCTACGTGTTCGAGTTCACCGCGGCGCTCCGCGAAGCCGGCGTCGCCGCCGGCCTTTCCCGCGAGGCGGCCCACGAACTCGCCCTCGCGACCGTCATCGGCTCGGCCAAGCTCATGGAGCAGACCGGCACCGAGCCCGAGGAACTGCGCAACCGGGTGACCTCCCCCAACGGCACCACCTTCGCCGGCTTGCAGCGCATGGAGGCCCGTGATTTCCGCGGCATGATGAGGGAGACCGTTCTCGCCGCCAAGGCGCGCTCGGAAGAGCTGTCGAAGGACAGCTGAAGTTTCAGTGTCCGAAAGGTGAAACGCATTGTCCCCAATGCGTTGCGGCGAAGCGACTGACCCCGTCCGACGAGCCGTGGGCAAGTCCCGCCGTGGCTACTTCGATGTCTCTGCGTAGAGATATTTCTGGAAACCGGCGAAGGCCTTGCCGATTTCTTCCGGCTTGCCGCCGAGGTCGGCTACGGCGTCGGCGATGGAGTCGTGATACTTGAGACACAGCAGGGGGGTCAACTTGCTCTGGTCCAGTTCCGTCACGCCTTCCGTCACATAGTGCTGGAGCACGAAATCGAGGAACGCCTGCTGCTTCGAGGTGAAGTGGGAGTTGCCCCTCGATGCGACCGGCGGTGATGCGGTGCTCGCGCAGAATTCTGCGGCCTTCGACGACGCCCCAGCCCGCCGCTTTCAAAGCGGGGTCGATATGCTCGGCGCGTGTCCCGGCTTCGTTCATGGTTTTTAAGAGGAGAGCAGCTTAAACAGCGGCTCGTTGATGTAGAAGTTGGTGCGGCCGAGCTTCACCTTTTGCACGAAGTTAGCCTTCGTGAGTTGCTCCAGATAGCGGACGGCGGTCGGGCGCGAGACACCGAGATCGCGTTCGATGAAATCGATCTTGGTGTAGGGATGGCGGAAGAGATTATTCAGCAGATCCTGGCTATACACCCGCGGCAGCTCCGTGCGCAGACGATGCTTGGTGGACTGCATGAGATCGCGGATGCCGTGGACCTGCGCGATAGTCTGCCGCGCGGTCTCTTCCACCGCCTTGAGGATGTAGAGCACCCAGGCCGACCATGCGCCGGTGTCCCTCACCGTCTGGAGATGGTGATAGTAGTCGGCCTTGTTGCGCACGATGTAGCGGCTTAGGTAGAGCACCGGCAGGTCGAGCAAGCCGTGGAGCACGAGGTGGAGCAGGTTCAAGATGCGTCCCGTGCGGCCATTGCCGTCGTAGAACGGGTGAATGCTCTCGAACTGGTGATGGAGCACCGCCATGCGCACAAGCGGGTCGAGCCCGCCGGTCTCATCATCCGCGTGGAAATGCTCCAGAAAATTGCCCATCAACCGGACGATTTCATCCCCCTCCTGAGGAGGCGTGTAGACCACCGCGCCGCTTTCCTGATTTCGCAGCACGGTGCCAGGAAGGGTGCGCAGGCCGCCGCGGCTTTCCAGCAGGGTGGCTTGAATGGCGAGCACGTCGTCGAGCCGCAGGAAGCGTTGTTCGCGCACACGGGCGAAGCCGAGCTTGAGCGCGGCGGCGTAGCTGTGCACCTCTTTGGCGGCGAGGGACGAAAACTGGGCGGTGGTGGCGTCGCCCCGGAAAAGCTCATCCTCCGTCGTGACGATGTTTTCGATCTCCGAGGAGTCCTTGGCCTCTTGCAGCGCAAGGGTATCGATGAGGATGCTCTCGTTGGGAATGGTGCCGACCACGCCTTTGAGCTCGGCGAGTTGCCGGTGAGATCGGGCCAGCTGGCGCAGCACCTCCGGAGTCTCTAATGCCACGGACGGCGGCAGCGGGAGGGGAGTGAGCGGAGTGGCCATATGACAAGGAAACGGGCTTTTTCTTATCACGTCGGCGGGACATGTAAAGAAAATGGCTGTTTTCTTATCACGTCGCGGATGATCTATTCCTTTTCTGGCGATTTCGTGGCACGTCGGCGGACATAGTGTGATGGCACGGACGCGAATGCTGATTTTGGCGAGCAGACTTTATTAGCGGCTAATAATGTGCAGCAGGCTTCGCTTGGTCAGAGCTGGCCGGTGAAGGCTTGGTGCAGAGCGACTGGGTCAACGCCTCCAGCGCGGCGAGCTTCCGCTCACGAGGCACAGGGTAATGGCGGGCTTCATTTGACCTGTTTGGTGGCTTTGGCCGGAGGCAGATAGTTTTCGCCGGTGACGACTTTGCGGCCGGTTTTGGATTCCAGCTCCAACCGTGCTCGTTTGGCGATGCGGCCGCCCGTTTTGGCGGCGACTTTGTTTTCCTTCATGCCGGTGGCCGCCACGCTCTCGGCAATCTGGCGGGTGGACAGCTCAGCCAGCGCGGTGAAAATCAACTCCGCCTCGCTCATGTGATCGCGCAGGTTCTGCGTTTTGAGGCCTTTCAGGTTTTTGTGCGCGGTCACTCCCACGCCGGACCATTCCTGATGGATGATGTTGGTGAGGATGGCGAATTCCTCGCCCTGCTTGATATCGTGCCCGGCCCAGTAATCGGTGAGCTTGTTGCGCGTTTCCTGCCCAGTCATGCGCTGCTCGATCCACTTGGCGCTGCGGCCCTGTTTTTGCCACGTCTCGCGGGCGCGGGCGAGCGAGCGGGCGGGGTCGGCCATTTCCTGCATCCGCTCGTAGCCGACCCTGGCCAGCCAGAGTTTGATCGGCTCGGCCTTGGGGCTGGGGACGCTTTGGACGAGGCGCAGCAAGGTCTCGGCGGTGGCGACGTCGGTGAGGTAGTTTTTACCGTCGGCGGCGGGCATTTTCAGTTGGTAACAATTTGTTACCAACTGACTGCCTTCCTTGGCCAAGCGCCCTTTGAGAACCTTCCAGTATTTTCTGGCCGCCTGGTAATCCGACTGCGTGAGCACCCGGATGATGTCCACGACCGAGAACCACCATGTCTCGGTGGCTTCATCGTAGCTGCGGCGGATTTCTTGGCCTTCGAAAACAGCGAGGTCTTTGTTCATGACGACGAGATCGGATTGTTTAACGTGGGCGGAGGTTTCAACCGGTGACAATTCGTCACCGGTTGAATGGCGGCAAGGCTCCGTTTTCAGTTGGTGAAAAGGTGTCACCAACTGACCGTGATCACGGTGGGCCCCTCCTAGAGGTCGCAGACCGGACGCTCACGGATCGTTGGGGACGTTGCGAACAGGGAAAACTCACAAAACGCGGCCTGGCTCCTTACGGTTTATCTCGAGCGCGCAAAAGGCCATCGAGCATCTCAAAAGCAAATGCTGCGGCGTTCCGTGCCGCTATTTCATGCGAGCCAGCGCGATCAGCCTCCTCCTTGCCTTCGATAAAGTCAGAAATACCGCGAACAACGGAAAAGGCGACTTTGGGATGGGCGTTCAACGAGACGCAAAAGCCATGCTCTTCCATAGCCACCGCATGTGCATCGGAATAGGTGTCCCTCAAGCGCTTAAATTCTGCGGTTATTTTTGAGGCCACAATTTTTTCGCCAGCAGCGATTGGTTTTACCAGAGCCTTTGGTAACTGCGCGGGGACAGGGATGATTCGGTTCTGCCAAGTTTTATTCCTTACGACGGCATGAGCTCGTTGGCTGGTCTCATGTGAAACCGGTGGTCCTTCGGGACGTGGCTTGAACTCGGCTGCTGCTTTACCGCTTTCGTAGTAATAAACTTTGTCTGCAGCTATCACATCCCCAATTGCCAAGTCGTCGCGCAGAGCTCCAGCGACTCCGACAAAAAAAGCAAACCTGGGTTTGAAGAGAGTTAATGCACGTTCTGTCGCAGCGGCACTTTGCGCATTCCCCATTCCAGTTTGAACCACTGCCACATTGAAATGCTCACTGCCGATCCGGAAGAGGCCTAGTTCGTATATGGTGCCGTTTTCAACGTGTTCGCGGTGGTCTGAAAGATGGGCTCTCACCGCAGAGAACTCTTCTGAGAGTGCGGTAAGGATGATAGCGTCGGTCATAGAGTTTGAAGAAGATGAATGCTGCGGCTTATCGAGCTTTTTTGAAAACAGCGGTAATAAATTGAACGCAAACTTCTCCAGCATCCCAAGTGGTTCGTAGTATGCCCTCCAAATCGGCCATGTATCATGGCGTTTCCACTCGTAGTCGTAATGCTGCGCCTGTCGGGCGACAGTCATCCATTGTTTACTGGATACGAAAACCCCTAAGCGAGCCGTTACGGTGTCGGCATCTGTCTTCAGTACCGGTGGCTGACTTAGCGGAAGCCATACAGTGCCGAAGGTTGTGAACCTCGCAAACGACTAGCGCAACGCTGGTTTCAGGGATTGTGAGTCAGTCGATGGGGGATCGGCAAAAGGCGATGGGCGAAGGCATATCCCTCCTTTCATCGCCCCCCTGTTCCCTGCCGTTCCTGATTTCCAGCTTTCCAGATAGCGCCCTTCCGTGGGCCTCTGAATTGTGGTCACTCACTTCAACGCCAGCACCACCGCGCCCGCCACGATCAGCCCGCCGCCGAGTCCCGTCCGCCAGGTGGGCAGTGTTTTATTGGTTTTATCACGGTCACGAAAAAGCCCGGCCATTGACAGGTCGGGCTTTGTTTAAGGCGAAGCTTTCAGAATAGGCTTACTTGATCGCTTCCAGCTCCCCGGCGGACCACGGCTTGGCGCGCGCGGCCTTTTCGCGGATTTCCTTCACCTTGGCGGGGGTGATTTCACCGGCCTTGTTGCCCCACTCCTGGCGAATGTAGGTCATGACATAGGCGAGTTTTTCGTCGCTCCAGTTGTAACCGCCACCGGGCCCGAAGGCGGGCATGTTGCCGTTGAAATCCTTGCCCTCGACTTTCAGGGGTCCGGCCAGGCCGTGCAGCATGATGTTCACCAAACGCTCCTCGCTGCCCGTCACCCACTCGGAACCGGCCAGCGCGGGATAGACAGCGGGGACGCCCGTGCCGTTCGGCTGATGGCAGGCCGCGCAGGTCTGGTAAAGCCGTTTGCCCTGGGCCACGGGATCAACCTTGGCCACTTCCGTCGTCCCGGCGGCGGCCGCCGGATCGTAGCGCTCGTCCTGAACCATCGGGCTGAAGCCGCCGCGGTTGTGCACGAAATAGAGCGTGCAGATAAAAATCATCACCGTGACGAAGCCTAGCACGAACAGCGGCATCGGCGTGTAACCCTCCTTGGGCTCGGGCTTCTCGCGCAGAAGGATCGCGTGGACCTTCTGGATGCTTTCGTCGGAGGCGGCGGCCTGTTCGATCTGCGGATTGGGTTTGATCGGTTCGTCGCTCATTTCTTTTCCTCCTTGCCGGCCTCGGGCGTGGGTTCGACGTAGACGTTCTTCGTCTCGGGATACGCGTAGGTGTCCTTCAGGCTCATCATGTAAGCCACAAGGTTTTCACCGCGTTCGTTGGGCACGATTTCGTAACCGGCGGGCGGCTGATACTTGGCGGGCAGCTTGGACTGGATCGCCTTGGGCGAGGGCTGGCCGACGATCTTGCGCGTCTCGAAGAGGAACTTGAACGGAGGCATGTTCGAGCCCGGCGAGGTGATCTGCGGATCGTAGAGATGCAGGTATTGCCAGGTGGAATCGGGCTGGCGGGCGCCGATGTTGCGGAGGTCGGGACCGGTGCGCATCGTGCCGAGCAGCACGCGGCTCTCGCGGATGTAGTCGCGGGCGACGCTGCCGGAAAGGGCGTCACGGCCGCTCCAGCCGCGCTCGTAGTCGGAGCCGTAGCCCGCGCGACGGACCTGCTGGGTGTGGCAATAGATGCAGCCGAGGTCTTCGTAGACCAGCTTGCCGCGGGCGGCGAGGCCGGGGGTCTGCAACGGGTAGGCCTTGCCTTCGTCCTCGTCGTAAACGGGCTGGAGCGAGCCGTAGCCGATCTGGTTGGTCAGCACGATGCCGACCCAGGAAAGGGCCAGGGCAAAAAAGATGCCGAGGAAAATGAGGGGGGCGCGGTTCATTGTGCGGTTACCTCCATCTCACGGGGAGTGCGGAAGAGCGTGGGCTCGGTCTTGGAGGACTGGGCGCTGCGGACGACCATCCACACGAAGTTGATGGCGAAGGCCACGTGGCCGACGGTCATCAGGATGCCGGAGTAGCTGCGGACCTGCAGGTAAATCATCGTCTCCTTGACCGTAACAAGGAACGGCACGGGGTCAGTGCCATGCTGTTGAGGCAGGCCCAGCTTGTGTGCCAGCACCGGAGTGTTGAGCAACAGCCCCTGAATCACTCCACCGATGGAAAGATCCACCACGTAAACAATGACGCCGATGGCGGTCGTCCAGAAATGCAGGCTGATGAGCGTCGCCGACGGCCACTCCTTGAGGAGGATGCGCGGCATGATGTAGTAGATGCTGCCGAACATCACCATGGTGAAGAAGGCATACAGACCGAGGTGCGAGTGCCCCACGGTGTAGTGCGTGAAGTGCGTGACCTCGGCCCAGCTGCGGATGGCCATCGAGGAACCCTGGAGCGAGGCCAGCGTGTAGGACACCGCGCCGAAAACGATGAAGCGAAGCGTGGGGCTGTATTTCAACGCGCCGAAGCTGCCGACCATCGTCATGTGATGGTTGATCGCGGTGACGATGACCGGGACGATCATCATGAACGAAGCGACGATGCCGGCCGACTGCACCCAGGCGGGAACGGGGCCGCCGATCAGATGGTGCACGCCGGCCCAGTTGTAGAAAATCGCCAGCGACCAGAAGCCGAGCACCGAGAGGTAGTAGCTGTGGATCGGTTTGCCGAGGACCTTGGGCAGGAAATAGTAGATGGCGGCGAGGCCGATGGGCGTGAACCAGAGACCGAGGACGTTGTGGGCGAACCACCAGTTGACGAGCGCCTGCACCGTGCCGCGGGCCGGGGCGAAGATGATCATGATCTCGGCGACCGAGTAGAGCCACGGGAACCAAAACAGCGCCGCGAGGATATACCATTGCGACACGTAGATGTGCGGCGACTTACCGAAACGGAAGGTGATGACCGCCCAGGCGCCGACCAGCGCATAGGCCAGGAAGAGCAGCGGCGTGGCGTAGGTGGGCATTTCGAGCCATTCGACCGAGGTGGAGTCGCCGGCGAGGATGCCGTAGATGCCGAGCGTGACACCGATGTTCCAGAACACGGCGGCGACGATGAGCAGGCCGGCGTGACGCAGCACCGAGCGCGAGAGGCGGGCCATGAGCCAGAAGGCGACCGCGAAGGAGGCGTTGACGCTCCAGCCGTAAACGACGGCGTTGAGGTGGGCGGTGCGGGCGCGTCCGAAGGTGAGCCACTCGTAGTTCCCGAGGAAGTCGGGCGAGTGCATCTTGAACGACGAGATCAGCGCGAAGACCGTGCCGATGAGCAACCAGCCCACGGCGGAGGCGAGCAGGAAGAGCGCCGGCCACTTGGTGGAGGCGTCGATCTCGCTGAGTTCCGCGCGCTTCACGTCGTCCGACGAGGTCGCGGGGTTCAGGGATGAGACAATACTGGGAGCGGAGGCCATCGGGAAATCAGGATTTTAAAACGGGTGTTTTGACGGCGGGAGCCTTGCCCGGAAAGAAGTCGGTGGGACGGCCGACGGGTTCCGCGTCGTCGAAGATCGATTCGGCGCCCTTGTCGAAGTCGCGCAGCTGGCCCTTCTTCGACGCCCAGTAGAGGGCGTAGACGGCCGAGGCGAGAAAGAGGGCCGCCATCGGAAGGGCCACCGCGTAGAAGAACCAGTCCATGCGTCGGGATTATTGTTTGGCCTCGATGTCGCGCAGCGTCAGCTCGACGGCGCGATCCAGAGGAAGTTGAACGACACCCTTGGCCTGGTCGACCCAGGCGTAGCCGGTGGCGGCCTTGGTTTCGTTGGCGCGAAGCTCGGAGAGCGCGGTCTTGCGCTGCTCGGGCGTCTTGATGCCGTCGCCGAGGGGCGCGGGCTGCTTGGGCAGGTAGACGACCAGCAGGATGACCACGAAGATCACGAAGCCGCCGATGGCGGCCACGAGGGTCAGGCCAAAGCTGGGTTTGGAGGGAGCGGCGTCACTCATGGTTGGCAAGGCATTCGGCGATGCGCGGGTCGCGGATCGGGATGAGTTTGGTGGAGGCGAAGCTTCTGAAATAAGACCAGACGCACACGCCGCCCACGCCGATCACGGAGGTCAGAATCCAGAGCAGGTTGAGCGACAGGAACGGCTGGGCGTCGCCGTGGGAGTTCTTGAGGACGGGCGAGATGTTGTAGATCAGATCGAGCAGCGTGGTGGCGAGGATCGCCAGGGCGACGGGGGCGATCTTGTAGATGGTGATCTTGGTCTTGTAGGACAGGAGCAGGAGGAACGGTACCAGGAAGTTCAGGAGAATGAGCGCGATGCCGACCCACCACCACTGGTTGGTGGAGCCGTCGTGGTTCAACTCGCGGATGTTATACCAAAAGGTTTCCTCGGGGATGTTGGAGCTCCAGATGAGGATGTATTGGCAGACCGCCACGTAGGCCCAGAACGCGGTGAACGCGTGGATGAACATGCCGATGCAGTGGAGGTGCCGGCTGCTGAGAATGCCCTTGAAGTCGCCGCGCGCGAAAAGCCAGAGCTGGACAAGCAGGCCGACCGACAGCGCGCCGCGGATGCAGTCCGAGAAGAACCACATGCCGTAGATCGTCGAACCCCAGTGATACTCGAGGCTCATGATCCAGAAAAAGGCGATTCCGGTGAGGGCCAGCGCGGTCAACGCGATGCACGAGGCCGACGTCGCGTGGCTCTGGTGGCTCCACTTGATGTCGCCGTCGACGTCCTGCGTGAAAGAGGCCTTGCGCAGGCGGGCGGCCACCCAGATCAGGAAGGCGTAAAGCAACACGCTCAGCGCGCTGAACGAAGCGATGTTCAGGATCGGCGACTTGTGCCAATAAAGAGGGTCCTCGCCCACCGTCTCGGTGCCGTGGAGCACGTGCTTGAGATTTCCCCAAGGCCAGACGACGTCGCCCGCGCCGAGCCACGTGGCAAGGAGCAGCGGGATAAACAAAAGGAGCAGCCATTTGAAGCTGGAAATGCCGTGTTCGAACTGACGGCGCAGGACCACCGACCAACCGGCGTCGGAGAGGTGATGGATCATGATCAGCATCGTCATGCCGATCGCGATGGCGGTCCAAAATACGATGGCCACCAGCCAGCCGACGGCGACGGCGGAAGCGTTGCCGGGCAGTGCAAGACCGAGCGCCGTGGCGACGATACCGGCAATACCGACACCGAGCGCCTTGGTGGCGTTGCTTCCCGCAGGAGCGGGAGCGGCGGCAATGGCCGTGGGAGCGGATGCAGCGTGGGTGCTCATTTATTGAAGGCCTAGCTCGGCTTTGTGACTGGGGGGAACGTCGGCGGCGGTGCCGTTTTGCGCGCGCTGAAGGGCGCGGACGTAGGCGATGACAGCCCAGCGGTCCTGGGGCGAAAGCTTGTCCGCCTGGGCGAGCATGTTGCCCTTGCCGTTGGTGATCGTGTTGTAGAGCTCGCCCTCGGCCATCGTGCGGAGGCGGTCGTCGTGGTAGCTGGGCGTGGCGCCCATGCCGTATTGTTTGGTGATGCCGTTGCCGTCGCCGAGCGCACCGTGGCAGGGCGCGCAATAAATAGCGTAACGATCCTGGCCGCGCGCCATGAAACGTGCGTCAACCTTCACCGACTTCGGGAAGCCGGCCAGCCAGCTGCCGTCGGCGTTTTTGCCGAGGTAGGTCGCGTCGTCGGCACGGAGGAAGGCGGGATCGGAGGCGTTGGCGGAGCGGCCGAACGGAACCACGCCGGCGGGCAGCGGACGGTCGGCGCTGCCGTCGGCGAAGAAACGGGACTCGGCCTGCGGCTTGTATTTGGCCTGATGATCCATGTCGGGGATCAGCTCGATCGGCGACTTGGTGGAGATGGATCCGCGGAAACCGAGGATGGAAACCGTGAGAACCACGAGGAAGAAGGTGGCGAGATAGACGTAACGCATGGCTTAGGCCTCCAGCTCCTTCACATCGAGACCGCCGAGGTTTTCCAGCAGGTCCTTGGTTCGGGTCGGGCTGAACATGGGATCGCGGGCCTCGATCACGATGAGGTATTTGTCGTCGAGGGCGGAAATGATGCGGTCGCTCTTGAGCACCGGGTGGTAGAGCATCGGGAAACGGCACAGCACGATCATGCCGGCCACGGCGCTGAAGGCCGAGAGGGCGATGCCGAGCTCGACGATCACGGGGATCGCGGGAATCGGACTGAAGAAGGGACGTCCGGCAAGGATCAGCTTGTAGTCGATGGCTCCCGTGAAGAAAACGAGTCCGACGCCCGCGACGACACCGGCGATGCCGCCGGCGAGCGAAAACACGGGGACGAGCGAACGCTTCAGGCCCATGGCCTTGTCAAGGCCGTGGACCGGATAGGGCGTGATGCAGTCCCAGTTTTTGTAACCGGCGTCACGAACGGTTTCCGCCGCGTGGTAAACGCCGGAGGCCGTGTCGAAAGTGGCAATCAAGCCGTAAGGTTGTTCAGCCATGGTCGGTTGATATCAGGAGTGTTTGCCGCCGTGGACGTCGGCTTGGCGCGTGACCGTCTTGACCTCGGACATCGGGATGATCGGGAGGAAGCGGAAGAACAGGAGGAAGAGCACGGCGAACACGCCGAACGTGCCGAAGAACGTCAGGATCTCCACGATGGACGGGCTGTAGTAACCCCAGCTCGACGGCAGAAAATCGCGGGCGAGCGAGGTGACGATGATCACGAAGCGCTCGAACCACATGCCGATGTTGATGAATATCGTGAGAATGAAAATGAACGCGAAGTTCGAGCGGACCTTCTTGAACCAGAAGAACTGGGGCGTGATCACATTGCACGAGAACATAATCCAGTAGGCCCAGTCGTAGAGGCCGAAGGTGCGGTTGACGAAGGTGAAGCCTTCGTTGGGGTTCGCGCCATACCAGGCGATGATGAACTCCATCAGGTAGGCGTAGCCCACGAGCGTGCCCATCACCAAGGTGATCTTGCAGAGGCAGTCGATGTGGTAGGGCGTGATGAAGTCCTCGAACTTGAAGATCGCCCGCATGGGCAGAAGGATCGTCATCACCATCGCAAAACCGGAGAAGATGGCGCCGCTCACGAAGTAAGGCGGGAAGATCGTGGTGTGCCAGCCGGGGATAAGCGAGGTGGCGAAGTCGAACGACACGATCGAGCAGACGGACACGACCATCAACGTGCCGATGCCGGCGAGAAGAAGGTAGGCCATTTCGTGGTGGACCCAGTGACGGGCCGAACCGCGCCAGCCCATCGCGAAAAAGCCGTAGATGCCCGAGCGGATCTTGTCGCCGCGCTTGAAGAAGCGGTCGCGCAGGACGCCGAGGTCGGGGATCATGCCGACATACCAGAAGATCAGGGAAACGGAGCCGTAGGTGTTGACGGCAAACACGTCCCATTCGAGCGCCGAGCGGAAGTTGGGCCAGATGCCGTTGGCGTTGGGTACCGGGAAGAGGTAACCGGGAAGCATCGCGAGCCAGACGCGGCCGACGTGCAGCGCGGGAAACAGACCGGCGCAGGCGATCGAGAAGATCGTCATCGCCTCGGCGGTGCGGTTGATCGACGTGCGCCAGTTCTGGCGCGTGAGGCACAGGATCGCGGAGATCAACGTGCCGGCGTGCGCGATGCCGACCCAGAACACGAAGTTGATGATGTCCCACGCCCAGTTGGCGGGACTGGCATGGCCCCACACGCCCACGCCGGTGGCCACGAGGTAGCCGAAGCCGATCACCGAACAGCTGGCGATGCCGCACGAGACCGCGAAGCAAACCCACCACCAAAGCGGGGTCTTGCCCTCGATGACGCCGCAGACCTTCTCGGTGATCCAGGCGTGGCTGCGATCATTGAGAACGAGAACGGGACGCGGATTCGACGCCGGGTTGACCTCGGCGAGGACGGCCTGCGTGGAGGCGGGGATTTCAAGGTGAGACGACATCAGCTAAGTCCTCCGAAGAGTTTGGCGTTCGTGGGCGAAGCGGCGCCGTGCTCTTTTTTGCCGCCCTCATGGCCTGGGGCGGAGTGGTTCTTGGAATTGTATTCCTTGCGGCTGAGCGGCAGGTCCGCGTAGTCCGGCATGGCCGGGTTCGGGTTGCGCAGCTTGCCGAGGTAGGTCGTGCGGGGGCGTATGTTCAGGTAGCCGAGCAACGAGTAATCCTGCTCGCGGGCCTTGGCCTGCGAGACGGCGCTGTGCTCGTCCTTGACGTTGCCGAAGACGATGGCCTCGACCGGACACACCTGCTGGCAGGCGGTCTTGATCGTGCCGTCGGGCACGGTGACGTCGGAGGACGCGCCGGCTTTCACCTTCTGCTGGATCTTGGCCTGCTGGATGCGCTGCACGCAATAGGTGCACTTCTCCATCACGCCGCGCATGCGCACGGTGACGTCGGGGTTTTTGACCATCTTGACCAACTCCGGCATCTGGGACTGGGAGCCGAGCGGTCCGAGGTAAACCTGGTCGGTCGCGCGCTTGTTCCAGTCGAAGTAATTGAAACGGCGAACCTTGTAGGGACAGTTGTTGCCGCAGTAACGCGTGCCGATGCAACGGTTGTAGGCCATGGTGTTGAGGCCTTCCTCGTCGTGCACGGTGGCGTTGACGGGACACACGACTTCGCACGGGGCCATCTCGCAGTGCTGGCAGGCGACGGGCTGGAGCGAAACCTGCGGATCCTCGGGGATCTCGCGGTTTTCGTCGCCGCCCCACGCGCCTCCGGCGATCTTTCCGTCGGAGTAGTAGCGGTCGAGACGTATCCAATGCATCTCGCGGCCGAAGAGCACCTGCTGCTTGCCGACGATGGGGATGTTGTTCTCGGCCTGGCAGGCGATGACGCAGGCGTTGCAGCCGATGCAGGTGTTGAGATCGATCGACATGCCCCACTGGTGAACGCCGTCAAACTCGGGCGTCTTGAAGAGCGAGCCGCCGCGATCCGTCTGCGTCGAGCGGGCGGCGGTGATCTGCGCGCGCTTTTCGGGCGAAAGCTTGGAGAACTCCTCGGCGGTGAGATTGCTGTAAACCGCAGGCGTCTCGGCCTCCATGCCGAAGGAGGAAGCGAAGCCAGGGTCCTTTTTGTATTCGTCGAGGTTGGCCTCGCGCACGATGTCGCGGCCTTCCATGGACCAGTGCCCCTGGGTGTTGGCGAGCGCGTAGCGTTCTGCGGTGATGGCGATCTTGGCGCCGGTCACGAAGCCGGCGTTGTCGCTCGTGCGGAGCGGATAGTAGTTCTGCCCGACGCCGTCGCCGACATGGCCCGCCGCCGTGCGGCCGTAGCCGAGGGGAAGGACGATGGTGTAGTTGGCGAGACCCGGCTGGATGTGGACGGGAGCCTTGAGGGTGCGGCCGTTGACCGTCACCTCGCACAGGTAAGCCTGCTCCTTGCCCTGAACGAAATCGGCGGTCTCGACGCGAGAGACTTGCTTCGCCCAGCCCTTGGGCGAGATGCCGAGTTCCTTGCCGAGACGCGGGCTCACGAGGATGGCGTTGTCCCACGAGATCTTGGTGATCGGATCGGGGCACTCCTGGAGCCAGCCATTGTTGGCGAAGCGTCCGTCGTCGACCTTCGCGTCGAACGTAAAGCGAACCTCGAGGTTGTCCTTGGAGAGCTTGACCGGCGCAACCGCCGCGATGGCGGACGCCGCACGCGGGGAGACATCGACCTTTTCGTAGGCCGAGTCGGCGAGAAGGCCGTCGTGCAGGAACTGGTTGAAACTTTTCTGAGCGTCGCCACCCGCCAGCGCGGTGATGGTTTCATAGACAAGCGTGTGCGGATCGGTCGGGCCTTCGCCGAGGATGCGGGCGAGGACTTCGAGTTCCGTGATGCCGTCAAACAGAGGCATGATCATCGGCTGCACCGGCACGATGGTGCCGTCGGCCGTGCGGGCGTCGCCCCACGACTCCAAGTAATGCGCCGCGACGATGTGCGCGCTCGAAAGCAGCGTGGTCTCGTCAACGGTGTAGCCATAACGGACGACTTCCGGCACGCGCTTCACCAGCGCGGCGAAATCGAAATTGCCGGGCAGGTTGTAGGCCGGGTTGCCGCCGAGGACGACGAGCGTCTTGACCGCTCCGCCCTCGATCACCTTGGCCAGCACGCCGATGTCGGCGGCCTTGTCCTCGGGAATCGCAACGAAATCGATCGTGTTGCCGACGGCGCCGAGCGCGACGTTGATACGGTAGGCGATCTCGTGGACGGCCGCGGGCTGGTGAGAACCAACGACGACGAGCGACTCGCCCTTGCCGGCGCTGGCCACCAGATCGGCGGCGCAGGCGTCGAGCCACTTGGCGTCAACATCCAGACCAGCCGCGAGCGATGCGTAATCTCCGCCGACGATGCGCGAGGCCATCGCCGCGACAAACGCGAGCATGTGGCTGCTCGCGAGACGCAGACGGTGGTCGGCCATCGAGCCGACGAGCGTGAAGGTGCTCTCGACCGCGTAGAGGCGGTTCATCGGGTCGGTTGGCTTCGTGACGCGACGGCCCTTGGCGAAATCGCGCGCGAACTGGAGCGAACCGGACTCAGAGTGGAAAAAATCGGCGTCGACCGAGAGGATGCGCTTGGCCTTGGCGAACTGGTAGACCGGCTTGACGCTCTTGCCGAACGCGGCCTCGGCGGCGGCCACCGGCGGCTCGTCCTGCGCGGGCTCGTATTCGGCCCAGACGGCCTCGGGAAACTTCTTCTTCAGCTTGGCGACAAGCGCGGCGCGCGTCGGCGAGCTGGACTGGCCGGCGAGAAACGCGAGTCCCGCCCCCTTGCTCGCGGCGGCATCTTTGCCGATGCGGGCGAGCAGGTCCTGCACGTCGGCCGCGGTGACCGCCGCGCCCTTGATCGTCGAAACGGTGGCGCGGTTCGGGTCGTAAAGCTCAAGCACCGAGGCCTGCACGATGGCGTTGCTCGCGCCGCCGTAGGGCTTGTAGGTCGGGTTGCCCTCGATCTTGGTCGGACGGCCCTCATGGGTCTCGGCGAGGATCGGAATGGCTCCCTTGCGCAGAGGCATGGCCGAGGCGAAATACAGCGGCAGACCGGGAATCGTGTATTCGACCGACTTGCCGAAAGGCAGAACATGCTTCTCGGGACGGCGGCAGCCGGCGGCGAGGCCCACTCCGCCGAGGGCGAAGGAAGCGGCCATGAGCTTGAAGAACTGGCGGCGATCAACGCCCTCCAACGAAGACGCGCCCTCGGGAAATTCGCGGGCGACCTGGGCCTTGAAGCCTTCGGTGGCGGACAGTTCGTCAAGACTGCGCCAATAACGGGGACCCGTCAGTTCGCGTTCCGAAGGAGCGGGATGTTCAAATTTGCGTTTCATCAGCGATGACAGCCGGAGCAGCTTTGCGGAGGTTTGACGTTCCAGTTGTGGACGAATTTTTTGCCCTGTTCGACCTGGGCCTTCTCGCCCTCGGGGTTCTTCCAATCGAGGTCGGTGACGAGCTTCGGATCACGGATGAACTTCTCGGGCGCGCGGTGGCAATCCAGACAGAAGCTCATCGTGAGGGACTTGGCCTGGTTGACGACGTCCATCTCGTTGACCTTGCCGTGGCAGGAGACGCACGAAACGCCTCGGGCGACGTGGACGGAGTGGTTGAAATAAACGTAGTCTGGCGCGATGTGGACCTTCACCCAAGGCACCGGATCACCGGACGCGAAGCTGTCGCGCACGGGGGCGAGCAGCGGGCTGTCGGTCTTGATCTGGTTATGGCAGTTCATGCATGTCTGCGCGGTCGGGACGTTGGCGTGGCCGGACTTCTCGACGTTCGAATGGCAGAAGCGGCAGTCCATGCCGAGCTGGCCGGCGTGGAGCGCGTGGCTGAACGGCACGGGCTGCACGGGCGCATAGCCGACGTTGGCGTAGCTGGGCGTCGCGTAGTAGGTGATCCCCGCCGTCGCGAGGCCGCCGACCAGAGACAAAAACACTAGGATCTGTAATGGCAGCTTATTGACCGATTTCGGAAAGAGGTTGGACATGTCCTGAAAAGGTTTCCTCTGGGTGAAAAATGGCCCGGATCAAACGCTGTCGGCCGAACGGGCGACGGAGCGGACGTCAGGGCGGACCGAAAACGGCACCTTGGGCGAAACCGGCGCGACGGCGGAAGCGGTCGACCTCGCGAACATCGTGGGCGCCAGCCCGGCAAGGGCCAGAAGTCCGGTCAGTTTGGCAAGGAAGGCTTTTCGCGTGGGTTGGGTGCTCACTGGTGATCGTTTTGAGAGTGAAAAGTCAGTTGTCGAAAGAAGAGTCCGGTATTTCCAATGTAAAACAAAAACTCCGCAAAGCGGGTTTTGCCCAAAAAAATCAGCCTGAACGCCACCGGGCTGCGTTCGGGCTGATTCCCGCGCGGAATACGCCCCTTGCCTGCAAACACCATGCCGATTTTGCCCGTCGTCCGGACTCCCAACAAACAGCCTTGTTCGCCGTCCGCTTCTGCGTTGTGGTCGCCCAGCCTTTACGATGATCACCTCCCGCGCCGAAGTCAGCGTCCGCTATGCCGAAACCGACATGATGGGTGTCGTTTATCACGGTAGCTACCTGCCCTGGCTGGAAATCGGCCGCACCGCCCTCCTCAAAGAGCACGGCCTGCCCTATCGCCAACTGGAGACCCAAGGCTTCTTTTTGCCCGTCCTCGAGGTCAGCCTGCGCTACCTCAAGCCCGCGCACTACGACGACATCGTGCGCATCACCACCATCCTGCGCGAGAAACCCACCCTGCGCATCCGCATGGAGTATGAGCTGCATCGCGGCGAGGAACTGATCGCCACCGGCTCCACCCTTCACGCCTTCATCGACCGCGCGGGCCGGCCCGTGCGCCCGCCAGCGGCCTTCGCCGACGTGATGGCGCGGATCTTCGCCTGAAAAGGCGCCTATAAAACCGTCCGAGGTAGGGCGGGACCGCTGGGCCCGCCGCGAATCACAGTAGCCTACGCACGCCCAACCGGACGGCCCAGCGGTCCGTTCCTACCTTTTAAGCAACCCTCTTAACCTAAAAGTCAGTTTCATACTCGGCCAAAACCGCCGCCTCCGTCTCCACCGCGCGCACCGACGCGAGTTGCTCCCCCGCCCCCAGCCGCCGCACCGCCCACACCGCATGCGCCCGCACCACCGGTGACGCATGGCCCGCGAGCCGCACCAGCACGTCGAGACAATCGCGCGCCCCGGTGTTGCCCGCCACGACACAAGCGTTACGCAACAGCCCGGTGATCTTCACGCGCTTGATCGCCGTCTTCCGGAAAACCTCCGCAAACCGCTCCGGCGTCAGCTCCAAGACCTCGCGCAACGTCAGCTCCGCCAGATCGTAGCGCGCCGACAGCAGCATCCGCCTCCCCGCCTGCGCGAAGCGATTCCACGGACACACCTCCAAGCACACGTCGCAACCATACAGATGGTTGCCGATTCCCTCGCGCAGCTCGCGCGGAATGATCCCCTTGTTCTCGATCGTCTGGTAGGAAATGCACCGCCGCGCATCCACCACGCCCGGCTTGGGCAACGCCTGCGTCGGGCACGCGTCCATGCACCGCGTGCACTTCCCGCACAACAACCCCGGCTCCGTCTCGCGTCCCTCCGCGTCCTTGCGCACGGGCGCGTCCGACTCGAATTCCAGCGTCGTCAACACCGCCGAAAGGAACAGCCAGTTGCCGTGCTTGCGCGAGATCAGCATCGAGTTCTTCCCGATGAACCCGAGTCCCGACTTCGCCGCCCAGCCGCGTTCGATCACCGGACCGGTATCGACGTAGTAACGATAGTCCTTCGCCGTCACTCCGCCCAATTCCTCCAGCACGAGCCCCGCCTGCACGAGTGCCTCTTTAATAGTATCGTGGTAATCCGCATGGAGCGCATACCGCGCCCACACGGGCTTCCCCGCAGGTAGGGCGGGACCGCTGGGCCCGCCGCGATTATCGGACGGCATGCGCATATCCATTCGGACGGCCCGGCGGTCCGTCCCTACCTTCTCCCCCGCCGCCGGCGGCAGATAATTCACCCCGAGCATGATCACCGACTTCGCCCCCGGCAGCACGAGCGCCGGATCGGAGCGTTTCTCCACCGTGCGCTCCATCCACGCCATGTCGGCGTGATAGCCGGCGTCCAGCCACGCGCGCAGCCCCGGGCCGAAACCCGCCTCCACCCGCGCAAAGCGCACCTCGTCAAACCCGAGCGCCTGCAAGCGCGCCCGCACCGTCTCACGCTCGGGCTGCATCAGTTTTCCGGTTTCCGGTCTCCGGCTTCCGGATTTCTCGCGGCGCGCGCGAAATCCGCCGCCTCCCGCCGGTAAGTGCGCAGCACATGCTGGACGATGTCCGCCAGCGTTCGTCCGTCGGTCAGGATGATCGAGCCGGCCCGGTTGTAGATGGGTTCGCGCGCCGCGTAGAGCGCACGGATGCGGTCCATCGGATCTTCCACATCGAGCAGCGGACGGTTTTTGTTGCCCTGCGTGCGCCGCAAAATCGTTTCCAGCGAGGCGTGCAGGCAGATGACCACGCCCTTCTGTTTCAACAGCTCCAACATCCCCGGTTGCACCACAAGGCCGCCCCCGCACGCGACCACCGTGCGCGTCGCCTCGTGTCCGCCTTCGACGAACGCCCGTTCCATCACGCGGAACGCCGCCTCGCCGTCCTTCGCGAAAATCTCCGAAATGGTCCGTCCCTGCTGCCGCTCGATTTCGTGGTCGCTGTCGAGCAGCGCATAGCCGAGCTGATGGGCGACGGCGCGACCCACCGTGGTCTTGCCCGTGCCCATGAAGCCGACGAGATAGAGGTTAACACCGCCCGGTTGCATGCGTCCGCTCAGGCAATGCGCCGTGCAGGCCGTTGCCAAACATGAAAAAACTTAGCTTTGTTCGCATTACCTGTTTTCATGTTTGCGTCGGCAACCGCCCCTTGCGGCCCGACAACTGCTAATCCGCCCATTGAATGAAGATCCACGTCTCCCACCGCACGAGCTACGCCTATGAACGCGAAGTCGGCTTCTCGCCGCACCTGCTCTACCTGCGCCCCCGTGAGAACGCCCTCCTCCGCGTCCGCAATTTCACCTTCAACATCTCCCCCGACGCCAAGCTGATCTGGACGCGCGACTCCTACGACAACGCCCTCGCCTGGGCCCATTTTTGGGACCGCGCCCCCACGCTCACCATCCGCACCGACTTCGAGGTCGAGACGCTCGACATCAATCCCTTCGACTTCATCCTGAAGCCCTACGCGTTCACCTTCCCCTTCGAATACGAGGAGAACGACGCCTTCAATCTCACCCCCTACCTCGCCCCGCCTTTCCCCGAGACCCGCACCGGTCTCCTCAACTGGCTCGACGAACACTTCGTGGACCGCCCGAAAGAAACCGTCCCCTACCTCGTCGCCCTCAACACCCTCCTCCACCAGACGCTCCGCTACCAGCGTCGCGAGGAGCGCGGCATCCAGCCTTCCCTTGTCACGCTCCGTCTCGGCAGCGGTTCCTGCCGCGATTACGCGATCCTCTTCATCGAGATCTGCCGCACACTCGGCATCGCCGCCCGTTTCGTGAGCGGCTACCTCTTCGATCCCGAGGCCGACTCGCCCTCCGCCGGCGCCATGCACGCCTGGACCGAGGTCTACCTCCCCGGCGGCGGTTGGAAGGGCATGGATCCCACCCACGGCATCTGGTGCGACGACGCCTTCATCCCCGTCGCCCACGCCGCCATCGCCGAAAGCATCAACCCGATCCAAGGTTCCTACTACCATCCCACGCCCGTTCACCACGAACTCTCCGCCAGCGTCTTGGTTGAAAAAATCACCTGATCCCCCCATGTCCGCCGCTCCCTACAACCCCTCCGCCTGGTCCTCCATCCTCGCCTGCGCCAACGCCGTCGAAGCCACCTTCGCCAAGAGCGGCGTCCTCATGACCATGGGCGGCGAGCCCACCTTCATCCCGCACGACCCGACCGGTGCCGAATGGAACACCGCCGCCCTCGGCCCCACCAAGCTCGACTACGCCCGCCGCTTCGCCCGCCAGCTCATCGAGGACGCCTATCCCGGCGCCGTCATCCTCGAAACCTCCGGCAAACACTACCCCGGCGAACCTCTGCCCCGCTGGGCCCTGCTCATCCAATGGCGCGCCGACGGCATCCCCGCTTGGAACGACATCAAACGCCTCCGCGGTGACATCAAAAAAGGCCGCCACACCCTCAAGCACGCGCAGGCCGTCATCACCGCCCTCGCCAAAAAACTCTCCGTCCCCGCCGCCGGCATCCTGCCCACGCACGATGAGGCCACCCCCGACGCCGGCGCCGGCTTCGTCCTCCCGCTCGACCACGACGGTTCCGCTTGGATCAGCGACAACTGGCGCGCCGCGCTGAAGAAGGACTCCGCCGTCCTCTTCCCTGGCGACAGCCTCATCGGCCTCCGCCTCCCCCTCGCCAGCCTCGGCGAAAAAAACCTCCGCCGCGCCCTCACCGTCGAGGTGTTAAACGGCGCCGTCACCATCTTCATCCCGCCGCTCACCGTTGACGCCTACCTCGCGCTCATCGCCGCCATAGAAAACGTCTTCGCCTCGCTCAAGCTCTCCGACGCCGTCCTCGCCGGCTACGCCCCGCCCACCGATCCGCGCCTCCCCACCATCGGCTTCGCCTCCGATCCCGGCGTCGTCGAGGTCAACCTCTCCATCTGCAACGACTGGGCCGACTACGACCGCCAGCTCGACCGCCTCTACACCGCCGCCGGCAAGATCGGCCTCACCGCCCGCAAGCTCCAGTTCAACGGCCGCGCCACCGGCACCGGCGGCGGCGCCCACCTCGTCTTCGGCGGCCCCCTCGGACTCGCCTCGCCGTTCTTCGCCTTCCCCGCGCTCCTGCCTTCCGCGATCCGTTATTTCCAACACCACCCCGCCCTCAGCTACGCCTTCTCCGGCCAATACATGGGCCCCAGCTCGCAAGCCCCGCGCATCGACGAATCCACCTTCGAAGCCCTCTACGAACTCGAAATCGCCTGCGCCGGCGCCGAGCAATTCGGCTCCCCGCAAAACTTCGCCCTCTTCGACCTCCTCTTCCGTGACCTGCTCATGGACCGCTCGGGCAACACCCACCGCGCCGAGATCAGCGTGGACAAGCTCTGGAATCCCTTCGCCGGAAACGGACGCCTCGGCCTCGTCGAACTCCGCGCCTTCGAGACCCACCCCGACCGCGAAGCCATGTCCGTCGTCGCGCTCTTCATCCGCGCCATCTTCGCCCGCCTCGCGATTGATCCGTTTAAAACGCCCTTCATCCGCTGGGGCGGCGAACTCCACGACAAATTCTTCCTCCCCGCCTTCGTGTGGGAAGATCTCTCCGCCATCTGCGCCGACCTCCGCGCCCACGGCATCCCCTTCGAAACCGAATGGCTCCGCCCGCTCTGGGAATTCCGTTTCCCCAAGTGCGGCGAATTCGCCTTCACCATCCCGCCCGCCGCCAAGACCAAGAAAGCCAAACCCGTCACCTACACCGTCGCCTTCCGTCAGGCCTTGGAAGCCTGGCCGCTCCTCGGCGAACAACCCAACGGCGCCGGCACCTCGCGCAGCGTGGACGCCAGCATGGACCGCATCGAAGCCATCGTCAGCGACCCCGTCGCCCTCGAAAAAGGCATCCTCCTCGTCAACGGCTACCCCTGCGAATTCCGCCCCTTGGAAAGCTCCGTCCTCCGTCCCTCCGGCCCTCCGTCCCTCCGGCCTCCGCCCCCCGCCGCCGCCGCCGGCATCCGTTACCGCGCCTTCTTCCTCAACATCGCGCTCCACCCGCACGTCCCTGTCCACGCCCCGCTACTCATCGAGTGGGTGGACAAGGAAACGCTCACCGTGGTCGCCGCCGCCCGCTGGCACGTGTGGAATCCCGCCGGCACGCCCTACACCACCCGCCCCGCGACGCCCGCCGACGCCGTCCAACGCTTCAACGAACGCTGGGAATCCTGGCCGCACACCTTGGGCCAGCACCGCTGGATTCCGAAGATCGATTTCCCGCCCGAAGGCCGCCACACCCTCGACCTCCGCCGCTACCCCGCGCAGACGCGGTAAAAATCGTTCTCGTTCCTCGTTCTCTTACTCGTTCTCCCTTCGAACTCGGATTTTTTAAACGCCAAGACGCCAAGAACCGGAAAAGGAGATCGGACCTCCCGGTCCGATCCCGGTGGAATCCCTCGAACGATCATCATGACGGACCTGGAGGTCCGTCCTCCACGCCTCCGCGCTGACCCGCTCCGAAATGTAGGAGCGGCTTTACGCCGCGATGCTGGCACGCTCGGGAAAATGACCCCAAAGAGTTTCACGGCCTTGGTTATCGTCTCACTGGCTGCCGGCTGCGCATCCGCCCCGCCCAAAGCCCCTGCGCCGACAAAAAAAGGCCCGCCCCAACCGATGGCATATGATGACGACAGGGCCACCCTGCCCATCAAACGCGCCCAGACAGATAGCCAAGGAAAACCTGTTCTAATTTATACGCCGCTAGCCCTGAAGGGTGCCTATTTTTCATTCATTGAACGCGAAGGAAATGTAAGTGCAGAAGGAACCCTGTTCGATTTTTCCATTCACCAGACCGAAGCTTATAAGCTCAAAAGCGCCACGATCACGCTGCGTCCGGAGCTCATAAGATATGAAGCGGCTCCCCCCGGTGGATCAGTGGCCGAATATCATATCACCAACGCAACAACCTACACGGACCTGAACGGCGACTCCATTTTGGACATCATGGTTCAGTATATCCACCCTCATACAAAAAAGTTCATTCTGCTGACTAATCAATGGGTTCAAGTGAAGCCCTATGGCAAGAAGAGCCGCGACGAACACCCCGAACTGGTGACCGGTCTTTCCGGCGAGAAATACGAATTTGCAGACAGCGGTTGGAGACTGGTTCCCGCCAAATAATAGTCTGTCTCACACAAACACCCTCGACCTCCGCCGCTACCCCGCACAGACGCGCTGATTCCCTCCGAAATGTAGGAGCGACTTTAGGGAGGTCCTAAATTCATTTCCGCCGTTTGATTTTACCAGAACCGCTGATCGCGAGCGTGTATAGGTTCTCAAAAGGGGGGGGAGTAAATTGAGTTTAATATTATGGTTTCAAGCGTTTTGAGTGA
>JBAZSJ010000056.1:0-33802 GCA_041662485.1 Opitutaceae bacterium | reverse complement strand
CCGTCTATGATCTCGCCATCGCGGGCGCGACGTCGGGCGATCCGAAGTTCACCCTGGCCAACACCCACGTCGAGCCCGGCTCCTTCGCCTACGGCGCCGCCAACCGCAACGGCGAGCTTACGTTCCAATCGGTCCGCAAGATCACCGCCAACGTCCTGGCCCCGCTCTGGACCATCGGAAACGTCGCCTAATCTAGCCTCTAGCTCCTAGCCACTAGCAACTAGCCCCTAGAACATGGTCATCGCGATCCAACTCGGCACCGGCGGCGACATGCTCGTCCTGGCGACTCTCGACGACACCGTCGAGAGCCTGCTCATGGACGGCCACTCCGTCACCCAGGAGCGCCAGCTCTTCCGCGCCGCCACCGCCGAGATGATCAACCGGGGCAACCGCTCCCGGCAGATCACCTTCACGGTGAAGCGCAAGCCTCTCGCCAGCGTCGTGCTGGCGGTGCGGGCGCTCGCGCAGCACGAGTTGGATTTTGAGACCAAGGTCGGCCCGACCTTCGCCATCGCCATCGGCTCCGCCGGGGCCGGCTTCAAAATGAACTTTGCCAACGCCGTGATCCAGCACCGGGGCCGCGCACCGGGCACCAGCTCGGTCCACGACTACACCGTCTCCGGCGGCAGTTTCACCATCACCGATCTGTAACCCACCAACACCACACACCATGTCCGCATTCAATCCCGCCACCGCCGCCCCCGTCACTCCCTGGCGCCATTCGCCCACGGGCAAGACCGTCGGCTACCACCAGCCCACGGGCGACACCACCGTCGATGTCTTCAGCATCGGCCGACTCTTCATCGCAAACATCACCGCCGAGCAGGCCGAGAGCCACGATTTCCCGGCGCCGACCGTCATCGCCTCGCTGCCGGCCGCCGCCGGAATCTTCCGGCCGGCTTTCATCGAGTTGACGGGCGGCGAGGCCTCGCTCGATACGCTCAACGTCTCGGCCGACGACTTCGGCAAGTGGATCGCCGGCACCGTCGCGGGCGAACGCAAGAACTACCAGGTGCGCGCCGGCACCGATGCGCAGGCACTCCCCGGCATCGTGCGGCCGGCAAATTTCGACGCCATCAACAACCCCTTCGTCTTCGTCGCCGGTTAAAACACCACCATGAAAAAGCTCCTCCTTCTCTTCGCCCTCCTCGCCGCGCCGCTGCTCGCGCAGAACGCGGGCAACGCCCCGGTCACCAAAAAGACCGTCGGCAACTTCATCAACGAGGACCTGGTCTTCGGCTCCGGCCGCACGCTCGACCTCTCGGCCGCGACGGTCGCCTTCGCGAACAACCAGATCACCATCGCCAAGATCAACGGCCTCCAGGCCGCGCTCGATCTCAAGGCCACGCTGGCCGACCCCGCGTTCACCGGCACGGTCGTGCTCCCGTCCACCACGAGCATCGGCACCGTCTCCAGCACCGAGCTGGGTTACGTCGACGGCGTGACGAGCGCGATCCAGACGCAGCTCAACACCAACGCCACCGCGATCTCGACCGAGGCTACCGCCCGCGATGCCGCCATCGTTACTGAGCGCACTGCCACACGCACGATCACTGGCGCCACCATCAACGGTGCGAGCAATACGCTCACCGTCCGCCTCGCATCGGATGTCACCGGCACCTTGCCGGCCGGCAACATGACGGCCGCAACCAGCTCCACCGCCGGCACCGTGCCAGGCATCGGCGGCACCACCACGACCAACGCCGCCACCATCGCCCAGATTCCTCTTCAGGCGGAGACAGCCGATTACTACGCCCGGATTTTAGCCGCTGGCGCCACCATTGATGCGGCCCGCCTCGCTGCCTTGGATGACCTGATCGCAGGCGTCAAAAGAGTCGGCTACTATTCAAAGCTTCCTCAGATCATGACTTTCGGCGGCAACTCTCTCGCGGCATCATTCGTTAAGTTCAAGGGCGCTGGCGCGATCACGAACAATAATTTCGTGGAGGCAGATTACGACCCGCTCATCGGCATTTATCCTGGTAGCACCAATTCGTCCAAGTATCTGGATCTTGGGTTTGATCTGGCGAGCATCGGCGCCAGCGTCACCAATGTCAGTGCCGTCTATGCAACGACTCCCTCAGGGCGGAATGATTTCAGAGAGACGGGAAACGTTGGGGGCATCGCTTTCGGCGCGCTTGCGGCGAACATGCCAGCATCGGCAGACTCGAACTTCGGGTTGAACATGAATCAGGCTGTCGCAGTCGGAAGCTTTAGCAGCGGCGGGTGCAATGCTGGGAACATCATCGCGATCACGGCTGGATCGTCGGGGGTCACCATGTTTCAGAATGGTGTCATATACTCTGTCGCTACGGGAGCAGCAACCGGCACATTTAGCGGAAACATCAATAGTTTTAGGTGTCGTCTTGGAGGGTCCATTTACTGGACAAATCTACCGCTGAGTTTTCTCGCCATCGGCACGGAACTAACGACTTCCGAGGCGAAAGATTTAAGTGAGCGCGTTTATAAATATCTTCGAGCGGTTGGTCGTATCCCTCAAAAGCCGCGTTACATGGCGATGGGGGATAGTATCTCCCAAGGCTCGGACGCGAGCACTTACAACGGGAACTTCACCTTCATTTTCGCGAATCGGTGCGGATATGTTTATAACAACGTAGCGAAGTCTGGGGCTTTGTCCATCGCGGGAACGGGGTTTGCGAGTGCTCCCACTGTCGCTGCCGATGTTGCTCTGTGGAAACCCGACATTGTGACGCTTGCGCTCGGCACGAACGACTCACGCATAGGCAATGACCCCACGACGGACGGCGATCCAGTAAAAGTAGCCGCGATGAAGACAGCCCTCGGCACCGCGTGCGATACCCTGATTGCGGAGGGTGTCAAAGTTATCGGCGTAGGGCTTCCCTATAACCCCGAGATTAACGCCACGAAGAGCGATCTCTATATCACGGCTCAGGCCGATGCTTACGTCTCTCGCGGCCTGCCGTTCGTTGATGTTTACTCCGCCATGATGGACACCGGCTCGCCAAGCACCTATGCGACCACTGTTCACCCCAACACCACCGGACATAGACTCATGGCTCAAGCCGTCTATGCCGGAAAAGACGGCGATCTGTGGCGTCACCCAATCCTCGACTTTCCAAACATCACGGCGGGCTCCACACAGACGCTCACCTTCAAGGTCTATGGCGCTCGGCAGGATGCCGGCCAAACGATTGAGATCACGCCTCCCTCCAATTGGTCTGCCGGCGTCATCACCGAAAGCTGCACGATCAGCGGCACCGATACTCTGACTCTGATCGTCCGCGACCTCACGGCCAGCGACATCGACCCCCCCTCGGGCCAGTGGTCCTGCCGCGTGCGCCGGGCGAATTGATCCGACCGTCCTCCGTCCACCGTCCTCCGTCTTCCGATCCCATGGACCCCCTCGAAATCGCCCTTCGCCTCAAAAACGAAGGCAGCGCCGACCCCACCACGGCCGGCCTGAACAAAGCCACGGCCGCCGCCAACCTCCTCGCCGAGGGCGCGCTCAAGGGCCAGATCGAGCAGGAGAAGTGGAACCGCACGCTCGCCGCGCTCGATGCGCCGGGGTTTGAGAAGCTTGAGGCTGACCTCAAGACCGTCATCGCGGCGACTGAGGCGGCGGGAAATTCCGCCGATGATCTTAAGTTTAAGCTGCAACAGGTCTCCGATGCCAAGTCCGCCGCCCCGGAAATCCAGCGCCTGGCTGCTGCTCAAAAGGAAATCGCAGAGAGTAGCATCAAGATCCCGGACTATCTTAAAAAGAGCACGTCCGCGATTTCAGACCAGGCCGAGAAAGCCCTCAAGGGGACCGAGGCCATCGAGAAACTTAACGGTGCAACTAATGGCAGTATCGGCGGCATCCTCAACCTCGGCCGCGCCATCAAGGGCCTCGGCGCCGCCTTCGCCGCCAACCCCGTCCTCGCCGCGATCTCGACCTTTCTCCTGCTGAAAGATGCCGCCATGGCGGCGGGCGGTGTCTTGGGCGGGATGATCGTCAAGGCCCGTGGTCTTGCCGATGCCTTCGAGGAAACCCGTTCCGGCCGCGTCGATCTCACCAAGGACCTGGAGAGCATCAAAAAAGCGGGAGACACCGCCCTCACGAAAATCGCCACCGATGCCAAGGCCGGCGCCGATTCCATCGACCGGCTTAATTCCGGAGTGGCCGAGGCCCTCACGCGCCTCGATGCCCTGGCCGAAGCCGCTCTCAAGGCCAAGCTCGCCGAACTGGACCTCGCCGAAGCGCAGGCGCTGGTCCGTGCAAAAACCGAGGAAGAGCGCACGCGCGTTACCCAGGAATTTGACGCCCGGAAAACCGTGGCCCGCGCCGATTCCGCCGCCGGCTCGTTCGACCGCAACCAGCGTTTCCAGACGGATCGCCGGGATGAAGCCGGAAAGCAGATCGAAACCTCGCAGCAGAAAATCAGCGCGGCCGAAAATGCCGCCTCCGATGCGAAAAAGCTCTATGACGCCACCGTCGCCAAGGGGCGCGGTCAGCGCGCCGATTCTCCCGAGGGCCAGCAGACGCTTAATGATCTCACCCGCTTCAGGGCCGAACTCGAAGCCGCCACCAAAGCGCTGGCGGCGGTGAAAGAGGCCGAGGGCAAAAACATCGACGCGGCCCAAAGAGCGAAGCAAGAGGCCGATACCGCCCTTGAGATCAACGCTAAGAACAAGGCCGCCACCGAAAACCAAAACAAGGCGACCGAGATCACCGAAGATCCCAAGAAAAAAGCCGATCTGGAAGCGGCGAAGAAGAAGGACGCGGACAAGACTCTGGTTGATAAAATCGGCACCTACGAGGCCCCGGTGTTGCAGGAGGGCGCGCAGAACATCGGTCGTGGTGCGAAGGCCAAGGGCGACACCGATCTCTTTGACGCCGCCAAGGCGCTCAACGATGCCGCCCAGGCCGCGCGCGAGGGCGGCACCACAACGGAAGAGGTGAAGGCGCTTGCCGCCGCCGGGAAAAATCTGGAGACCGAACTCAAGAAGAGGAACGAGGAGAGCGCCGCGTTCAAGGCGCAGCTGGCGGTGTTGGCCAACCAACTCAAGACGCTCGGAGGAAATTCCCAATAACCATGGCAACCTGGCTCATCAACGACGTCACGCTCGCCACTCTCGGGCTCGCCAACCCGAAGCCCGCCTACACCTCGATGCAGGCCGACGTGTTCACGGTGGACCATCTCACGGCCGCCTGGGATGCCGACCCGATCTTCGCCTACGGCCAGCAGATCGTGGTGAAGAAGGACGGCGTCACCGTCTTCGTGGGCAAGGTGCGCTCCGCCCCTTGCTTCGCCGGCCCCAATGCCGAGTCCACTTCCTACGAAATCCTCGGCCCCTGGGATTGGCTGGCGCGTCGCAAGCTGGTCCAGAATCAGGCCGTGTATCCCGACACCGGCGTCGGTCCGCCCACGATGGCTCCGCAGGGCCTCATCATCCTTAACCAGGACGACGAGGGCAACACCGTGACCGTCGCCCAGGCGCTGGAGACCATCATCAACCAGGCCATCGCGGTCGGCGTGCCCATCCTGCTCGGCGACATCCTCGGCTTCGACTACAAGGTCGCGTGGGATGAGATCGCCGACCTCACCTTTTCCGACGCGATCACGCGCCTCCTCGCGACCGCGACGGATGTGGTCGTTCACTGGGACTACACGACGGTCAACGGCCTGGGCAACCCCGCGCCCACGATCCACATCGTGCGCTCGGCCGATCTTGAGCAGGTCACCCTCGCCATCGCGCCGGCCAACACCCCCGTCTCGGCCTTCGAGGCCGGCACCTATGCGGCGTTTGAAACCGTGCGCGCGGTGAAGCGCGAAGACCTCATGAGCGCCGGGGTTTTCCTCACCTACCGGCGGGTAAACACCGTCGATGGAAATAACTACCTTCAACTGGTTCAGCGCAACGCCGGCACTGGCGAGCCCACCGATGAAAACGCCGTCGTCCACACCATCCAGCTGGCGGGGAGTTCGGCGCGCACCGTCGCGCAGCCATGCGTCACGGCGCTCATTCCGGTCTCCATCGGCACGGAGACGTTGAATGAAGGGGATGCTGGTTTTGAAGATGCGCTTAAATTCCTTGGAAGGTGCGAGGCGTGGCTTCTGGACCACGCGCTAAAAGTGACCAAGCTTAAGCCCATCGGGGCGTTTTCCAGTTTTTACCGTCGCGCCCTGGAGCCCAATCCAGCAACCGGTGCGATGGAAGAAGTTCCCGCCGAAGAGGTGGACTACAGCCTGACGCGCGAGCTGGTGGATGGGAATGTCGCGCCGTGGATGATTACCGGCGGCCTGAATCGCAAGGTTCAGGAGCAGGAAGTCTGCTATGAGATTACCTGCGAAATCCGGTTGGGTGGTGGTCCCACGCCTTACAACGGCTCCATTGTTAAGCGGGCCTTCACGGCGACCAATGCAAGCAATCGCACCTACAGCTATCTGGAGGCCGATGGCAGCGGCACGCCCGAGGAAACGCCCGAGGGACTGGAAGACGCCCTCCTGGCCGATGCCACGCTGCCGCGCTACGACCTCACCTTCACGCTCAAGGAGCGCGACTGCGCCCTCGCGATCCGGCCGGGCAAGGCGATCAATCTCTCGGGCGGCCGTGCCGAGTGGCTCACGATGAAAGCCATCGTCCAGTCAGCCTCCGCCGATCCCACCACGGGCACCACCAACGTGACCTGCGGCTGGCCCAAACAGCTCACGCCCGACGTGCTCCAATCCCGCTACCGTCTCAACCGCCTCAAGCGTCAGGCCAATCTTGGACTGACGCGCACCACGGGGATCTTCTAACATGGCTGAAGGACTATCAGTCAGAGGCCCCTGCACCCGCAGCAGCACGACGCAGATCGGCGGCGGCGACGCGGCCGCCTTCACCCCGTATTTGAAGCTGGTGGATGCTACCACCAAGCTCCGCATCCGCGCCGCCTACCTCAATGCCATCTCCGTCGCGACGACGGGCGACGCGGTGGACTACGATATCGGCACCGCTGAGTTGTTCTGGCTCGATACCACCGCCAACGCTTCCGGGGTGGCCACGGCCGCCGCCATCGGTCACGGCGCCAGCCTCCCGGTCGATACCAGCACCCACGGCTACCAGCCGCTCTTCAACGTGGACGCCGCCGGCGCGGTCACCAGCCAGCACGTCAAGGGCAGCCTTCGTCACCGCATGTGCGCCGGCACGCACGACTTCTGGGCGCTCAGCGCCTGATCCCGCCATGGCTACCGTGAAGGCCCCTGCCGATGGAGATTGCAGCGAGTGCTGCGACTGCCCGCCAGCCGGCTCCTGGGGCGCGGCGAAGAGCGTGAGCAGGACGAAGCACGGTTATCCCGAATGGCCGGGCTATGAATCGACGCCGCCCATAATTTACAGCACCAAAACGCAGGTTCACTCCTGGAGTTTTCACCCCTATGTCGAAAATAAAAGAGCGGTTGGATTTTGCTGTCGGCTTTACATAAACAGATCAGACGGAGACGGCGGCGGAACGCTGGTTTCGACCATTGATCGCGATACCGGAATAGAATCGGTTGGATCGACCCCTGCCGGGTCTGATTTAACTTCAAATAAAATTGATGACGTCTACACGCCGTCACCAAGCTGTGAAGGCCCTTGTGTCTCTGATTATCATGCTCCGGGTGCAGTCGCCACCGCACCATGGAACTACTTGATTGGCTCTGTCGCGGCCACCTTTTCCAGCACGACAAGGACTGAAACCTATTCTATTAATGAGGACTCTGGCGGTCCTGGTGATCCGCCCGAATCAGAGTGCGGATGTGTGATCAATACGATCGACATCACGGCTACTAGCTATTCCGACGTAACAACGCTTTCAGACCCATTCACCGATGGTGATCTGGAAGCTAAGGTTGATGCAGCCATGACCGCCCTGGCCTATCCGTCCAATGGGCTCTTCAGCCCCGTGGCCTCGCTCAACTGGTCGACCGACCGTAAAACCCTCGAAAAAGAGTCGTCGAGCTATCGGCCGCGCTTCGCCAAGCCCAAGGTGGGTCTCGGCACCTGCTATAAGATCAAATCGGCCACCCGCTTCACCCCTGCCGGCGGCGGCGCACCGGTCTACACTGACATCACCGAAGAGACCTGGGACGGCACTGCCGATCCCGGCGACTCTACCAAAGGCATCGGCGCCCTGCGCACGCTCGCGGTGCCCGCCGCCGAGGGTGAGACGGTGGTGGGCTGGTATACCGACCCAAGCGATCACTCCACCTTTGTGCGGGATCTCTACGGAGTGGTCTGCTACGGCTGCGCATGAACCTGCGCCCTTCAACCCTCCGCCACCGCACCCGGTGTTGCGGCCCCTGTAAGACTCCCTGCGGTGCCAACATCGCCGACCCCTGCGCCCGCTGCCCGCTGGCCGTGCCGCTCTGGGGCCAGTTCGACTGCGATGCGTCGGCCGTGCCATCGGAGAACCCGTCAACCGCCGTTCTGGTCGGCCGGGCGGCGAAGGCGGGCCTGCGCTGGGTGGGGGCGGGGATGCCTCTGGTGGCGCGCGCCACTTACCGCCAGCGTCTCACCGCATGCCAGGCGTGCGCTTACTGGAAACCAGCCGCTCGGCTAGGCCTGGGCAAGTGCAGGGCGCCCGGCTGTGGCTGCACCGGCCTGAAATTGAGACTGGCAACCGAAAGGTGCCCAGTCGGCAGGTGGCCTGCATCGCTGTTGCAGCGCGTCGATTGAGCGCGTTTTTGGCCTTCCAAACTACCCTCGATTACAAAAGCTGCTGGAAACCTTCCAGTCAGCGACTGGATTTTACACCCCGGGTCGCTGGCGCTCCCCGCTACGTCCCGATCAACCCACCCATCGAAAACAATGAGGAACCCGTCATCGCGGCGTGAAGCTGCTACATGGGTAGGGGACCGATGGTTGGAGGTGGGAGCGAGCTTGCTCGCGATGTTCGACCCTCGCGAGCAAGCTCGCTCCCACGTTGAAGTCTTTCGAGTCCCTCCCTGCTTCGATTCACTCAAACGCGCTTGTGACCGGTCTGCCCCAGAAGCTCTCCGGCACCGGCACGCCGAGCAACCACAGCGCGGTCGCGGAGGTGTCGTATTGAACGACCGGAGCGGTGATCGTGAAGCCCGGCTTCACTCCTTTGCCCCAGGCGATCCACGGGATGAGCACATCGGTGGAGTCCGCCGAGCCGTGCGTGCCGGGCTGGGGCTCCTCGCCGCGTTTGACGCGTTCCGCCACTTCCGCGGGCGTGCGGTCATGTCCGCCGTGGTCGGCCGTCAGGATCATCACGCTGGTGTTGGCTATGCCGGCGGCGGCGATCGCGTCGCGGATGACCTTGAGCGCCTGGTCGCAGTCGGCCAGCGCCTTCATTTTCTCGGGTGAATCGACGCCGTATTTGTGGCCCGTGCTATCGGGATCGGCGAAGTGGATGAAGAACAGGTTGGGCTGCTGTTTCTTCAACACGCCGGCGACCGCCGCCGCGATGCCCGCGGCCTTGGCGTTTTCCGGAATCATAAAGATGTCCTGCCCGCCGGCCTGCTCGAAGGTCTTGAACTTGTCCTTGGCGGCGATCAGCGCCGTGGTCAGACCGCGCGCCTTCGCAAGCTGGAAGATGGTGGGAACGGCCAGCTTCGGCCTGGTCGGGTTCCATTCGTTCCAGAGAATCTGGTGCTTCTGGATGCCCACGCCCGTGAGCATGGAGACATGCGAGGGCAGGGTGATGCTCGGCACGATGGTGTAGGCCTCCCAGGTGTGGGCACCCTCCGCGGCCATGGTTTTGAACAGCGGCATCTGCGCCTTCGCGATGCTGTCGTTGCCGGCCTGGTCAAAGCTGATGATGAAAACGTGCTCGGCGGGTGGCGACGTCTGCGCCGCAAACGCAGTGACGGCGAACAGCAACAAAGAGGCGAGTTGTATAAGGAGACGGGGGGATTTCATGGGGAAGGGCGGTGAAGACGTTGGCAAGGTTCGCCTCACCGGCCCGCGCTTGGCGAAGCATTTCTCCGTTACATAACCGTGTCGCGGGAACACCTCGGTCATCCAAACCGCGCCGGCATCGTCCGCAACTCCGCCGCCCCTCTTTAAATCCCGCAGCATTTCTTGAACTTTTTCCCGCTTCCGCAGGGACAGGGGTCGTTGCGGCCCGTCTTCGGGCCGGTTCGCCCCTTGGTCGCGTGCGGTTCGGCCGGGCGCGGCGGTGCCTTCGCCTTCGGCTTCTCGCGGCCTTCGATCACGTCAAACGCGGCCCACCATTTCACCCGCGCCCAGAGGTCGCTCCCCATCGGCTCGCCCCGGCGGGGTTCTCTTGGATACGAGCCGGTAAACCCCTGCTCGATTGTCGCCAGCCGGCAAAAGTCCTCGTCAAACAGCTCCGCCTCCACCAGCGGCCAGACGACCGGCCTCAGCCCGGCCGCGTTCAGCTCCAGCGCCGCCGTCGTCACCAGATTGGTCGCGAAAACAACCTCGTCGGCCCGCCGCTCCTCGCCCGACTCCGGCTCCCGCGCCGTGCGCAGCGTCGCATCGGCGAGCCGGGTGAAAATCGCCGTCACCTCAGCCGTCGGCAGCACGCCGCGGATTGACAGGATGGCGAGCGCGTTCACCGCCGCATCCCGGCACCACACGCTGACGTCGCGGTTGGCCGCCAGTGATTCCAGCGGACGGGTGTCGCCCGCGTAGGTGTCGGCCAGCAGCACCTTGCCGTCTTCGGTCACCAGGTCGGCCCACAGGTCGTAGGCCCGGTCTTCGCCGACCGAAAACAACCGCACCAGCATCGCGTGGGTTTGGGTGAGCCGCAGTCCGCCGGCCGCATACATCAACCAAAACGCCTCGCCCGCGGAATCGTCCTCGGGATCGGCTTCCAGCCGCCGGACGAACTCGGCCAGCCGCCCGGGCAGGAGCGCGGCCAGTTCGGTGGCGAGCGCAGGCACGGCCTGCAGCGCCGGTTTTACGAGGGAGGGCGATCCCTCCGCCAGATGATCGAGCACGGTGTTGGCATCCATAACGTCAATCCGTGTCCGTTGTCCTCCCGTGCCGCCAAGTCAAATTTGAATCCGTTCGTGTTTTTTCGAGCCCGGAGCCCGATACAAGAGGCAACCGGAGTGAAAGAGGGCGTCTTTAAAAGGCGGGGCGTGCGCCGGCTTCGGATGGCTTTGATGTAGGCGTTCGTCCCGATGAGTTTGGCGGCATCGATCTTGTTGGCGCCGTTTTCGATGGAATGGTGATCCGCCGCCGCGCCGAGTTGATGGAGATTTCTGAGCATGGCTTTTGTTAACTGTCGAGAGCAGTTACAGCGACTCTAGGCACTTTCTGGCGAAATCAGACGAGTCGGCATCGGGGTAACGCGCGAGATACTGGCTCAGGGTCGCGCGGGCTTTTACCTTGTCACCTAAATTCAGATACTGAAGCGCCATGCCCAGATAGGCCTTGGAGGCCAGTTTGTGGTTGGGGGCGACTTTCAGGAGTGCCAGACATGCTTGAATACTTGCCTGTGGGTTGCCGACTTGGGCATAGGCCACGCTCTTGGTGTATTCCAACGTTACCAAGTCATCCGCCGCGAGGAATTGAAGCTGCGTGATTTTTTCAGCCGCCGCGATGGCCTCAGGGAATTTTCCCAACTGCCCCAACGCCACAACCTGCAAGGCGGTGAAACGCGTGTGGGCCGGTTCTTCCGCAACCGTCTTGGCGAGGTTTGAGCAGAAACCGTAGGCGACATTGGCTTTGCCCGCTTCCAGAAGCGTGTTGGCTACCATCAGGGCATCACCGGGCGTAAGGCTTAGTCGATCCAGCACAGGCACCAAGGTGATGGCGATGCGTGAACTCGTTTCCGTGGCGCCCGCTTTTACCGAGCACTCCAAAATGGGAATGATTTCCGAGGAAAAGAGGGGCCAGTTGATCGGGAGCAGTTGCAGGGCGGGATCATTCCATGAGAACTCGGGCTGTGGCGGGTAAGAAAGCGACTGAAGCGCGACCAGTCGTGCCAGGCCTCGGCTGTAGCGCTCCGAACCCGTGAGCGAAATCGAATTCAGGCAGTTCAGGAGAAGGTGTTTATGGAAAGTCAGGCGGGCCTTGTCGGAATAAAAGGCCGCATCGAAAATGCCCTCGTAAGCACGTTTTTCGATTAAGTCACCCGATGGCCGGGTGATCAGATCGTTAAGTTTCTTTCGTGAAAAAAGATCCGTCCAAAGCTCGGGATTAACCTGGTTTGCCTCGGTTTCGTTTTGCGAAAAGACCGAAGCGATCACCCGGTAGGTGGCGTAGATTTCAAATTCGCTCGCCAGTTGTCGTGAGAACGTGGCGGCCTGCACGGGCACCGGCAGGAGGTCGATTTGATCCGCACAGGTCTTGAGCGAACGGTTAAAAGCTTCGATGTTGGGCTTCCCGGAAATCCCCAGCATGAAGAGCGCCGAGCCTATCCGCCTGAGATCGTGGTTGGCCGCGGAATCATTGGTTTGACCGGGCAAGGTAAAAGCCGTGGACCATTGCCGGGCTGCGTCCTCCGGCTTGCCGTTCAGGTAAGCCCACTCACCTCGTTCAAAGAGAGCACGTATTTGAATGGAAAAGGGCGACGATGGAACAGGCAACGCCGCGATGTCCCGTGGTTCTTTGCCCAAGACCCATCCCAGTGAAACTTGGGCTCGATTGCGGTTTAAGGAACCCAGGCGAACGAGTGCTTCCTTGAAGTTGCCGTTCGCGATCAGATGATCGACCTCGGTGATCGGCGATTCATCGGCTCGCAGGAAGACAACGGCTGCCGACAGGAGAAAGGCGTGAATGAGAAAGCGCATGGTTACCAATAGAACGGTCCGTTGATCTGAATCGTGCGCTGGACGGTTTTCTTCCGGGGGGGCGCGTCGAAAAAGAGGGAAAACCGCTGCCATTCACCGTTGGGCTCAATCGTGATGGAATCGGCGGTGGTTTTGCTGAAAGAAGACTGACTGCCGATGGAATATTGCAGCGAGGCGCTTCCGGGCAGCGATACGGTCACGGCCGATCCGGTCGGAGCCACCATGCCATCAAGACGCATCGTTTGTTTTTCATCCTGGTTGCCCAAGAGGCGGATGGCATCGCCCAGCGTGGTTCTGATCACCCGAATGCCGGAACCCTTGGTGGAGATCATCACACGCACATAACCCGGCGCGAAGGGACTGTCGGGAGTGATCTTATGAATCCACGAGGCGCTTGGATTCGAGTCCTTGATTTCCCCTCCACGGTAGCCGACGGTGGGATAGCGTCCCGCATCGCTGGGTTGGGCCTGCTGCATCGAAGGCGTATCCATGGCTTCCAGCCATTGCTGGCTCAAATCGGAAGCGGTGACGATGACGACGGGGCGTTCCCAGCGGATGGGCCTTTGACCCTCTTTCGGAACCGCCTGTCCGTCCGCCTGCTGCAAGATGAGCGAATTATCAACGCATCCGGGGAATGATTCCATCCAGGGGGCGTTCACGTATCTCCAGTAAGCGAACCACTGCTTACCGGGTGCCTTCACGCCTTTGACGCCTATGCGAAGCGAGTTGGTTTGGTCCTCCTGATAAAAGGGCGACTTGATGGCCAACTGGACTTGGGCGATACGCTCCAGTGGTCGGCCGTTGATATCGTTGCCGGTGACCGTGGCCGCGAGGGCTTCCCCGTTGATGCCCAGGGGAATGGTTTCATCAAACGAATCGGGCGATACGTGCAGAGTGCCGGTGTCGTAGTCGATGACGCTTCTGGAGATCGGATAAGTGTGTTCGCCGATTACCAGACGCAGACCCTTGAGGGCGACGGTTTGGGCGATGTCGCCCAACTTGACCTTGAATCCGCCGGCGGGTTGTTCCCACGTCACTTGATTCGACGTGCTTGCGACCGAATCAAGCAGGGCGGTCGCCGATTTGACGAAAACAATGGAGAGGGGGAAGGCGGTGGGGGCGCAGGTGTTTCCGGCTGCGTCCATGGCTTGGAGGTGAAAATACCAGGTGCCGGATTCGGGAACCGTGAAACGGCAGGTATCGTCCTTTTGAGGTCGCTGGGTGATCACCCCTTGGATTCCTGTCGCGGGTGGTTGGGGGGAATTGGCGTCTTGATTCACCCACCAACGGATCGCCTTGAGCGAGGAAGCGTCTTGGATTTTCCAGTTCATCTGCACCGCAGCCTCATTGTAGGTGCGTCCAATCCACAGATCCCGCACCCACAGCGGCTCCCTCCAGGCTTCTTTGAAAGCGGGGGCACCTTCCAGATAGGCACTGGTCACCCATGAACCAAAACTTACGCTGCTGAGTTGCTGGGTTGGCCCCCCGGCCAGGTTTTGCTGCCAGCGAATCCATTCGTTGCGGTTTTCCAGCGGAGTCGTCTGGGCGAATTTTCTGAAGTAGGATTCGGCTTTGCCGAGGTTCAGGGTGTGGATCGAATTGTTGTTTCGCAGGAGAAGCTGCCAGTTCCGGGCGTCCACGCTGCGGTAGGTGAAGCCTATCAACGGCCACTGGTTGATGTTGATGGAATCGCTGTTCCAGCGGACCACGCGGGCGGAGGGTTGAGAGCCCACGCCGGAGATTTTCCATGCTCCTTCGGGAGCCCATTCGACCAGTGCTTCCGAATGATTTTGAGTGCTGGTCAGCGCGTTGGCCGAGGGGCTGTTGCCCGAGGCGTAGAAAAGACAGGCGTGGGTGGGGCTGGTCAATTGCACGACCGGAGGCGTGTGGTCGGCAAATTTCAGCCGGAGTTCGCTGGTGGCGACGGTGAACGTCAGGATTTCATCCTGCTGGAACGTTTTGAATTTGGCGTAATAGGGACTGTCCGCGTCCTTGAGATCTATCTCTGCCATGAAGCGTCCCGAACCGGGCACCGACTCGTTGAGTTCGACGGGGAAACTGTTGGAAAAATTCGAGTTTCTCAGGAGTCCCGCGATGCTTCGGGCGGTGGTGGCCGTGCGATCAATCAGGGCGTCGTCCTCGCAGATGAGATACACCGGGGACGAATCGGAGAGTTCATTCGTCAACGGCGTGCTGAGCCGGGGGGCTTGCGCCGACAGCACCGGGCCGGGTGTCTGTTGCTTGACGAGTTGGGTGAGGATTTGGTCTCCATCCGGGGAAAGGATCTGCACGGGATAGAACGACGTGCTGGGAGACAGGAGAAACGGCAGGGTGAAGAAGCCGTTCATGTCGGCCTGGGTTTCGATGTAGTTTCGGCTGTTGCTGAACACGCGGACGAGGGACATCGGTTCGGTGAAGCCCGCCCATTTGCCGCTCAGGGCCGTGCCGGCATGCCAGTCAATCGAAACGGCGGCTTCCTTTCGGATGCGCTTGAGCACCGCAATGTAGCATTCGTAATCCGTGATTTGATTCACTTGCGTCAGACTGGTTGTGCCCGCCCAGCTGGTGGGAAGAGGGCTCCACCGCTTCACCACGGGATTCCACTCGTAGATGCCGACGCTGGTCTGATCGTTGGCTGCCGGAGGCTGGGCGACGTCGATCTGCAAGGTGAGCGCGGGGTCGGTTTTGAGACCGTTGGGGAAAACGCGGTAGATCGGGCTGTAGAGCTGATAGTCCCGGCCCAGTGTGGCATAGATTTCATCGGCCTTGCCGCCGACTTCGTCTATCTGCCCTGGGTTGAGGTTGAGATTCACCTTAAAACTCGGGACCTGCTTGATGACTGCGATCACTCGGGAATCGTTGCCGCCAAATGAAAACGACGGCACGGCTACACGGCAGGCTCCGTCGGCGCTGATGGCCGTTCCTCCCTGAGAGCGCACAATGGCTTCACCGACGTAAACGGTTGCCTGCGTCTCCGAGACATCGCCGGACATTGATTCTGCGACCACCCGCAGGGTGTAAATCCCATTCAAATTGTTGCGCCACTGGGCATAACGATATCCTTGGAGTCCGACGTTCCAGTTGGCGAGATTGCCGTAGGCTCCCGTATTGGGGTTCCAAATTACCTTCCCGGCCGCCCACGGGTCGAGGACTTGCGGCTTTTGCGATTCCTTGATGCGCGTCCATTCCTTGGGGTTTCGACCGGGACCGTATTCGACATACCAGATTTTAAGGGGATCGGAGGAGGAATCCGTCTTGGCCGTGCCAAATACGGGGATGATCGCCCTTACGAGCATGCCCGGACGGGGCACCGACAGAGAGGTTTGGGGGCGATCAGCCCGGCCAGCCGAGCAAACGGCCAGCAAAATTCCACCTGCGAGAGCCGCATTTTTAAGAAGATGACTCGGCATGGGCGAAGAAGTTATCCGTTATTAAACATCTGGTTATGCGAGTATAGTGGTCTCCGGATAAAGGCGCGTCACGGAATCACGGCATGGGTTGGGCGGGAAGAGAAAAAGACATTGTCATACGAATTTAACGCAAATTTTCATCAAAGGGATTGACGCGCATGGCAAGTGCTACATGCAAGTCCCAATCAACTCGAAAACTTCATGAAACCAATAAAGAATCTACTGGGCATAGGATTAGCGGTGCTGGGGCTGCTTGGCGGTGTGGCTGTGGTGGAGGCAGTCGAGAACTGCCCTCTGCCTAAAAATCCGGGTTCTGATGATTCGGGCGGCACGGCGAACGACCCCGTGTTTTTCTTGGCAGAAGCACAGCCGTCGATGGGCGTTAAGGAAAAACTTGGCCGGTTGCGCGAGCAGGTGATTTCTCGGACGAATTCTTCTGGGGAGCAGGATCAGGCGGTGCTGAAAGCCTACGAAGACACGCGCAAAGCAACCCCGGCCGGCATTTATGATTCCGTGCTGGCAGTGTGGGGGCAGCCGGTTTCTGCGGAACTGAAGCAATACATTCTGCTCTCCAGCCTGACGCTGGTCAAGACGACTGAGCAGGTGGAAACGCTGCGTTTCATGCTGGCATCCCTCAATGATCTCCCGGCCCAAACCGGACAGCTCGCATCCCTGAGCAAAGGCAACGGATTGGAAAAGGCCAAAGCCGCCCGACTGATGGGCATCTTGAGCAAAAATCCGCAATTTAAACTTTGAGCGCCACCCCAGCCCAATCAATCCAATCAGCAGCAACGAAGAACAAATGACCTCCTTGGACTATCACGGTGAAATGGGTGTGGGGCAGCGCATGGGCCTGCCAAAAAGCTGGGCGGAAAAGCCCTTGTGCAAGTGGAGCGTGCGGCTTCTCTTGGCGTGGACGGTGGCTACTTTGGTGGCTCCCGCCAATCTGGTGGCTTGCGCCTGCTCGGAAATGGTTTTGGGTGGCGCGACTGTTCGCTCAAGCTTGAACGTGGATTCAAAGACCGCCGTATTGAACCTGACTCAAGGCGACATCGAACTTCCAGGGATTGTGCCCGTCGATCTCACACGAGTATATTCTGGTGATAATGACAATTTCACGATGTTTGGATTCGGTTGGGAATTTTCGGATGTGAGCTATCTGAAGACGGTAACCGGGGATATCAAAGTCGTGAGCGGTGGGTCGTTGGAAACCTATACGCAGGCGAGCGGATATTATTCAGAAGGAGAAACGAAGAAACTCACATTTGTCAGCGCCGACGAAATTAAAATCGCGGACAGGAACGGCAATGAATGGCATTACAATCCAACGCTAAGGGCATTGATTTACCGACAAGATGCCAATGGGAATCAGGTTCATTATACATGGAAAGTGATCCAGCTTCCGTATACTCCACCTCAAGGGGCAACGCAGATTTCGACCGATGATCTCCCGCGTGCCTATTGTCCGTTGACGATCACCTAACTATGACGCGACTTACCAGTTGATCGGGGTCAAATATGACGTGACTGATCCGACAGTAGCCTATGCCTCGGTGACGGGTGGCAGCAGGACGGTGACCTATAGTTACGATGCGGTGGGCAACCGCACGAGTGTGGTGGACGGAGCTGTGACCACGACTTACGCGACGAACAATCTGAATCAATACACGAGCTTGGGCGGGACGAACTACACTTACAGCACGCGGGGTGAACTGACGGGTGATGGGGCTTGGACCTACACCTATGATCAAGAACAGCACTTGATAGGGGCGAGCAAGACTGGCACCACGGTGAGCTATGGCTATGACGTGCTGGGCCGTCGCACCAGCAAGACTGTCAATGGTGTTACGACGAACTATGTTTACTCTGGGCAGAATCTAATCGAGGAAAGGGACGGTTCCGGTTCTGTGCTCAAGAAATATCTGTATGCTGGGGGCCTTGATCACCCTGTGCAGGTCGTATCGTATGGCAACGCGTATTATTTCACACAAGATGTGCTTGGCAATGTGATGGCGCTGACTAATGCTTCGGGGGCGGTCGCGGAAAGCTACACTTATGATGTCTTTGGAAAACCGACGATCAAAGATGGTTCTGGGACTGTGCTAAGTGCGGCGATGACGCCGTTCTTATTCACGGGACGGGAATACGATACCGAAACCGGACTTTATCACTACCGCGCTCGCGCTTATCATCCGGAGTTGGGGCGGTTCTTGCAGAATGACCCGATTGATTTTCGTGGTGGTGATACAAATACTTATCGCTATGTATCCAATAACCCCATAAATTTCGTGGATCCGACCGGACTCACTGAGCAGGGGGCTCAGATGGGTCTTGCCATTGGCGGGGTAATAGGTGCTTGGGTTGGGGGCATCTTGGGTGGCACGGGTGGTGCAGTGACTGGAACTTTTGTTGCTCCCGGTTTTGGAACTATTGCGGGGGGCGGCTTTGGAGCCACAGAGGGTGCCATTGTCGGTGGTTCTGTTGGAGGTACGGTTGGAATTTTGATTGGGGATGCAATAAGCAATGCGTGGAATAAAGAGTCGAAAGGGTCAGGAAAGGAGCGGGCAACTGATATTCCGTCTTGGGCTCAAGGAGAGAAGCCGCTTCCAGGTGAATCTGGAAAAGACTTTGCTGAGCGGTTGCTTGACAAGAAATATGGTAAAGGAAATTATCCTAAAGGTCCGGGTAGCGAATTTAGTAAGCTTAAGAAGTATGCTGAGCGAGGATGTAAATAGTTGAAATTGAGAAATATTTTTTAAAATGAAACTGAACCGTTTAAAAAAAGGAGGGCGGCTTGTTTATTTACTCCAGCATGTTGCTGGGGGAAATGATAAAGATGAGGACGTGAAGGTGCTGGGCGTCTATTCTAGCTATGGAAAAGCTAAACTCGCTATCGTTTTTTTTAAAAAGAAAGCTGGGTTTTCTCGATATCCTGATGGTTTTTCAATAGATCATTATAGGTTGAATAAACATGAATGGCGGGACGGTTTCTTGACCGCGAATAGTCTGGGTGTTCGTTGTGAAAAAATAAGTGAACCGCGCAAGGCTAACCAAAGCACGGCGAAGACCAGCGTGAGGAAATGAAGAAAACGCTCGGAGTATCTTCTCGATTTAGAAACGAATGAAAGATAGCCGCCATAAATTGAACACCTTGCTGCTGTTCCTTTCAAGCGTTCATGATCTCTTTATATATTACATTTGTTGTATTAGGGGCGCCTCTATTGAGGGTGCTACCACTTAACTAGAGATAGTGAAATTCTACGTTAGAATCCTAGTTTATATAGTCTGTTGTAGTTTAAGTTTTGCTCGGACGTGGACAGACACGGACGGACGCTCACTTGAAGCTGAGCTTGTCCGTAAAGAAACCGATGGAGTCATCCTCAAAACACCTGACGGGAAGGAATTCAAACTTCCGCTCACCCGACTGAGCAAAGAATCAAAGGCATTGTTGGCTGATGTTCCGGTGACTGGCCCGCCGAGTCTTCCGGATAAAAGCGCCGGGGTGGAATTAAAGGTATTCTTCTCAAATCCCCTCAACGCTTCGGCGGACAAGGTTGCCCAAGCGAATCAGCTTTTGGCCAAGGCGGATAGTTTGGGTGGCTCAAATTCTGTCACGGTGGTGGGTGGCAATGGTGTGGTGATCAATGGTGTCTCGCTTACGGGACTCGGAGTCGTTCGTCCCGGAATCCTCCGCACGCGTGCGGCCGAGCTTTTGACAGAAGAGGCGACCGATAAAACCAATCTAAAACTATTAAAGCAGGCATTGGATCTTTGGGCTCAATTAGGAGACTCGACTACGCCGGTCGCCTATTTCCGGCGTGCGGCCATGCGCAAAGGGGCTGAAAACTCCGAGTTCGCTCTTTCTTGTCGGCTTGCCTTGGCGCGTTGCTACCTGCGGCAGGGTGATCAGGTGTCCGCCTTGGGTATTCTTCAGCCCTATGCCGTCTTGCCGACGACCTCGGAAATCATCGGACGCCTTCAGGTTGCCTACGCCGAGCAACTTCTGGTGCAAGGCCAGTTGGACGCCGCCGCCAAGCTCGCGCTCCAAGTGCGAGACAATTGTCCGATGAAGGAACTCGAATTTGATTCGGTCATCTGAGCCAACAAGTTTACAGCACCCTGTCCGGTGGACAGCGCCGCCGGCTGGCCTTGGCGGAGGAATTGATGGGAGATCCGCCGATCCTGTTGCTGGATGAACTCACCAGCGGGTTGGACCCTCACTCGGACACGGAGATGATGCAGTGGCTGGCCGATCTGGCTCGGAAAACGGGTAAGACGATCATTTTGGTCACGCATTCCTTGGCTCATCTCGCCTACTGCGACCGGGTGCTTTTCATGGCGGTCGGCAAACTGGTTTACGACGGGCCTTACGAAGGGATCGCCAGTTATTTCAACGAAGATTCCATCGAAGATATTTACAAGGAAGCGGATCGTCTGACCGCATGGCCGCAGCCAAACACAGGTTCGGGAGTGGTGCAGATTGTTCCGCTTAAGACCGAAAAACCACCGGGGCCCTTTGGTCAATTCTGGCCTCTGTTGCGTCGTCAGTGGCTGCTGCTGATCCGGGATCGTTCGCAGTTGTATCTTCAATTGGCCTTGGTGCTGACTTTCCCCGTGCTCGTGGCGATCTTTGCCACCAATGGACTTCCTCAGGTCCGCAACCTGTCGTTGAAAATCGAGCCCAACGTGCTGCTGACGCTCACGGATCAGTTGAGCTATCTGAAGGAGTCTTTTTCGGCGGCTTCGCTGATTTCCGGCTTGGTGATGTTTCAGGTGATTCTGATCACCCTCATGGGAGCAAACAACGGCGCTCGTGAAATCGCCAAGGAAAGGGATCTCGTTTGCAAGGAACTCCGGGTCGGGCTGTCTGCCGGTGCGTATTTGTCCACCAAGGTAATCCAGGTCGGGCTGCTGAGTTTGGTGCAGGGAGTTTGGATGACGGTTTTTGTGCGGACGCTGTGCGGGTTTCCGGGCGACCTCATCACCCAATGCCTCATCCTTTCGGGGACGGCCTTTGCGATGAGCATCAGTTGTCTGGCGATTTCGGCGGCTGTGAAAAGCCCCGAGAGGGCATCGCTGTTGGCAATTTATTTGGTGGGACTTCAGCTGCCTCTCTCCGGAGCGGTGCTGGCGCTGCCTGTGGTGCTTAGCTGGATTACCCGGCCGCTGATCGCCGCTTATTGGGGGTGGAGCGGGTATTTGAAGAGCTTCGCCAACCTGCGACACTACGACGTGGTCAAGCAGGCCACCAACACCTACATCGCCGAGGTCGATTTCGCTTATCTCGTGCTAGGGATGCACGTTTTTGTCGGAGTCCTGCTGGCCAGATATTTTTTAGGTAACGTGGCGAGGGCATCCTGATTGAGAGGGGCGCAGCTCTGGATGTTTGTGATTAATTGAGGCAAAAGAATCGCCGCTCGCGCTTGCGCTTTCGGCGGGTTTTTGCGGCCATCTTTCCAACGATGAAAGTTACCGGCCTCGCCCTTGTCCCTCCTCCCTCCGCCGCCGACCTGCCCAAGGTCACCCCTGAGCTCCTCGCCTCCGTGCTGGCCCGCTACTCGCGCAGCAACGAGGGCCTCGCCGCCATCATGGCCAAGGTGGACCTCGCCAATCCCGACGCCTCCATCGACCGCATCCTCAAGTTCGTCGACTACGGCCACGCCTCCATCGGCGGCCTCACCGGCGGCCTCGCCATCGCCCTCGACGACGTCTCGATGTGGCTGGCCTACAAGATTTTCGAGATCGCCCAGATGGCCGATGGCCAGGAGTCGTCCACCCGCTACATCACGATGGACGCGGCCAATCTCCCCACGCCCGAACAGATCGGCATCCCCGCCGATCTCGCCCCGCGCTGGCGGGCCCTCATGGCGAAATCCTTCGCCGCCTATCACGCCGAATACGCGCGCCTTGACGCCCTCGGCACCGCCGAACCCCACCGCGTGCGCGTGCCCGCCGACGCGAAGCCCGCCGTCGTCACCCGCATCCGCAAGAACTACGCGCTCGACCGTTCGCGTTACTTCATCCCTCTAGCCACGCGCACCAACCTCGGCCTCGTGCAGACCTCCCGCATGTGGGCGCAGACGGTCAAGCAACTCGACTCGCTCCCTCATCCCGAGGCGCGCGCCGCCGCCAAGCTCATCCGCGACGAGCTCGTCAAACAGTCGCCGCGCCTCATGCGCCACAGCTTCGCGGAAAAATCTTGCCAGGCGCAGTCCGCGCAGGAACTCGCCACGTCGCTTCGCCTCGGCCTCGCCCGTCTCTCGACCGTGCCGCTGGCCGACGACGTGTGGGTCCACGTGGACCGCGCCACGCCGCCGTTCCTCGCCGAGGAGCAATCGGTCGCCGAGTCGCTCAGCCACCGCGCCAACCGCTACGGTTACCAAGGCACCGCCACCCGCCGCATGCGCGTGAGTTTTGCCTGGAACAACATGGCGCTCGCCGAGCTGCGCGACCTCAACCGCCACCGCACGGGCCATCGTTATACGCCCTTTATCCAGGCGGGTTTTTATCTGCCTTCCGAGATCACCCACGCGGCCCATCAGGCGCTGCTCGACGAACAGGCCGCGCTCACCCGCGAGCTTATGCAGCGCGGTTCCGAGGCGTATGTTTACTCGCTGCTGCTCGGTGCGCAGACGCCCTTTGAACACGGCACGCATGCCGACAAGTTCATCTACGAGGCCGAGTTGCGCACCGGCATGGGCTCGCACTACCGCTACGCCGAGCACCTGAGCGCGGCGTTGAAAGGCTTCTTTGCGCAGGTGCCCGAGGCCCGCGAATGGGTGGTCGAGGGCACGGCCGAGCCGGAATAAGCCTTGTTCCGGCAGCCACGGTTTGGTTCACTGTCCGTCCTGCATGAAGTCCGCGCTACCCCTGTTTTTCGTCCTGCTTGCCGCACTCCCGGCGGGAATACGCGCGGATGATCCCTCCAAGGTGGATCCGGCGAAGAAGAACGCGCAGCTCGCCCCCAACACGGACAACACCGTCACCCGGCTCGCGCCCGGCAACACGGACAACCAGCTCCCTTTCAAGCGCGACGACCGCGTGCAAAACAGCCGCTTCTCCACGCCCGAACTGCGCGACAAGAAGCTGGCCCCTGTCGGCGACCGCCGTGCGCCGTTTGATATGACGGAGACCCGCGATAAAAACATCGTGGATCGCAAGGACTATCCCAAGCCTGTGATCCGCGACAACAAGATGAGTCCCGACAACGGCCAGATGTATCGCGACCAGCCGAAGGGCGACATGGTCAAAAAATACGACATGGTCGCGAAATATCAGGACCGCATGTCCGACGCCGCGAACGCCGCCGCGCAGCGTCAGCCCAAGTTCGAAAAGCTCGCCACGTTCGACAAGATCAACCGCTTCGTTTTCAAACGCAACGCCCCCGACGTCGAGGCGAAGTCCATGGTCACTCCCGCCGGCGGCCCGCCGCCTGAAAACTACGATACCAACGTCAAATATGACTTTGGTAAGGTGCGTCTCAGCCCCGGTCCCTGATCAGCGGGCCTTGCGGACGCGTTCTTTTTCGTCCTCGCGTTCCTCTTCCAAGCGGCTGCGCTCGCTCGCGAGCTGGGTGCGGATCTTTTCCACCTCGTCGTATTTTCCCTCGGCGAGGACTTCATCGAGGCGCTTCTTCAGGAAGATCTCGCGCTCGGCGATCTTGCCCTTGTAGATCGCGTCGATCTCCGCGAGACGCGCCTTTTTTTCCGGCGTGAGCTTTTTGCCCGCGTCCGGATCGGACTTGGACAGGCGTTCCATGGCGAGTTCGTAGGCGCTCTTCATAAAACCATCTCAGCCGAAGCTCACCCCGAGCACAAGCGCGAGCGCCGTGAGCGCAAACGGCGGCCAGAAGCCGCCGCGTTTTAATTCCCATCGCTCCGCGTAGCCGTAGAGGATCGCGCCCAGCACCAGGCTCGTGGCGGCGTAGCCCAGCCATGCGGGGGAAAACTGCGCCGGATGATAAACCCCCGGAAGCGTCACGAAGAACCGCACGCTTTTTTCCATGACGGCCAGCACGAGAATCCCGGCGTGGTTGAACAACAGTCCAAGCGCGCCCAGTCCGACGAGCCCGCACAGCAGCGAGAGAAATCCGGCCAGCACCACCAGCATGCTGGCGGGAATGAGCACGAGGTTCGCCGCGAGCCCGCCCGGCGTGAAGAGATTGAAAATGGCGATCCCGAGCACCGTGCTGAAAAGCGTGGACGCCACGCCGATGGCCAGCATCCCGAGGAAGCCGCGCCACGCCCAATCCCGCGCGTGCTGATGCCAGCGCCACGCCGCCTTGGGCAGGTCCGCAAACAACGCCCACCGCGCGATCCACGCCTCGCCGAGCGGCAGACCCAGCAGCAGGAGCGCCGCCACGATGCCGTAGCTGAGCTGGAAGCTCGCGCTGAAGAGCTGCATCGGCTGGAAAACCAGCACCACGACGGCCGAGGCCACGAGGGCCGCGAACGGGTTGCCGGGCACGCGCAGCGTCCGCGAGGCGTAGAGGAACATGACCATGATCCACGCCCGCACCGCCGAGGGCGTTCCGCCCGTGATATCGACGTAGAGCCACAACAGCGTGCCTCCCGCCACGAGCTGCGCCCAGCGAGGCAGACGCAGCAGCACCAGCGCCCCGTAGATCACGCCGGCGATCGTCGCGATGTGGAGGCCGCTCACGGAAAACAAATGCATTGTTCCGCTCTGCATGAAAATGGTGTGCTGCTCCTCGCTCAGCTCATGCTGCTGCCCGAGCAGCATCGCGCGGTAAACGCCGCCGAGTTCCGGGTGCGTGCCGATTCCGAAATCGAGCAGGGCGTCGAAACGATTGAGCGCCGCGTCGCAAAACCGGTTGTAGGCCGTGGCCGGAGCGGAGGTTTCCAGTATCCGTCCGCGCGTGAGGCGGAAGTTGACGCCCGCGTTGGCGAGGTAGCCGTCGAAGGTGTCGCCCGGCGGATCGCGCGGCAGGGTTTGCAGCACGCCGACCATGACGAGTTTACTGGAGCGGATCGGCGGCGGCGTGCCGCGCCGGAGATTGACCGAAAAATAAACGGCCTGCCCGGCCAGCTCGGGAAGCAGCGCATCGGATGAAATGATGCGCCCGAGACCGCTCACGCTTTTGTAGTCTGGTCGCGGCGCGAACATCCGTTCCACGCGCACGGTGACCTGCGTTTCACGGGGCGGAAGCTCGTCCCAGTCCGCCAGCCGGGCGCGCGTGATTTCATAGAGCGCGGCCCCGTTCAGGAGCACGCCGAGCACGAGACACGGCGCCCACGCCTTGCGGAAAGCCAGCGCCCCGCCGACGAGGACGACGCCCGTGACCGCCCACCACACCGGCGAGAAAGGCAGCCAAGCCAGTTTCCCCAGCACCAGGCCGGCCATCAACGGCAGCAGCACCCAAAGGAGCGGCGAGCGATGACCTAGGCTGCGACTGGACATGGCTCCAGTCTGGAGTCATCAATCGCAACTAATAAACGCTAATTTATGAAAGAGTTTTCATTAGTGCGTTTTAGTGCCCATTAGTGGTTTCAGAAATGCCGTCGCCCGACCAATCCGATCTCTTTGGCGAACCTGCCGCCGTCCCTGCGTCCGCAGCGGCTCCGCGCAGCCGGCCCGCGACCCAGCCGCTGGCGGCACGGATGCGTCCTCGGGTGCTGGCCGACATCGTCGGGCAGGAACACCTCACACAGGCCGACGGCCTCCTCACGCGGCTCATCAAGAGCAACCGTTTCGGCAGCCTCATTTTTTACGGACCTCCCGGCTGCGGGAAAACCAGCTTTGCCGAGGTCATTGCCCACGAGACGCAGAGCCGCTTTGTCCGCGTCAACGCCGTCATGTCCAACGTGGCCGAGCTCCGCGACATCCTAGCCACCGCGCGCAAGATGCCCGACACGCCCACGCTTCTCTTCATTGACGAGCTGCACCGCTTCAACAAATCGCAACAGGACCTGCTTCTGCCCGACGTCGAGGAGGGCTACGTGCGGCTCATCGGCGCGACCACGCACAATCCCGGGTTCTACGTCAATCCGCCGCTGCTCTCGCGCAGCCATCTTTTCCGTCTGCAACCGCTCGCGACCGCCGCGGTGGCAAGCGTGCTGGCACGGGCGCTGGCCGACTCGGAGCGCGGACTCGGCGCGCGCAAAGCGACGGCCGACGCCAAGGTGCTCGCCGACCTTGCCGTGCTCTGCGACGGCGACCTGCGCCGCGCGCTCAACGCCCTCGAGGTGATCGTGCTCAGCCTGCCCGAAGGCGCGGCCATCACCGAAGGCGAGATCGAGGTCTTCGCCCGTGAGCGGCGCATCCGCTACGACGCCGACGAGGACGAGCACTACGACACCATCTCCGCCTTCATCAAAAGCTGCCGCGGCAGCGATCCGGATGCCGCGATGTATTGGCTGGCGAAGATGCTCGCCGGAGGAGAAGATCCGCGCTTCATCGCGCGTCGTCTCGTGATCCTCGCGAGCGAAGACGTGGGCTTGGCCGATCCGCTCGCGCTGCCGCTGGCGGTCGCGGCGCACCATGCGTGCGATTTCATCGGTCTGCCCGAGGCGGAGCTCACGCTGGCGCACGCGACCTTGCACATCGCCTGCGCGCCGAAGAGCAACTCCGCCACGCTGGCGCTGGCGGCGGCGCATCAGGCGCTGAAGACGCAGCCGGTGCAGCCCGTGCCGCTGCCGTTGCGCGACAAGAGCGGACAGGCGAGCAAGCAGGCCGGCCATGGCAAGGGCTACCGTTATTCTCACGATTATCCGGAGAATATTTCCGGTCAGGATTACCTGGAAAAACCGCTCGCGCTCTACACGCCGAAGAGCGCCGGCTTGGAAACGCGGATCGTCGAGCGCCTGGCTCGCTGGCGCGAGTTGAAGGCGCAGATGAAGGGGTGAAAGAGTGGGTAAACATCCCCGGAGCAAGCTCAGGGGCATTTGATCAAACCACCTGTCATGTCGTCATATCGTTTTCCGATTCCGGTAGCCGCGAGCGCCAGCGAGTCAGTCGTCCACTCGCTGGCGCTCGCGGCTACACCAACCAAGCCGGAGCAAGCTCCGGGGTATCGGCCCCATCGCGAATGAACGTGGGAGCGAGCTTGCTCGCGAGGATCGGAATCGTGAGCAAGCTCGCCCTCGTGTGATTTGCCGACATGACTTTTCACCGATGACCATATCCCGCTGTTCCGTGGCTCATGCCTGCGTCGCGTTGCTGGATTACGCGCTGGTCGCGCTGCTGGCTTATGTCGGTTCGCTTTGGTGGATAGCCGCGCGGCTGGCGTTCAATCCCGACCCGGAGAGCATTGCTCGCGACTACACGGGTTTGATGGTGGTGGCGACGGGGTTGGCTTTGGTTCTGGTTTTCCGCGCGCCGAAGTGGCGTCTGTGGCGCATGGCCGCGGTGGTGGCATTCGGAGCCGTCGGATGGCTTTTCACCCGGGGCCTTGAGTTGGAGGCGGCGAACGCCGGGGCCGCGAGTGGGGAGACACACCTGCTCATCGTCCAGGGTGGCGCGTTTTTATTGGTCGTGGTCGCATTGTTCGCCTTGCGCCGTCATGCGCTCGCGCGCGGCTGGCTTTCGACGGGGAGCCGGGTGGCGTTCGCCGTGGTGCTGGCGGGGTATCTCTTCTATCTCGGCCACGATGAGGCGCCCGCACCGAGCATCGCCCGGAATCATGCCGCCATGGCGGGCCGGAGCGAGGATGAGGCGACTTACCGGCTCACGCTGCGCTACACGCCTGCTCCGGGCGGCGGCAGGATTTTCACCGCGCCCAAGAACCAGCTGGGTTTTCCTGCAAGGGGAGAGAAACGCATCGCGTATCTGCGTGCGCATCGCGCGGAGATCGAGGCCAACCGGGCCGAGCTCGCGGAGGTGCGCGCATGGTGGGCCGAGATGGCTGCTCAACCGCAACTGGGTGATCGTCCGGGCACGAGCTTTGACCAGCCCTTCATCCGTTTTCAGCCGGTGCGGATCTACTCGCAATATGCGCTGGCGCTCGCCGAGCTGCATGCGCTCGATGGCGATGGCGACGGAGCCCTGGCGGCGGCGGGCGATGTCTATGCGGTTGGTGTGCGTCTGGAGGCGTCGTCATGCACGCTCGTGCGGAGCATGATCGCCCTCGTCACGCAAAAACAGGCGCTGGAGACGGCGGAGTTTGTGCTGGATCACGCACGGGTGTCGCCTGCCGCGAAGGCTCGTTTCGCCGGACTTTTATCGGAAGGGAAGGCAGACGGGGCCGGGGCCAAAAGACTCATGCTTGCGGATGTCAGCAATTACTATGGGACGGCCGAGGCGATGTCCCGGCTCAAGGGGATCTATGGTGGACGTTCCGACGAAAGCGTGGCGATGCGCCTGATAAAATCCGCGTCGGGGCTTCTGTATTTCACGACGCTTAACCCGCAGGCGACCGCCAACCGGCGCCATGATTTTTTTGAGAAACTGGCAGCCCGTGCGGAGGCGCGCGATCTGGCGGGAATGAAAAAAATGAGCGACGACCTGTCGGCCGATCAGCTCGGCGGATTTCAGGTTAAGAACCTTTCGGGCCGGCTGCTCGTGCGGATGTCGTCTCCGGCGTTCGAAAAAATAGCCCAGAACTACTGGGAAACCGAAGACCGCCGGACCGCCCTGGTCAGGCGCCTGCAGGAATCCCCGCCCGCGTCGTGATCGTGGCACGACCTTCACGCATTCTTTACCCGAGGAAACTTGCCGCGCGGGCGCCGACGGCTAAGGTCCAGGCATGAAGCTCAACCCCGCAGTGATGAAGTCGCTGTTGATGGCCGCCTCCATCGGGATGGTCGTGCCGCTCGTCGTCACGGCGCAGACGCCGCCAAAGCCCGCCGCGCCCAAAAAAGAAAAAGCCGAGCCGCCGCCCAAGATCGACGGTATCACCATCGCCCGCAAGAACGGCCATTTCCTCGGCCTCACCGTTGACGGCGTGCAGTTCAACCTGCGTTTCTACGACGACAAAAAAAAGCCGGAGAAGCCCGATGCGACGACCGCGGCGGCCCGTTGGAATCCGGTCAACGTCAAGGCCGCCCTGCGCGCCATTCTGAATCCCTCGCCGGACGGCATGACGCTGGTTTCACCGGGCTGGGTGCGTCCGCCTCTGACGTTTCATGCTTATTTCACGTTGTTCACGGCGGACGGGAAGGTGATCGAGGAATTCTCGATCGATCTGAACGAGCTTTCGAAGCCGCCCGCGGCGGCCGGTCCCGTCAAAGGTTATTAAAAGCGAGGGGAGGGCGGGTTATCCCTAACCCGCCGGTTTAGCTTATGGCGGTTCAAATCAAGTTGTAGCCGGGGTCGTTGACCCCGGTCTGAGCAACGCACCCAAGACACCGGGGTCAACGACCCCGGCTACATCAATCCAAGGAAGGAGGCGGCGCGTTAGGGATAACGCGCCCTACCTTCATCCGTTCAGACGCGCTGCATCTGCACGGCGACCGACAGCTTTTCCGTATGCGTGCCCTTGAACACGCCGCGCGTGGGCGTGCTGTCGTGGTAGTCGCGGCCCACGGCGATCTTCACGTGGCGCTCGCCCACGACGCAGTCGTTGGTCGGATCGAGCGGCCACCAGAAGCCGCCGGGCAGGCAGGCCTCGACCCAGGCGTGGCTTTCGCTGGCGCCGATGAGCGCGGGCGCACGCCTGGCCTCGGACGCCTTTCGCTGGGTCTCCGTCTCGATGTAGCCGGTGACGTAGCGCGCCGGGATCTCCGCCGAGCGCAGCACGGCGATCATCACCTGGGCGAAATCCTGGCACACGCCGGTGCGTTGCTTGAGGGCGGTGGTGACGGGTGTGCCGATATCGGTGGAACCGGGCACGTAGCGGAAGTTGGTTTTGATCCACTTGTTCAACCGCAGGAGGGACTCGCCGAGCATGTCACCGGGCTTGAAAAGCTGGTTGGCGAGCGCGTTGACCTCCTGTCCGATGGGGATCGCCTCCGAAGGCATGAGGAACTCGAAGAGCTTCAGGCGTTCGCTGCGGTAGAGCTGGCGCGACTCGGATATGCTGATGTCGAGGGCGGCCTGGGGCGGGTCAAACGGCAGGGTTTCGACCTCGGACTGGCTTTCCAGGGTGAGTTCCCGGTGGCGTTTCACGATGGAGAAGGTCTCCACGCTGTTGCCGTAGTAGTCGGTGTAGGTGTGGATGTTTGCCCCCGGCGTGGTGACGAGCTGGCGGGAGATCAACTGCTGGTGCTGGTCGTTCGCCGGAGTCAGGCGCGCCTCCATGAAGGACTCGGACGCGGAGCCGGCGTAACGGTAAAGGGTGCGGTGGGTGATACGGAAACGCATGCGCGTCCGCCGACATTCGCTAGTCCCGTGCCAACGACAAGCTTTTGGCGCGAATGGTCCGTTCAGCCTGATTGACAGACGGCGGGGGCCGCGTGACGTTTTCCTTCCCATGTCTGCACCCGTGCACGCTCCGTTCGACTCCGTAGAGGCCGCCATCCAGGACATCGCCGATGGCAAGATGATCATCGTCACGGACGATGAGAACCGCGAGAACGAGGGCGACCTCGTCATGGCCGCGTCGAAGGCCACGCCCGAGGCGGTCAACATGATGATCCGCCACGCCCGCGGGCTCATCTGCGCGCCGACCACCGGCGCCCAGCTCCGCCGCCTCGGCATCAACCCGATGGTGCAGGAAAATCGCGAGTCGCACAAAACCGCCTTCACCGTCTCCGTCGACGCCGCCGAGGGCATCACGACCGGCATCAGCGCCTACGACCGCGCCCGCACGATTTCCATCCTCGCCGATCCCGACGCCAAGCCCGAGGCGCTGGTCCAGCCCGGCCACATCTTTCCCTTGCGCGCCCGCGATGGCGGCGTGCTCGAACGCGCCGGCCACACCGAAGCGGCGGTCGATCTCGCCTCGCTGGCCGGCCTGCATCCCAGTGCCGTCATCTGCGAAATCCTCAACGACGACGGCTCGATGGCGCGCCTGCCCGAGCTCGTGGCCTTCAAGGAGAAGTTCGGCCTCAAGCTCCTCTCGATCGCCTCGCTCATCGAATACCGCCACCGCCGCGACCAGCTGGTCGAGCTCGTGTGCACGCGGCCGTTCGCGAGCGAGTTCGGCGACTTCACGTTGCATGTTTTCCGCAACAAGCTCGACGGGCGCCACCATCTCGCCTTCGCCCTCGGTGCCCTTGGTTCGGAACCCACGCTCGTCCGCGTGCACAGCGAGAATCTTCTGAGCGACGTCTTCCGCCAGAGCGGCACCGACAGCCACCGCATGCTCACCGGTTCGCTGGAAGCCATCGCCCGCGCCGGCAACGGCGTGGTGCTCTACATGGAGCATGCGCAGGGCGGGGCGGATGTCATCCGCCGCCTCGAGGCGCGGCATGGCGATTCGCCCGCTTCCATGAGTTTCCGCGATTACGGCATCGGCGCGCAGATCCTCGTCGCCCTCGGGTTGCGAAAGATCCGTCTCCTCTCCAACAGCACGCGCAAGGTTGTCGGCCTCGACGGCTACGGGCTGGAGATCGTGGAGATGGTGGCGGTCGCAGGAAAATGAGTTGCCGAGGGGCGCGCGGCTGCGCACACCCTTTCCTTCCTTCTTTCACATGAGTCTCGACGCTCCCCAGCACCTGTCCGTGAACGGCGCCGCGTTTTCCGTCGGCATCGTGGCCTCGCGGTTCAATGCGGCGATGGTGGACACGCTTCTCGAGCGGGTGATCGCCGGGCTCAAGGCCGCCGACGTGAAGGGCAAACGCATCACCGTCGTGCGCGTTCCCGGCGCCCACGAGGTGCCCTGGGCGGCGCAGGCCCTGGCGTTGCGCGGCAAGCCCGATGTCGTGATCGGCCTCGGTGTCCTGATCGGCGGCGACACCAACCACCACGAGATGGTGGGCGACAGCGTCTCGCACGCGCTCCAGCGCGTCGCTCTCGATACGCGTCGCCCCGTGATCAACGGCGTGATCGTGGCCAACACCCGTGCGCAGGCCGAGGCCCGCACGCGCGGCAAGATCGACCGCGGGGCGGAATTCGCCGCCGCCGCCCTCGAGATGGCCGCCCTCAAAAAACAACTTTCCAAATGAGCAACAAAGCCCTGTTTGCCCAGCGCCGTGACGGCCGCGTGGCCGCCCTGCAATATCTCTTCGCCTGGAGCATCAACGTGCCTTCGGACCTCTCCGAGGACCTGCGCACGTTCTTCGAGACGCAGGAGAAGCCGCGCGACCATTTCGCGTTTGGCGAGGAGATCATCCATGGCGTGATCCTGAACATCGCCGAGATCGACGGACGCATCCGCAGCCTCGCGCACAACTGGGAGTTCGACCGCATCGCCAAGATCGATTTGGCCATCCTCCACGTGGCGATCTACGAGATGATGTATCGCAAGGACATCCCGCCCGTCGTCTCGATCAACGAGGCCATCGACCTCTCGAAGCAGTTTTCCAACGCCGACTCGAAGCGCTTCATCAACGGCATCCTCGACCGCCTGAAGGACCAGCTCGGTCGCGACGCCCGCAAGGTCGAGAAGGCGGAGTGACTTCAAGCCAACCGCAGATAACGCAGATGGCGCAGATACAGAGTCCGATTTTATCTGCGATCATCTGCGTTATCTGCGGTTAAAACTCCGATGTTCGGTCTCTTCAAAAAGTTTAAGGACGGGTTTGCCAAGACGGTCGCCGCCATCAGCGAGAAGACCCACGGGCTCTTCGGCGGGCGCGCCATCGACGCGTCCTCGTTGGAGACGCTCGAAGAGGCGCTCTACACCGCCGACTTTGGGGTCGCCACCACCGAGGAGATTCTCGTCGAGATCAAGGACGCCTATAAAAAGGACAAGGATCTGCGCGGCCAGCAGGCTGCCGCCATCGGCGCGACCGTCCTCCGCCGCGTGCTCGCCGGCAGCGAAGGTGTGCTTGAGGGTAGGGACGGACCGCCGGGCCGTCCGTCCGATCCCGGCGCGCCCAGCGGTCACGCCCTACCTCGGAACCCGACCGTCATCGTGATGATCGGCGTCAACGGTTCCGGCAAGACCACCACGTCGGCCAAGCTTGGCTGGCTGCTCAAGCAGGACGGCAAGTCCGTCATGCTGGCCGCGTGCGACACCTTCCGCGCCGCCGCCGTCGAGCAGTTGAAGTCTTGGGCGACGCGTCTCGACCTGCCCATCGTCGCCAGCCACACCGGCGCGGACTCTGCGGCGGTGGCGTTTGACGCGTGGCAGGCCGCCAAGGCGCGCGGCTGCGACTACCTGATCGTGGACACCGCCGGCCGCCTTCACACCAAGAGCAACCTCATGGAGGAGCTCGCGAAAATCCGCCGCGTGCTGGCGAAGAACGACCCCACCGCGCCGCATCATTCGTGGCTCGTGGTGGACGGCTCGATCGGCACCAACTCCATCGAACAGGCGCGGGTGTTTAACAAGAGCTTTGGTCTCACCGGCCTCGTCGTCACCAAGCTCGATGGCACGAGCCGCGGCGGCGCGATCGTGGGCATCTGGCGCGAGTTGAAGCTGCCGATCTATTTCCTCGGCCTCGGCGAGCAGCCGGAGGATTTGCAGCCGTTCAACGTGGAAAACTACGCGAAGGCGGTCTTCGGCGGGGAGTGAGGGTAGGGCGCGTTATCCTTAACGCGCCCTGAAGTTTGGCGGAACCGAGATTCAATTATGGGAGTAGAACAGGGCGGAAGCCAAGTCGGTGGAGGGTTTATGCGACTTCTGATCTGGAGCGGGGCGAGAGCAGAAGTGGGATAAGCTCTCGCGGC
>JBAZSJ010000055.1:0-35349 GCA_041662485.1 Opitutaceae bacterium | reverse complement strand
CGAGGGTGGCGCGGACCTTGAGGAGTTCGGCGTAGCTCTTGGGCATGACGTCCTTGAGCTTGAGCACGGGCTCGGGGGTGCGGACGCCGGCGACGACGTCTTCGCCCTGGGCGTTGACGAGGAATTCGCCGTAGAATTCGTTGGTGCCGTTGGCGGGGTTGCGGGTGAACGCGACGCCGGAGCCGGAGGTCTCACCGGTGTTGCCGAAGACCATGGCCTGAACGTTGACGGCGGTGCCCCATTCCGTGGGGATGTTATACTTGCGGCGATAGACGCAGGCGCGGTCGTTCATCCAGGAGGAGAACACGGCGCCGGCGGCGCCACGGAGCTGGTCCCAGGCGTTGTTCGGGAAGGCTTTTCCGGTGCGCTCTTTGACGAGGGCCTTGAAGCGCTTGATGAGCTCCTGCTGGTCGGCGGCGGTGAGCTCGGAGTCGATGATGTCCTTGTGGTAAACCTCGTGCTTGAAGCTGTGGATGGTGTGCTCGAAGGGATCGTGGTCTTCGCCTTCGCGCTTCTGGACGCCCATGACGACGTCTCCATACATCTGGATGAAGCGGCGGTAACAGTCGTAGGCGAAGCGGGAGTTGCCGGTGGCCTTCTCAAGGGCGAGGACGGTCTCGTCGTTAAGGCCGAGGTTGAGGATGGTGTCCATCATGCCGGGCATGGAATCGCGGGCGCCGGAGCGCACGGCCACGAGGAGGGGCATGCCGGTCTTGGCACCGAAGGTAGTGCCCATGATCTTCTCCATGTTCTTCACGCCGGCTTCCATCTCGGACTGGAGGGAAACGGGGTAGGTCTTCTTGTTGGCGTAGTAGTAGGTGCAGACCTCGGTGGTGATCGTGAAACCGGGAGGCACGGGGAGACCGATGCGGGTCATCTCGGCGAGGTTGGCGCCCTTGCCGCCGAGGAGGGGCTTCATCGAGCCGTCGCCATCGGCTTTGGCGTTGCCCCAGGTGTAAACGTATTTGGGAGCCTTCTTGGAGGCGGGTTTCTTGGCGGAAGGCTTGGCCTTCGCGGCGGGTTTCTTGGCGGATTTTTTAACGGCCATAATCAGGGTTTGTGGTTGGGAAAAGGAACGCTTCATGCGAAGCGCGAAAAGGAAGAGGCAATAGGCCGAGACGGGGGGCTGTCAACGGCGGAGGGGGTTGCCGAGCCAAGACGCCGGGTTCGTGGTAGGCAAAGCCGAAAACCCACGGCCCAAACCATCGGGGCTACCGCTTGATCTTTGCAACCACGTCGGGGTGGGCCTCGAGGTAGCGGCTGAGCTTTTCCAACGCCTCGAAGGTTTCGGGGCTTACGTGGTGTTCCATGCCTTCGACATCGTGGTCGACGACCTCTTTTTCGAGGCCGAGGAGGGTGAGAAAGTTGGTCAGCAGCTCGTGCCGGTGGGCGATGCGGGCGGCGACTTCCTCGCCCGCGCTGGTGAGCACCATGCCTCGATATTTTTCGTATTTCACGAGGCCTTCGCCGTCGAGGCGCTGGACCATGGTGGTGACGCTCGCCTGGGAAATCTTCAGCTCGGCGGCGATGTCCACGACGCGGGCGTAGCCTTTGCGTTGGATGAGCTCGCTGATGCGCTCGAGGTAATCTTCAACCGCCGCGGTCGTGCGCGGGGGAGGGGTTGTCGGTTGGTCGGTCACGGGGTAGAGGCTAGCTCCGGACCGGCGGCGAAATCAAACGCCGAGTCCGGCGGACGGATTATTTTTTCTCCGCGCGCTGGGCGCGGACGACGACGCGGAACATTTGGATGACGAGCCAGAAAACGCCGCTTATGCAGGCGGCGGTGAGTCCGGACCAGGCGCTCACGATCCTGACGTCGTCCGAAAACACGTGCGAACGCATGAGGCCGAACATGACCACGAAGAACGCTCCGACCAAAATCAGATCAACGAGCAGGCTGGCGGGCGTGACGAGCTTGGGTTCGGGCGACTGCGACATGATGCGGGAACCAGACGCGGCGGGAGGCGGGTTGTCCACCCGTTTTTTGCGGGGGGAGGCCGGACTCAGCGGGCGGCGAGGCGCTGAAGCGTGGGGATGAAGCGTGGAAGGTCGGCGGGGGTGACCGTGGTCGCCGGACTGCCCGTGCGCCAGCCGAGGTTGGCGCCGGGCCAGCGGCCGTGGGCAAGAAAATCGGTGATCGCGGGGTCAAGTCCCTCGACGGAAAGGTAATTCTGGCCGTCCTGGGGATGGCTGATGGAGCGCACGCTGGCGGCGGGCAATTGGGTGATCTCGCCGCTGGAGATGTAGACGAGGTTGTTGAGCACCACGAACGGCCGCGAATCCCCCAGCGTGGTGGCGGGGCGGCCGGTCTCGCCGCGGAGGTAGCGGTAATAGTCGAGGTGGTTGGCGCTGAGGGCGTCGAACGGATCGAGGGCAACCGGTTCGACGCGGCCGTCGTTCCAACGGATTTCGGAGCGACTGCCGACGACGTAGTGGACGACCGCTTTTTCGCAGACGAGGGTTTCGGCGTGGGTGTGCGCGCCGTCGCAGGCGTGGGTGAGGCCGAAGCGCAACGTGACGTCGTCGGCGGTGCGCGACTCGACGAAAAACGTATCCGAGCCCTCGATGGCGTGGGCGCGGTAGAGTTCGGCTCGGACGGTCTCGGGCTGGCCCCAGCTCATGAGGTCGCGCGAGCCGGCCCAGAACAGGAGGTTGTGGACGAAGTGGGCCATCGCGTTACCGAAGCAGGAGTCGAGGATGACGCTGCCGTCGGGGCCGAGGAGGCGGCCGCCCCAGTTGTTGCGGGAGAAATAACTGGCGGGGCGCGGCCACTGCGCGACGAGGCGCGCCTCGCGAAGAGCGCCGAATTCGCCGTCGAGGATGCGCTGCTTCAGGGCGAGACGGGCGCGCTCGATGATGAAGTTGAAACCGACGAGCGTGGTCTTTTTCGCGGAGCGGTCGGTGGCGATCATCCGCTCCAGCTCGCGGTGGTCGAGCGTCGGCGGTTTTTCGAGATAGACGGCGATGCCGCGTTCGACGCCGGCGCGGTGCATCTCGGCGTGAAGGGGGATGGGCGTGGGCACGACGAGCAGGTCGAGCTCGTGCCCGCAGGCGTCGAGCATGGCGCGGTAGTCGGCGAAGACCTTGACGCCGCGCTGCGTGAATTGACGCGCCTCCTGCTGGGCGGCGAAGGCCTGGGCCTGCGGGTCGCAGGTGCAGACGAGGCGGGCCTCATGCCGGGCCTCAAGTTTGAGGAGGCTGTCGTGATGGGCGCCTGCGTAACCGCCAAGGCCGATGATGCCGACGCGGATGGGCGTTTTGGTTTGGGAACTGACGGGACCGTTGGCGGGAGGAATCATGATGCGAAAAAAAATCAGGCGGGGCGCAGGGCCTTTGCGCAGGGCCGGCCGGCGGCGAAGTCGTTGATGCTTTGAAACGTGGTCTCGGCGATGTTGGCGAGGGCCTCGTGCGTGAGGAATCCCTGATGGCCGGTGAGGAGCGCGTTGGGGTGGGCGATCAGGCGGGCGAGGGTGGCGTCGGGCAGCGGACGATCAGAGTGGTCGTCGTAGAAGAAGCACGCTTCGTTTTCATAAACGTCGAGGCCGAGGCGTCCGAGGTGGCCGCTTTCGAGGGCGTCGAGCGCGGCGTGAGTGTCCATGAGCGCGCCGCGGCTGGTGTTGATCAAGGTGGCTCCGCGTTTCATGCGGGCGAGGCGGGCGGCGTTGATGATGTGGCGCGTGGAGGGAGTGAGCGGGCAGTGGAGCGAGACGATGTCGGACTGCGCCAGCAACTCGTCCAGTTCGCAAAAGGTGAAGCCGGCCGCCTTGGCCTCGGCGGGGGCGAACGGATCGGAGGCGAGCACGCGGCAACCGAAGCCCTGCATGATTTGTCCGGTGATCGTGCCGATGCGGCCGGTGCCGACGAGGCCGACGGTTTTGCCGTCGAGGTCGAAGCCGATGAGGCCGTCGAGCGTGAAGTCGCCGCGTTTCACGCGGTCGTGAGCCTGATGGATGCGGCGGTTGAGCGTGAGCAGCAACGCGACCGCATGCTCGGCCACGGCGTGGGGCGAGTAGCCCGGCACATTGACCACGGTGACGCCGTGCGATGCGGCGGCGTAGAGGTCCACATTGTTGTAGCCGGCGCAACGCAGGGCGACCAGCCGGGTGCCCTCGGCGGCGAGCAGGGCGATCACCTCGGCATCGAGCCGGTCGTTGACGAAGGCGCATACGACCTCGCAGCCGGCGGCGAGGGAAACGGTGTCCGACATCAGCCGCGTATCCCAAAACGTTATCCTGTGATTGGATAGGTTTTTTTCGGCGCCCAGATATTCCCTGTCGTAGGGTTTTGCGCTGAAGACGGCGATATGCATGAAGAGGTGCGGAACGCATATATTGTTCCGCATTGCCGTGCGGCGTCGAGTCTCTACGTTGGGTCTTCTATGTCGTCGTCTGACTCTTCTGCCAAACGCAGCCGGACCTTTGTCGAGCAACTGAAACGCTCGAAAATTTACCGTGACTACGAGCAGTCGTTTCGTGACACGACGGGGCTGCCGATAAACCTGCGCGCGCTGGGGGCGTTTGACCTGCCGCATCACAAGGACCCCAACGAGAATCCGTTTTGCGCGCTGATGGCCAAGAGCAACCAGTCGTGCGCCGCGTGCCTGCAACTGCAGCAGCGGGTCGAGGTGGAGGCGCAGCTTGAGCCGAAGACGCTGAAGTGTTTCGCGGGCCTGTGCGATTCGGCGGTGCCCATTCGCGTGGGGGAAAACCTGGTGGCGTTCCTTCAGACCGGACAGGTGTTGCTGCACCAGCCCACGAAAAAGCAGTTCGCGCAGACCACCCGCCAGCTTCTCAAATTCGGCACGGACATCGACCTGAAGCAGTTGGAGGAGGCTTTTTTCCAGTCGCGCGTGGTCAACAAGAAACAATATGACTCGATCCTGCGGCTGCTCACGATTTTCGCGCAGCACCTTTCGATTTTGAGCAACCAGCTCGTCGTCAAGGAGGAGAACTCCGAGGCTCCCGCCATCTCCCGCGCGCGCATTTATATCACCGACAAGCATGCCGACGACCTGTCGCTCGACGAGGTCGCCAAGGCGGTGAACATGAGCGCGTTTTATTTCTGCAAGATGTTCAAGAAGGCCACGGGCATGACGTTCACCGACTACCTGGCCCGCGTGCGCGTCGAAAAGGTCCGGAATCTTCTGCTCAACCCGCACAAGCGCATCAGCGAGGCGGCGTTCGAGGCCGGGTTCCAGTCGCTGTCCCAGTTCAACCGGGTTTTCCGCAAGATCGCGGGCGAGGCGCCCACGGCCTACCGGACGAAGCTTCACGGCGCCAGCGCGGCCTGAGGTCCCTTGCCGGCGGGCGGCTTGGTATTCTGCAGCGTGGATTTCTTGCAGGGTTTTCCGTGCGGGTGGGGCTCCTTGTCGGAACGAGGTTCGTGGCGGTTGCTGTGCTCGTTGTGCAGGCAAAGCGAGCAGAAGGTCGCGAGTTCGCGTCGCGCGACGATCTCCAGGGCGTGTTCCATCTCCTCCGCGTCGGCGGGATTGATCGGGCCGCCGCCCGAGCACACTTCCAAGGCTTCGTGCAGGGAAATCTTCGCGGTCGAGAAATAGGCGATGAGCGGGTTGAGTCCGCACGGGCAGGGCGGACGCGGTCCCAAGGCGGTTTTCCGGCGCGTTGCCCCCGGGGTGAGTTCCCGGAAGACCTGATCGAGCGTCCAGACCATCAAATGCACAAGCGCATCGGGATTGGCCAGCGGAGAGGTCACCGGAGCGGCGCGCAGACGCGACTCCCACTTGATGCGAAGGGTGGGGCGGTGTGCTTGCAGGGCGCTGAGACTGCGCTCGTCCATGGTTCCATCCTGCCAGTTTTTGACGCGAGTCGCTTCGCATGGCTTGGCCAAGCATGCGCATCCATTGCCGGAGGCTATGATGCTCTGGGATGCCAAGATATGCGCAGGCCCCGCCAACCTGCGCGGAGTGAATTTAGGGAGGGGCCGCTAGCATGAAGACGATAACTGATAGTCCTCATCAATCCTGCTCAACGGCCGTCGTCCGGCCTTACCCACCATGTCCGTTATTCCGCTCACACTTACGATCAGTCTCTGTCTCGTTTTCACCTTTGTCCTGTTTTTCATCCGGGAGCAAGGCCGCCGGCATCTTCACAGCGCCGAGAGCGAGTCGCTTCTGCCGCTGGCCGACGAGACGCCGCGCGTCGTGCCCGCAACGACTCCCGCGCCCGCGCATGCGCACGCCCACGACGGAGCGGCCCACGTCTGCAAGAATAACGGCTCCTGCGATGGATGCCAGCGTCGCGCCGCCCGCCAGGCGTTGAAGGCCGCGTCCATTTCCCCCTCTTCCGTCCAAATTACCGGTTAACCTAGCCGCCCTCTTTTAATCCGATGTCCGCCCAAAAAATAACCGTAGAATACAACGACAAGGTCGTCCGCCAATTCATGCTCGCCGCCATCATCTGGGGCGTCGTTGGCATGCTGGTCGGCATGATTGTCGCCTCCCAGCTCAACTACTGGCAGGTCAACTTCAACATGCCGTGGCTCACGTTCGGCCGGTTGCGACCGCTGCATACGAACGCGGTCATCTTCGCCTTTGTCGGCAACATGATGTTTGCCGGCGTCTACTACTCGACGCAGCGGCTGGTGAAGGCGCGCCTCGGGAGCGACTTCCTTTCGGCGCTCCATTTCTGGGGCTGGCAGCTCATCATCGTCGCGGCGGCCATCACGCTTCCCCTCGGTTTTTCGCGCGGCAAGGAATACGCCGAGCTGATCTGGCCGATCAACATCGCGGTCGCCCTCATCTGGGTCGTCTTCGCGGTCAACTTCTTCTGGACGCTCGCTCGCCGCCACGAAAAGAGCCTCTACGTGGCGATCTGGTTCTACATCGCGACGATCATCACCGTGGCGCTGCTCTACATCGTCAACCACCTCTCGATTCCGACCTCGGTGCTCCATAGTTATCCGGTCTTCGGCGGCGTGCAGGACGCGCTCGTGCAATGGTGGTATGGACACAACGCCGTGGCGTTCTTCCTCACCACGCCGATTCTCGGCATCATGTATTACTTCCTGCCGAAGGCGGCGGAACGTCCGGTCTACAGCTACCGGCTTTCGGTGATCCATTTCTGGTCGCTCGTCTTCGTCTACATCTGGGCCGGGCCTCACCATCTCCTCAACACCGCGCTGCCCGGCTGGCTTCAGGCGCTGGGCGTCACGTTCTCCCTCATGCTCTGGGCCCCGTCATGGGGCGGCATGCTCAACGGCCTGCTCACCCTGCGCGGCGCGTGGCACAAGCTGCGCACCGATCCGGTGCTGAAGTTCTTCGCCGCCGCCGTGACGTTCTACGGCATGGCGACCTTCGAGGGGCCGCTCCTCTCGATCAAGTCGGTCAACGGCCTCGCGCACTACACCGACTGGATCATCGGTCACGTTCACGCCGGCGCGCTCGGCTGGAACGGCTTCATGGCGGCCGGCATGTTTTACTGGCTCGCCCCGCGTCTCTGGAACAAGCCCCTCTTTTCCCAGTCGCTCGCCAACCTTCACTTCTGGTTCGGGACGGTCGGCATCCTCCTCTACGTCTCGGCCATGTGGACCTCGGGCATCACGCAGGGCCTCATGCTCAATTCCACCAGCGAGCACGGCACCGTCCTGACGTATCCCAACTTCATCGAGACGCTCAACACCATCCGCCCGATGATGCTCTTCCGCGTGGTCGGAGGCGGCCTCTACTTCGTCGGCTGGCTGCTGCTCGTCTACAACATCTACCGCACGATCCGCGGCGCGCAGGCGGTCAACGGCACCATCGAGGTCTTCGTCGAGGACGACAAGACCGCCGACGAACGCCTCGGACTCGGCGGCGCCTTCCTCAATCCTCCCGTGGTGTTTTCCGTCATGGGCACGCTCAGCGCCTGCGCGTGGATGTTTGGCGGCGACTTCCTGAAACTCGCCGGCCTCTTCGGCACGGCGACGTGCGTGATCCTTGCCTGGGCCCATTTCGAGGCGCGCAAGAACCGCTGGGGCGCGTGGTATGACCGGCTGCTCGTGAGCGTGATGCCGTTCACCGTGCTCGTTTTCATCGCCGTGGCCGCCGGCGGTCTCATCCAGATCATCCCGACCGCCCTCGTGAACCGCCCCGAAAACGTCGAGGACCGCCGCGCGATCCCCTACACGCCGCTGGAGCTGGCCGGTCGCGACATCTACGTGAGCGAGGGCTGCAACAACTGCCACTCGCAGATGATCCGCACGATGGTGCCCGATGTGCTCCGTTACGGCGATTACTCGCGCCTCGGCGAGTCCATCTACGACTATCCGCACCAATGGGGCTCGCGCCGCACCGGTCCCGATCTCGCCCGCGTGGGCGGCAAGTATCCCGACGTCTGGCACTACCGCCACATGGAGAATCCCCGCGCGATTTCCACCGGCTCCAACATGCCCAACTACCCGTGGCTGTTCACCGCCAAGACCGACGTGGACGCGCTCTTCGCGAAGATCTCCGTCCAGCGCACGCTGGGCGTGCCCTACCCGAAGTGGACCGACGCGCAGATCAAGGAAGACGTCGCCGCCCAGGAAAAAACCATCGTGGACGGCCTCCGTGCCGCCGGGGTCGAATCCGCGTCCGACCGCAAGATCATCGCGCTGATCGCCTACCTCCAAAAGATGGGGAAATTCGAAACCGTCGCTCCGGCCAAGACCGCCGCACGCTGAAGAAAACCAAAAAGCCGGAATCCTTAATCCAAAATCCCCGTCATGTTCCACCGCCTCATCTTCGACGACTGGGTCGTCATCTTCCCCCTCATCGCGTTCATCACCGCCGCATCGGTGTATGTATCCCTGACCTGGCGCGCGCTCCGCATGCGTCCGGCGCAGATCAACCATTTCGCAAGCCTTCCATTCAACGACGAGTCCAGCACCACTGCTTCACGCCATGACGACGCCGAATAACGCCCAGCCTCCCCGCGACCCGAAGGATGAAGACGCGCTCCGTCATCACTCCTACGACGGCATCCAGGAATACGACAAGCGCCTGCCGAACTGGTGGCTGCTCACCTTCTACGGCACGATCATCTTCGCGGTGATCTACTGGCTCGTGGACCAGCATTTCCCGAGTTCAACCGACCAGTCCCGCATCGAGGCCAAGATGGCGGCCATCGAAACGGCCAAGCTGTCCTCGCCGACCGCGGTTCTCGACGACGCGGCTCTCTGGAAGATGAGCCGCAATCCGACCTTCGTTGACGCGGGCAAGGAGTCCTTCGCGACCTACTGCGCGAGCTGCCACCATGCGGCCCTCACCGGCGGCATCGGGCCCAGCCTCGTGGACGCGGTGTGGGTTCACGGAGGGAAACCGACCGAGGTGCTCGCCGTCATCAACACCGGCGTCCTTGAAAAAGGCATGCCCGGCTGGGGCCCCGTGCTCGGCGCGCAAAAGGCCTCCGAAGTGACGGCCTTTGTCATGAGCCACCACGCCGCCCCCTAGTTTTCCACCTTAAACCCCATCCCTCGTCCCTGGGCAAAGTAACCTATTAGGTTACTTTGCCCAGGCGCAGTTCGGGGAAGTGAGGTCTGTCCATCATGTCCTCCAATGTCATTCGGCCAATAAAGCCCAACCGTGATTCCGTCACCACCATCCGGGCCGACGGCTCGCGGTTCTTCCTGCATCCGGCGGACGTCCGCGGGAGGTTCACCTTCCTGCGGCGCTGGTCGGGCTGGTTCCTGATCGCGATCTATCTCGCGCTTCCGTGGATTCCCGTGGGCGGGTATCCGGCCGTGTTTCTGGATGTCGCCGAGCGGCGCTTCCATCTCTTCGGACTGACGCTCGCGTTTCAGGACACGTGGCTGCTTTTCTTCGGCATCTCCGGCCTGGGCTTCGCGCTCTTTCTGGTCACGGCGCTGCTGGGGCGCGTATGGTGCGGCTGGGCGTGTCCGCAGACGGTTTTTCTGGAGCATGTGTTCCGTCGCGTGGAGCGCTGGATCGAGGGCGACGCGATCGCCCGCCGACAGCTCGACGCGGCCCCGTGGACCGCCGGCAAGATCGTGCGCCGCGGATTCAAGCAGGCTGTTTTCATCGCGTGCGCCGCGGTGATCGCCCACCTGCTGCTGGCCTACTTCGTTTCGATTCCAAACCTGTGGGCGATGATGAACGCGTCGCCGGGCGAGCACTGGGCTGCGTTCGTCTTCATCGCCGTCTTTTCGATGGCGCTGTATTTCAATTTTGCGTGGTTTCGCGAACAGCTCTGCATCGTCATCTGCCCCTACGGACGCCTGCAATCCGCGCTGATCGACGACCACTCGATGGTCATCGGCTACGACGCGAAGCGCGGCGAGCCGCGCGGCAAAGTGCACGCCAGCGCCCCGGCACAGAGTAACCTATTGGGTTACTCTGTGCCGGATGCCGTTGGCGCGTGCATCGATTGCAACCGCTGCGTGCAGGTGTGCCCGACGGGGATAGATATCCGGCAGGGCCTCCAGATCGAGTGCATCGGATGCGCGGCGTGCATCGACGCGTGCGACGAGGTGATGGACAAGGTGAAGCGTCCGCGCGGGCTGGTGCGCTACGCCTCGATGGCGGCTTTCGCGGGCGGTGTCACCCGCTGGCTGCGTCCTCGCACGATGGTTTACGCGGTGCTGCTTTTTGCGGGCGCCGGGGTGGCCACATGGGCGCTGTCCACGGTTCGGCCGGCCAATTTCGGCGTCACGCGCATGACGGGGACGCCGTATTTCATGGATGCGTCCACGGTGAGAAACCAGTTTCTCCTGCGCCTCGTGAACAAGCGCGATGTGCCGGTGCGTTTCATCGTGACGCTCGTGGACGCTCCCGAGGGAGTGATTCAGAACGGACTGGAAGGCGGGCTGCTGGTCGGCCCGATGGCCGAGGCGGTGCGTCCGCTCATCATGCAGGTGGCGCGGAAGGATTTTCACGGGCACTTCAATTTCACGGTGAAGGTCAGCGACGAGAAGGAATCGTTTACGCTGACGCGCACGGTCGAGTTCGTCGGTCCCGATTCGGACCGGAAACACAAAGAAAAGGACGAGCATGAAAAAGAGCATTAAGAACGACCGTTTGACCTGGCTCTGGGTGTGGGTGGGCGGAGCCTTTTTGGTGATGCTCGCCGCCTGGGCGGTGATGTTCACGGCGGCGGCCAAAAGCGATGTCGAGGACGTGCCGCTCGCAACCCGCGCGCCCCGTTGACCATGGAACTCGCAGGCATCACCACTCCGGCGGCGGCTTTCGTGGCGGGGCTCGTGACGAGCCTGCACTGCGCGGGCATGTGCGGGCCGATCGCCTGCATGCTGGCGCCCGCGCGAGACGACCGGGCCGATCCGCATGTGGTCGCGACGGTCTATCATGTGGCGCGCGTCGCGAGCTACGCGCTGATCGGCGCGATCGCGGGCGCGGCGGGCGGGGCGCCGATGGCCTTGCTCGGGAGCTCGGCCTCGCGGGTGCTGCCGTGGGCGCTGGTGGTTTTCCTGCTGCTTGTGGCGTTCCGGGTGGACAAGCGGCTGCCGAAGCCGGCGTTTTTTCTGCGCATGCAATGGCGGCTGCGGCAGGCGTTGCAGGGGCGTTCGCGGTTGCGCGTCGCGGCGGTGATGGGCGCGGCCACCCCGCTCCTGCCGTGCGGACCGCTTTACTTCCTGATCGCGCTCGCGGCGATGTCGGGATCGGCGGTGCGAGGAGTCGAGTTCATGCTGGCTTTCGGCTTCGGCACGGTGCCGCTGCTCTGGCTGATGCAGTCGAACTATGGTCTGCTGAGCGCCCGTTTCTCGCCGGTGTGGCTGGCGCGTTTTCAGGCGGGGCTGGCGCTCGCGGCGGCGTTGATGATGGTGTGGCGGCTGCGGGGCTCGCTGGGCTTCGACGGGCCGGGAATCGACCACTTCATCTGTCACTGACATGAGCGCCGTGCTGCAAGAAAAGGTGGAGCGCGTTGACCCCAACGCGCCGCGCGGCTCGAAGAACGCGTTGAGGTCAACGCGTCCCGCCTGCCTGCATTGCGGGGCGCCGTCGCCGCAGGGTGATTTTTGCTGCGCCGGCTGCGCGTATGTTTACCGGCTCGTGCATGACGAGGGGTTGGACGCCTATTACAAGATCAAGGACGAGGTGACCGCCCCCGCCGATCCGGCGCTGCTCCAGCCGCGCGACTACGCGTGGCTCACGGCCTCGCAGAAAGAGGCGGAGGCCTCGACGAACACGGGTGCGCCGCGCCTGTTGCTCGACGTGCAGGGCATCTCGTGCGTGGGCTGCGTGTGGCTGATCGAAAAGGTGTTTCTCAAGCAACCCGGCGCAGGCCGCATCGAGGTGAACGCCCAGACCGGGCAGATCCGGCTCTATTGGGAAACGGGCGGGGTGTTTGACGCGGCGGAGTTCGCGCGGGCGCTTCAGCGTTTCAACTACCTGGTCGGCCCGGCGGGGGCGTCCGCCAGGCCGATGCAGTCGGAAAGCCGGGCGCTGGCATGGCGCATCGGACTGTGCACGGCGTTCACGATGAACGTCATGTTGTTCACGCTGCCCGTGTATTTTGGAATGGAGAAGACGTTCGCCTACGCCCCGCTGTTCGGGACGCTCTCGATGGCGTTCGGCACGCTGAGCCTGCTGGCGGGTGGCGGATATTTTTTGAACAAGGCGGTGCGGGCGCTGCGCGAAGGCTCGGTGCACATCGACCTGCCGATCGCGCTGGGCATCACCGGCGCCTACGCGGGCTCGATGCTCGGGTGGGTGAGCGGGCAGGAAGCGTATGTGTATTTCGATTTTGTGAGCACGTTCATCCTGCTGATGCTCGTGGGGCGCTGGGCGCAGGTGATCGCGGTGGAGAAGAACCAGCGGCGGTTGCTGAGCCAGCAGCCGGTGCCGCCGAGCGTGCGGTTGATCGGGGCGGACGGAACGACGACGGAGGTCGCGCCGGAGCAGTTGCGGGTGGGGCAGCGGTTTTCCGTGGCGATGGGGCACAACGTGCCGGTCGAGGCGCGGCTGGAAACGGAAGAGGCGTCCATCGGGCTGGCCTGGATCAACGGCGAGGCGGATGCGCGGGTTTTTCGTGCGGGCCAGCGCGTGCCGGCGGGCGCTCAGAACCTCACGCGGGGCGCGCTGGAGTTGACCGCGACGCGTGGCTGGGAGGGATCTTTGCTCGCCGAATTGCTGAAGCCGGTCGTGCGCGAGGGTGCGCGGCACCGGCTGCTGGAGCGTGTTATCCAAGGTTATCTGGTGTCCGTCATCGGGATCGCGGTGCTGGCGGGCGCGGGCTGGTGGTGGGCGTCGGGCGACGTGGTGCGCACGGGCGCGGTCGTTACGGCGATCCTGGTGGTGTCATGTCCGTGCGCGCTCGGGCTGGCGTTTCCGCTGATCGAGGAACTGGCGAGCGCGGCGTTGCGGCGGCGCGGGGTGTTTGTGCGCGCGGGGGATCTTTGGCCGCGGCTCGACCGCGTGCGGATGCTGGTGTTCGACAAGACCGGCACGCTGACGCCCGAGACGCCGGTGTTGCTCAACCCCGAGGGACTGGCCTCGTTGAACGACGATGAGCGCGGGGCGTTGCTCGCGCTCGTGCAGGCGAGCGCGCATCCGCTCAGCCGGTCGCTGCACGAAAACCTGCTCGTGTTTGGACGGGTCGAACCGCTGGCTGGCGAGGTGGTCGAGACCATCGGCGCAGGTGTCGAACTGGGTGCGTGGTCGTTGGGGCGTCCCGGATGGGCTCATAAGCCACTATCGAAAGCTAATGATGTGAAACATCCTAAGGAAGTTTGTCACTTATTAAGTGACAAACTATCCGATCAGGAAATTGAGGAAGCAGGGGTGGTGTTCGCGAAGGAGGGGCGGGTGCTGAGTTGTTTTCGGTTTACAGAACGCGCCCGGGTGGACGCTCGCGAGGAGCTCGTGGCGTTGGAACGGCGTGGTCTGGGCATCCACGTGCTCAGCGGAGATCGTCAGGCCAAGGTCACCGCGCTGGCCGCCGACCTGGGGTTGCCGGACGACCGTGTGCTGGGCGGGCTGTCGCCTCGGGACAAGGCCAGTTGGTTAGATGCCCACGGCGCGGATCAAGCACTCATGCTTGGCGACGGTGCGAACGACAGCCTCGCGTTCGACCGCGCGCTTTGCCGCGGCACGCCGGCGATTCACCAAGGCGTGCTGGAGCAAAAGGCGGATTTTTACTATCTCGGGCGCGGCATCGCTGGCATCCGTGCGCTTTTCGAGGTGAACGATGCGCGCCGCCGTTCGCAGCGGATGCAGCTCGTGTTCATGGTGGCCTACAACGTTTTTGCCGTCGGTCTGGCCGTCATGGGACGCATGAACCCGCTGGTGGCGGCCATACTGATGCCGGTCAGCTCGCTGCTCACGCTGGTGCTCGTGTGGTGGGGGATGCGCGGCGTTGGGAAGCGGACGGCGTGACGCCCGTCTGTCGGCGGAACCAGCGCGCGAAATAACTCTGATCGGGCAGGCCCACGGCGGCGGCGACCTCGCCGACCTGCACTCCTTCTGAGAGAAGTTTTTTGGCCAACGTGAGCCGGCGCTGGGCGCGGTGCTGGCCGAGGGTCAGGCCGGTGTGGCGCTTGATGAGGCGGTTGAGGTGGTCGCGTTGATAGCCGCTTTGCGTGACCGTTTCCACGAGCGGCGCCGAGGGTTGTAACTTGCCGACGAGTCCGAGCAGGGCGCGGTCGCGCGGGTGGTCGGGGAGGGCGGGTGCGCGGTCCAGCCAGCCGGACGCGCGCAACAACATCATGAGGGTTTGCAGGATCACGACGGCGCTTTCACAACGCGGACCTTCGTTGGTGTCCTTGTTCAACTTCACCAACTGCACGAGGTTTTGCCTCACCTGTGACAATTCCGAACGGCTCAGGCTGGTGACGGAAGCGTGGCGTTGTCGGGCGCCGCGGAAACGGAAGTCGATCAGCAGGCAAAGCGGGGCGCGCCGTCCCAGGCGTTCAAACGAATGGGACACTCCCGGAGGCATCATGACGAGCGTGCCCGCCTCGACTCGCGCGCGGTGGTTAGAAAAGGTCTGCCTCCCGCCGCCACTCAGGTAAAGAATGGCCTGGCTCCAAGCGTGACGATGCTGGCTGACCGAGGCCAGCTCAGGCATATGTCCATGGGCCGCAAGAGTAAGCACCTCAAGACCCGGAATGCGCAGGCGGGCGTTGTCGATGAGAAGTGAGCGAAACTTACGCGTCATTAGGACATAACCTAAGTCGATTTTATCCTAATTTGCACCGACAAAATCCTCACGTTTTTAAGGGGGTGGGTGTAGACTCTTCCCCATGAGTGCTGCATCCCCCGTCACCCCCGTTATTCTCGTCACCGGCGCCGGCCGTGGTTTGGGCCGCGGCGTCGCGATCCAGCTGGCCGAGCAGGGCTGCTCCGTCGCCATCAATTTCGCGGGCAACCGCGCCGCCGCCGAGGAAACCGTCGCGCTGTGCCAGAAGGCCGCCGTCTCGCCCGCGCAGAAGTTCATCCCCGTGCAGGCCGACATCAGCTCGCCCGCCGACCGCCAGAAACTGGTCGCGGAAACGCTCGCCGGCTTCGGTCGTATCGACGCCCTCGTGAACAACGCCGGCGTCGCCCCCAAGGTCCGCGCCGACATCACCGAGGCCTCCATCGAGTCCTTCGAGGAGATCATCCGCATCAATCTCCAAGGCCCGTATTTCCTCACCCAGCTCGTCGCCCGTCACTGGTTGGAAAAGAAGCCCGCGCCCGCGCTCAAGGGCGGTTTCAAGATCATCTTCGTCACTTCCATCTCGGCCGACACCGCCTCGATCGCGCGCGGCGACTACTGCATCTCCAAGGCCGGTCTCGCGATGGCGGCGCAGCTCTGGGCCACGCGTCTCGCGGCCGAAGGCATTCTCGTTGTCGAGCTCCGCCCGGGCATCATGGCGACCGACATGACGACCGGCGTGAAGGGCAAATACGACGACCTCCTTGCGCAGGGCCTCGTCCCGCAGATGCGCTGGGGCACCCCGGAAGACGTGGGCCTCGCGGTCCGATCAGTGATCGCCGGCGATTTCCCGTTCTCGACGGGCGCGGTGATCCCCGTGGACGGCGGTTTCAACCTGCGCCGCCTGTAATTTTAAAACTTCAAAAAACCTCCGATGATCAAAATCGACTCCTCCCTGACGCCCAAGGCCCTCCAGCCCGCCGTCGAGCGCCTGTTCTCCCTCTCCGCGCAAAAGATCCACGCGCTCCAGAAGCGTTGGGACGCCAAGGACGGCACGCCCGTCTTCACCGTCGCCGGCAAATACACCTCGCGCGGCTGGACCGAGTGGACGCAGGGCTTTCAGTTCGGCGCGGGCGTTCTCCAGTTCGACGCCACCGGCGACGCGAAGGCCCTTGAGATGGGCCGCCAGGGCACGCGTCTGCACATGGCCAGCCACGTGAGCCACATCGGCGTTCACGATCACGGTTTCAACAACGTCTCCACCTACGGCAATCTCCTCCGCCTCGCCCGCGAAGGCAAAATCTCCGCCGACCAGGGCGAGGTCGATTTCTACGAGATCGCGCTGAAGGTCAGCGGCGCCGTCCAGGCCGCGCGCTGGACCGATCTGCCGGACAACCTCGGCTACATCTACTCCTTCAACGGCCCGCACTCGCTCTTCGCCGACACCATCCGCTCCCTCCGCGCCCTCGCCGTCGGCCACCAGCTCGGCCACAGCCTGATGGGCGAACGCGACCGCAAGATCTCCCTCCTCGAACGCATCTTTCAGCACGCCGAGACGACCGCCCGCTACAACGTTTACTTCGGCAAGGGCCGCGATTTCTACGACCTGCCCGGCCGCGTCGTCCACGAATCCATCTTCAACCTGAACGACGGCTCCTACCGTTGCCCGAGCACGCAGCAGGGCTACACGCCGTTCTCCACCTGGACGCGCGGTCTCGCGTGGATTCTCACCGGTTACGCCGAGCAGCTGGAGTTCCTCCAGACGCTCCCCGAGGCGTCCTTCAAGTCCCGGGGCGGGAAAAAGCAGGTTCTCGCCCGCTACCTCGAGGTCGCCGAGGCCACCGCCGAGTTCTTCATCAAATACACGCCCGTGGACGGCATTCCCTACTGGGACACCGGCGCTCCCGGACTCGCCTATCACGGCAACTACCTCGACCGCGAATCCGAGCCGTTCAACGCCCACGAGCCGATCGACAGCTCCGCCGCCGCCATCGTTGCGCAGGGTTACATCCGTCTCGGAAATTACCTCAAGGCCAACAAGCAGGCCAAGAAAGGGGCGCGCTACCTCGCGACCGGCCTCACCATCGCGAAGACGCTCTTCAGCGACAAATACCTGTCCCTCTCGCCCAAGCACGAAGGCCTCATCCTCCACTCGGTTTACCACCGTCCGAACGGCTGGGACCACATCCCGAAGGGCCAGAAGGTTCCCTGCGGCGAGTCCAGCATGTGGGGCGACTACCACGCCCGCGAACTCGCGCTCCTCCTTCTGCGCATGGCCCGCGGCGAACCCTACCTCACGTTCTTCCTGAAGTAACTCTCCCGTCGCCCCAGCGTCGCTTCATCAAACAACCCCCGCCCGCCATGACCGCCCCCCTGAAGGATTTTTCCAAGCTCTCCATCCATACGATCACCACCAAGCCGTGGGCGTTGGAAGAAGCCGTGCGCAACTACTCCGCGGCGGGCGTCAAGGGCATCACCGTGTGGCGCCAGGCGCTCGAAGGCCGCGACGTGAAGGCCTCCGGCCACATGATCCGCGACCATGGTCTCACGATCACCGCGCTCTGCCGCGGTGGTTTTTTCCCCTCCACGACCGCCGAGGGACGCGCCTCGGCCATCGACGAAAACCGCCGCTGCATCGACGAGGCCGCCGCGCTCGGCGCGCCCATGGTAGTGCTCGTGTGCGGGGCGATTCCCGGACTCTCGCTGTTCGAGTCGCGCAAGCAGATCACCGACGCCCTCGCCGTGCTCGCGCCCTACGCCGCCGCCGCCAAGGTGAAGCTCGCCATCGAGCCGCTCCACCCGATGTATGCCGACGACCGTTCCGCCGTGAACACCATCGGCCAGGCCCGCGCCATCTGCAACGAGCTCAAATCCCCCTGGGTCGGCATCGCCGTCGATGTCTATCACGTCTGGTGGGACGATCGTCTCGAGCAGGAGATCGCCGCCTGCGGACGCGAAAACACGCTCTTCGGTTTCCACATCTGCGACTGGCGCACGCCGACCGCCGATCTGCTCAACGACCGCGGCCTCATGGGCGAAGGCTGCATTCCCATCCGCCAGATTCGCGGCTGGGTCGAGCAGGCCGGGTTCACCGGCTTCAACGAAGTCGAAATTTTCTCCCACCGCCACTGGGCCGGCGACCAGCACGAGTTCCTCCAGTCCATCCAGCACGCCTACCTCGACCGCTCCTGATTTTCCTCCCGCTTCCTGACCACCCTCAAACCCGCACCGCTTCCTTTTCCATTACCATGAAAGAACACACCATCGGCATCATCATGAACGGCGTCACCGGACGCATGGGCACGAACCAGCACCTGGTCCGCTCCATCCTCGCCATCCGCAAGCAGGGCGGCGTCAAGCTCGCCAACGGCGACGTCATCATGCCCGACCCCATCCTGGTCGGCCGCAACCTCGACAAACTCAAGGCCCTCGCCGCGACCCACGGCGTCGCCCGCGTCACCACCGACGTGGACGCCGCGCTGAAGGATCCCTTCAACAAGATCTACTTCGACTCGCAGACCACCGACCGCCGCGCCGAAGGCGTGCGCAAGGCCATCAAGGCCGGCATGGCCGTTTACTGTGAGAAACCCACGGCAGTGGACACCGCCACCGCGCTCGCTCTCTACAACGAGTGCAAGGCCGCCGGCATCAAGAACGGCGTCGTGCAGGACAAACTCTGGCTGCCCGGCCTGATGAAGCTCAAGATGCTCATCGATTCCGGCTTCTTCGGAAAGATCCTCTCCGTGCGCGGCGAGTTCGGCTACTGGGTGTTCGAAGGCGACCTCCAGCCCGCCCAGCGCCCCTCGTGGAACTACCGCAAGGAAGACGGCGGCGGCATGATCATCGACATGCTCTGCCACTGGCGCTACGTGATCGACAACCTCTTCGGCAACGTCACCGCCGTCTCCTGCCTCGCCGCCACCCACGTCGAAAAACGCTGGGACGAACAGGGCAAGCCCTACAACTGCACCGCCGACGACTCCGCCTACTCGACCTTCGAGACTGACCAGGGCATCACCCTTCACTTCAACAGCTCGTGGACGACCCGCGTCCGTCGCGACGACCTGCTCACACTGCACGTTGACGGCACCAAGGGCTCGGCCGTCGCCGGCCTGCGCGAGTGCTGGACCCAGCGCGCCGAGAACACCCCGCGCGCCACGTGGAATCCCGACATTCCCCAGCCCATCAACTTCGCCGAAGGCTGGCAGAAGGTTCCCGAATACGCGGCCTTCGACAACGCGTTCAAAGTGCAGTGGGAGCTCTTCCTGAAGCACGTCGTGAACGACGAACCCTTCCGTTGGACGATGCTCGAGGGCGCCAAGGGCGTGCAACTCGCCGAAGCCGGCCTCGACTCCTCCGCCAAGCGCGCCTGGGTCAACCTGACGAAGATCGGATAAGCCAGTCGGTCAGATCGCGGTTTCACAAAACAAAGAGCCTCCCGAATGGGAGGCTCTTTTGTTGGAAAACCGTCCAATGGTCGTGAGCTTACCGATCTTGGATTTTAAAAACTTTCGCTAAGCGTTGGGCGAGGGGAGTGGCCGTCGGACGAACATGGGTGGCCCGGCGGTTCCACACCAAGCTGAGTTTCCGGTTCAACGGCTTGAGCGGCGCGCCCTTGATCAAAACATAGGAATCGGCGGGCAAGTCGTCGAGGGCGAGGGTTGGCAAGATGGCGGCAAACCCACCGGCGCGAACGGCGCTCAATGTCTGTGGAAAAGATTGGCAGGCCAGGGCCGGCTCAATTTCCACCTTAAGGGTGGAAGCGACGGAAGGCCTCGACGTGCGTTGGTATAACGGCGCGCCCGACCTCTCCGAGTCTCCGCTCGGCTACAAAGACGCGACCAAGGTGAAGGCGCAGATCGCCCGCTTCGGCCTCGCGACCATGGTCGGCGAGATCCAACCGCAGGGATGCATCATGGCCGGCGAAGCCCCCGAGCCACACTGGCAGCGTGTCCGCCGCGAAAAGCGTGCCGCCCATAAGAGCGAGCGCCGCGATGGCCTCGCTGAAACCCAACTCTAACTAAACCCATACCGTCACCTAAGCGAAGCGGCTTAGATCACTGAGCAACCCGGTGCCGAGCAATTCTTCGCACACAAGTTCATTTTCGGAAACAAAGGGCAGCCGGAGAGACAGTGATGTGGCGTCTTACAATCGGCACATCCGCCGGTCGCGTGCTTGGTGCGAATGCCTACGAACGCCGCGTGCGTCTGCCATATCTCAAGCAGCGAGGTGCCCTTGATCGGAATACCAGGATACTAGGCGGCTTGCCGCGTTGGGAGAAGGATGTGCAGGTGCTTGTCGCGTCGTCCCAGTCAGCTATTGACGAAGGAGTGGCACGGCTGTTGCGCCAGCTCGTAGTTCACGTTACGGAAGAGCGAACGGAAACGCGGGTTGCCAAGTCGCGAACCCCGGAGGTGTAGGTGTATCGGCAGATACACGGGCGCGACTCCGTCCAGCGGCGCCGCGAGTGGGCGGGGGCCTTACGCCCGGGGCCGCTTCATTTGTTCCTTCGCGTCGCGCAGGAAGCGGGCGAGAAAATCGAGGTAGCCGCGCGAGCCGGGTTCGCTGGTGGAGCGCACTTCGCAGGACTGCTTGGCGGCATCCAGCGCCAGCAACCAATCGGCCGTGGGCAGGGGCGCAAACGCGGTCGCGGCATTCTCGACCGGCGGCCCGAGCTTCGCCCCGTTCTCATCCTCGACCGGCGCCACGCGCAGTTTGGTGCGCGCCTGGCCCAGCCGGGCGACGGCGTCGGCGAGCAGCCGGTCCTTGGGCGAAGTCGGGGCGGTCTTGACCGGCTTGCCGCGAGCCTCGTTGGCCGCGCGCACCAGCAGGGAGCGCACCGCCGAGTCGGTGAACGGCAGCCCCTGCTCCTTCGCCAAAAGGTCGGTTTCGTGCAGCACCGTCTCGATGTTGAGAAGGATCGGTGCATAACAGGGATCTCGCATCGCGTCGTTTCGTGCCATGCGGACAGGAAAGATCGCGGAGGGAGGGAAGAAAACAAAACAATCGAAGCGCCCGACGGTTTGATGGCCTGGCTTCGCTTGGAGAGGAGCCGAGCGGGGCATGTTTCATCCTTTACCTTTTTTGCTTACGCAGACCGGTCACGGGAGTGACGGGGCCAAGCTTTCCGAAGATTGCGTTGGGTTATCCATGATTCTACATCCTGTTTGGTAGATACTTGAGAGAGTAGCTCCCGGAGCCGCTTGATGAAGCGCCGTTCCACTTCTCGAGGAGGTAGTCGGGCCACGTTCACCTAATGGCACTGTTCATGATAACGTGAACAATGCATTTCCGTGAACACATGCAGAACGTAAGCCCGGCCTTGCCTTGTGCGGCAACGCCTTGTCCGTGCAAGCAGCAGTCGTTTTAAGTAGGAGTCAAATAATAAAAATTATAGTTTCTAAAAACTATCAAAATATGATTTAACAAACACTATGATTTCCGTTTTAGGAGAAAAGGAGGCGATGGCCAAGCTCGGCGCACGTCTGCGCACCGAGCGTCTGCGCCGCAATCTCTCCCAAGGGCATGTCGCCTCGATTGTCGGCGTCGCGATCCCGACTTATCGGAAGATCGAGGCCGGTAACGGCACCATTGAATTTCGGCATGTCGCCCGCGCTCTTGGAGTGCTCGGCTACGCCGACGCCCTTGGCGAACTCATCCCCGAGTCCCAGCCGGAAATGCGCTTGGACGATCTGCTGGCTCCGCAACGTAAGCACGCGTCTCGCACGCGAACGAAGTGATGGAAAAGCGCCTTCAGGTTCATTGGTGGGACGGCTCGCTGGTCGGCCATCTTGTTCACCGCGGCACGATCTACTTCGTCTATGACGAGACGTGGATCAAACGTGGCCACAACCTTTCGCCCCTGTCGTTGCCGTTCACGGCCATCGCCTTCAACGGCGGCAAGGGCATCGACGGTTTGCCCGGTCTGATCGCGGATTGTCTGCCGGATTCCTGGGGACGCAAAGTGGCGCGAAAAGAGTTCGCGAAAAACAAATGGGGCGAACCCTCGACTCTGTCCTTGCTCGCGTGGCGTGGCACACGGGGTCTCGGGGCACTGCAATTTCTACCTCCGCTGAACGGTCAGGCGGATCGTCCCGATGCGCTCCAAGTCATCGGTGCGGCGGCCCTCGCCCGTGGAGCCTCCGAGATCGAGCGCGGGGAACCGACCGAAGTCCTGAGCCAACTAGCGCAAGGCGGCACGGCCGGAGGCGCCATGCCCAAGGCCATGGTGCTCGCCTATGACGACGGAACGCTGCGGGTCGGCCCGCCCGATGGCACCGGCCAACCCTGCCTGTTGAAGCTCGATCTTTCGGCGCTTGGCGACAGCGCCCCCTGCGAACACGCCTACGCCCTCATGGCCCGCGCAGCAGGTATTCGATCAGTAGATACGAGGACCATCGACGAAGGGCCGGCCACCCATCGTCGGCATATCCTGGTCAAACGCTTTGATCTTCCCGATCCCGAGCGGCCCGAGCGTCGTCTCCACTTCCATTCGGCCGGCGGGCTTTTGCACAAAGGAGCCGGCGATCTCGATTACCGGGATCTGTTTCGCGCGGCGATCCGTCTCGGACTGCCGCCCGCGGAACTGCGCGAACTCGCCCGCCGCATGGTGTTCAACGTGCTTGCCGCCAATCACGACGACCACGGCAAAAACCACGCCTTCCTCTACGACGAGACAACGCGCACCTGGTCGCTCACCCCGGCCTACGACCTCACCTTCACGATGGGCGGCCTTGAGCGCGGCATGCTCGTCAGCGGCGAAGTCTGGCCCTCGCGCGCCACGATGCAGGCCCTCTGCATCGACGCCGGCGTGAGCAAAGGAGACTTCGAAATACTGTTCGCAGAGGTTGGCTCCGCCATTGGCAAGTGGCCCGAATTCGCCGCCCAAGCAGAAGTGCCAACGGCCAAAACACAGGAAGTTCGAGAGCGCCTGCAGCACATCCGGGACCGAGTTCACTGACGCTGACGCAGGGGGCTCCCCTTGGGTTCACCGACGGCGCCAAAGATCCCCTGTTGCGCATCGGTGACGGGCTTGCTCTGCGGGAAGGGAAACGGAAACCTCCCGTCCATGCGCCGTGAGTCCGAACCTCGGATCGAAGTGAGCCTTTCTCTGCACTACACCGCCCAGCGGTCGTTTGCCGATTTGGGAGACACGACCGACTATGTGCTGCCCATCGCAGCCGACATCATCGGCACCATCTATCCAGCGGACGATACCCGCCCGACACTCGGCGAATCGACGTTGCGTCTGGGCACGCTGGAGTTGCTGCGAATCCAGGTGGGCAACGCGACCAACGACGGCTTCCCGCTCCTGGAGGTTTTTGATGGCCGGCAGGAAACCATGGACGCAGGCGCGGTCCTCTACGGCGCCGCCTTCGAGGAGTTTCGTCCCCTCATCGGCAAGCAGTTTCCAGAAGCCATCGCTCACGCCGATATCCTCTTGGTTCATCGTCTGGTCGTTTTCCCTTTTGCCCGGGGACAGGACGTGGGACTGGCGGCGCTGCATCGGGCGATTCGCGACTGGGAAAGCGGCTGCGCGCTGGTGGTATTGAAGGCGTATCCGTTGCAGTTTGAGTCGGAGGCCGAGGAGTCTCCCGCATGGGAAGCATTCGGGCTGGAGAACCTTTCGCAGGATGAATCCTTGGCCACGAGACGCCTGCGCGCCCATTACGAACGCCTCGGCTTTCGTCGCATCGGCCAGACCGACTATCTCGGGTTATCTCCGGCCGAGCAGTGGCTGGCGCTTGATCCCGAGACATTGCCAGCGTCCGTCCGTCTTCCCCAATCCGCACTGCCCAGCAACGGGCCGGCGGATGAGTGATCCGCCTGCTTTATAATCCCATGGGCCTTTCCATCCATATTAACGCTCACGCCCCGGCCTCGTTGAGTGGCGACGAGGTGTGCGCTCTCGTCAGCCGCTGGCACGCCGTCGCCGAAACCTTCGCCGCCGAGGGGCGCGTTGATCGGGTCTTTGAGCTGAGCAATGAAACGGCGGACTTGGATCAGTTTGCGACCGCCTGGCTCAGCGTGCCCGTTCCTGGCGATCCGGATACCTGCACCGGTGTGGCGGTCGCGCCCACGGAGGGGTGGATTTTTCTCGTTGAACTCGGGGAGGGGTGTGAACCGTTGGTGCTCGGGCTGTGCCGTTATCCGGCTACGGTGAAAGCGCCGGGTGGCGAGGCATGGCTGCCGTCCGGAAAGGATGAGGGATGGCACTTTCTCGCGTCATGCAAAATCCAATACGCGAGTCTGCACGGTTGGGAATCGTTTCGCCGCTGTCATCTTGCCGCGGTGGATCTCGCGATTGCCGGGCAATCGCTCGGTCTTGCAGTGAGGATCGAGGACGAGGGCGGTTATTGGCCGGGGCGAAACGAAGTCGCTTTGCGCGCGGCGGTTGAACGCATGAACCGCCTGGTGGCAGGTCTGGCAGGTGCGCTTAAGGACGCGACGGATGACTCCGGCAACAGTCCGTCGCTGGAAAGTCCTATTTTGGAGCATCCCGTGTTCGAGCACCTGGAGGCTGAGGTGCAGGGGAGTGCTGATGCACGTAAACTGAGTGATGCGCTCAAAGTCCTGAAGAAGGCGGCGGGTCTTAAGGCGTCTGATTGATTGCCTTTATTGCGAGCCGAGACGGATGATGAGCCGCGATGGGAATCTGTTAAGGGGGCAGCACTTACTGAGTCTAGCGTAATAGGGTGACAGGTAGGGACGGACCGCTGGGCCGTCCGTTGCGCGGTGCCCAGTGGTAAATCGCGGCGGGCTACCTGGAAATCGTCACTCTATTATGCAAGGCTCAGTAAAAACGGGACAGTAACGGGATAGTCGATTTTTCGTGGACCCAAAAAAGCCCCAAAATACGGTTCTTCGCTGTTTTCAGTGGCTACGAGCGCCGGCGAGTGGTCCGGCTGGGGATCAAAAGCATGGCACCGCTTCCGCCGGCCTTCCTCCCACGTAGCGGGGAGCGTGAGCGACCCGTTCCGACCCCGGGTCGCTCACGCTCCCCGCTACGTCCCGATCAATCCACCCACTGAAAACAGCGAGGAACCCAAAATACTTTGGTAAGTAATTGGGGCTAAAATGGCTGCCCGGGTAGGGATCGAACCTACGACCAAGTGATTAACAGTCACCTGCTCTGCCACTGAGCTACCAGGCAATAATCCTTTCGCAAGGAGGGTTGGAAAAACAGCGTTGGGGTGAGGGTTGTCAACGCTCGTTTTGGCTCTTTCCGCAGATTTTCAAAGTTTTGGTTGCCTTCCCCCTCGGCGATTCTATTGCTTCGGACCCTTTTCTATTACGCCTGCCTCCAATTCCGGAGGGACAGGGGGAACGAATCTATGAGCACTACACAACTGATCCTTAATGTCTCGACCCGCGCCCAGACGGGTCGCAGCGCCTCCCGCCGCGTGCGCAAGGCCAACCAGATCCCCGCGATCCTCTATGGAAAGCACACCAACCCGGAGACGCTCGCCATCGACGCCCCCGAGTTCACCCGCCTCCTCAAGACCGTCGCCGGCCGCGCGCTCCTCATCGAGCTCAACCGCAAGGACAACGCCTCCAAGGCCCTGTCTTTCGTGCAGGAAATCCAGCGCGATCCGATCACCGATAAATTTCTCCACGTCGATCTTCAGGAAGTGAAGGCCGATGAGAAGCTCGAGATCCGCGTGCCGATCTCCATCGTCGGCGAGGCCTTCGGCGTCAAGAAGCAGAGCGGCGTGCTTGAAATCGCCCTCCACCTTCTCCGCGTCCGCTGTCTCCCGGCTGATCTGCCTCCGGTCATCGAAGTCGATGTCACCGAGCTCAAGGTCGGCGAGACCCTCAAGGTCGCCACGCTCAAGGCCATCAAGGGTGTCGAGTTCCTCGACCTCAAGGGCCAGCCCGTCGTTTCGATCGTCGAGCCCGTCGCCGAAGTCGCCGCCGCCGTGGTCGCCGCCGCTCCTGTGGCCGGCGCCCCTGGTGCCGCCGCTCCCGCCGCCGGTGCTCCCGGTGCCGCCGCCGCTCCCGCCGCCGCTGGCGATGCGAAGGCCGCCGCCGCTCCCGCGGCCGGTGCCAAACCCGCCGCCGGCGCCAAGCCTGCCGCTGCTCCCGCCAAGAAGTAAGCTTTCCCGTCACGGCCCGCCGCTTGACCGCGACGGGCCGGGACGATTGTTCTTTGAGTCATGTCCATCTCGCTCGTTGCCGGTCTCGGCAACCCGGGCCGCGAATACGAGAAAACCCGCCACAACGTGGGTTTTGTCGTCGTCGAGGCGATCACCCGTCAGCTCGGCCTTGCGTGGCAAACGCAACGGTCGTTCGAGGCGATGGTCGCCCGTTGGGATCCGGAGCCGGGCCGCACCATCCTGTTCGCCAAGCCGCTCACGTTCATGAACGAAAGCGGCCGGGCGCTGCAGGCGATGACCGGGTTCTACAAGATCCCGGCCGCCTCGGTGACCGCCGTTTATGATGACCTCACGATCGCCCTCGGTCTCGTGAAGGTCACCGTGACCGGCAGCGCAGGAGGCCACAACGGTGTGGCCAGCCTCATCGAGCGGTTCGGCGGCGGATTCATCCGCTACCGCATCGGCGTCGGTCCCAAAGACCCGCCGCAGATGGACCTCAAGGACTTCGTCCTCGGACAATTTACTTCTGAACAACAACACCTCCTCGACCAAAATTTAGAACGCTACGTGACCGGACTTCGACTCGTGATAGAACACGGGGCCGACCGGGCCATGAACCAACTTAACCGCAGAGACTCCCAATGAGCACCATCACCAAACGTAACTACCGCGCCACTTTCATCCTCGATAATCGCGGCAAGGAAGACTCCATCGACCAGATCATCGAAGGCGTGAAGAAGGACATCATCGCCGTCGACGGCGAGGTTTCCTCCGTCGAAACCCTTGGCCGCAAGGATTTCGCCCGCGTCACCGACCGCAACCTCCCCGGCGCCACCTACGTGCAGGTCGCCTTCTCCGCTCCCGCGCAGGGCCCCGCCCAGCTCAAGGAACGCCTCCGCCTCAACAGCACCGTCTACCGCACCTTCCTCCAGTCCGTCTAAGTCCGGGCGAAAGCGCTCCTCCCATGGCCTCCCTCAACAAAGTAATGCTCATCGGCAACCTGACGCGCGATCCGGAACTCCGGGTCACGCCGAAAGGAACGGCCATCTGCCAGTTCGGCCTCGCGGTCAACCGCACCTTCAAGGACGAATCCGGCGCGACCCGCGATGAGACGACCTTCGTTGATATCGAAGCCTGGGGAAAACAGGGCGAAACCGTCGCAAAATATCTCACCAAGGGCCGTCCGCTCTTCGTCGAAGGCCGCCTCAAACTGGACACGTGGGACGACAAGACCACGGGCCAGAAGCGCAGCAAGATGAAGATCGTCCTCGAGAACTTCCAGTTCCTCGGCGGACGTGAAGGCGGCGAAGGTGGCGGCGCTCCCGGTGCCGCTCCCCGCTCGGCCGCCGCTCCCGCTTCGGGCGGAGACGAAGGCATCGACCAGACGGTCGAGCGCCACACGCCTCCCCCCCGCGCCGGCGCCAAGCCCGTCGTCCCCCCGCAGGACAACATCGACGAAGACGTTCCGTTCTAAAGCCCGCCTCCCGCACCTCTCTTAAAAACAACAATCAAACAACACACCCATCATGGCCCACCACGAAGTTCTCCTTATCAAGCCCGTTGACGGTCTTGGCGCCGAAGGCGACCAGGTCAAAGTCCGCGCCGGCTACGCCCGCAACTATCTCCTCCCGCAGAAATTCGCGGTCGCTCTCACCCAGTCGAACCGCAAGCAGGTCGACGCCCTCAAGAAGCGCCGCGTTTCGCGCGAGTCCGAAGAGCTCGCCGGCGCCCAGGCGCTCGCCGCCCAGATCGCCAAGGTCTCCATCGCTTTCGCGGTGAAGACCGGCGAAGGCGGCAAGCTGTTCGGCGCGATCACCTCGGCCGACCTCCACCAGAAGCTCACCGACGCCGGTGTCGTCATCGAGAAGAAGAAGATCCACCTCCACACTCCGATCAAGACCCTCGGCAAGCACGAGGTGAAGATCAAGCTGCACCCCGAAGTCTCGGTTGAGGTTTCCTTCGACGTCGTGTCGGAGAACCCGATCGTCGAGGCCGGTGCCGCCGAAGTCGCCTCCAAGGTCGTCGATCCCTACGCCGAGCACACCAAGATGGCTCAGAACGCCGCCCGCGCCGCCGAGAAGGCCGCCAAGCGTTCCCGCAAGTAAGCGCGTCCCGAATTTTAACTCCCAAGCCGCAGTCGCAAGACTGCGGCTTTTTCGTGTCCGCCCGACTGACAAGAAACGGAATCTCCCGAGGTGAACAACGGGTGAAAAACTTTCCGCACGCCGGCGTTGCTTATCCCGTTCCAGCCTGTTGCCTCGTTGACTCCTGTTCATGGCTGACGACGCGCAAAAATCCCCACGCCGCACGCGTGCATCGACCGACTCCGCCGGCTCCATGCCGTCCTCCATCGGGCGCACTCCGCCGCACAGCATCGAGGCCGAGGAGTATCTGCTCTCCTGCTGTTTTCTCGACGGCGCCGACATCGTCGCCCGCTGCCTCGAGGGCAAGCTGAGCGCGCCCGCGTTTTATTTCCCGGCCAACCGCGTCATCTTCGAAAAACTCGTCGAGCTCTACAACAAGGGCACCGCGATCGACCTCGCGATCCTCGCCGAGGAACTGAAGACCAGCCGCCAGCTCGACGAGATCGGCGGCTACGCCTACCTGACGCAGATCAGCGGACGGATCCCCACGACCGCGCAGGCCACCTACTTCATCGAGAAGGTCCGCGAGCTGCATCTGCTGCGCGAGCTCATCAAGGTCGCCACCGGCGCGGTTGAGAGCTGTTACAACTACGACGGCGGGCTCGAAGAGTTCGTCGACAAGGTGGAGCAGGACATCTTCAAGGTCACCCAGGACCGCGTCTCGGACGGCGCCGTCCAAATGAAGGGCCCGACCAACGAGGCCATGGCCGTCATCACGAAAATGATGATGAAAAAGGGCGAACTCACGGGAGTATCGTCCGGTTTCAAGGATCTTGATTCCTTCACCTACGGCTTTCAGAAACAGGAAATGATCGTGCTCGCGGCCCGTCCCTCGATGGGCAAGACCTCGCTTGCGTTGAACTTTGCCGAGGCGGCTGCGTTCCCCAAACGCGGCGAAGGCGTGCCAACGTTGATCTTCTCGCTCGAAATGGGTTCCTCGCAGCTCGCGCTACGTATGTTGTGCGCCCGCGCCCGTGTGAACATGAAACTGTTGCGCGACGGCCTCCTCTCGAAAAACGGGGCCGAACAGCAGGAATTGCTCAAGGCCGCCGATGATTTTTCCAAGGCACCCATCTACATCGACGACTCCAGCCATCTCACGATCATGGAGCTGCGCGCCAAGGCCCGCCGCCTCCAGGCCCGCACCAAGCTCGGCCTGATCGTGGTCGACTACCTCCAGCTTCTCGCCCCGACCGACGCCAAAACCCCCCGCGAACAGCAGGTCGCGGAGATCTCCCGCGGACTGAAGGCGCTCGCCAAGGAACTTGACGTGCCGGTGATTGTATTAAGTCAGCTCAATCGCTCCGCCGAAAAAGAAAACCGCACGCCCAAACTTTCCGACCTGCGCGAATCCGGCTCCATCGAGCAGGACGCGGACGTCGTTCTCATGCTCGCCCGGCCCAAAGATGCCGACGAAAAATTCCAAGTCGCCGCCGACTCGGCGGAGTTAATAGTTGCCAAACAACGAAACGGACCGGTAGGAGAACTGAAACTTACGTTCCTCAGGGACATTACACGCTTTGAAAACTACACCCAGTAACCCCTTTTCGGGGGTGATCCGTCTTCTTTTTGCCTTTGCTTTGCTCGTTTCGACGGGTGCGCTTGTCTGGGCGCAGAGTCAAACGGTGACGACGCCCGCGCCGGCGACGGCCTCGCCCTATAAGGTGGGTACCGTGACCGTGAAGTTCGTGGGTCCGGCCACCATCAACGAGCAGGTGGTGCGCGCCAACATGGAGCTGCGCGCCGGCATCGATCTCGATGACACCATGATCGACCACGACATCCGGTCGCTCTACAAGACCGGTCTCTTTGAGTTCATCGAGGTGAAGCGAGACGTGCGCCCCGACCGCACCGTCAATCTGGTGATCGAGGTCACCCCGAAGTTCCGCGTGCTGAGCGTGCGCTACGACGGCAACAAGAAGGTCAAGAGCTCCCGCCTCGACAAGGAAATCAAGACCAAGTCCAATACCTCGCTGGATGAGCGGCAGGTGAAGGAGGACGCCGAGAAACTCCGCGCCTATTATCAAAAGACCGGCTACAATCTCGCCCAGGTCAGTTATACCATCGAGCGCAACCGCTCCACCGGCTTCGGCACCGTCACCTTCAAGGTCAGCGAGGGCAACAAGGTGAAGATCGCCGACATCAAATTTACGGGCAACGACCATGTGAAGGCCAAGGCGCTCCGCAAGGTCATGGAAACGAAGCGCCGCTGGATGTTCTCCTGGCTTACGGGATCCGGCCGCTTCAAGGACGACCAGTTCGAGGACGACCTCGACAAGATCCGCGATTACTACCGCGAGCTCGGCTATCTCGACGTCGAGGTGCCGGAGGGCAAGGTGGTCTACGACTATCCCACCGCCAAGAAACTCGTTCTCACCATCAAGGTCATCGAGGGCCGCCAATACAAGGTTGGCGACATCACCATCACCGGCAACACGATCATCACGACGCCAAAGCTCAACGCGGCGCTCAAGCAGACCAGCGGGAAGATCTTCGCGCCCTCCAAGATCGAAAAGGACATCACCGCGCTTGAGGACGCCTACGGCGCCGGCGGCTACATCGAGACGCGCGTCCGCATCGTGCGGAAACCCAACTTGGCCACGGGCAACATCGACATCGATTACATCATCAAGGAGAGCGACAAGTTCTACGTCGAATCCATCAGGATCGAGGGCAACACCAAGTCCAAGAGCACGGTGATCCTGCGCGAACTTGCCATCGGGCCGGGCGAGGTTTTCGACATCGTCCGCATGAAGACGTCGAAACAGCGCCTGGAAAACACGCGCTTCTTCGAGGACGTGAACATGACGCCCGAAACCACCACGATCCCCGGGCGCAAAAACCTGAAGATCGCCGTCAAGGAAGGGCGCACGGGCAACCTGACTTTCGGCGCCGGCTTCAGCACCCTGGAAAACGCGGTCGTTTTTGCCGAGCTCACCCAGTCCAACTTCGACATCTTCAACCGTCGCTCGATGTTCCAGGGGGACGGACAGAAGTTCCGTCTTCGCGTCCAGTTGGGCTCCAAGTCGAGCGAAGCGATTCTGTCCTTTGAGGAGCCTTGGCTCTTCCAGCAGCAACTCGCGCTGGGCTTTTCGATTTTCCGCACGTCTTCCGATTACAACAGTTCCGACTATCAGGAAATCCGCACCGGCGGTGAGGTTTATCTGCGCAAACGTCTCTTTGAACTGGTCGAAGGCCGTGTGGCCTACGGTTATCAGACGGTCGACATCCGTGATGTCTCGACCGGGTATAACGTCGTTTATCCTCCCGGCACCAGCACGGTCACCAAAGTCAGCACGCAACTGCTGCGCGACACCCGCGACAAATTGATCGGCACGACCCGGGGCAATCGTTTGGAGTTTAACACCGACGTGGCTTCGTCCTCCTTGGGCGGCGACGTCGATTACTATAAACTCGAGGCGCGCGGCGCCCAGTTTGTGCCGTTGTTCGACACCCAGAATCAGGTCTTGGCCCTTATCGGACGAGGCGGGGTTTTGGATCCGTATGGCGACACCGCGGCCGTGCCCTTTTACGACCGATTTTATCTGGGCGGGCCTTACACGTTGCGCGGCTTCCAGTATCGTGAGGTCGGGCCCAAGGCCACCGTCGGCAGCGATCATGTGCCGGTCGGTGGCAATACCTATGGCATGTTCAGCGCCGAATATTCTTTAGATATCGTGGAACCTGTGCGGTTTGCGGTTTTCTACGACGTAGGTTTCGTGAACAGTGGTTCTTATGATTTTGGTCCCTCCGCCTACAACGACGATTTTGGTTTTGGCCTGCGCCTGACCATCGCCGGTGCTCCGCTGAGTCTGGACTATGGCATTCCCCTCACCAGCGATCCCTACAACAAATCATCCGGCCAGTTTAACTTTTCGTTTGGCACCCGTTTCTAACAACTCCAATCCTTATCCATCTAATCCTTATGCATAAATTACTTAAATCGTTTCTAGCCTTGGCTGTCGCCGGTCTTTTCACCGCCGCGGTGCAGGCCCAGCCCGCTCCCAAGGTTTTTGTCGTCGACATGGTCAAGCTCTACGACGGCCACTATAAGACCGAGGAGCAAAACGCCAAGCTCAAGGCCGACCAGCAGAAGGCCGAGGACGAGCTGCAGAAGCTGAACACCGAAGGCAACACCTTGGTCAAACAGGCGCAGGAGATGCAGGAAGGCCTCAAGAATGCGACGCTGACCGATGCCGCCAAGTCCAAGGGACAGCAGGATCTCCAAGCCAAGGCCCAGGAAATCCAGAGCAAGCAAAACGAGGTGAATAGCTTCCGCCAGAACACCCAGCGTTCCCTGCAGCAGCGCATCAATACCTTCAAGCAGCTGCTGCTGGAGGAAATCAGCAAGACCGCCATCGATATCGCCAAAAAGAAAGGCGCCACCCTCTTGTTCGACAAGTCGGGCCCGTCGCTGATTGGTGTTCCCACGATCATCTATTTTGATTCCGCCTACGACATCACCGATGACGTCGCCAAGGAGATCAACAAGGACCGTCCAGCCGGCTCGGCCGCCGCCCCGGCCGCTGCTTCCGGTTCCGCTGCCGCTCCTTCGGTTTCCTTCCCCGGCTCCAAGAAGTAATCGATTGTCTTTGGATTTCAAAACCCCGCTCCCAACGAGCGGGGTTTTTTGTTTGTCCGTGCGACGGCTTGCCATGACCGTCCGCGCAACCCACGCTTTTCCCCCATGCAGCTCGCTTTCAGCGCGGCCGACATCGCCGCCATTGTCCAGCCCCTGTCCTCAAAGGGAACCACCGCCGAAATCATCCGTGATATCGCGGCCTTGGGTGCGGCCAAGGCCGGGGATCTCTCGTTTTTGGGCAACCCGAAGTATAAAACGGAGGTTGCCACCACCGCCGCTTCGCTGGTGCTGCTTCCCAAGGATTACGTCGGCGAGCCCGCCGCCGGACAGCAGTTTTTGTTCGTGGAAAAACCCTCCGTGGCCCTTGCGCTCGTGTGCGGGCGGATCGAGCGGTTGCTCTGGCCCAAGCCGGCGGCGGGCGTCCATCCCACGGCGGTCGTCGCCCAGAGCGCGCAGGTTGCGGCCAGCGCGACCATCGGGCCGTTTTGCGTGATCGAGGAGGGCGCTGTCATTGGTGAACGCACCCACTTGGAAGCGCATGTTTTTATCGGACGGAACGCCAGTGTCGGTGCCGATTGCTGGTTCATGCCCCGCGTGGTGGTGACTAACGAATGCGTGGTGCGCGATCGCGTGCGTCTTCAGCCCGGCGTGGTGGTGGGCGCGGACGGCTTTGGCTACGAATTTGTCGCCGGCCGGCATGAAAAGGTCCCGCAGGTCGGCAACGTGGTCATCGAAAACGACGTCGAGATCGGGGCCAACAGCACCCTTGATCGCGCCAGGTTCAGCCAGACGGTCGTGGGTGCGGGAACCAAAATCGACAACCTGGTGCAGATTGCGCACAACGTCCGCATCGGCCGGCATTGCCTCATTTGTTCCCAGGTGGGCATTTCCGGCAGCACGACCGTCGAGGATTACGTCGTGTTGGGCGGCCAGGCCGGTCTCGCCGGCCACCTCACGGTAGGCAAGGGGAGCAAGATCGACGGCCAGTCGGGCATCAATTCCGACCTCGCCCCCGGCAGCTTCATGAAGGGCACGCCCGCGCTTCCCTACAACTTCGAGCAGCGTCTCAACGTCCTGCGAAAACGCATCCCTGACCTCTTCAAACGGGTGGATGCACTCGAATCGGGGATGGCTGAATTAAAAAAGCCTTCCGCTCCGTAACATTCCTGACACGTTCCTTTTCAATTCATGAGCACACCCGGGCTGAAGATCTTCACTGGAAACTCCAATCGTCCTCTCGCCGAGGAAATATGCGTGCACATGAAGGTGCCACTCGGGGAGGCGACGGTGACCAGTTTCCCCGACGGCGAGTCCTTCGTGAAGATCAACGAGAACGTGCGCGGTCAGGACGTTTACATCGTCCAGCCCACCTGCACGCCCACCAACCAGTCGTTGATGGAGCTGCTCATCATGATCGACGCCGCGCGTCGCGCCTCGGCCCAGCGCATCACGGCCGTCATGCCGTTCTACGGTTACGCCCGGCAGGATCGCAAGGACCAGCCCCGCGTGCCCATCACCGCCAAGCTCGTCGCCAATCTGCTCGTCGCCTCCGGCGCCAACCGCATCCTCACGATGGATCTGCATTCGCAGCAGATCCAGGGATTCTTCGACATTCCGGTGGATCATCTTTTTGCCTCGCCGGTGTTCTTCAAATACCTCGAGCAGTTCAAGGGCGACAACATGGTCGTCGTTTCGCCTGATGTCGGCGGCATGAAGATGGCCGCCGCCTACGCGGGCATCCTGGGCGCGCAGCTCGGCATGGTCTGGAAAAAACGCACCAACGCCACCACGGTCGAGACGGTCAACGTCGTCGGCGACGTCGCCGGCAAGGATGTCCTTCTCGTGGACGACATCACCGAGACCGCCGGCACCCTGGCCAACGCGGCCAAGATCATGCGTGCGAGCGGCGCCCTCAGCGTGCGCGCTGCCGTGAGCCATGCCCTGCTCAGCCCCATCGCCTACGAGCGTCTCGCGCTCGGGCACATCGACGAACTCATCACCACCAATTCCATTCCCGTGGACACTCGCGGTCTGCCGATTCGCGTGCTCAGCATCGCCCCGTTGATGGCCGACGCGATCATGCGCATCCATCACAACGAGAGCGTCACGAGCCTGTTTAAGATCAAAGGCTTCTAAGCCGTGTCCATGCAGTCGAAAGATGAAGTGTCCTATGGACGACGAAACCAAAAGGTGGACGGCGATCTCCGAGCGCCGTTGAAGCCGTCCGCCTGCTGAACGCGCTCGGAGATCGCGTTCCACCTCGATGTTCCACTGCATTGGCTAAGCTGGCGCGGGACGGGTTTGGGTGGCCTAAGCCGTAACGATGCAGTAGGAACGTGATTTTCGAGGTGATTTTTGAGCGAGTGCGCTACGCAGGGCGTGGGCGAGTTCCGACTGCATTGCAGTTGGGGTTGGGCGAGAGCAGTTTCTCCCAAAGGCT
>JBAZSJ010000054.1:0-35542 GCA_041662485.1 Opitutaceae bacterium | reverse complement strand
TCGCTCGCGGCAAACCCGTCAAAGTCGCCCTCACCGCCGTCATGCGCAAACTCATCGTCCTGCTCAATCGCCTACTCGCAGATCCCAACTTTGTTCTTGCCGACTGACACGGTTGCTCCCGGTCCGTTCCCATCGCTCCCTCGGACGATCATCACGACGGATCTGGAGATCCGTCCTCCGCGCAGCCCGATCAGAGGCCGCAGGCTTGCTTAGAGCATTTCAAATAAAACTGTGGCTGATTTGGAATGTAGGCCCGACCGCTGGTCGGGCTTTTTTCGCCCCAGCTCCCAAGCAACCCGACCACCGGTCGGGTCTACACGAAGGCATCCTCCCCATAATAAATGGCTACAGTTTTATTTGAACCGCTCTAAAACACCCCGGTCCAAATCCCCGCCCGACTCAAGCGCCGTGACACCGCCCGCCGCTCTTCCGTCCCCTCAGGTTTTCAACAGATGCGCGCGATGCGCGCGGATGAACGCCGGGATGTTCATCGGCGCACGACCGGCCAACTCGGCCACCACGCGCGACGCCTTTGAAAATTCCCCCTTGGCGATGCCGACATCGAGCGCGGTCATGGCGGCGGCCACCGGGGCCGACACGCCCGCCGCAACCCAATCCGCCTGCGCCTCCGCCTCCTCAACCGGCACATGCACCAGCGGTTTCCCCGTGGTTTCCGCAACCCAGCGGGCGATCATCCCATGCGTCACCGCCATCGGACCGGTGACGTCGAGCGTGCGATGCCCGTCAAACGCCCCCGCCAAGGCCGCGGCGGCCGCCTGCGCGCAGTCCTCGCGGGTCACATAGGCCGCCGCTCCTTCGCCGGCCGCCGTGCGCCACTGTCCCGTGGTCAGCGCATGCGTCAACGAAGGGAGCAGGGTTTCCGCGTAGATGTTTTTGCGCAGGATCGTCCAGCCGAGTTTCGTCGCGGCCAGCAGCCGTTCGGTCTCCCGATGGTCCAGGGTCGCGGCCAGTGAAGAGTCGGGCGACGCCTGCGCGATCGAAGTATAAACGATGTGTTGCACGCCGCACCGCACCGCCGCCTCGATGATGTTGCGGTGCTGCTCCAGCCGGCGCACCGGTTCGGTCATGTCGTCGGTGCTGATCAACAGCAGCCGGCGCACCCCCGCGAGCGAGGAGTCCAAGGAGACGGGATTGTCAAAGTTGACCAGCTTCACCTCGGCCCCGTGCAGGGCGAGGTCGGCGACTTTGTGGGGCGTGCGCGTGGCCGCGATCACGCGGCCGGCATGCGATTCGATGAGGAGATCAATCACGCGCCGGCCGAGTTGGCCGGACGCACCGGTGACAAGCAGGGTGCGAAACGGGGCAGCAGTCGTCATGGGTAGGGTATTCCGAGGTTGTCATGGGGAGGGGTGATTCCAAACAGGACAAGCCGTGGGGTAACTTATCCGAAGTTGTCGCTGGCAACATCGAAGCCCTAGCGTGATTAACAATTTTTTAAAACCCTAAAATCCGGCGGTCGCTCGCCCGGGGTTAACAGAAAGTGATGTCGGGGAAGATGGAGCGGGTTGACCTCAACCCGCTTGACATGGGCGCGGTGAAACCACGCCGGCGCATCGGGGTCGATGCGTTCCACCTGTCGGCAGTTGTTCGCCGGAGCCCCCCGCCTCCCCGAATCGTTCTCGTTCTCCCCCGCCCCTTCCGCCCTTCCGTCCTCCGGTCCTCCGCCCTCCGGCCTTCCGCCCCTCCGCCCTCCGTCCTCAGTCTTCCGTCCTCCGTCTTCCGTCCTCCGGTCTCAGGTCTCCGTCCTCCGCCCCTCCGCCCTCACGGCACCAGCAACGCCGCCGACACCGTCGCCGGCCCCTCGCCCGCGGTGTTCACCGGCACCACCGTGAGCGTCACCTCCTTGCCGCTCGGCAGCCCCTGCAACGTCACCGCGTTCTCATGGAGCGAGCCGTCCACCAGCACCGGCGCGGCGTCCACCCCGGCCACCTGCTTGAGCACCCGGTAGCGCTCGACCCGCCGCGCGGAGCCCCAGCTCGCCAGCACGATTCCCGGTCCTCCCGCCGTGAGCGCCAGGTGCTGCACCGGCCCCGGCTGCTGCCCGTCCGCCGGACGGTCGAAGCCAAACGCATACCACCGCGGATCGTCCCGCTTCAGCAGTTGCCCCAGCTCGCTCAGTAACCCGCTCAACCGCTTAAACAACTTCTGCTGCGCCTCATCGCGCGCCTGCTTCGCCTGCCCCAACTCCACCTCCGCCGTTTTCCCCGCCGTCCGCGCACCCGAAAGCGCCTCCGCCTGCGCCGCGCACGCCGCCGCCGTCACCTCCAGCACCGCCACCTCCTGGTTCGCATGGGCGGCGAAATAGGCGCGCAGATCTCCCAGCAACGGCAACGGATCGCGAGGAATCGCCAGCGACCCCGTTCGGAAACCCGCCTGCACCCAATTGCTGTTCCACCTCCGGCCCAAAAATTTCTTGAGCACGCCGACCGCCCCCATCGCGAGTTCCCGGGCGGCGTCCTCCGCATCGTGCTCCGCGCCGGCGGCGGTCGTCTTGCCCTCCTTGGCCTCATTATAGACTTCCTGTGCCCCCTTTACCGGCGGCACGGCGTCCGGATCGCCCGCCAGCGCCGCCCGGTCGGCGCGAATCTTGTCTTCGGTGTTTTGGGCAAGCGCGATGGCCGCACCATGCTGGTGCGCACCACCCGCGGCGTCTTCGGCAAGACTGATCAAAGCTTCGTAACCCTGTGGAATACCATTGGAGGCCATATTATTATATTTTTGGATGTTTAATTGCGTTAGCGCCGGACCTCTGAGCAAAACACAGGCCACTCAAGCCGCCCAACGGCCCTTTAATGCCATTATGAAGCGATTTCTTCCTCCCGGAGTCTCCATTTTGAAATGCCGCTCCCCAAAGCTTCTCCCGGCGTCGCCTTGGCTACATAGACGCCCTCCGCAGTTCCTCCCGGAGCCTCCATCCTGAAATGGAGCCCTGCGTAGAAGCTCCCACGGTTGCCCATCGTAAAAGACCAGACTGCGGAGGAGCTCCGCGACCTCCCATGACGAGCCGGCAGCATCCGCGAGAAGCTCGGAACCCCGCCCCTGTGCAATTTTGCCCATCCGAAGAAGCTCCCGACATCGCCATCCTAGAATGGAAGCCCGGCGAATTCCCTCCGAGCCTCGCCCTCTCGCGTTGGCCCCTTTCAGAGCCCGCCCGAAAAGCTGTTTTGCGCGAGACGGCGCTGTCTGCGGCTCATGCCGGCGACGCTGCCGAGCAGCATCCGGCTGCCGCCTGACGCTTCCTGAAACGGCGCTGTCTGCGGCGCCGCGCCGTCAACTACGCATGGTCGGAGTTTCTCCCGCCTGACGCTTCCTGAAACGGCGCTGTCTGCGGCGGCCCGCCTGCCTAATCGCTCAATACGCCTTGTCGCCCGCCTGACGCTTCCTGAAACGGCGCTGTCTGCGGCTGAACCTTGGTTACGCCAACACGTCACCGATGCACCCGCCTGACGCTTCCTGAAACGGCGCTGTCTGCGGCGTGAAGGCCACCATCACGGTTTCCCAGCGCTCGCGCCGCCTGACGCTTCCTGAAACGGCGCTGTCTGCGGCCATTACGCCGGAGAAAACGTTCCCCAGTCATGGCCGCCTGACGCTTCCTGAAACGGCGCTGTCTGCGGCGGCAGGTGCAGCACTCGGGGCACTGTCCGATGATGCCGCCTGACGCTTCCTGAAACGGCGCTGTCTGCGGCAGGACAGGAGGGGCGTTGGGGCGTCGCTCATTGTCCGCCTGACGCTTCCTGAAACGGCGCTGTCTGCGGCGAGGCCTTCTATGTGCCGCGCGTCATCGCCGAAATCCGCCTGACGCTTCCTGAAACGGCGCTGTCTGCGGCACGATGAGGAGCATGCGGCTGTCGAAGCTGCCGAACCGCCTGACGCTTCCTGAAACGGCGCTGTCTGCGGCGCCACGCGGTGACATCCGCCGCCTCCGCGTCACTGCCCGCCTGACGCTTCCTGAAACGGCGCTGTCTGCGGCATAGGCTGCGCCTGCAAGTAGCGGCCATGCAAAACCGCCTGACGCTTCCTGAAACGGCGCTGTCTGCGGCGGCCTGAGCTTCGCCGCGCTGGAAGGCGTCGAGAACCGCCTGACGCTTCCTGAAACGGCGCTGTCTGCGGCAGGCCCCGGTTCCGCAGCCCGTCGAGCACTGCCTGCCGCCTGACGCTTCCTGAAACGGCGCTGTCTGCGGCGGCCATGGGTGCGCGACCCTTGAGGCCGTTGTAGCCCGCCTGACGCTTCCTGAAACGGCGCTGTCTGCGGCGGGAACGGAGTGTTGCGCGATCACCGGGGCGATGCCGCCTGACGCTTCCTGAAACGGCGCTGTCTGCGGCCGAGCATTTGTCGATGAGCTGGATCACTGCCTTCCGCCTGACGCTTCCTGAAACGGCGCTGTCTGCGGCCCAAATGCGGGCGACTGCACGCCTGCGCTTCCATGGCCGCCTGACGCTTCCTGAAACGGCGCTGTCTGCGGCCCATCCGGTCATTCTGCCAAACGAGCTTCATCAGCCGCCTGACGCTTCCTGAAACGGCGCTGTCTGCGGCGTTCACCACCTCAATCTTCTCTTCCCGCGTCAGCCGCCTGACGCTTCCTGAAACGGCGCTGTCTGCGGCGCCGATCCAGCCAACCGCCCACTGTTCACGCCGAGCCGCCTGACGCTTCCTGAAACGGCGCTGTCTGCGGCCCAATTCGTCCTGCACGACGGAGCGCGGCGACCCCGCCTGACGCTTCCTGAAACGGCGCTGTCTGCGGCTCGATGACGCCGCAACCCTCGCGCGCTGGTTTGCCGCCTGACGCTTCCTGAAACGGCGCTGTCTGCGGCGGGCACTGCGCCTGCATGGGCACTGCGCCAAGCCTTCCGCCTGACGCTTCCTGAAACGGCGCTGTCTGCGGCGCGTCTGCTTCGCGGCGATCCGACGCAGCGCGCGACCCGCCTGACGCTTCCTGAAACGGCGCTGTCTGCGGCGACAGGTGGCCAAGGAACAGCAACGCGCCCTCGGGGCCGCCTGACGCTTCCTGAAACGGCGCTGTCTGCGGCCCTTGCCGTCGGCGGAGAAGTTAACGTAAGCCCCACCCCGCCTGACGCTTCCTGAAACGGCGCTGTCTGCGGCGCGAAGCTGTTCGGGGCTGACTTCGGCTCGCTTGATCCGCCTGACGCTTCCTGAAACGGCGCTGTCTGCGGCGCGCGTCGTGTTGAAATCGTAAACGGCCTTAAACCGCCTGACGCTTCCTGAAACGGCGCTGTCTGCGGCAGCACACGGTTAAGCGTTCACGGGCTTCTTGGCATCATCCGCCTGACGCTTCCTGAAACGGCGCTGTCTGCGGCGGTTTCCAAGCGCGCCAAGGACAAGGCCGATAACCGCCTGACGCTTCCTGAAACGGCGCTGTCTGCGGCGCTGGCGTCGTGCGCGTGTCATTTTACCAGCGCAAGCCGCCTGACGCTTCCTGAAACGGCGCTGTCTGCGGCTGGTCTCGCGATAAATGCGAAAACTGCGCCAATCCGCCTGACGCTTCCTGAAACGGCGCTGTCTGCGGCAGCGGGTCTGGCGCGCCGACATCCTCACTGCAAATCCGCCTGACGCTTCCTGAAACGGCGCTGTCTGCGGCGTCGCGAGGATGTTGGGGCGTGGCGAACACTATCCGCCTGACGCTTCCTGAAACGGCGCTGTCTGCGGCTAACAGGGCCGATAAAGTTGAAATCCAAAAGTGCCGCCTGACGCTTCCTGAAACGGCGCTGTCTGCGGCTGGGAGAGCTTTGCACCCAATGCGAAGGGTGACACCGCCTGACGCTTCCTGAAACGGCGCTGTCTGCGGCATCTGACATCTGCGTCTATGGGTTTCATATGTTTATCCGCCTGACGCTTCCTGAAACGGCGCTGTCTGCGGCGGAGGCGCTCATGCACTTGGGTCTTTCTTCTGACCGCCTGACGCTTCCTGAAACGGCGCTGTCTGCGGCCTCGCCGCGTTACGGCATGCCCGTCCTCTACAACCGCCTGACGCTTCCTGAAACGGCGCTGTCTGCGGCATGAAGCCCGACCGCCTCGCCCTCTTCGTCCCAGCCCGCCTGACGCTTCCTGAAACGGCGCTGTCTGCGGCTTCTACGCTGCGTTGCATCTCTTGGCTACTTCGGCCGCCTGACGCTTCCTGAAACGGCGCTGTCTGCGGCAGCCAGACCCCCATTGCACCCTTTGCGACGCCTTGCCGCCTGACGCTTCCTGAAACGGCGCTGTCTGCGGCCGGCGAAGGATGCGGATTACATGCGTGGTGCAAACCGCCTGACGCTTCCTGAAACGGCGCTGTCTGCGGCGTGGAGGTGCGCGAGGTTGGCTTCATGCTGACCCCGCCTGACGCTTCCTGAAACGGCGCTGTCTGCGGCGCGCAAACTCGTCGCGCTTGGAAATGAGAAAGGCTTTCCGCCTGACGCTTCCTGAAACGGCGCTGTCTGCGGCGTTGTTGAAATGAATCGGTAGCCGTTTTTCTTGTACCGCCTGACGCTTCCTGAAACGGCGCTGTCTGCGGCGTCCTTGATGGACTGCCCCAACTCTTCCAGCGTCCGCCTGACGCTTCCTGAAACGGCGCTGTCTGCGGCACAGATGGAAACGCGAGATTCATCAGATTGCAGCCCGCCTGACGCTTCCTGAAACGGCGCTGTCTGCGGCAGCAGGCCGACATAAAACGAGCGCAGGCGCGTTCAACCGCCTGACGCTTCCTGAAACGGCGCTGTCTGCGGCCCGCCACCGGCGATCTGTGGCGTCACCCTAGTCTCCCGCCTGACGCTTCCTGAAACGGCGCTGTCTGCGGCGCGAATGTCGGCCCATACCCTTTAAACCGGATTCCGCCTGACGCTTCCTGAAACGGCGCTGTCTGCGGCTGACACGTAAACATCGGCCTGCGCGGTGATGTAGACCGCCTGACGCTTCCTGAAACGGCGCTGTCTGCGGCTTACGATGTTGTAGGCGACTCCTGGGTTGGCAATCCGCCTGACGCTTCCTGAAACGGCGCTGTCTGCGGCGATTCCGGTCGAGCAGCGCGGCGTGGATACGCGGACCCGCCTGACGCTTCCTGAAACGGCGCTGTCTGCGGCTTGCTGCGCTTCGAGGATCATGCGGTTGGCTTTTTCCCGCCTGACGCTTCCTGAAACGGCGCTGTCTGCGGCACACCCGGCGACGAGATCGAAGAAGGCGTGCAGATCCGCCTGACGCTTCCTGAAACGGCGCTGTCTGCGGCAGGGGAGCGGCAAGAGCTTCAGGAACTTCCTCCAGCCGCCTGACGCTTCCTGAAACGGCGCTGTCTGCGGCAGGCCGGCAAGAAGGCGCTCGGGCCGTTGCCTGCCCCGCCTGACGCTTCCTGAAACGGCGCTGTCTGCGGCTCATCAGCGACCAAGCCATCGCGAAGTCCTACGAGCCGCCTGACGCTTCCTGAAACGGCGCTGTCTGCGGCCCTCGGCGTCTTGATAGGAGAACAGCGGGAAGCACCGCCTGACGCTTCCTGAAACGGCGCTGTCTGCGGCTCACTAAAATTGCGCACGTTATCCTTCAGTCACTTGGAGGACAACGTGCGAGCACGTCATTGATTTGGAGTGCCACAAGCCAAGCCACGTTTCGCGACCGGCATTTCTTCGCAGGTAAATTCGTTTCGCGAGCACTCCATGCGTATCACTCGCGCGCTACCGCGCTCGCCGTTTCAAAGAGCATCCCCGTTCCAATGGCGGAGGAAGGGTGGTCGTTGGCCGTGGCCGACATCCAGCACGCCTATCGTTCGCCTGCCCGTCAATCCTTCATATGATCGTCACCCTCGACCTCACGGTATAGGGAAGCCCGAGCGTATTGATGACCAGAGTGGCGTCATTGGCCTCCGGTCCCAGCGACACGAACAGCACTTGGTCATGATCCGCATTGATGACCTCGCGCAGCGCCGCCTTGGCCTGTTCCAGTCGGATGTCGTCGAGCGGACATTCGAAAACCGAGTATTGCAGGCGCGTGCCGAAGCTTTCCAACACCTTGGCGACCCGTCGCAGGCGCTTGGGGTTGGCGATGTCGTAGGAGACGAGATAACGGCGGCGCGGCGCGGACATGGCGGGCGGTCTTCCTACCTTGTTGTGAACCCGTGGTAGCGGGCGGCGTCGCCCCGCACATGCCGCCACAGCTGCCGCGCCTGCACTTCCAACATGCGCCGATAGCTCATTTTATACCCAAACTCCGGGTGGCTGACCTCGGTGTCGAGCCGGCGGAACCAGGCTTCCCAAAACCGCCGCCGTCCCCGCTCGTTGAGCACGGTGCCGTTGGCCGAGCGGATGAAGTCTCCTTCGTCCACCTCGCCCCGGTTGATGAGACTGAGCGCGACGCTGTCGGCGATGAGCGGGCGAAACTCCTCCATCAGGTCGAGCGCGAGCGCGGGGCGTCCGTAGCGAGGCTGGTGCAGGAAGCCGAGAAACGGATCAAGGCCGACCGCATGGCATACGCCGGCCAGTTCCTTGCTCAGCATGCTGTAACCGAGCGAGAGGAGCGCGTTGACCGGATCGCGCGGCGGCCGGCGGTTGCGCCCGTTGAAATCAAAGGCCCACTCGGCGCGTTCCTTCAACATCGTGGGGAATTGCTGGAAATACAGGTGCGCCGCCGTGCCTTCGACGCCCATCAACTCCTCGATGCTGGCGGCTTCGGCGGTGGCGTCGCGCAGGCGGGCCAGTTCGCGCAACACGCCGTCGGTCGGATCGCCGTTGCGCATGAGCAGGACGCGCTGGTTGTGGATCTTGGCGCGGATGGCCTCGGAGGCAAGACGCAGCCGCGCGAAGGGTTGGAGGAAGAGCGTGTATTGGCCGAGGCGCGCATCGACGCCCGAGGCGGGCAGCCCACGCAACATGCCGAGGAAGCGGCCCGAAGGCGCAAAATAGGCGACGTCTATATCTTCTTCCAACGCCGTCTGCACGGCCTGCGCGGTGAGCTGCACCGCGCCGTAAAGATAGATGGAGCGCAATTGATGAACGGGTATTTTGCGCAGCACCTCCTTCTTCACCGAGACGGTAAACTCTCCCCCGCTCTGACCGACCATCGCGCCGGGGGTCTGCACGACGAGCAGTTCGCCGTCGAGACGCGGCGGACGCGGCGGCAGGTCGGCCAGATCGGGCGGCGGCGGGATTTCGCGGATGCCGGGAGCGGTGTCCTCGAATCCGGGGAGAAGCAACGTGTGGCGCGCGTCACGGTCGGTGCGCGCCTGACGCCACCAGGCGGATTCGCGAGGCAAGCAGAGCGCGTAGGCGGAGCAATGGAGACAACGGGTGTCGTCCACAAGCGGAGGCGGCATTTTCCCGGCGGCGGCGAGCGCGCGGGCGGCGGCGAGGGTGTCGCGCACAAGGGCGAAAAGCGCGTCGTCCAAGACGACGGGGACGCGGCGGCGGTCGGCGGCGTAGAAGACCGAGGCGGAGACGACGCGCGCGCCCTCCTCGGCGAGGAGCAGGGCGTAGGCGGCGAGCTGGGCGGAATCGTTTTGCTTGGGCGTGAGCGTGCCGTCGTCGGCACGGAGGGCGGCGCCTTTCTTGTAATCGACAAGTTCGAGGCCGTCGGCGCCGCCTTCGATGACGTCGATCACGCCGACGAGGCCGAGGACGACGCTTTCGAGCTTAAGGCTGCGGACGCGCGCGCCCTCGGGCAGGCCGGTGCGGAGGGCCTCGGCTTTTTCATCGTCGTAGCGGGAGGGCTGGTCGGTCTGGCGATGGGCGGCGGAACCGGCGACGGTATCGGCGTTTTCCTCAAAGAGATTTTCCACCCACTGGAGATAGAAGAGGCGCGGACAGTAGAGATAATTGTGCAGCCGCCGCACCGGCATCAGCGGGAGAGGATCGCGGTCGGCCGGGAGCGGTTCGGTTTGCATGGTGACGTCGGATTACAGTTCCGGATGGCCGGGGACGGGGGCGTCAGGTTTCTCGCGCCATTTTCGCAGACGCGCCTCATTCAAGCGTGCGACTCGGTCCCAAGCCTTCGTTTTCACGGCGGTCCAGAGGGTCTTGCCGGTGGCGAAGTCAAGGGCGAGACCTTCGATCCGGGTGCGTTGATTGGCAAAGGACACACCGGCGACGTCGGTAAAGAGGTTGGGCTGGCGATCATCGGCGGTGTCCGATTCGGGAAGGTCGAGCACCGGGGCGGCACCGGGCCAGCGGGCCTTTTCGCGAAGGCTGTCACGACGGAGCTGGAGTTGGCCGCCGCGACCTTTGCGTTCGGTGCGGATACGCTGGTGGATGTCGTGCCGGTCGGGCGAGGCGATGGCGCGCAGGGCGATGTTGGCGGCGGCGTTGATGTCGGCCTGCATCGGGGGCGCGTCGCCCAGCGGAATGAAGATCGGGCCACCGGCGATGGGCGCGAACAAGGTGCGGGGCGGGCCTTTTTTCCCGTCGGGTGTGGCGGCGCGTTCCGACTCGGCGGCATCGAGTTGATCAAAGAGTCGGCGGACCTGCTCGGTGGCCTTGCGCGCGTGGGGTTCAAGTTTTTTCACGCCGGCTTCGTCTTGCGCGAGACGGGCGAGATCCTGACGCCACGGCCATTGCCCACGGTCGGCGGCGGAGACTTCCACCGCACGGAAACCGGCGGAGCCATCGCGCGAGGAGAAGCGCGAGGAATAAGCGGCGGGAGCGGCAAGAACCGGGATGCCGTAGCTCTCGCAGAGCTGGCGGAGCTTTTGCACGAGCTGGCGGTGACACCACTGCATAAGACGGCTGTTTTCACTGCGGGCGCGATCCTGCGAACTGAGATAGCGCGAGAGGTTTTCGATGGCGATGAAGTCCACCGGATCACGGAAGCGTTCGTATTCGCCGTGAATGTCGCGCTTCACTCGCTCGGCACGGTCCTTGGCCGGGGCGCGCAGGCGCACGCCCAGGGCGGCGGCGAGGATGGCGTGAGCGGTCTGGTCCACGCGCTGTTCGCGCAGGCGCTCCATTTTTTTGAGCAGGTCTGGGCACGGGTCGGGCAATTCGTCACCCTTGGTGCGGCGGCCCATGCGGGGTTTTTCTCCGGGCTTGTGCTGAAGAGCGCAGTTGAGCGATTGGCAGCGGTGACGCAGTTCTTCGAGTTGCTCGATGCGTTGGTGGGAGATGCCACGCTGGCCGGCGAGAAGGCGCTTCTCGTGATCGCTACCGGGATCGGTCTGGCCGAGAATATGGCAGCTAGGCACGTCGGTGCGGGCCTTCCATGTCCAGTGGCGACCACGCAGCGAAACGACACGGTTGGCGATTTGCACGAGGGCACGGACGACACGTTCGCGATGGGCGAGGAGTTCCCCGTCGATAAGCGAAGCGGCGGCTTCGTTGTCGGTCGGTAGCGAGGCTGCCAGAGGATCGCCGCTTCCCAGCAGATCTTCGCGAGCCGGCGCTGCTTCATCGGGTTTGCGAAATTTCCAGCTCCAGCTTTGCAGGCGGGCGAGACGACCTTGGGCGCGACGCAGGGCGCGGAGGAGTTGGTCGTTTATTTCGGGAAAGGACAATCGTCCGGCATCTTCGCGCAGGTAGTCCTCCGGCTTTTGTCCGAGCGCGACGATGATCTCGCGAGTCTCATCCTGCTCGCGAAGAGAAGGCATGCGGCCTTTCTCCCCGTAGAGTTCGGTCTGCTTTACGCCATGAACAAAAACGGAGGCGTCCTCGCCGGGCAGTTTGATGAGCTGCATGTCGGTGAGCGAAGCGTTCCAGGGTTTTCCACCCGCTTCGCCGATAACGCGGGAGACGGATTTGACCGGTGCTCCGTCCGTGACGGTGAGATGGGCAAGCGCACCGGCATCGCGGGTGCCGAGATCGACGCCAAGCACGGTGAAGCGTTCGCGGGACTGGAACCACGGCACGAGGGTTTTTCCCTTCGGGGCCTTGCCCTCGCCGTCGGCGGGCCAGCGCAGGGCGAAAGGTTCGTCATAGGTGCCACAGAACTGGCCTAGCCAAGCGTCGCGTTTGCCAAGTTGGGCGACCAGTTTTTCGGGCTCAAGCGTGACGGGGAGATTGAGCAGCACGCGGCGCTGACCCGACGCAGTCGTATCAGGCATGAGCATGACCGGCATGTCGGTGAGGTCCTGCGGCAGTTCTGGAAGCGGAGCGAGCGCCTCCATCATGGGCTGGAGCCAGGAGGCGGCGGCAAGGCGTTCACCGTTGTCCTCGCGACGCAGTCCGTCACGGAGCAGTCGTGGCGCGGAGTAGACGATGCGGGCGCGGACGGGACGCCAGAGGCCGGCTTCTTGTGCGGCAACTTCGGTGGTGAAGGCGCAGTGGCCGGGTTCGTGACGATGGGCGGCGCGGGCGCCGTCACCGAATTTGCTGACGGCGTTGAAGTCGTATTGGCGACGCGAATGTTCCGGATGCGCGGGGGTGAGCTTCACAGGTTCGCGGAGACGTTCGATGTCTTCGTTCAGCTCGGTTTCGTGCACGAGGGCGTCAAGAGGGTTTTCGGCGAAGCCGGCGGAGGCCCAGGCTTGGGCGGTATCGGCGTCGGGCTCCTGCCAGATCGACCAGTTGTCTTTGTCAAGCAAGGCACTGAAGAGAGCCTCGCTGCCGATGGTGGTGGAGTTGTCGGTTTGAAACTGGCGCAGGTCGGCGCGAAGTTTTTCCTGAAGATCGGACGAAAACAAGGTGCCGGCGGGCGCATGGGAGCGCCAGAGGCGGCGCAGGTCGCGGAAACCGCGCACGGTGCGCCGTTGGAGGCCATAGGCGACGGCGTCACCGTCGGTAAGAGCAGTATCGACCTTCAGGCCGGCGACGACGGCGCGCAGCAGCGGGATACGGGAATCGCCGACGAGCACCGGCAGGGACTCGGCATCGTCTTCGCCGGAAGCAGCGGAAGAGATCTTGCGCTTTTGCCCATGCATGTGGGCGAGGTCGGCTTTGAGCGCAGCGATTTTGTCGTTACGCTCCTTGGTCTTCTCCTCGACTTGATTGACGGCGGTAAGTGCGTATTTGAACGCGGCGATGTCGAAGGCTTTCCATGTGGGGCGCGCCCCGTCGCCGTCTTTCCAGCAGGGAAGGCTTGTGAAGGCGGGAAACACGAAACCGCGTGCGCCGCGCGAGACGCGAACGGGGTCTTCGGTCGGCGGAACGAGAGTAAACTCGGCGATAGCCTTCGGTTGGGGAAAGGCGGACTTGAGCAGATCAAAGGTGAACGGAGATCGTTCGATGTGACGGAATATTAGAAGGGCGAAGAGACGGGCCTGAACCTCGCCCTTGGCGGAACTGCCGACGTAGCCCTGCAGCGAGGTTTCAATGGGCAGCTTGATTAGGATGGCAGCCAGACGGTCAAAATCCATCGCCAGCTCGGGACGGCGCTCTCGCCAGAGTTGAACGGCCTGCGAAAGACGTTTGATCGCATCTGCTCCGACCAGACTTGGTTTGCGAGCGTCGGGTGTGGCGATTGAGTAGACGTCGAAATCGTCCAGCACCGACGAATCCCAAACCGTGGCGGAATCGTGCAGGGTTTGCGGCAGCAAAACCTGATGAAGCGAACGACGATACATGACAGGGTCGCCCGCGAAATTGGCGGTAGAGTCGGGGTCGCAGAATTTTGGCCAGTAGCCGCGCCCTTCCTGTTGGATAGCTCCGGCTCCGTCGCAGGCCTGGAGAAGTTGCGTGACAGCAGCGTCGCGAGTTTCCAGCTTGGCTTCGTTGCCGGCCAGAATGGCTGCAAACGCTTCGGCCATTGTAGGGCTATTGTTGCCGGGTGTGAGATAAGGGGCGACTGATGCGGAAAGTCCGGGGCGTTTTTGGCCACGGCGCACGAAACTGTTCCAAATTTGACGCGGACTATCGGGTTTAGCGAGCTCGGCAAGGAGCGGGCCGAGGATCAGATTGTCGCGAGACGCGAGAGCGAGCAGACCGACGAGATAGTAGTTGATCGCATCCTGAAACAGCGCGTGGTGCTGCCAGAGGCTTTCATCGTTACCTGACGTCGGTTTCCAATCAGGAGCATTTTTTTTGGCGGAGCGGTCGAGTTCGACGGCGCTGACGCGCCCTTGGTAAATGCGATTGAGCGGCATGGTTGAAGCGGGGTTCCCGTTCGTGCTCGCAGCAGACCCTCCACCGTGGCACTCGCGATTTGCTCACGCAAACATCTGGACGCAGGGCTGTCGAAGATAAAGCCACGCAACCATTAAAATATCAGTGGCATCTGCAATCCTAAGGAAGCGCCACAGTCGCGCCCCGGATTTGGAATCAAGGCAAAGCGAAGGGAGCGGGCCGAGTTTCGTCACTCGTAAACGTCGCGGCGGTGACCGACCGTAACCACGGTCACGATCAACCGATGATCCTCGATGCGGGCGAGGATGCGGTAATCTTCCACACGGTAGCGCCAGAGGCCGATCAGATCGCCCTTGAGGGGTTTTCCAAGACTGCGCGGGTCTTTCACGTTTTTGATGCGTTTTTCGAGATAGGCGCGAATCTTGACCGCGGCGGAAGGGCCGAGCTTGACCAGCTGCTTTTGTGCAACCGGCGTAAACTCAAATGCCCAGCTCACGCCACACCTCCTCTGCGGGGATGGCCTTGGTCTTGCCGGAATCGAGGTCGGCGAGAGCCTTGCGCGCAATCTCCAGATCGGCTTTATCCTCGGCCCGGTGGCGACGGGCGCGGACGGCGGCGGGACTCATGGAGAGTTTGCGGGCGGGTTTCTTGGTCTTGGGTAGCGTCTTCATGCCCGCAGACTGTGCGACAGGCGCTGACTTTGGCAAGAGCGCGAGGCGAGCCGAGGACGAGCAGGAGAGGCGCGAGCCTCATGTGTCGAACGTGCCGAGATCGCGGACTTCGCCGACGGTGCCGTGGAATGCCCGTATCAAGAAGGAAGAGGCTGCTCTACGCCCCGGATTTGGAATCACGGCAAAGCCGGGGCACATCCGTGGTCGTTGGCGAGTCGGATGCTCTGCGCCCCGGATTTGGAATCAAGGCAAAGCGGGCTGCGCTATGTCCAAGTAGGCTTTCTTCTTCCCCTGCCCTTGGTCTCCGGCCCGTTCACCCGCTTTCCCACTTTGCAGATACTTGTTCTCCCTTTGGTCGCGCTCACCTCCGTCGCGGCCTTGCCAAACCCGCGCCCGGCCACACAACTCTACGGCATGAAAACGCTTGCCAAGTCCAAGAAACCCGCCCGCAAGTCGGCCGCCCGCCGCGTGGCCTCGCCTCTAGCCAGACTTACGCCACCGCCCGGAAAACCCGCCCGCGAAGTCATGGCCCACTATCCCGCTCCCTCCCCAGACTTCGACGCCGCCGCCGTCGAGCGCATCGTGGCCTCCCGTTCCGAGCGGTGATCTACGACACCAATTTTCTTATCGCCCTTCAGGGCCGCAAAAAGGGCATCACCGCAAACGAAGCCCGCGCGTGGGCCGCCAATGATCCCGGCGTCCTCTACGTGCCCCGGCTCGTTGAAATGGAGTTTTTGGCCGGCTTCGCCTCCGATGCCGAAGCCTCCCGTTATTTGCGAGGCTTTGTCGTCCTGCCTCTGGAATCGGCCGTGCTCAAGGAAACCGTTCGCATCATGCGCGAGCTGCGCGGCGAGGGCCAAGGCATCGGCGCGGCCGATTCGATCATCGCCGCCACCGCCCGCCTCTACGGCCTGCCTCTGGTCACGGACAACGTCAGGCACTTCAACCGAGTCCAGGGCCTGAACGTGCGAAACTTTCAATCCTAGTGCTTGATTGCAGAAATAAGCGCTAGCCACGGGCGGGGCGCCGAAAACGGGGCGATCTCTTCCAGCCGGCCTTGATGTTCCGCACCACGGATTTGGAGTAAACATCCCCGGAACGAGCTCCGGGGCATTGCCGAAAAATGTAGGAGCGGCTTTACGCCGCGATTCCGGAGGCGCGCTGCGCGCGTCATCGCGGCGTAAAGCCGCTCCTACACAACCAAGCAGAAGCAAGCTTCGGGGTATGGGACCCAATGCGAATCAAGGCAAAGCGGATGAGACCAGGAACCGCCTCACCCGTTCTTGACCGCTTCCAGCTCCTCCCAGCGGGCGAAGGCGGTGGCGTGCTCGGCCTCGATTTCGTCGAGGCGTTTCTTGGCCGCCACGGCGACCTCCGGCTCGCGGCGATAGATCGCCACGTCGCCGAGCTTCGCCGTCAGCGCGGCTTGCTCGGCTTCCAGTTTCTCGATCTGCGCGGGCAGGTCGGCGAGTTCGCGCTGCTCCTTGTTGGAGAGCTTGCGCGCGGCCTTGGCCACCACGCCGGATTTGGACACGATCACGCCGGCCTTGGGCGCGGCGGCGGCTTTGGCCGCGGCGACCGCGATCTTGGCTTTTTCGGACACCCAGTCGGCGTAGCCGCCCACGTAGTCGCCGATGATGCCGCCGCCTTCGAACACGAAGGTGCTCGTCACCACGTTGTCCAGGAAGTCGCGGTCGTGGCTCACGATGAGGAGCGTGCCCTGATACTCGACGAGCAGGTCTTCGAGCAGGTCGAGCGTCTCGGCGTCGAGGTCGTTGGTCGGCTCGTCCATCACGAGCACGTTGGCCGGTTTCGTAAAGAGGCGCGCGAGGAGGAGGCGGTTGCGCTCGCCGCCGGAGAGCACGCGGGCAGGCGTGCGGGCGCGGTCGGGCGTGAAGAGGAAATCCTGGAGGTAGCCGATCACGTGGCGCGAGCGGCCATTGACCGTGACGGTGGTGTTTCCGTCGGCGATGTTGTCGGCCACGGTCTTGTTGTCGTCGATTTGGTCGCGGAGCTGGTCGAAGTAGACGACCTCGAGCTTGGTGCCGAGCTTGAGCGTGCCGGAGGTGGGCTTGAGCTGGCCGAGGAGGAGCTTGATGAGCGTGGTCTTGCCCGCGCCGTTGGGCCCGATGATGCCGATCTTGTCGCCGCGCGTGATGACGGTGGAAAAGTCGTGCAGCAGCACGCGTCCGTCGGGATAGGCGAAGGACACGTTTTCGGCGTCGAGCACCTTCACGCCGGTCTTCTCGGCCTCGGCGAGGCGCATGGTCACGTTGCCCGTGCGGTCGCGACGGGCGCGGCGTTCTTCGCGCATGGCTTCGAGGGCGTGGATGCGGCCGACGGCGCGGGAGCGCTGGGCCTTCACGCCTTTGCGTATCCATACTTCCTCCTGGGCAAGTTTCTTGTCGAAGAGCTCCTGGTTGCGCTCCTCGGCGGCGACGACCTCTTCCTTGCGCACGAGGTAGGTGTCGTAGTCGCAGGCCCAGCTCGCGAGGCGGCCGCGGTCGAGTTCGACGATGCGGGTGGCGAGCTTGCGAAGGAAGGCGCGGTCGTGGGTCACGAAGAAGAGCGTAATTTTTTCGCTCAGCAGAAAGTCTTCGAGCCAGAGAATGGATTCGAGGTCGAGATGGTTGGTCGGCTCGTCGAGGAGGAGCAGGTCGGGCTGGCCGGCGAGGGCGCGGGCAAGGAGGGCGCGGCGTTTGAGTCCGCCGGAAAGCGCGGTGAACTCGGTCTGCGCGGGAAGGTTGAGCTTCTCGATGAGGGTGTCGACGCGCAGATCGCGTTCCCAGTCTTCCTCGTGGTCGCCCTGGGGGCGGAGGCCGGAGGTGATGATCTCGGTGACGGTGCCGGTGAGGTCGGAGGGGATTTCCTGCACGAGCCGGGTGAAGACGGCGCCGGGCTGGCGGAAAACCGCGCCGGTGTCGGGTTTCATCTCGCCGGCGATGATCTTCATGAGGGTGGACTTGCCCGCGCCGTTGCGGCCGACCAGGCAGAGCCGTTCGCCGGGATCGACCTGGAAATTCACGTTTTCCAAAATCGCCGGACCACCGAAGCAGAGATTGACATCAAGAAGACTGAACAAAGCCATAAGCGCCCCAACGTGGGCGGCGCGCGGCTTGCATGCAACCCCCGTGTCGGCCAAGTTCCCAACCCCCGCCCCGCCATGCGTCTGCCCCTCATCCTTTCGTTTTTCCTCATGACCACCGCAATCTCCTCCGCCCGCGAACTGCTCGTTTACATCGGCACCTACACCAAGACCACCAGCAAGGGTATCTACGTGGGCCGTCTCGACCTCGAAACCGGCCGGCTCGGCGAACTCACGCTCGCAGGCGAGTCGGTCAACCCCTCGTTCGTCGCGCTCTCGCCCGACCGCCGTTATCTCTACGCCGTCTCGGAAGGCGCCGGTTCGCTCTTCGCGGGCAAGCCCAGCGGCATGGTCAACGCCTTCGCCATCGACGCGAAGACCGGCCTGCTCTCCCTTATCAACCACGCCGCTTCCGGCGGCAAAGGCCCCTGTCATCTGACGGTCGCCCCCGACGGCAAGGCCGTGTTCGTCGCCAATTATAGCGGTGGCACCGTGGCGATGCTTCCCGTGCTTGCCGGCGGCGGCTTGGGCGAACCCACCAGCGTGATCCAACACGAAGGCCACAGCGTCCACCCGACGCGCCAGAAACAGCCCTACGCCCACTCGATCAACCTTTCACCCGACGGTCGTTTCGCCTACGCCGCCGATCTTGGCACCGACAAGCTCTACACCTGCCGCGTGGATTCCGCAGCCGGCACGCTCACGCCCGCAAGCGAGACGACACTCGCTCCCGGCAGCGGCCCGCGCCACCTCGCGCTGCATCCCGACAATCACCACGCCTACCTCATCAACGAGCTCGCGAACACCATCACGGTTCTCGCCCGCGATCCCGCCACCGGCACGATGACCGCGTTGCAAACCGTGCCGACGCTGCCCGACGGGTTCACCGGCTCCAGCACGACCGCCGAGGTCGCGGTGCATCCTTCCGGACGTTTCGTTTACGGTTCCAACCGCGGTCACGACAGCATCGCGGTCTTCGGCGTCGATGCGGCCACCGGCAAACTGACCCTCATCGAAGACGTGTCCACGCAGGGGAAAAACCCGCGCAATTTCTCCATCGATCCGACGGGCCGCTGGCTGATCGCCGCCAACCAGGACAGCGACAATCTCGTAATCTTCGCCATCGATCAAAAAAACGGACGGCTTACCCCCACCGGTCAGACTATCACGGTGGGAATACCCGTCTGCGTGAAGTTTTTGTGATTCCGGCCGACCCCGGTTTGACGTGGGAGCGAGCTTGCTCGCGAGGATCGGAATCGCGAGCAAGCTCGCTCCCACATCCATACCAACGGAAACCGTCTTGCAGCCCTGCGTAAAATGTAGCCGGGGTCGCTGACCCCGGACCGGCCTCAGCGAGGCCGGCTACAATCCAAGCCGGAGCAAGCTCCGAGGTATTAGACCCAAAGCAAATAAAGTGGCCAGGCACTCCACGGCACTGGGAGGACGTCGTTACCGTTGCTACCTTCCGGTCCTGGCGGGGTTCACGCGCCTGCCCATGCATGGCACCTGGCCAACGCGGACAGTGGGCGGCGCGGAGACCGATTCAACGAGAATCTTTGCACCATCCGGAAGAGCCCTCAGCCCTTCGCCTTCGCCCACGTTTGCAACTCCTTGAGGTAGGCCGCCGGCAGCCGGTTTTCATCGGCTCCCGCAATGATGGAGGCCATGTAACCCGCCGCGCTCGGTCCGGCGGCTCCGGCCGACTGACCGACATACATCATCGCCTCGGTGCGCGGACCGGCCGGCGAAACAATGCGCCGCGTGGTGCGCTCGCTCAGTCCTTGCGGCACGCCGGCAAAGACGTCGAGGGCGGCCAATTCACCGGCCGGCACAAGCCACAACGCACCCCACACGGTCGCCTCCTTGTCCGGCTTGATGGTGGCAAGCCCCTGCGGACCGATCACAAAACGATGCCCTTCCAACCTCGCCAGCCCCAGCCAGTCCGATCCCGGACAACGACGCACAAAATCCTCGCGGCGAAGATCCGCACCGTAGGCAAAATAGAGGAGTTGTCCGGAAGGGCCTGCCATTCGGAAGAATCGACCCTCAAATCAGCCCAAGCTCAAGCCCTCGCTCGCCAAAACACTCATGGCATGGCTGCGGGTGGTGGCGCGGGACGATCAGGAGACGGACCGCGCGGCGGCTCGTCTCCGTTGGAACCGGGGGGACGGACAGAATCACCGCGAGGCTTGGATTTTTCAGACATCCACTGTTTGCGACGTTCACGCTCCTGGGCCTGCATCTCGGCAAAACGAACGCGCTGCGCGTCGGTAAGCTCCTTGGAAATGGACGCCTCCATGCGTTCAAGGATTCCGGTGGTCGCCTTGAACGCGTCGCGGCGGGTTTTCCGCAGTTCCTCGGCCGTCTGCTTCAGGATGGGCTTTATCTTGTCCCGTTGCTCGGGAGACAGATCGAGCTGCTCGGTGAATTTCTTCAGCTGATCGACCATGACAGGCCTCGGGGCGAAACGATGCATCAACGGCACGCCTACAAAAGTGCCCGTGACGGCACCCGCCATGAAAATGCCCGTGAAGGCGGCGGCGACTTTCCAATTAAGTTTCACTGGTCAGGAGAGGTTGAGCCATTCGCCGACCGGATCGTTGAGCGCGGTGGCCGCGTCCCGGTCGAGAGAGGATAGCAACGGCTTGAAGTTGGCCGCGATGGTCACCGCCATCACAAGCGCGGCCACCGTGAGCGCCCGCCAGGACAAACGAGCCAGCATGGCCGAGAACGAGGCCTCGGCGGAGGCAAACGCAAGCGCCGCCACCCGCGTGGAAAATCCGGACGGAGCGGCGACATCACGCGCGTCGGCGGGCGCGAGCCGGGCGGCCTCCGCAAGGCGGAACCAGAAGGAGTGGGATGGGTTCATGAGCGTTCCTTTTTCTTTAGGTCTATGAACAATTTTTGCAGTTTTCGGCGGGCGCGGAAAGCCCGGACTTTGACAAGGGTGATGTTCCAACCGGTGAGGTCTTTCACCTCGGCGAGGGTTTTTTGTTCGAGGTCGAGCAGTTGAAGGACCATGCGGTCCTCGGGCTTGAGCTGGTCAAGCAGCTTGTGAACCAGTTCGTGGGCGGCGAGCGCGTCGCCGGCGGTCACGTCGTTCTCGCTCGTAAGCACGGCGTCGAGCACGTCGGCCTCGTTTTCGGAAAGATCGGCCCAGCGAAACTCGGGGCGGCGCTTCTGCGCGCGCAGGTGGTCGATGCACGTGGTCACCGCGATGCGCGACACCCAATGGGTGAAGGGCACGTTCCCCTGATACTGTGCGATGCGCGTGAACATTTTCAGAAAAATTTCCTGGGTGAGGTCTTCCTCGGCGACGCGGCGCGGCAGGCGGGCGCGCACGATGCGGATGACCATGGGGTGAAGGTGCTCGACGAGCTCGCGCGCGGCCGCCTGATCGGAGACTCGAACACGTTCGAGGCAGCCGGCGAGGTCAAACGGCTCGTCGTCAGGGGACATGGGGCGATGGAAGAAGCATCATACACAACAGGCAAGACGCGGATGCGACGGGAGGGTTACAACCCGTTCCTTGACTTCGACGGGGGCTCGCAGCTATGTGTAACGCTCTTGATGCGAGCCATCATTCAGACGCTTCGACTTATCTAGACGCACGATCCGAGAGGACCGCGTGAGCGGCTGATCGTGCGTCCGCCGTTAAGTCCCGCGCCTTCCCCGACTCCGTCGGCGGACAGGTTTTAACTGTGTAAACCATCCTGTTTTAATGTTCAGTTGTTTCGCCCATGCAATCCGCTCCCGTCAAAAAATACCGCCCGTTTCCGCCGGTTGATCTGCCCAACCGCCAGTGGCCTTCCCGCGTGCTGAAGCACGCCCCCGTCTGGTGCAGCGTCGATCTCCGCGACGGCAACCAGGCGCTCGCCCAGCCCATGAGCGTCGAGGAGAAACTCGATTACTTCGCCCTGCTGGTTAAGATCGGCTTCAAGGAAATCGAGGTCGGCTTCCCGTCCGCCTCCCAGATCGAATTCGATTTCTGCCGCCGCCTGATCGAGGAAAACCGCGTCCCCGACGACGTCTCCATCCAGATCCTCTGCCAGTGCCGCGAGGAGCTCATCACGCGCTCGCTCGAGGCCTTGAAGGACGCGAAGAACGTCATCTTCCATCTCTACAATTCCACCTCGCCCAAGCAGCGCGACTACGTCTTCGGCGCGACCAAGGCCGACATCGTGGCCATCGCCGTCAAGGGCGTCACGTTGCTCAAAAAGCACGGCCAGGCGTTGATCGACGCCGGCACGCGCCTGCGCCTGGAGTATTCTCCCGAGAGCTTCACGAGCACCGAGCTGGAGTTCGCCTTGGAGATCTGCGAGGCCGTCACCGACGTCTGGCAGCCCACGAAGGCCAACAAGATCATCCTCAACCTCCCCGCGACCGTCGAGTATGCGACGCCCAACGTCCACGCCGACCAGATCGAGTGGATGTGCACGCACCTCACGCGGCGCGACGCCACAATCATTTCGTTGCACACGCATAACGACCGCGGCACCGGCGTCGCCGCCACCGAGCTGGCGTTGCTCGCCGGCGCTGACCGCGTCGAGGGCACGCTCTTCGGCAACGGCGAGCGCACCGGCAATCTCGACATCGTCACGGTCTCGTTGAACCTCTACACGCACGGCATCCATCCGAATCTCGATTTCTCGGACATCAACGGCATCCGCGAGACCTACGAGCGTTGCACACGCATGGAAATTCACCCGCGCCATCCCTACGCCGGCGAACTGGTATTCACCGCCTTCAGCGGCTCGCACCAGGACGCCATCAAGAAGTCGTGGCCTTTCCAAAAGCCCGACCGCGCCTGGGACGTGCTCTACATCCCCATCGATCCGGCCGACATCGGCCGCAGCTACAAGGCGATCATTCGCATCAACTCGCAGTCCGGCAAAGGCGGCGTCGCCTACATCCTCGAAAACGACTTCGGCTACCAATTGCCCAAGCTCATGCACAAGGAGATCGGCAAGATCGTCAACGACCTCGCCGACTCCAAGGGCGCCGAGCTCGCTCCACAGGACATCCACGACGTGTTCGTCAGCGAATACATCGAACGCTCCACGCCGGTCGCGCTGAAGGAATTCCGCACGATCGAGCGCACCAGCACGGTCACCTGCCAGGCCGACCTGCTCGTCTACGGTCAGGAGAAAATCGTCACCGGCGCCGGCAACGGCCCCATCGACGCGTTTGTCCAATCGCTCCGCGCCGCCGGCCTGCCGAAGTTCGAGCTGTTGAGCTACTCCGAGCACTCGCTCGGCAGCGGCGCCGAGGCGCGCGCCGTGTCCTACATCCAGATCAAGACGGAGCGCGGGCACACGTTCTTCGGCGCGGGCATCGACACCAACATCGAGCTCGCCTCGATCAAGGCCGTCGTCAGCGCCCTCAACCGCGCCTTGGCCAAAGCCTGAAGGTAGGGCGTGACCGCTGGGCGCGCCGGTTTGTCGTGGGAGCAAGCTTGCTCGCGAGGATCGAAATCGCGAGCAAGTTCGCTCCCACACAAGCCCCCAAAGCTTCTTACGCCCGCCCCACCCGCCTGAACAGCCAGGTGCCCAGCGCGATGGTCAGCACCGGCGCCACCCACAGCAGCAGGTCGGGCCGGAGCGCCGGCTGCTTGTCGAGCCAGCCAACGATCACGTTCAGAAAATAATAGCTCAGCGCCAGCGCCAGCGCCAGGCCGAGGTTGGCGGTGGTTTCCTTGCGCGAAACCTTTATGCCCAGCGGAATCGCGATGACGGTGAACGCAAGGATCGTAAACGCGTTGGCGATCTTCTCATGCAGCGCGATCGAAACCGGCATCCGCTGCTTCAAAGGAGCCTTCGCGGCCTCGAGGCGTTGGCGTTCGTCCAGCAACTGGCCGAACGTCAGCCAGCTCAGTTTTCGCGTGAAGCTTTGCTTGCCGAAAAGATTGTCGAGCTTGAGATCAACCGACATCTGGTCGGACGTGGCGATGGGATGGGGCGCAGAGAAGTCCTCCGGATTTTTCTCGTCTCGGGTCTCGACCGAGACGTTGGACAGGGTGAGCACCATCTTGTTTTCCGCCTCCACGTAGTCGATGCGACCCGACTGGGCGCGGGCAAAGAGCTTCACCCGTTTCTGATCGTCGAGTTGCCACAGCCAGAAATCCTTCAGCTTTTCCCCGTCTTTCCGGTTAACATACACCACCACGCCCGGAAAATCGCGGATGAAGGTCTTGGGGACGATAAAGTTCAGCGGATTCTTCCTCACCGCCTCGCTCAGGGTGTCGCGGTAGGCCGTGCGCGTGAGCGGCATGTAGTAGCAGTTGATGCCCAGCCCCGCCGCCACCCCGAGGATCGCGATGATGAAAATCGGCCGCGCCGCATAGCCCAGGCTCAGCCCGGCGGCGCGCATCGCCGTGATTTCGTGCTGCGACGACATGCGCCCGAGCACCAGCAGCACCGCCGTCAGCATGCCCATGGGCAGCGCATGAATGCACACATACGGCACGAGCAGCACGAGGAGCTTCATGACCGCGAAGACCGAAAGCTGCCCGGCCAGCATGTAGCCGATCAGGTCCTTGAAGGCGTTGCCCACGATCAGCACGAATGCAAACAGCCCCGCCGCCACCAGACAGGACAACGACACGCTCGCGAAGATATGGCGGTGGAGGATTTTCATCGGACGAAACCCAGAGTTGAGAGCCTGCGCTTCAGAGGAAAGCCCAAACGCGGGCACTCGGTCGTTGCCGTCCGGCTCGCGAGCCATCAACTCTCCTCCCTCGACCCAGATGAAATACACGCCCGCCAAATCGCCGCTCACCGGCGAGACCCTCGACTCCCTCACCGCGCGCCTGCGCGAAAAGGGCGAGCCGGCATTCCGCGCGAAACAAATCCTCGAGTGGGTCTACAAAAAACGCGCCCGCACCTGGGACGACATGACCAACCTCTCCAAGCCGCTCCGCACGTGGCTCGACGAGACGTTTGAGCTCATGCCCGCCTCCCTCGTCTTCGGCAAGCAGTCCACCGACGTCACCGACAAGCTCCTCCTCGAAATGGGCGACAAGTCCCTGATCGAAACCGTCATCATCCGCGTGCCGCAGGAAGGCGTCGGCCTCGACGAATCCCGCAAGACCATCTGCATTTCCACCCAGGTCGGCTGCGCGATGGCCTGCGTGTTCTGCGCCTCCGGCCTCGCCGGTCTCAAGCGCGACCTCAACGCCGGTGAAATCGTCGCCCAGCTTCTCCAGGTTTGCTACCGCGAGGACGCACGCACGCCCCGCGCACGCATGGAGCTCGCCTCCTTCGACAACATCGTGGTCATGGGCATGGGCGAACCTCTCGCCAACTACGACAACATCATCCGCGCCCTCACCATCGTGAACGCCGAGTGGGGCCTCGGTGTCGGCGCACGCCGCATCACTCTTTCGACCAGCGGCCTCGTCCCCAAGATTCTCAAGCTTGCCGAGGAGCCGCTCGGCATCCGCCTCGCCATCTCGCTGCACGGTGCCACCGACGAGGTCCGCGAGAAAATCATGCCGGTCAACAAGGCCTACCCGCTCGAAAAACTCCTCCCCGCGATCAAGGCGTTTAACGAGAAGCACGGCCGCATGGTCACGCTGGAGTTCATCCTCATCGAAGAGGTCAACGACATGCTCGATCAGGCCGAAAAACTTCGCGACATAGCCCGCGACCTGCACGCCCACGTCAACCTGATCCCCTACAACACCGTCGAGGGCCTGCCGTGGAAACGCCCGTCCATCACCCGTCAGGAACGCTTCGCCGACGTCCTCCGCGCCGCCCGTATTTCCGTGACGCTCCGCCGCGAAAAAGGCCACGACATCGACGCCGCCTGCGGTCAGTTGCGCCTGAAGACCGAGAAAGATCGCGAGTTGGCAGCGAGTTAAGTTACGCCGCCGCAACGCGCGGGGCATGTGGCGTGCTATGAAGGGATGCGTTCCCTCGTCATGCCACCGCTCACCCAAGCCCCTCGCAGTCTGGCGGATCTCTTCCGTCGCTACACTCCCGTGGTGGCGTCGGTCGTCGTAGGCGTGATGTTTTCCATCGCGCTTTTCCTCGCCATCCGCGGCTGGGAACGCCGCGAAACCCAGGCCGCCGTCCTCGCCGTCGCCTCCCAACGCGTCGAACTGCTGCGCGAATCCCTCGGCAACTCCCTCGAAGCGCTTCACTCTCTGCGCTCGTTCTACGAATCAGAAAGCCCAGGCACCATCGACCGCGCGCGCTTCCAGAATTTCGTGCACGGCATTCTCGCCCGCCACCCCGAGTTGCAGGCGCTTTCGTGGACGCCCCGCGTGCCGGCCCCGCAACGCTCCTCTTTCGAGGAACACGCCCGCGCCCAAGGTCTCGCCGGCTTTCACTTCAAGGAACGCGATCCGGCGACCGACCGCATGGTGCCGGCCCGCACCCGCGCCGACGATTATTACCCCGTCTATTTCATCGAGCCGCTCGACCGCAACCAGGCCGCCCTCGGCTACGATCTCAACAGTCGCATCACCACCCTTGTCCGCGCACGCGACACTGGCGAAGCCGTCTCCACCCCGCCCATCCAACTCGTCCAGGAGGAACGGCATGAGCCGGGCTTCATCGTTTATCTCCCGCTTTTCTCCGGAGATACGCCCGCCACCGTGGACGCACGCCGCGCGCAAAACACCGGCTTCGTCGCGGCTGTTTTTCGCATCTCCGATCTGGTGACACCCTCCCTCGGCGGACTTCCCGGCCTGCGCGTCCACGTCACCGAGGCCACCGGCGGTTCATCGCTCGACTACGCTGTCCCCAAAAACGACCTCGCGCCCAACGCCCCATACCTCGCGCCCTGCGTGCTGCCGCTGTCCTTCGCCGGACGCGAATGGCTCCTCACGTTCACGCCGACCGTGCGCTTCGAAGCCGGCCGCCGCCCTTGGCAATCGTGGACCGTGCTCGTCGGCGGCCTCCTCCTCACCGGCCTGCTCGCGGGCTACATCCTAGGCGACCTTCACCGCGACGCAGAGGTCGCCCGCGCCAACGCCTCCCTCCAGATCGAGGTCGTCGAACGCAAGCGCGCCGAAGAATCCGCCGCCGCCGCCAACCGCGCCAAATCCGATTTTCTCGCCAGCCTCAGCCACGAAATCCGCACCCCGCTCAACTCCATCCTCGGCTACGCGCAGATCCTCGGTCGCGACCCCGATCTCCCCCGCCGCCATCACGACGCCGTCGGCGCCCTCTCCAACAGCGGCCACCATCTCCTCGGCCTGCTCAACGCCATCCTCGATCTCTCGAAAATCGAGGCCGGCCGCATGGACATGCAACGCGAGGTCTTCGACCTGAACGCGCTCGTGCAGGGCATCGCCGAGATGTTCAAGCCCGGCTGCGCCGAAAAAAATCTCACCCTCCGCGTCTGCCTCGCCGGCGAAGGCCCGCGCCCCGTCGTCGGCGACGAGGGCAAGCTCCGCCAGGTTCTCATCAACCTCATCGGCAACGCCATCAAGTTCACCCCGCGCGGAGAGATTCTGGTCGGCCTGATCGTCACCGGCGAGGATCAGTGGCGCTTCGAAGTCATCGACACCGGCATCGGTCTCTCGCCCGAGGAACGCGCCGGCCTGTTCACGCCGTTTCACCAAACCACCACCGGCCGCCGCTACGGCGGCACCGGCCTCGGCCTCGCCATCGCCCGCCGCCACGTCGAGCTGATGGGCGGCTCCATCGAGGTGCAGTCCGAACCCGGCGTCGGCACGCGTTTTCAGTTTTCCCTGCCCCTGCCCGCCTCCGTGGTGCCCGCCAGCGTCCAGCTCGGCCCCCTGCCCAAGCTCGCCCCCGGCGTCACCGTCCGCGCGCTCGTCGTGGACGACAACCGCGACAACCGCCGCCTCCTCGCCCGCCTGCTCTCCGATCTGGGCTGCCGCGTCGCCGACGCCGCCAACGCCTCCTCCGCCCGCGACATCGCCCAACACGCGCCCGACATCCTCTTCGTCGATGTGCTGCTCGGCGACACCACTGGCCCCGCCCTCCTCGCCACCCTGCGCGCCGACGGCCTGCCCGCCACCGTGCCCGTCGTCTATCACACCGCCGCGTTGCTCAACGACACCGACCGCGCCGCCATCCGCGCCGACGGCGGCAGCCTGCTCGCCAAGCCCTTCCGGCTGGAAGATCTCTGCACCTGCCTCCTGCGCGTCCCCGGCGCGCGTTTCGACGACCTGCCCGGCACGCCCGCTCCACTGCCGCTCGAACTCGAACGCATCGTTCTCCCGCAGGAATTGTGCACCCGCATGACCGTCGCCGCCGAACTCCACAGCACCACCGTGCTCAAGGCCTGCCTCGACGACCTCCGCGCGCTCGGCGGCCCCGCCGTTCCGCTCGCCGATCACATGCGGCATCTCCTCCGCGCCTACGATCTCGCCTCCATCGCCCGCCTGCTCACCCGCGTGCAGGTCGAATCCCCCGTCGAAACGCCCGCCCCTTCTCTTTCCTCATGAGCTCACCCATGACCGATCTTATCCTCGTGGTGGACGACCAGCCCTCAAATCTGGCCGTGCTCGGCGACCTCCTGGAACCCGCCGGCTACCAACTCCTCTCCGCCACCTCCTCCGATGACGCCCTGCGCATCGCCCGCAAGGCACGCCCTCACCTCATCCTCCTCGACGTCATGATGCCCGGCACCGACGGCATCACCACCTGCCGCAAGCTCAAGGCCGCCGACAGCACCCGCGACATCCCCGTCATCTTCATCACCGGCCGCACCGAGTGCGCGACCCGCGTCGAGGGCTTCGAGGCCGGCGGCGTCGATTACATCATAAAACCTTTCGAGGCCTCCGAGGTGCTCGCCCGCGTGCGCACCCACCTCGAACTCTCCCGCGCCCGCCTCGACCTCGCCGCCCGTCTCGACGAACTCCGCGCGGAAGTCGCCAAACGCGAAGCCGCCGAGACCGCCCGCCACGAGGCCGACGAACGCCTCTCCATGCTTTCCGCCCGCGAAGCCCGCAAATGGAACGTCTCCGGTCTCGTCGGCCGCAGCCGCGCGCTCACCGGTCTCCTCCGCGAAATCGAACGTCTCCAAGGCTTCGGTCGCGCCGGCGTCCTCCTCGTCGGCGAAAGCGGCACCGGCAAGGAACTCGTCGCCCGCGCCCTCCACACCGGCAGCCCGCGCGCCGCCGCACCGTTTATCCCCGTCAACTGCGTCGCCGTCCCCGGCGAACTCATGGAGTCGATGTTCTTCGGCCACATGAAAGGCGCCTTCACCGGCGCGACCGCCGACCGCAAGGGATTCTTCGAACTCGCCAACGGCGGCACCCTCTTCCTCGACGAAATCGGCGACATGCCCGCCGCCCTCCAGGCCAAGCTTCTCCGCGTCCTCGAGGACGGCCGCGTCACCCCGCTCGGCGCCACCTCCGAACGCCAGGTGGATGTGCGCATCATCGCCGCCACCAACGCCCACCTCGAAGCCCGCATCGCCGCCGGGAGCTTCCGACAAGACCTGTATTTCCGCCTCGCCCGCACCAGCGTGCGCGTCCCTCCGCTGCGCGAACGCCAGGAAGACATCCCCCTCCTCGTCGCGCACTTCATCGGCCATTTCTCCACCGAGATGGGCATGCGCCCGCCTTCGATCACCTCCGCCGCTCTGGCCCTGCTGGCCAACCACACCTTCCCCGGCAACGTGCGCGAACTTCGCAACCTCATCGAAAGCTCGCTCATCGCCAGCGGCGGACGCGAGATCACCCCCTCCCACCTGCGTTTCCTCTCGTCCACGCCCGCCCCGGAAACTCCGGCACTCGCCACTCCCGCCACGCAGTCACCGGCAACCGCCGCCTCCCCCGACGGCCATCTCCCCCTCAATCTGGAGGCCGCCGAACGCACCCTCATCCGCCGCGCCGTTTCCCAGACCGGCGGCAACATCGCCGAAGCCGCCCGCCTGCTCGGCGTGCACCGCACGCGCATCTACCGAGTCTTGGCCGAAACTGCCGAGTAATCGTCGTCGCCACTGTCCCCGCAGCGACACTTGCGACACTTAACAGGAACATCACCGCGCCCGGAAAACGCCGTATAAATTTTTTAACGGATCAACCAAGGCGGGTTACGAATCATTCAAACCACATGGCACAGGCGTCGCTAACGGTTGGGCACTGCAACTTCCGCAGCATCCAGAACACGACACCACGCAACGCCATGAAATCCACACTGACTCGTTTCGCTTCCGTTCTTCCGGCGCGCCGCACCTCGCTGCTCGCGCTGTGCGCCCTGCTCGTCTCGCCCTTCGTCATCACCACCGCCCACGCCGAAGACGCGCCCGCCCCTTCCCGTCTGCACGCCCTCGTGAACTTTGAGGTTTCGGACAAATACCTCACCCCGCGCGGCATGATCGTGCAGGACGGAGGCGTGACCTTCCAAACGCTCTTCCTCGCCTTTCTGAATGTCTACGACGGCAAGCCCGAAGCCTTCGTCAACAACGTGACCCTCGTCGGCGGATTCTGGAACGACTACGCCACCGACGCCGTCGCCGAGCATGTGCCTGCGGCCGGCAGCACCACCACCAACTTCATCGAGATCGACCCCATCTTCGGCGTCTCTTTCACGCTCGCGCAGGACTTCAAACTCGACGTGACCTACACCGCCTTCTGCATGCAGATCCTCGACATCGGCACCTCCGAACACCTCGAGACCAAGCTCAGCTACAACGACACCAAGCTTCTCGGCGCCTTCGCCCTCCATCCCTACGTCAGCTTCTGGAAGGAACTCGACAACAAGGCCACCGCCGCCGCCAACTTCGGCGTCCCCTCCAGCTACTACTTCGAGGTCGGCATCGCCCCCGGGGTCAAGCTCGGCGACATCAAACTCGAGGCCCCCATGCGCGTCCTCCTGCCCGCCGATGATTTTTACGGCGAGACCTTCGCCAAAAGTTCCACCGTCGGTCTCTATGAGGTCGGCCTCAAGGCCTCCACATCCCTCAAGTTCATGCCCAAGGGCTACGGCTTCTGGGACGGCCACCTCGGCGTCCGCTACATGAAGTTCGTGGACAAAAATCTCCAGCAGCTCGCCACCGACGGCGGCTTCGGTTCGCCCACCAAGGACACCGCGCAGGTCTACACGGGCGTCAGCGTGTTCTTCTAAGCCGCGCCCGCTTCAACCACCAGCCTCCCTCCCGATGTCCACACCCCCGTCCCTCCCCATCGAAGCCGAGCCCTATGCGTTCGGCTTCGTGCCCGAGAAATGCGCCCTGCTCATCATCGACATGCAGCGCGATTTTCTCGAGCCGGGCGGGTTCGGGGCGATGCTTGGCAACGATGTCTCCCAGCTTCGCCGCACCATCGAGCCCAACCGCCTCCTCCTCGCCGCCTGGCGCGCCAAGGGCCTGCTCGTGATGCACACCCGCGAAGGCCACCGTCCCGATCTCGCCGACCTGCCCCCCGCCAAAAAAATCCGCGGACGCAGCGCGACATGCATCGGCGACACCGGCCCCATGGGTCGCATCCTCGTGCGCGGCGAAGCCGGCCACGACATCATCCCGGAACTCTACCCGCTGCCCTCGGAACCCGTCATCGACAAGCCCGGCAAGGGCGCCTTCTGGGCGACCGATCTCCACGGCATCCTCCAGAACAAAGGCGTCACCCAACTCGTCGTCACCGGCGTCACCACCGAGGTCTGCGTCAACACCACCGTCCGCGAGGCCAACGACCGCGGCTACGACTGCTTCGTCCCGTCCGACTGCGTCGGCTCCTATTTCCCCGAGTTTCAGGAAATGGGCCTGCGCATGATCAAGGCCCAGGGCGGCATCTTCGGCTGGGTCGGCCACTCCTCCTCCCTACTCGCGGCGCTCTCCTAAAAAGAAGCGCCGCTTTTTTTCGTTCTCCATACACGCACGCACCACCCGTCAGAAGTCATCACATCATGAATACGTCCACCAAGCCCAAGCTCTGGGTTCCAGGCGACTGGAACGCCTATTTCGGATTCGGCACCAACATCCTCGTCAATCTCCTCACCCTCACCGCGCTCCTGCGTTTCGTCCTGAAGATGCCCGACAGCCTCGTCTTCGGCCGCATCCTTCCCGCCGTCGGCCTCATGCTCTGCCTGTCCACCATGTATTACGCGTGGCTGGCCTACCGCCTCGCCAAAAAAACCGGCCGCACCGACGTCTGCGCCCTGCCCTCCGGCATCAGCGTGCCTCACATGTTCGTCGTCGTGTTCGTCATCATGCTGCCGATCTCCATCAAGACCGGCGACCCCATCAAGGGCTGGGAGGCCGGCCTCACCTGGGTGTTCATCCAGAGCTTCGTCCTCATGCTCGGCGGCTTCGTCGGCCCGTGGATTCGCAAGATCACCCCGCGCGCCGCGCTCCTCGGCACGCTCGCCGGCGTCTCCGTGACGTTCATCTCCATGAGCCCCGCCGTGCAGATGTTCCTCACCCCCGTCATCGGCCTCACCTGCTTCACCGTCATTCTCCTCAGCTGGTTCGGCGGCGTCCGCTACTTCAAGGGCATTCCCGCCGGCCTCATCGCCATCGCCGCCGGCACCGCCATCGCATGGGGCTCGAATCTCTTCGGACTCAACTACGGCGGCCTCTCGCTCAAGGGCCTCACCGATTCCTTCACCAACTTCGGCTTCAGCATCCCGGTGCCCGCCTTCGGTCACGTGTTCTCCGGCTTTGAGTTCCTCGCCGTGATCCTCGTCACCGCGATTCCCTTCGGCATCTACGACCTCGTCGAGGCCATCGACAACGTCGAGAGCGCCGCCGTCGCCGGCGACGAATTCCCCACCACCCGCGTGCTCACCGCCGACGGCGTCGTCAGCCTCATCGGCTGTCTCATGGGCAACCCCTTCATCAACGCCGTCTACATCGGCCACCCCGGATGGAAGGCGATGGGAGGCCGCATCGGCTACTCCGCCGCCACCGGCGTCACCGTCATTCTCCTCTGCTGGTTCGGCACGATCTCCGTCATGCTCGCGGCCATCCCGAGCGTCGCGATCATCCCCATCCTGCTCTACATCGCCATGCTCATCGGCTCGCAGGCCTTTCAGGAAACGCCCAAGCGCCACGCGCCCGCCATCATCCTCTCGCTCGCCCCGCACATGGCGCACTGGGCAGTCACCCTCATCGGCGGCGCGCTCGCCGCGGCCGGCGTCTACTCCGTCTCCGACGAACTCGCCGCCAACATGGTCAACCAGGGCGTGCTCTTCCGCGGACTCGAAATCGTCGGCGGCGGCTCCATCCTCGGCGGCCTCATCCTCGGCTCGATCGGCGTGTTCATCATCGATCGCAAGTTCACCAAGGCCGCCGCCTTCTCCGCCGCCGGCGCCGTGCTCACCTTCTTCGGCTTCATGCACGGCCACGCCATCGGCATCGCGCAGACTCCCCTCGTCGCCGCGAGCTACCTCATCATGGGCGGCGTCCTCTTCGCCTGCGCCAAGTTGGTCACGGTCACCGCCCCCGCGCCCGAACACGCCGACGAGGATGAACTCCCCGAAGGCACCACCGAAGCCGCCTAACCGCTTCAATCCGACCACGGATTCCACAGATTTCACGGATCAGAAGGGCCTCGCTCCAATCAGGTTTCTTATCCGTGCCCATCCGTGAAATCCGTGGTGAAAAAACCCGAAGGTTTACCCGCATGAAACGCTACGTATTCGCCGACCCGTATCCCTGGCCTTACAACGGTGAACTCCACCCCGAAAACACCGTCATCCTCGTCATCGACATGCAGACGGATTTCTGCGGCCCCGGCGGCTACGTGGACAAAATGGGCTACGATCTCTCGCTCACCCGCGCGCCCATCGGACCGATCCAAAACGTCCTCCACACCGCGCGCGCGAAAGGTTTCCACGTGATGCACACGCGTGAAGGCCACCGCCCCGACCTCTCCGATCTCCCCGCCAACAAACGCTGGCGCAGCCAGCGCATCGGCGCCGGCATCGGCGACGCCGGCCCCTGCGGACGCATCCTCACCCGCGGCGAACCCGGTTGGGAACTGATTCCCGAACTCACCCCCTTGCCCGGCGAAGCCATCATCGACAAGCCCGGCAAGGGCTCCTTTTACGCCACCGACCTCGACATGCTGCTCCGCCGAAAAGGCATCCAGAACATCGCCCTCGCCGGCATCACCACCGACGTGTGTGTGCACACCACGATGCGCGAGGCCAACGACCGCGGCTACGAATGCCTGATGCTCGCCGACTGCACCGGCGCCACCGATTACGGCAACTACCTCGCCGCCCTCAAAATGATCAAGATGCAGGGCGGCGTCTTCGGTGCGGTCGCCAATTCGACCGACTTCATCAAGGCCATCCAAGGCTGAGAATGTCCTCGCTCGGCGGCTTCGCACAAACGTTGAGGCCGTGCCCGCAGTCATGGCTTCCCAACGGGCCGCGCTTTTGCTTGGCTCGCCCTTTCCCGTGGCCCTCCCATCCGAATCCCATCACGCGCCTGTCTATCCTCGCGTCGAACTGCACAACCTCGCGCGCATCGCCGAGTGGCAGGATAACATTGCCTGGGAGCCCTTCATTGATGGTGTGGAAATCCACCGCCTCTACGGCGACGGCCTGACCGGCCCGAGCGCCGCCCTCCTCCGCTTTCGCAAGGCCGGCAAGGTCACCCTCCACCGCCACACCGGCTACGAACACATCATCGTGCTCGCCGGTTCCCAGCGTGACCAAAACAGCGTCGCCGAAGCCGGCACGCTCATCATCAATCCCCCCGGCACCGCCCACAGCGTCATCAGCGAGGCAGGCTGCATCGTCCTCGCCATCTACGAAAAACCCGTCGAGTTCGTACCCTTGGAATCTCCCGTTGTCTGAGCAGGACAAAGTCTCGCCTTTACAACATATCATTAGATACGCATATATTGATGCGTAATGAATCCCGACCGGCCCATTTCCGCGCTGTTTGCCGAAAACCGTCCCCTGCGTTCCCTGGAGTTTTTCCCGCCCAAGGATGACGCCGGCGTCGAGGCGCTTCGTCAAACCGCGACCGCCCTCAAAAGCATCCCGTGGGATTTCGTGTCCGTGACCTACGGCGCCGGCGGCAGCACTCGCGAGCGTACCGCCCAGGTCAGCGATTTTCTCCGCCGCGACTTCGGGCTCACCGTCATGCCCCACCTCACCTGCGTGGGCCATTCGCGCGCCGAACTCGCCGCCATCGCCGACAAGATCTACGAGGGCGGTTTCCGCAACATCATGACGCTCCGCGGCGACCCGCCCAAGGGCGCCACCGAGTTCACCGTAGCCGCCGACGGACTCCGCTACGCCAACGAACTCGTCTCCCTTTTAAAATCCCGCCACCCCGAGTTCTGCCTCGGCGTCGGCGGCTATCCCGAGAAACACCCCGAAGCTCCGTCGCTCGACATCGACCTGGACAACCTCAAGCGCAAGGTGGACGCCGGTGCCGCCTTCATCACGACCCAGCTCTTTTTTGACAACGCGATCTACCACCGCTTCGTGGAAAAATGCCGCAAGGCCGGCATCACCGTGCCCATCGTGCCCGGCATCATGCCCGTGCTCTCGACCAAGCAGATCCAGCGCATCGCCGCGCTCTCGGGAGCATCGATGCCCGCCGCGCTCCTCCGCCGCCTGGAGGTTGCCTCGGAAAACACCGACGTCGTCGAGATCATCGGCATCGACTGGGCGCTCACCCAGATTCGCGACCTGCTGGCCCACGGCGCACCGGGCTACCACCTCTACATCCTGAACCGCGCCAAAAGCGCCCTCGCGCTCGCCGCCGGATTGTCCGCTTAATCCAAACCTTTTAAGGAGCCTCTGAAAAACGATCCGTTATTGCCGTGCGATGAGCACGACGGGTTTTTGAGCGGGAGAGAAACGGAAAAACCGGCAGGGAATCGTCATTTTTCGAGTGGTTTGGGGTGATTGCGAGA
>JBAZSJ010000053.1:0-35711 GCA_041662485.1 Opitutaceae bacterium | reverse complement strand
TCCGCTCGAAATACCCACGGGTATTCCTCGGGATTCCTCCTCTGAAATTTGCTCGCCATCTTACCCCGCTACTCCGCCTTCGACTGCATCGTTACGGCTCAGTCCACCGTCCTCCGCCCCCTTGGCGCCCTCGATCATCGCCAATTCCAACATGGAAACCGATGCCGACGCCGACGGCCGGCCCGACGGCTGGCCCGCCGGCGGCACCTGGGAAAACGAGGACGGCAACCACTTCATCCGCCTCACCAGCGCCACGCCCGGCAGCACGGTCATGCTTTACCGCGAGATCGGCCTCCCCACCCTTCCCAAACGCGTGCTCGTCGCCAGTTCGTGGGTAGATCCTTCGACGCAAGGCCAACTGTCGTGATGCCACCCAAAAGGGATTCCAGGGGAAAATCGAAGACTGGGTTTCGCGCCAACATCTGCGTCGGCCATGCACTTCAATCCACGGCAAGACTTCCGCGTCTCCGAACTCCTCACGCTCCGCTTCAGTCAACTGCTGCCCGCGCAAGGCTGCCACTCGACCCACAAGACCTACTACGCCCTTGGTCTTTATGACGCCTTCGGCGAAGATCGTCACGCATTCCACCACACTCCGTCGAGCAACAGCGTCGTCGGGTGCTCGGGAAGCCCTCGTTCATTGCGATGCAACTGTGCCATGACCATATCCACCGCGCTCGCCGCTAACAGACCGGGCGCCACCCTCATGCACGCCACGCCTTTCTTGGGTGCGTCGAGCGTGACTATTTGCTTCAACTGAGGCAACGTTCGCAACCAGCCGATCATCTCATCGGGCGGATTCATCCCGAAGACCAACCCGTCCGCCTTGGTCTTCGCGAGCCATGCCGACGCATCTTTTTTGAGTTTCGGAAATCCAAACCGGAGCATCTCCAGCGCCCGCTTTGGCTCCATGGGGTGATTCTCCATGAAAGCCGCGCGGTGCACTCCGTGATGGCGACGATGATGCGGTTCGAACATCGCCACAACCGGCCGCCGGCAGCCCGCCGCGCGCAGCCCGTCCACAGCCATCCACATGTTGTGGTAATGGTTTTCCGCCACCCGGTGCAGCTCGGGCTCAAACTCGGAGCTGCCGATCAGCACCGAGGCGAAATGCGACCAGTCCCATCGAACCGCGGCTTTGATCGCATGAACCGGCGAAGAGAAAACCACCCCCGTGATGCCTCGCGTGACCAGGATTTTTTCGAGCCGCGCCGAGGTCATCCCTTCCTCGTCCAGCAGGAACTCCTCCAGCGCGCAACCGACGTCCTCGGTGCGTTGCTTCGCCCCGGCATAGACCAGCGACGAAAACCGGTCCTGCGCCCGCTCCTGCCGCGATGCGGCCAGCCACACGAAGGCCAGGCGCTCCCGATAGGTGATGGCCTTTGCCCGGCGAATGCGCGCCATCAGGGAGCCGACGCGGGGATCACTGCGATAGCCCAGCCGCAAGGCGACCGCCATCACCCGCGCCGCCGTTTCCGGCTCCACCCGGCTGCTTCCGCGCAGCGCCAGCGACGCGGTGGATTTCGCCACGCCCGCTTCGAGCGCAACCTTCGCGATGGAGCAGAATGTGATCTCAGCCATAGGTCATCGAACGTGTTCGACACCACAACAGTTGTTCTACCGATGCCAGTATATTTTAATGCGGAAAGACTCTTGGAAATACCCGTTACTGCGGACTGCCCCCCCTCAGCATTCGGTTCACTCAGAAATACCCCTCCCTCAACCCCTGTCATGAAAACCTCACGAACCTCAACCGTCACCCGACTCGCCGCCCTTGCCGCAGGGATCGCCCTTTCCGCCTTCCTCCCCTCCCTCGCGCTTGGCCAGACCACCGGCTTCAACAAGGTCAACGGCACCAACGACTACAACGACACCGCCAACTGGGTCGGCGGCACGATCAACGGCATCTGGGATCGGAGTCTGACGCTCACGGCCGCTCAAACCGTGACCTTTGGAGCAGACACCGTGCTCTCGACCGGATTGGACATCAACTACACTGGAAATTTTGATCTGACTTTTCGCGGGACTGGCGCTGACCGCACCCTGACGCTGGGTGGAGATATCAGCTTGAATCTTAATTCCGCCAACAGGACGATTACGTTCGGCAGCACCACCAGCGGTCAGCGCTTGAATGTGGATCTCGGGGGTGTCACCCGCACGGTGGATTTCTTAAAGGCCACCTCCCTCGTCTTTCATAATGAGCTCTCCAACGGTGGTCTCATCATCAACGGGCCAAACCGCGTAAACCTGAACTACGCCGCTAACTCACTCACGGGCGTTACCCTCGCCGGCTCGGAGCTTGTCGTGGGTGGGAGCACCAACACCACTGTCAACACCACGTTGACGCTTTCCGGTGCCCTCGCCAATAGTGCCGCCTCAGTGGTCACGCTGACCACAGCATCCGGGAGAAACACCCAGCTTGCGGCGGACAGCTTTTCGCCGAGCGTCGGCAGTGCCGTCCTCTTCCGGGGGACGGGCCTTGGGACTGCAAATTTCGCCGACTCCACTGCGGATACTTCCAACATCCATTTTACCACGGCACCCACCTTGAACCAGGCCGGTTCGGGCACCACGATCGGACTCATTGCCGGCGCCTACGGGGACACAACTTCGGGCGGAGTCGGCTTCGGAGCGACCGGCGGGCTGGTCACCTATGATGCGGACAAGGGTGTTCGCCTTCTGGATACTGCGACCGAATACACGGCATCAATCACCAGCGGGCAGACGGCCTCGGACAACGTGCGCTACACGACTCCGGGAACGACGAATCTCACCCACGCCACGACCGCCATCAACTCCCTTTCATTCGACACTTCGGGAGCGGCAGGGTCTCAGGGCATCACGATCTCAGGCGATGCCAGCACGACCCTCAAGCTGAACAGCGGCATGATTTATGCCGATTTTAACAGCATTACCGGCACACCCGTGACTGCGGATTCCATCACGATCAGCGTCCCGACGCTCGACCTCAACGCCAAGGAGGGAGTTGTTCTGGTAAGCACAGGCGGCGCCCAAAGCAATGGAATCTACGCCACAAAACTCAACATCAACGGCGTGATCACCAACGGAAGCCTGACAAAAGCGGGGCCGGGTCAATTAGTCCTTGGGGGCACAGTCTCGAATACCTACACCGGCACGACCACCTTGAATGCCGGGGTGCTTTCACTGGCGAAGACCGGGGGGGCCATCGCCATTGCAGGCGATGTGGTTGTGAACGGGGGCACCCTCTTTCAGGATAGCAATCAAATTGCCGATACCTCGAACGTTACCGTGAATGGGGGGACATGGCGCTTGGCCGCATCCACCAGCGGGGCATCACCCAAGGCAGAAACGGTGGCCACTCTGACGGTCAACGGCGGCTCCGTTTACGGCGGCAATGGGTCGCCAGCCACCAGTACACTGACGGTGACAGGAGCGGTGACCGTGGCCAATACGGGACAGATCACCGGAAAGACGGGCTATAATTTCACTTTTGGATCTCTCGCCGTTGAAAACGGAGGCACGGTGATCCAGGTCGATGCGAATGTCAGCACGGGCGGCATCATGACGGTCAACGGAGCCCTCACGCTGACGAATACCGCCAGCGGAGCTTATACCCCCATTACGCTCACTGCGGGAGCGACCAAAGGAGCCACGCTGGTTCTTGGCGGGAATGTGACAACCACTGGAAATGCCACGAACACGAACACGATGACGATCAGTGCCGCAGCCGGAACCGTGCTGGGCATGATCGACCTGAACGGTGGCACACGGACGTTCACGGTTGGCAATGGCGCCGCCGCTGTGGATCTCACGATCACCCCGGAGATAAAGAATGGCGGCCTGACCAAGGCCGGCCTGGGCACCCTCGCCTTGACCGGAGCCAATTCCTACATCGGCGCGACCACGATCAACGCCGGCACGCTCGCCTTGTCCGGCTCTGGCGCGATCAACGCGAGCTCGGCGATCACCGTGGCGGCCGGCGCCACCTTCGACACCGCCGCCCTCGCCTCCTACACCTTCAGCACGGCCGCCACCACGACCATTGGCGTCAACGCGACGGCTGCCGGTCAGATCAAGGCCGCGGCCGCGACCTTCAGCAATGCCTCTCTCGCCTTTGATTTCGGATCCACCACCACCCTGCTGGCCTCCTACACCGTCTTGATCAGCTCAAGCCAGACCGGCGACTTCCTCACCGGCGGCGTAACTGCAATCGGCACCAGCATCACCGGCACCTTTATTGCTGCCGGTTCCGGCAACTGGACCCTCTCCTCGGGCGGCTACAATCTGTCCTTCAGCGAATCTTCCGGCATCCTCAGCGCCACCGCCATCCCCGAGCCCTCCACCTACGCCCTTCTCGCGGGCGTCGGTCTGTTTGGTTTCGCCGCCATCCGGCGCAAGATGCGCGCCTCACGGGCCGTCTGAGCCCCTCCGCCTAGAACGATCGAACAACTCAGTATCACCCCGCTCGTCACCCCACAAAGGGTGGCGAGTCTTGCGTAAGCCATGCCTACGGCCACCGGCCAGGCCCCTACTTTTTCCATGTTCACCGCCCCGTCCCTGCTTCCCCGCCGCCTCCTGCTCGCCGCCTGCCTGCTGTCCTTGGCCGTGCCCCCCTTGCACGCGCAAACCGCCCCCGGCCCCGCACCGGTCGCACCCTCGATCATCGCCAATTCCAACATGGAGACCGATGCCGACGCCGACGGCAGGCCCGACGGCTGGCCCGCCGGCGGCACCTGGGAAAACGAGGAGGGCAATCACTTCATCCGCCTCACCAGCACCAAGCCCGGCAGCATGGTCATGCTTTACCGTGAGATCGGCCTCCCCGCCGGCACCGCCGCCCTTGAACTCACCTGGCGCCAGCGCACCACCAATCTCAAGCCCGGCGCCAAGCCCTGGTTCGACGCCCGCATCATGATGGACTTCATGGACGCCTCCCGCGCCAAAGTCTCCCCCGGCCCCTCCGCCCCCTACGCCCGCAAGAACTCCGCCGGCTGGGAGGAAAAATCCGCCCGCTTCCTCGTTCCCGCCGGCGCGACCAAACTCAAGTTCATGCCCGCCCTCTTCAACGTCGAGACCGGCACTCTCGACCTCGACGACATCGTCCTCAGGCCCATTGATGCCGCCCCGCTCAAGGCCGCCGCCGATGAGTCCGCCGCCGCCCGCGCCGCCAAACTCGCCACCAAGACCGCCGCCAACCAAGCCAGGGTCGCCGCCGCCCTCGAAGCCGGCGGCTCCATCATCTCCAACGGCAATTTCGAAACCCCCGGCAAATCCGGCGACTCCGCCGCCGACTGGTCCAAGGCCGGCTCGTGGCAAACCGAAGCCGATGGCAACCACTTCATGCGCCTCAAGGTCTCCGAGCCCGGCAGGACCGCCCTGCTCTTCCGCACGATCACCCTCCCCGCCGGCGTCAAGGCCTTCGAGCTTTCCCTGCGCTGGCGCATCTCCGGTCTCGTCCCCGGCGACATGCCTTGGTTCGACGCCCGCATCATGATGGACGTCAAGGACGCCGCCGGAACCAAACTCAAGCCCCAGCCCGCCCCCATTTACTCCCGCAAAAACACCGCCGACGGCGTCTGGGTCGAACGCACCAGCAGCTTCCTCGTCCCCGAGGGCGGCGTCGCCCTCGATCTCATGCCCGCCCTCTTTCAAGCGAAGGCCGGCACCCTCGACATCGACGACCTCGTTCTCAAGCCCGCCGATTCCGACGCCCTCGTCGCCAAACAAAAGGAACGCGAAGAGGCCGCCGCCAAGACCCGCGTCCCCGCCGAGGAAGCCAACAAGGCCAAGTGGCCCGCCGAACTCCGCGTGCAGGGCAACCGCCTCGTCACCGTTGACGGCGGCAAGGAGGTCTGGCTCCAAGGCTTGAACGTCCCCAGCCTCGACTGGGGCGTGAACGGCGAACAAGTCTTCAAGTCCGTCGTCGTCGGCATCGACGAGTGGAAGGCCAACGTCATCCGCCTGCCCATGAAGGAAGAATACTGGTTCGGCCGCAAGGGCCAGTCCGACGGTGGCAAGTCCTACCGCGACCTCATCGATCAGGTGGTCATGCTCGCCGCCAACCGCGGCGCCTACGTCGTCATTGATCTTCACCGCTACCGCGCGCCCAAGCCCGAATACCTGGAGTTCTGGACCGACGCCGCCACGCGCTACAAAAACCACCCCGCCGTCCTCTTCGATCTCATCAACGAACCCCACGGCACCTCGTGGGAAGTCTGGCGCGACGGCGGTTTCGTCGGCGAAAAGAAGGACCCCGACCAGGCCGCCTTCCTCACCGCCGAGGAAAAGGCCAAGGCCCAAGGCTTCCAGTCCCCCGGTATGCAGGCCATGCTCGACACCGTCCGCGCCACCGGTGCCAAGAACATCGTCGTCGTTGGCGGCCTCGACTACGCCTACGACCTCACCGGCATCACCAACGGCTTCGCCCTCAAGGAAAAATCCGGCGGCAACGGCATCATGTATGCCTCGCACGTCTATCCCTGGAAAAAAGGCTGGCAGAAGAATTTCCTGGATGCCGCCGCCCTCCATCCGATCCTTCTCGGAGAAGTCGGCTCCGACGTGAATAAGATGAGCTGGATGCCCGCCGACCAGCAGGAAGACGCCGTGACCTGGACGCCCGCCATGCTCGGACTGATTCAGAAGTATAAACTCAACTGGACCGGCTGGTCGTTCCACCCCAAGGCCAGCCCGCGCATGCTGCTCGACTGGAACTACACCCCCACCCCCGTCTGGGGCCAGCCCGCCAAGGACGCCCTCTCCGGCAAACCATTCCCGCCCCCCGACCGTCTTCGCTGATCCTAGCTCCTAGTTACTAGCCTCTAGCAGCTAGCCCCTTCCCCCATGCCCTCCCTCCGCACCGCCTTTCTCCGCTTCAGTCTCGCCGCCTTCATCGGCACGGCCGCCGCACGAGCGGATGTCGCCCCCGCGCCCGAAGCCGCCGTCCCCGCCCAGACCCCGCAAGCGCTCCGCGTCCAAGGCAACCGCCTCGTCACCGTCAACGGCGGCAAGGAGGTCTGGCTCCAGGGCGTCAACGTCCCCAGCCTCGATTGGGGCGTCAAAGGCGAAGCCCTGCTCCTCTCCGTCACCACGGCGATCGACGGGTGGAAGAGCAACGTCATCCGCCTTCCAGTGAAAGAGGAGTTTTGGTTCGGCAAGGGCACCAAGCACAACACCCGGTCCGACGGCGGAGAATCCTACCGCGCCCTCGTTGACCAGGCGATCGCCCTCGCCTCCGGCAAGGGCGCCTACGTCGTCCTCGATCTCCATCGTTACCGCGCCCCGCGCAAAGAATACCTCGACTTTTGGACCGACGCCGCCACCCGCTACAAAAACAACCCCGCCGTCCTCTTCGATCTTCTCAACGAACCCCACGGCATCACCTGGCCGCTCTGGCGCGACGGCGGCTTCATCGAAGAAAAGAAAAAAAAGGGCGACGAGGACGCGTTCACCACCCCCGAGGAAAAACTGAACAACAAGCATGGCTTCCAGTCGCCGGGCATGCAGGCGATGATCGACGCCGTCCGCGCCACCGGCGCCAAAAACATCGTTGTCATCGGCGGACTCTCCTACGCCTACGATCTCTCCGGCGTCGTCAACGGCTTCGCCCTCAAGGACGCCACCGGCAACGGCATCATGTATTCCACCCATGTCTATCCGTGGAAAAAAGGCTGGCAGAAGATGTTCCTCGATGTCGCCGCCAAGCACCCGGTCCTCCTCGGCGAGGTCGGCGCCGACGTGAAGAAGATGAAGTTCATTCCCGCCGCCTCGCAGGAAAACGCCGAGACCTGGGTGCCCGCGATACTGGGCGCGATTCAGAAGTATAAACTCAACTGGACCGGCTGGGCGTTCCATTCCAAAGCCAGCCCGCGCATGCTGCTCGATTGGGAATACACCCCCACCCCTGTCTGGGGCCAGCCCGCCAAGGACGCCCTCGCCGGCAAACAATTCCCGCCCCCCGACCGCCTCCGCTGATCCTAGCTCCTAGCCTCTAGCTGCTAGCAACTAGCCCGTCCTCTCTGAAAATGCCCTCCCTCCGCACCGCCTTTCTCCGCTTCGGTCTCGCCGCCTTCATCGGCGCGGCCGCCGTATGGGCGGACGTCGCCCCCGCGCCAAAGCCCGACACCAAGCCACGCAACTACCCCGCCGACCCGGCGCCCGAAGCCGCCCAACCGGCCAAATGGCCGCAAGCGCTCCACGTCAAAGGCAACCGCCTCGTCGGTCCCGATGGCACCGAAGTCTGGCTCCAGGGCCTCGCCGTTCCCGGACTCGAAATCCGCCCCGAAGGCCACGGCGCGGTCTTCTCCACCCGCCTCGGCATCGACGAGTGGAAGGCCAACGTCATCCGCCTCGCGGTGAAGGACGAATACTGGTTCGGCCGCGGCAAGGGCCAGACCGACGGCGGCGCGGCCTACCGCGCCCTCGTGGATTCGGCGGTCAACATGGCCGCCAATCGCGGCGCCTACCTCGTGATCGACAACCACGTTTACCGCGCGATGCGCCCCGAGCACCTCGTCTTCTGGAAGGACGTCGCCGAAAAATACAAAAACCACCCCGCCGTCCTCTTCGACATCATCAACGAACCCCACGGCATCACCTGGACGATCTGGCGCGACGGCGGCTTCGTCCCGGAAAAGCCGAAGAAGTCCGTCGATGAATCCGCGTTTCTCTCCGACGCCGACAAAAAGAAAAACCAGGGCTTCGATTCCCCCGGCATGCAGGCCGCCGTGAACCTCGTCCGCTCGACCGGCGCGAAGAACATCATCATCGCGGGCGGACTCGACTGGGCCTACGATCTTTCCGGCATTGTGGACGGCTACGATCTTAAAGATCCCGACGGAAACGGCATCATGTATTCAACGCACATCTATCCGTGGAAACGCGGCTGGGAGCAGAAAGTTCTCCGCGCCGCCGCACTCCACCCGATCTTCGTCGGCGAAGTCGGCGCCGACGTGAACAAGATGAGTTTCATCCCGCTCTCCGCGCAGGAAGACCCCGCGACGTGGGTGCCCGACATGCTCGGCCTCATCCAGAAGTATCGTCTCAACTGGACCGGCTGGTCCTTCCACGCCTGGGCCACGCCCGTGATGATCTCCGACTGGAAATACACCCCCACACCCGCTTGGGGCGTCCCCGCCAAGGCCGCCCTCTCCGGCGAAAAATTCGAGATGAAACGCATCCGCTGACTCCCTCATGAAAGTAGACGCGGCGTCCCGCCGCGTTCCGCCAGCCCTTTCCTCTTCTTCTTTCTCCTCCGAAACCTCCCTCCTCCGGGCTCTGTGCCACTCTGTGTCCGAGCTCTGTGAAATAATTCCGAATCCGTCTTCCGCCCGAATGCCCCCCTTCGTCTCCCAACGCCCGCCCGTCACCCAACGTCGTTTCACCAACGCCGCCGTCGAGGCTTTGATCGCGAAGGTCTCGGGTTCCATCACCGATCCCGAACTCGCATGGCTCTTCGAAAACTGCCTGCCCAACACGCTCGATACCACCGTTGACCACCGCATCGGCGCAGATGGCCGCCCCGACACCTACGTCATCACCGGCGACATCGCCGCCATGTGGCTGCGCGACTCCGCCGCGCAAATCTGGCCCTATCTCCCGCTGGCCCGCGCCGACGCGGCGATGCGCACCTTGATCGCGGGCGTCATCAACCGCCAGACCGCCGGCGTGCTCCTCGATCCCTACGCCAACGCCTTCTACCGCGACCCCGTCCTCGGCAAATGGAAAAACGACGGCACGGCCATGCTCCCCGGCGTCCACGAGCGCAAATGGGAACTCGACAGCCTCGCCTACTTTCTCCGTCTCTCGCACGGCTACTGGACCGCCACCGGCGACACCTCTCCCTTCGACGAAAAATGGCAACGCGCCGTCGCCGCCGTGTTTGCACTCCTTCGCGTCGAACAATCCTCCGGCGATCCCTCCGGCCCCGTCCGCTCCCCGTATTCATTCGTGCGCCCCGGCGCGGCCTTCGAATCGCTCCCCTGCGAAGGCTACGGTCTCCCCAGTCGCAATTGCGGACTCATCCGCTGCGGCTTCCGCCCGTCGGACGATCTGGTCGCGTTCCCCTTCCTCGTTCCGGCCAACGCCATGATGGCCGTCGCCCTGCGCGAGGTCGCCCCCCTTCTCGACTCCATCGCCTGCGGCGCGCTCGCCACCGAAGCCCGCATCATCGCCGCCGAAATCACCCGGGCCCTCGAAAAACACGCCGTCGTCAAACACCCCGTCCACGGCGAAATCTGGGCCTACGAGGTGGACGGCCTCGGCGGCGCCAACCTGATGGACGACGCCAACATCCCCTCGCTCGTCTCGCTCCCTTACCTCGGCTTTTGCGCGAAGGACGATCCCCGCTACCTGCGCACGCGCGCCTTCCTCCTCGGCACGGACAACCCGCAATACGTCGCCGGCAAGGCCGCGTCCGGCATCGGCGGCCCGCACACCGGTCCCGGCACGATCTGGCCCATGGCGCTGACGATGCAGGCGCTCACCGCCACCGACGACGCGGAGATTCTCCAGTGCCTGCGTTCTCTCAAGTCCACGCACGCCGGCACCGGCTTCATGCACGAATCCTTCAACGGAAACGACGCCGCCCGCTTCACGCGGAAATGGTTCGCCTGGGCCAACACCCTCTTCGGCGAACTGCTCGTCACCCTCCACCGCCAGCGCCCGCACCTTCTGTCCGCCGACCTCTCATGAACCGCCCCTCCACACCGGCAGGCAAAGCGGCACCGCCGCTCCACCTCTCGCGTTCCGCGCGTAGGGCTGCCGCTTGCGGCACGCCTCTCCGGTCTCCGTCCTCCCGCCGGCGCGGCGGCTTCGCCTTGCTGATCACGATCACGCTCCTCGCATTCCTCGTCCTCCTCCTTGTTTCGCTGGCGAGCCTCACCCGCGTCGAAACCCAGGTCGCCTCCAACAGCCAAAGCCTTGCCCAGGCCCGCCAAAATGCCCTCATGGCGCTCAACATCGCCATCGGCCAGCTGCAGAAAAACACAGGACCCGACCAGCGCGTGACCGCTCGCGCGGATATCGTCATTCCTACCGGCGTCACCATCACCGCGCCCACGTTCAATTTCGATAATTTCGAAACCAATCCCAACGGCGGAAAATTCACCGCACCCGGCTCCACCGGCAAAGAGGTGCTGGATGCTCTCCAGACTTACTGGGGAACCTTCCGCAATCGCAATTGGACGGGCGTCTGGCGCAACACCAACACCTCCGCGTTCGATAAGAACAACCCCGCCGCCTTCAACGCCACCCCCGGTCGCTTTATCAACGACGATCCCGCGCAACCCAGCCCCACCCCCGTGTGGCTGGTCAGCGGTAGCGAATCCGCGACCGCCTTCTCGCCCACCTCGACGATCACCGGTCTCAGCCTTTCCAGCAGCGCTCTCGACGACACCCTTAAGGACGGCTCAACCCTCACGCCTCATCGCCTCCTCGTGGGTCGTGCGTCCACCGGTGCCACGTCCAATACGGATCTCTATCGTTACGTCACCGCACCACAGATGCCCATTCGCGGAAGCGTTCCCGGTCTCGCGAACGAACAGGACATCGGCCACTACGCCTGGTGGATCGGCGATGAGGGCATCAAAGCCCGCGCCGACATCCTTGATCCTTTCGGCCCCGTCGCCGGCCCCGTTCCTTCATCGCCCGATGCTCCGCGCAATCTCAAGCGTCGCCAATCCGCCCAACGCCCCGTCCTCGAAGCCATGACCACCAATGGCACCGACGGCCTCGCCTCCTTCTTCGACGACCTCTCCTCCGACGCCCGTCTTCACAACCTCGTCGCTCCGTCGCAGCTGTCTTTTCTCGAAAACACCCCCGCCTTCCGCACCCAGCTCAATGAACGTCTCCATGATCTGACCCTCTATTCCCGCGGCGTTCTCGCCGATACCAAACACGGCGGACTGAAGCGCGACCTGACTTACATTCTCGGGCGACCCAGCCTCGCCGAGTTTCGCACCGCGCTCAACTCCGCCGACTACAACGTCGCACCTCCAAGCAACCCCTTTAACATCGCGCTCACCTCCGCCGCCACCCCTTACGCGACGATCCCCGACAATGAGCCTGCCGGAGCCGCCTACGACGCCGCCCCGGGCATTTTTGCCGGCAGCACCACATGGGAACAACTGTGGTCGTTCTATCACATGCGCGAGAACACCCCTATCGGCGTGTTCACCGGCGGCGTCGCCTCATCCCGCCCTTCCTCCGGCACCCAGCACCCGCTCTACCCCCTGCTCGTCCAGGCAAAACTTTTCTACTCAATGGTGGTCACCGGCGGCGCCATCACCCTTCGCATCACGCCCGTCGCCGTCGTCGCCAACCCCTACACCGTTCCGCTTTCCGGCGACTTCATCCTCAGTTTCGGCAGCCCCGCCCCCGTCGTGGTCGGCGGCACCCTCTCCACCCCGGCTCCGGCTCCCGAGGATCTCATTTATACCGGCACGGGCCCCACCGACGCACCCAACAAGTTTAAACGCATCGGCAATCGCGCCCTCGCCAATGGAGGTCTCGAAAAAATCTCCCTCATCATCAAGGCAGCCGCCATCCCCGCCGGCACCGCCCAGATATTCACCGTCGATCCGGCGGCCAACCTCACCATCGCCAATCAAAACGACACGCGGGACGTGCCGATGATCAACACCTACGATCCGTCCGTTTACCTCACCTATCCCACCGGACTCTCCATCGACACCACCGCCGGTCACACCCATGCCGCGCTTTACGCCACCGGCATGAACCCCCAGCTCCACATGGGTGCCAAAGACGTCGTCAATCGCGTCGCCTACGTCAGCACCAAAAGCCCGAGCACCTCCACCGGGGCTCCCGTCGAGGCGGGCTTCCTCGTTTATCCCCTCGCCGGCGGCTATCACCGCGGAGGCGGCGTATTTTTCGCCCTGCAGGACGGGAAAAACGCGCATCAACAAACTCTCTTTTACCAACTCAACTACCGTTCGCTCATCGTGGACACGATGGGCTCCACCGGCTTGGGCGACCATCCCCTGCAATGGGGCACCTCCTATGGGGTCGTCGGACAGGAGGGCGACACCGATGTCGGACCGCATCCTCTTCTCTCGGCCAATATCCTCCCCCCTCTCAACGAAACCATCCCCGCAACCACACGCTGGGGGCTGGTCACGAGCGGCGAATACCCGTCCTTGAACACCGTTCCCCCCGAGATCACCGACGCTCAAACCAGCCTCATCAATCTCCTCTACGACATTCCCCGTCCGGAGGCTTCCATCACCTCCCTCGGACAGCTTCAACACCTCAATCTCGCGGGCCAGGTCTCCACCACCGGCGCTTCACTCAATTCAAACGCCTTTCTGGTTAACTATCCCGTCGGCAACTCCTACCCGGGCCCGCGCGTTCGCCGCCACCGCGTTTTTTATTCCACCTCGCCCTACGGCCGCCATTTCGACGCGTCCTATATCTGGAACGATCTCCTCTGGGACCGCTTCACCTTTTCCAGCTTTCCCCAAACAGACCCGTTTGCATTCGGCGACGACGCGGACGGACACTTGGTTAACTCACGGTATCGGCCTTTTCGCTCCCCGGCTGAAATTCCTTTCGACGACGAGACCCAGTTTCGCGGCGTCCACAAACCCGCCCGCAACCTGCTCGTCGAGGGTGCCTTCAACATCAACTCCACGTCCGTCGAGGCGTGGAAAGCCCTTTTCTCAAGCCTGAAGGCGGTCCCCATCGGAACCGACCCCGCGCCCTCCGCCCCGTTCTCCCGCACCCTCTCTCCCGGCGGTGGCTCCGCCAACGCGCGCAACGGCATTTCCGCCAACGCATGGAACGGCTTCAACGATCTGACCCAGGCTGAAATCAATGAACTCGCCGAAGAGATGGTCCTCCAAGTCCGTCTCCGGGGGCCCTTCCTTTCGCTCGCCGACTTCGTCAACCGCCGGCTCGTCCTAGGCCCCGCCACCCGCACCAACGGCAGCGACCATCCCGATCCCTACCGCCTCGGTCTTAGTGGTGCGCTTCAAGCCGCCCTCGACCGCGCGATCAACCGCAAGGCAACCGTCCCCCAACCGTATAGTTTCACCCCCAAACGCAACGAAACGACCTCCTCCGTGGACCCTACCACCAAGGGGACCCACCTCCAAGGCAGCTACCTCGCCGACCTCGAATACCGCATGCACACCCGCATCGCCGGCTACCCCGGCTACCTGCTTCAGGGCGATGTGCTCTCCGCGATCGCCCCCAATCTCGCCGCCCGCTCCGACACCTTCACCATCCGCACCTACGGCGACGTGCAAAACCCCGCGACCGGCGTCGTCGAAGGACGTGCCTGGTGCGAGGCCGTGGTTCAACGCACCACCGACTACGTCGTCCCCGCGTCCGCCACCGGCGGCAATGAACCCGAGGAAATTCCCTCCGCCAATTCCACCAACGAAAAATTCGGACGGCGCTATCAAGTCATCAGTTTTCGCTGGCTAAGCCCCAACGACATATGAACCTCATTCGCAAACAAGGTGGAGCGGGTTGTCCCCAACACGCTGGTTCGACGCTCCTTCCCTCCGTCCTCCGTCTGCTGGCCTCCGTTCTCTGCCTTCTGCTCGTCTCCGCCCGCGCCCAGACACCTCCTGCCGACGAGAAAAAACCCGCCAGCCTCCGGTTTCTCTTTCTCGATGAAAGCGCCGGCGCTTACAGCCTGAAGGCCGGCACGAGCTTCAAGCGATTGAGCGCCGCGCCCTACACCATCTCACCGCCCTACACGCCCCCCGACCTCAAGCGCCTCGATATCTACAAGGCGTCGTCCACCCTTGACCCCAAAACCGGCCGGCCCGTCCAGGTTCTCATCACCACGTTTACGCCTCCGTCCGACACCAAGTCGGCCCTCGTCATCGTCACCCCGCGTCCCGCCTCCCCGGGCTCAAATGTCCCCCCGCCATATGACGTGGAATTCATCGACAACGACGCGTCCTCGTTCCCCGGCGGGTCCATCCGTCTCCTCAACCGCGGCAAGGCCACCATGGCCGCGCGCATGGCCGGCCAACAAATCACCGCCGAACCCGGTGCCTCGAAAATCATTTCCCCCGTGGCCGATCAGCGCGGCCGCCTTCGCATCCTCATCGCCGTTCAAGGTTCCGATCAATGGAGCATGATCGATGACAACGTCGCGATTGTGAAACCGGACATCCGCCTCACCGGAGTGCTGGTCTATTCGCCGTCCGGCATGAAGTTCCGCCTCGGGCCCTACATCCTCGCCGAACGCGGCGATCCGCCCCCCGGCCACGTCTGGCTCACCTACACCGACACGCCCTGACCCCCTCCTCCCTCTTTCTCTTTCCTCTTAATCTTTCTCTTTCTCCCTCCACTCCCTTTTCCCGACTTCAGGTCTCAGCCTTCAAGTCTCCGCCCTCCTCCCGTCAATGCACACTCCCGAAACCTTCTCCCTCTTCACCCGCTGGCGCCATCCCGCCAGTGGCGTCGAAAGCCTCGTCCTCACCAAACGCGTCGCGCCGGTGCAGCAGTCGTTCTATTACACCAACCCGAGCTTTTCAGACGACGGACGTTTCCTCTGGTTGCGCGTCGGCAATCCGCCTCCGGGAGGCAGGCACTCCGTTCAAACCCTCGCCGTCGCCGATCTCCAGGCCGGCGAAATCCGCGCATATCCGGAAACTCAATTTCCCTCCGAGTCGTGCATGGTGGACGGCTCCACCGCCGAGATCTACTGGACCAACCAGTTCGACGTTTGGAAGCGCGGTCCCCTCGCCGGCGATCGCGCCGTTCGCGTCGGCCGTTTTCCTCCGGAACTCGTCGACGGGCGTCTCTCGCTGCTCGCCACCCACCCGACGTTCTCGGCCGACGGCCGCTCGCTCAACATCGACGCCCGTTTTATCCGCAACAACGGCGTCCCCGTCTGCTTCATCGGCGAACTCCCCCTCGACGGATCGCCGTTTCAACTCTGGAAAAAAATCGAGGGCCAATATCTCGATCACGGCCTCTTCAGCCCGACCGATCCCGACGTGCAGATGTTCGCCCACGAATACTGGCAGGACGCCGCCCGCGACGGACACCTTTTCGACGGAGCCACGCCCTATCACCGCATCTGGCTCATCCGTCGCGGCGAACAGGCCCGCCCGCTCCTCAAGCAATCCGTCAGCCACAGCGGACACGAATGGTGGGACGCCGACGGCAAACACGTCTGGTATCTCCACTACGGCGTCGGCGTGAAAAAGGTGAACGTCGCCACGCAAGCCGAGACACTCGTCTGGCCCGGCGCCCTCTCGCACGCCCACTCCGACCGCACCGGCCGCTACCTCGTCGCCGACCGCATGGACCTCCCTTCCCCCGCCGACTGCCACGTCCTCTTCCGCGACACGGTCACCGGCAAGGAGGTCGAGATCGTCAACCGAGGCCCGCTCGCCCCTCACCTCACGCAATGCACCCACCTGCATCCGCATCCCCAGTTTTGCCTAAATGACCGCTATATCTGCTACACCACCACGGTCCATGACCGCGTCGATGTCGCCCTCACCCCCGTCGCCGACCTGATCGCCCGCACCGCCTGATTTTCCCCCGCTCTCCCCACCGCGTCATCTACGCGGACAGCTACTGCTTTGTCCCGATACGTAAAATGAATACCCAAACACACATACAACCCCGTCGCCGATCTTTGATCGGCTTCTTGTGCCTCGCCCTCGTCCTACCCCTCATGGCTGTCTCCAGCCTACGCGCCACAACCTACTATCGGGTTGTAAACAATGGTGCCTGGGATGTGCTCGCCAACTGGAACACCGTCGCCGACGGCTCCGGCTCCGCGCCCACCGCCATCGCCAACACCGACGACTTCGTCGCCGACAAAACCGGTTGGTTCATGGGCGCAACCGCAGGAACCTTCGGCGGCAAGTCCCTCACCGTCGGACCCCGCACCCAAACCCTCTCGGTGTCCGGCTCGACGTCCACCGCCACCATCCCGAACCTCGTCACCCTCGGCTCGGCGATGATCAAGGGCGGCTACACCCAGAGCAACCTCGCCGTCACGTCCTGGCTCATTCCCTCCGACACGACCCGCATCATCAACCACACCAACTCCGGCGCCCTCTTCCAGATCGTGATCGGCACGCTCACCGGCTCCGGCAACATCAACCTCACCGCCGGGTCCGCCACCGGCCTGCTGAAACTCACTGCCACCGACGCCACCAGCTATGTCGGAACGGTCACCCTGACCTCGGGCAAACTGGAGTTCATGAACGCCCTGTCCTCCGGCGGCGCGCTGGTCGTCCTCAATCCCGGCGACGTCACGCTCAACCAGCCGGTCATCTTCACCGGCCTCACCGTCGCCGGCGTCGTCAAGGCCGCCGGCAGCACCTACACCGCCGCCCAACTCGGCTTCCTCGGCACCGGCAGCGTAACCGTCCGCAACCCGGCGACCTGGTATCTCACCACCAGCCAGACGGGATCTCAGGACTGGACCCAGGCCTACAAGACGAACTGGACCGCCAACGCCAACGGCACCGGCGGCACCGCGCCTTCGATCAACATCGTGGACACCTACGTCCACAACGTCGGCACGAATCTGCTGCGCACGCCGGCGACCAGCTCGACCTTCCTCGGCGGCACCCTCTCGCTCGGGGGAACCACCCAGCTCGTGTTGAACGGCACCGGCAGCGCCATCAGCACCCTTCCGAATTTGGTCTCCACCGGCGGCACGATCACCGTGGGCACCGTCACGCGTCATCTGGACATCGACACCCACACGCTTGCCTCCGGCACCACCACGATCTCCACCGGCAGCGGCGGCGTGCTCAACCTCTACGTCCGCGACTTCAAGGGCGGCGGCAACCTCGTCCTCAGCGGAACGGGCCAGTTGGTCCCCTTCATCGACGAGGGCAACGGCTTCACCGGAACGATCACCGTCAACAGCGGAGCCCGGCTGAATGTGACGACCCTGTTTGCCAGCGGCGGCGCCTTGGTCGTTAACTCCGGCGGGCTCGTGACACTCAACGACTGGGCCTATGTCACCGGCCTCACCGTCAATGGCGTCGTCAAACCCGTCGGCACCCACAGCGCCGCCAGCCTCGGCTTCAGCGGCACGGGCACCATCATCGTTTACAACCGCGACATCGCGGGTCCTCCCCAGATGTTTGGCGTCAACTTCGCCGGCGCAGACTTTGCGGGCACCGCCTTCTGGCAGACCAACGCAGCCATGTGGGATTATTATCAGGCCAAGGGCCTCACCCTCATTCGCATGCCCTTCAAGTGGGCCCGCATCCAGCCCACCTACTACGGCGCGGTGACCTTCACCCAGATGGACCAACTCGTCGCCCTGGCCAACGCCCGCGGCATGAAAATCATCTGGGACATGCACGACTACAACCAGCGTGACGTGGGAGGCACCCTCTATCTGGTCGGCACCCCGCAAGTGCCCACCGCCGCCCTGGTCGACGTCTGGGTCAAGATCGCCGACCGCTACAAGAACGAACCCTGCACCTACGGCTACGATCTGATGAACGAGCCCAAGGGCACGCTCGAGAATTGGGCCGCCATCGCGCAAACCTGCGTCGACGCCATGCGCAAGGTTGACCAGAAAAACTACATCATCGTCGAGGGCATGAACTGGGCCAAAGCCAGCAGTTGGGTGGCCAGCAGCGGCGCGCTCGACATCAAAGATCCCGCCGGACGCCTGATCTACTCGGCGCACTCCTACTGGGACTACCAGGACAATATCTACGCCCAGCCTCCCATCTACGCTTCCAACGGCGGCTATGAACCCACCGACCTCGCCACGCCCAATGCCGGCGTCAACCACGTCAAACCCTTTGTGGAGTGGCTCCAGACCCGCCCCTACGCCCACGGCTTCGTCGGTGAATACTGCACTCCCGACAACGTGGACGCGGCCGATTGGAACATCGAACTCGGAAACTTCCTCGCCTACCTGCGCGCCAACAACGTCAGCGGCACCTATTGGGCCGCCGGCAACAACTGGACCGCCAGCCACACCGTTTGCCAGCCGCAGCCATTCCCCGGCACCGACAAGCTCCAAATGTCCGTGCTCGAACTCTACAACAATGTGGATACGTGGACGAGCCAAGACATCGGTGCCGTCATCACTGCGGGCAGCGCCACGGAAGATAACGGCACGTTCACCGTGAAAGGGGCAGGCTGGGACATCTGGAACGCGGCGGATGGGTTCCACTACGTCCATCAAGAGGTCAGCGGAGATTGCACCATCACCGCCCGGATCGTGACTCAATCGGCCTCTCCCACCAAGGGGGTGGCCGGCGTGATGATTCGCGAATCGCTGGCCGCGGATTCGACGCATGCCTTCATGAACCACTCCGTCAGCGGCTCGGTGGACCTGAGCTACCGGCTGACCACGGCGGGCGTCAGCGGCCACGCCGGCGGCGTATCCGGCCTCGCCCTGCCGTATTGGGTGCGCCTGGTGCGCAGCGGCAACACGTTCAAAGGCTACCGGTCGGCCGATGTCGGCGGAGCACCCGCCAACTGGGTTCAGCATGGCGTGACCAAGACCATCACCATGACCGCCCCGACCATCTATGTCGGCCTGCCGGTATGCGGGAAGTCGGGCAGCCCCTTGAGCACAGCCACCTTCGACAACGTCACCGTGACCACCCCATAATATATAAGGGCTGCAACCGGAAAGGGGGCTTCACCCGCTCCCTTTCCGGCCCGCCCTTTTATTTTCGTTTCGTGAATATCCTCGGGGCAAGTCCCGAGGCATTTGATCAAACCATCTATCATGTCGTCATCACGTTTTCCTATTCTGGTAGCCGCGAGCGCTAGCGAGTGGTCAATCGTCCACTCGTTGGCGCTCGCGGCTACACCAACCAAGCCGAAACAAGCTTCGGGGTATCGGACCCATAGCGAATGAAACACCGCCCTTTCCTCTCCTTTCTCAGCCATCCAAGGCGTATTGCCCTTGGGGTCGTCCTGGTTTTTCTGGCGATATTCGTATTCCGTTGGGTTGGGACAGACGGAAAATCTCCCGCAGCGGATCATCCGGTTGACGGTCCATCCGCCGTAGCCGGGCCATTGTCGGATTCATCTTCCCCGACTGTGAAGGGTTCCGTAACCGCCATCGCCCATGGGACGTCCCAGCCGGGCCTGCCCGGAGTAGTCGAGGGTGCCGTTCCCTCGGGAACGTCCGGTGGCCGGGATGCCGTCCGGACTCCCGCGACCGGGCTGGCTGCTCTCTTGGATGGTGCGGAAGCCATCGCATCCGAGGAGACCGCGTCGGGGACGGAGGGCGTCGTCAAGCGCACGAGGATCGTCAAAACTTCGCATTTCAAATACCCGATGCTGAGGATAGAGGAAACCGTGCGCCCGGCGGCCGGGACCGAACCCGAACAGGTGCTCTCGCAGAAAGCCGTGGTGGCGGATCATATTGTGGTAAAAATGAATCCGGAAGCGACGGAAGCGGAGTTAAAGGCGCTGGTGGCGGGCTACGGCGGCAAGATCCGGAAGAAGATGTACACGCCCGGCGTCTATCTGGTGGAACTGAAGGAATGCACGATTCCCGAGCTGCCGGCGGCGCTGGCGGTGTTCAACGACAAGAAGGCAACCGTGGCCTATGCCGCCCCGGACGGGATCGCCTATGCGTTGGAGACCGTGCCCAACGACCCGGAATTTCCCCGCCTGTGGGGCATGCGTAACACCGGGCAGAACAGCGGCGTGGCCGGAGCCGATATCAAGGCGACTTCCGCATGGGACATTTCGACCGGCAGCCAGGACATCGTGGTCGGGGTGATCGACACGGGCGTGGACTACACCCATCCCGATCTGGCGGCCAACATCTGGGTGAATCCCGGCGAGACCGGCTTCGATGCCCAAGGCCGCGACAAGGCGACGAACGGGATCGACGACGACGGCAACGGCTTCGTGGACGACGTCCACGGTTACGACTTCGCCAACGACGACGGCGACCCCATGGATGATCATTACCACGGCACGCATTGCGCCGGAACGATCGGTGGCGTCGGCAACAACGGAGCGGGTGTGGCCGGAGTGAACTGGACGGTCAAGATTGCGGCGGGCAAGTTTCTTTCCGGCACCGGCAGCGGCACGAACTCCGACGGGGCGGACGCCATTCACTACATGACGGTTATCGGGGTGCGACTGACCTCGAATTCATGGGGCGGCGGGCCCTGGGACGGCACCATGGATCCGGAATTGCAACTGTTACAGGACGCGATCGCCGAGGCGGGCCGGGCCAACATTCTGTTTGTGGCGGCGGCGGCCAACTCGGCAACCAGCAAGTACTTTATTCCGGCGGCGTTCACGAACGCCAACATTCTTTCCGTGGCGGCCACCGACAACAAGGATGCCCTTGCCGTCTTTTCCAACTATGGTGCCGACTGGGTGGATATCGGCGCGCCGGGTGTCGGCATCGTCAGTTGCGACTCGGGCGGCGGATACCGATCCCTCAGCGGCACGTCCATGGCGACACCCCACGTGGCCGGCGCCGCGGCGTTGCTCTTGTCCATTGCGCCGCAGATGAGCTGTGATGCCGTCAAAACCATCCTCATGAATACGTCGGATCCGCTTCCCTCGCTGGACGGGCTGACGGTCACCGGGGCGCGGCTCAATGTCTATCGGGCCTTGCAGGCGGTGACCACCCCGACGGTGATCATCAAGGACACGGTCATCCAGGACAACAATCTGAACGGCACCATCGGCAACTCCGACGGCATGGCCAGCCCTGGCGAACGGGTCGGACTCAAAGTGACGCTGCGCAATCCGAGCCCGTTTGCGGCCGTGGGGGTCACCGCGCAACTGAGCCTGGTGAGCCCGGACCCCTATGTCACCCTGCTGTCCGCCAATGCCAGCTACGGGGATATCGCCGCGAAGTCCGATGTTCTCTCGGGCGACCTCTTCCTGCTGAACATCGCCCCGGCCACGCCGGTGTCGCACACGGTCGCGATGCGACTGACGGTGCAGGACACGGGCGGTCATTCATGGACTTCGGCCGTCGAGGTGACGGTCCGCAACCTGATCAGCATCACGGGCACGGTCCGGCTGAACGGGGTCGGTCTGGCCGGCGCGAAGGTCTATGTCGGCGGCGCGCTCAATACGACGGCCACGACGCTGTCGGATGGTACCTACGTGGCAGGCGCACTGGCGGGGCCATGCGGCGTGTGGGCCGAAACCGGGGTCGCGGGGGATCTTAAGACCGCCGTGCAGACAATGAATCTCAACGGCAACACGACGGGAGTCGATTTCGCTTTCACCACCGCGACGATCTCCGGAAACGTCAGGGACGGGGTCACGCAGGCCGCAGTGGGCAATGCCAGGATCGAGTACAAAGGACTTGTGTCGGGCACGGTACTGACGGACGCGAGCGGCAACTATTCCATAACGAAGGCCTATGGCCAACCGGCGACGCTGACGCTGGTGGCGAACAAGCCAGGGGCGTATTGGGCGTCGCCTCCGACGACGGTCACCGTGCCGCCGGATGCGACCGGCATCGACTTTCTGCTCTCCTCGCCCGATATCGCGATTACGCCCGCCCAGTTCAATGTGTCGGCGGTCTTTCCGGCCGTGACCACCGATGTCCTCACGATCACCAACCGTGGCGGCGTTCCCTTGACGTGGCGTATCTGGAATGAAACCGACGAGTCATTCAGTCTCAGCGGCATCGGATCCGGGGCGGGCACCGTCGTGCGCAACCTCTACTTTATGGATCGTCCCGATACCGTCTTTGGCAATCCAAGCGGCATTGCGTTTGATGGGGAGGGAATTTGGGTGAACGGCATCGGCGGCTACGGCGGCTCGATGCTGACGAAAATGGATCCGGTGGATGGTCACTTCCTGAAACGGATTGACGTCGTCAATATCGCGCCGAAGGGGCAGGGGCTTGCCTGGAGTGGCGGTCATCTCTGGATGGCCGGGGGCAACACGAAGAAGATCCACGCACTGGATCCGAACACCGGCGACGAGATCCGGAGCATCGCCATGCCGGCAGACGGCGGCGATCCCACCGGCGTGGGATTTGGCGGCGGCGCGATGTGGGTGTTGACGGGCAAGCTCGAGCCGCTGGGCGGCTGGGTCTGCTCGATCTACAAGATGAACCCGGACGACGGCACGGTGTTGGCCAAGTTCCCGGTTCCGGCCGAAATCATGCCGGTCCCTTCGATGATCGTGAGGGGGTTGACGTATTATAACGGCGCGTTGTGGGTCGTCTCGTGCCGGTCGGGAAATGCCACGAATGCGGCCGGTCCGGGAGAAGTGGCCAAAGTTTACAAGTTGAGTCCGATCGACGGGACGGTGCTGGGATCGTTCAATCCACCGGCGTTTTCGATTGGAGGCTCCGACCGGACTCTGCATTACCGGGGTCTAACGGCGGACAATGACGGCAATCTGTGGCTGGTGAACCTCTACAACAAGGCTTACCTGGTCAACGCGGGCGAAAAGATGTGGCTGCGCAGCAGTGCACATGCCGGCGTGGTTCCGCCTTTCAGTTCCACGAACGTAACCTTGACGTTCGACAGCGCGGCGTCCGGGCCGGGCACGTTCCACGGCAGAGTCGCTGTAGCCTCCGACGACCCCGACCAACCGCTCATCTCGCCGCCCGTGACCTTCACCGTCACCACACCGCTCGCGATCTCGGGCCATGTCACGCTGAACGGCGGGGCGCTGGCCGGAGCGACGATCGAATACAAAGGGCCGTTTTCCGGTTCGGTGCTTAGCGATGGGAGCGGAGCCTACTCGATTCCCGCACGTGCCGGCACCTACACGCTGACGGCGCGGAAAGACGACTACCTGGCGACCGCAACGACCTCCGTGACGGTGGCGTCGAGTAATGTATCGAATGTGAACTTCGCGTTCACCAGTGTCACGATATCCGGGACCGTCCGGGACGGGCTGACGCAGGCCCCTGTGGGCAACGCCACGATCGAATACAGCGGCGCTCTGAGCGGCACGGTGCTAACCGCCGCGGACGGGACGTATTCCATCACGCGAACATACGGCCGGGCGACCACGCTTTCCCTGACGGCGAAAAAGGAAGGAACCTACTTCGCCTCCGATGCCAGGTCGGTCGGCCTGTCTTCCAGCGTATCCGGGGTGGATTTTCAGGTGGGCATTCCGGATATCGAGGTCGCCCCGGGCTCGTTCGACGTCACGGCATCGTTCCCCGATTCCATCCATCAAACGCTCTCGATCACCAACCGGGGCGCCGCGACCCTTAACTGGCAGATCCGGAACTCGGTGGACTGGTCGTCCGGCAGTCGCCCGCTGGGCGGCGGCACCACGAACCGTCAGGTCGTCGTTCCCTCGTCCATCGGCGCTCCCCGGGGAATCGCCACGGACGGGACGCGGCTGTGGACCACCGGTTACGACGCCATGGCAGACGGTGCCGTCCTGTATGAGCTCTCCCTTGCGGACGGGCACATCGTCAGCACCCTCGACATCGCCGGGCTTTGCGGCACCTACGCGGTCGCCGGAACCGGGATTGAGTGGGACGGCAGCTTGCTCTGGTTCATCGGCTCCGGCTTGAAGAGGATTTATGCCATAGATCCTTTCAACCAGACGTTGGTCAAGACGTTCGATGTGCCGGATAACAACAACGTGCCCAGTATCGTGACTGCGGGCGAAGGCTTCCTCTGGATCCATAGCTCCGTCCAGCTCACGGCATGGAAGTCCGCAAGCGTGATCTACAAGGTGAGTCCCGACGACGGCATGGTGCGGGACCTGTTGACGCTGTCCACGAACGACGTGCCGCATGTGTATGGCATGGCCTATCACAACGGCGCCTTGTGGGTGACGGGGGACAACGGCCTGATCCAGAAGCTGGACCCGGCGGACGGCCGGGTGATCTCGTCGTTCCAGGGCCCCGCCAATGGTAAGGATCTTGCGGGCGGCGGCACGAGCGGCCTGTGGGTGCTCAACAATGACGGCACGACGCTGCGCGCCAGCCTGCTGAACCCGGGGGGCGACCGTCCCTGGCTAAGCACGGCATCCGAGGCGGGGACGATTCCGGCTTTCGGTTCCACGACGGTCGATGTTCTCCTGGATAGCGCGGCGGTCGGGCCGGGCGTGCACCAAGGCAACCTCCTCGTCATGTCGAACGATCTGGATCAGCCCTTGGTGACGGTTCCGACCACGTTCAGGGTCACCACGCCCTGCACGATCTCGGGCACGGTGCGGATGGATGGCCAGGCCCGCCCCGGGGCCGTGATCGAATACAGCGGCCCCTACATGGGCTCCCTGCAGAGCGGGGCGGACGGCACCTACGTGCTCCAAGCAGCGGCTGGAGTCTATACGCTGACGGCAAAAATCGCCGACGCCGTCGACAGCGCGCCGACGTCGATAACGGTGGTGGCCTCCAGTGTGCCGAACGTGGACTTCACCTTCACGACGGCGACCATTCAGGGAACCGTCCGGGATGCGGCCACGCGGGTCGCGGTGGGCAACGCCACGATCGAATATAGCGGCGCTCTGTCCGGATCGGTCACCACCGCGGTGAATGGCTCGTATGCCATCACCCGGGTGTACGGTCGCCCCGTGACCTTGACCCTGACGGCGAAGATGCCGGAGGTGTACGGCGACAGCGCGCCGAGGGACGTCCCCGTGCCGCCGAGCCAAGCCAATGTCAATTTTCTGATGGGCACCGCGACGATTGGTGTTTCACCGGCTTCCTTCACGCTGGATGCCATCTATCCGGAAGTCCTTACCCGAACCCTCGCGATTACCAGCCAGAGCGGGGCCGCCCTGAACTGGCGCACGTGGAACGAACTGCTCGCCCCCCCGCAAACGCAGATCGCCGGCTCGGGCGGCGGCACGCTCCTGAGGCAATTCGACCTCGTGGGTGCCGATGTTGGCGATACGATGGGCGTTGCGTTCGACGGGCGGTTGTTGTGGGTCACGGACCGGACACGCACCATCAAAAAATTTGATCCGGTAACCGGGGAACTGGTCGGCTCACTGCTGACGGCCGGCGCAGGTTCCCAACTGCATGGGATCGCGTGGGAAGGCGCGAATCTATGGGTTGGATCAACTATCTCCGGCTACCACTACGTGTACCGCGTGGACCGCGTTACGGGCAGTGTCCTGCAGACGATCTCCCTTCCGGTCACCTACTCTACTGGTCGTTCGCCTTTTATTACGTTTGGCGAAGGTGCCCTGTGGGTGATGGGAACGGACTCCTTCACCGGCAAATCCGCCCTCTACAAGGTGAACCCCGTAAACGGGTCGTTACTGGCAAAGATTAATCTGGCCGCCTCCGTGTTAAACACGTGGGGTCTCGCGTACTTCAACGGAGCGTTATGGACGGCGAGCAATCAAGGCACCGAGGCTGGGCGGGTTTACAAACTGAATCCCGTGACTGGAGCGGTGCTTCGCTCGTTCATGGCCGCCGGTCCACCCGTTCTTCCGTACGGGTTCTGTTCGGATACGGAAGGCGCCCTGTGGACGGTGAGCTATTATAAGCGCGCCTATCTGATCGACGCGGGGGAAACGACGTGGCTGCGCATGGAGCCGCACCCGCTCTTTGGTACGGTGCCCGGCCTGAGTTCCATGAATGCGACCGTGGCGTTCGATTCGAGCAACGCGGGGCCTGGTATCCACACGGCGAATTTGCACGTGGTTTCCAACGATGCGGAGACGCCGGATCTGCCGTTGCCGGTGACATTCCGGGTGCATAAGCCGGTGGCGCAGTTCACGGGGCTGCCGGCCACGGGGACTGCTCCGCTGCTGGTCAATCTGAACGCCTCGGCCTCGTCCGATCTGCCTGGCGAGACATTCACCTATGAGTGGACCTTCGGCGACGGGTCGGTGGCGAACGGAATGCAGGTCTCCCACACCTACCTCACCGGAGGCACCTTCACGGTCACCTTGAAGATTACCGATGGCATCGGCGCGACGGGAAGTGCCAGCCGGACGATCGTTGTGGCACCCGGACCGCCGCCGCCAGAGGACTCGGACGGGAACGGGCTGCCCGACGCCTGGGAAAATTTGTGGTTCAATCAGATAGGGGTGAACCCGAACGCGGATGCGGACGGGGATGGATACAGCAATCTGCAAGAGTATGTGATGGGAACGAATCCCAAGGACCCGAACTCGGTGTTGCGGGTTCAACTGATTCCCCAGGGTGAAGGCTTGGCCATCGTCCGATTCCAACGGCACTCCGCGAGCGGCACGGGGTATGCGGGCAAGACGCGCACCTACCGTCTCGAAGCAGCGACAACCCTGGCTCCGGCAACATGGGCCACGCTACCCGGCTATGAAGCGATCCCCGCGCTGGACGCCACGGTGGACTGCCCAGTCGAGATAACCGCCCGTTCGAGCTTCTTCCGCGTGCGAGTAATACTGCAGTAGCGAGAAGATATGATCCGGCACATTTATCTGCTCCCGGGTGAGCATGCGCTGACGGTCAAACTCGGCCAGAGCCAATCCAAAATCGACGATTCCGGGGCCAATTTCTCCTTCGTTTGGCGCGGGCCGGATGGGAACACCAATTTCACGGGTTCGCCCACCTTCTACACCGTCACCAAGCGACTGACCGCCCAATGAGCGAACCCGCATTTGCCCATCTTCTACAACCTTTCGTCTCCGCTCCTTCATGATAACCTCCGCCTACAAAAAACTCTGGAACGATCCCGCCCTCCAGTCCCGCATTGACGAAGGCATCCGTCAAAACCGCCAAAGCGAGGCGACCGTGGAAACCAAAAGCTACGACGGCAAGCCGCTTTCAGGCGTCAGTATCCGCGTCCAACAGCAAAGCAGCCCTTTCCATTTTGGCGCGAATATCTTCAAGCTGGACGATTATCCACACGCGGAAAGCAACCGTCGCTATGAAGAAGCGTTTTGCGCTCTTTTCAATGGAGCGACGGTCCCGTTCTACTGGCGTACGCTCGAACCCGAACAGGGCCGTCCGCGCTACAAGGCCACCAGCAAGCCCCGCATCGTCCGTCGGCCGCCGCCGGATCTGGTGGTGGAGTTTTGCGAGAAACACGGTCTGCGCATGCACGGCCACACCCTTCTCTGGAACTTCCGCAAATGGTCCGTCCCCGACTGGCTGCCTGAAGATCCGGACGAGGCCCGGCCGTTCTGGGAAAAACGCTTCCGTGAGATCGGCGAGCGTTACGGACATGTCATCAAAAACTGGGACGTGGTGAACGAGGCCGCTGGGTTCTTCGACAAACCCGTAGAAAAGGGATCTGCGCACTACCCCATGTTCGAAAATTACGAACGAAAGGCCTTTGAATGGGCGGCGCGGTTCATGCCGGACGATTGCCGTTTAGACATCAACGAGACCACTGGTGCGTGGGACTTGAAAGAAAATGGGGACCGGTTCACGCGCCTGATTGAACAGCTCATGAGAGAAAATGCGCGCGTCGGCGGCATCGGCCTTCAATTTCACTTGTTCTCCGACGCGGACTTGCACCGGGCCTTGCGGGGCGAGCTCTTCCGTCCCGACGAACTGTTCAAGGCACTGGACCACTACGGGCAGTTCGGGAAGCCCATCCATGTCAGCGAAATCACCCTGACTTCCCCCGGAAACACCCTGGAGGGTCTGGAAGCCCAGGCGGAGGTGGCCCGCAACTTCTATCGCCTCTGGTTCAGCCATCACTCGGTGACCGGCATCAGTTGGTGGAATCTTCCCGACGGCGCTGCCGCTCAAGGGGAGCACCGGGTCTATTCCGGCCTGCTCTTCGAGGATCTGCGCCCAAAACCCGCTTACGAGGTGCTGAAGCATCTCATCCACCGTGAATGGAAAACCGATCTCACCGGCGAGACCGATGCGGAAGGAAAATTCCATTTCCAGGGCTTCCATGGGACGTACCTGGTGGAGACCTACTCCGGCAAAAGCAACGCAGGCATCCAGTCGGCCATCACGCTGGCACCGGGCAAAACCGCCCATACCCTCGTCTGCCTGGGTTGATCCCTAGTGATCAGTAAGCCCCATCCCTATTCAGCCCATGCCCGCACTCCCCCGCAACCTCACCGGAGGAAAAGCCAACGACCAGCTGCTCTACTTCACGAGCAGTTCGCTCACGGCCGACGACCGCCACCTCGTGTTCATCAGCGACCGCGACAGTCCCGTGCCCAAGGCCGCCGACCCTCTCGCGCAGGTCAACCTTTACGCGCTCGACCGGCGCGACGGCTCGGTGCGCCGCCTCACCGACAACACGGAGGGCTACCTGCGCTCCTACGTTTACTTTGAAGGACTGCGCCACCGGGGCCTCGGCATGGCGAGCGTCTCGCTCCATGCGGAATCGGGCGACGTGTATTACCTGCAGGGCGACATGCTGTGCCGTGTCAACGCGCGCACCGGCGACCGCCGCCGCCTGACCGCGGTCCCGTCGGGTCATGTGACCGGCTTCACCCACGTCAGCGCGGACAACCGCCGCGTATGCGTGCCTACGATCCATGAGTCGGCCTTCGACATCGCCGATCCGCACCGGATCGACGACAACGTGCAGAGGCTCGGGCTCCCCAGTTTTCTGCGCATCTACGACACCGTGACCGGCGAGCAGGTGGAGGAGGTCGTGGTGCCCTCGGCCTGGGTGACGCATGTGCAGTTCCATCCGCGCGATCCGCAGAAGGTGCTTTTCAACCACGAATGGGCCTCCGACTGCGGCATCCGCCGCATCTGGCTCTGGGACGGCTCGACCCTCCGCCGCATGCGCGACGAAGGGACCAATCTCGACGGCTCCCTCCGCCGCCGCGCCGACTGGGTGTGCCACGAGGTCTGGAGCCCGGACGGAGAATGGATCGTGTATCACGGCGGCCACGACGGCGGCGCGTCCTACGTGGGTCGCATGGCCGCCGACGGCACGCGCCACGAAGAGCTGGAGTTTCCGCCGGGATTCAACCGTTACGGCCACTTCACCCTCGGGAACGGACCGGGCCTGCTCGTGAGCGACGGCTATGCCGAATGCACGCCGGAGCAGGCTGCGGCGCTGCCCGCCATCGGCGGCGGGAGCGGCTGGGGCGGACACTGGCTCAGCACCCTGGAGGTGGATTGGGAGCGGCGCACGATCCGGTGGAATCCGATCTGCCGGCACGGCAGCAGTTGGAACAGCCAGGACGCGCATCCGCATCCCGTCTTCAACCACGCGGGCGACGAAGTGCTTTTTACGAGCGACGGCGGGGGCTTGCGTTCCATCTACGCGATCAACGCGGCGACCGGAGCCGGACCGGGATAATTTATCCAACCCGCCGAGCCGACGGTGTCGTCGTAAACGCCCCGTCGCATCTCCACCACCGCCCGACTGATCTCACTCACCGCATGACACCTGCATCCACCGCCGAACAACACTTCCCCGAGAACTTCCTCTGGGGCTCCGCCACCGCCGCCTACCAGATCGAGGGAGCCGCCCGTGAAGACGGCAAGGGGCTCTCCATCTGGGACGTCTATTGCACCCAGACGGGAAAGATCTCCAACGACCAGACCGGCGATGTCGCCTGCGACCACTACCACCGCTGGCCCGAGGACGTGGCGCTCATGCGTGCGATGGGACTCAAATCCTACCGCCTCTCGATCTCCTGGCCGCGCGTCCTTCCCAACGGCACCGGCCCGCTCAACGAGGCCGGCATGGCCTTCTACGAGAAGCTCGTCGATGCGCTCCTCGAAGCCGGCATCCAGCCGCTCATCACGCTTTTCCACTGGGATCTCCCGCATGAACTCCACTGCCGGGGCGGCTGGCTGAACCGCGACATCGCCGGCTGGTTCGCCGACTACGCGCAACAGGTCGTCAACCGACTCGGCGACCGTGTCTCGCGTTGGTGCACGCTCAACGAGGCGTCCAACGTCGGCTCGCTCGGCCACCACCTCGGCATCCACGCGCCCGGCTTCAGCTACGCGCACCGCGATTATTTCCGCCTCGTTCACCACATGAACCTCGCCCACGGCCGCGCCGTTTCCGTGCTGCGCGCCGGCACGCGCGGCCCCGCCCAGATCGGCCAGGCGTTTAACCAGAACCTCAACATCCCTCTCACCAAGGACGCCGCCGGCATCGAGGCCGCGCGCGCCGAGTCCTTTGCGTTCCCCCTCGAAAAACCGTGGTGGTCGTCGCACCTCTGGGTCGATCCTCTCTTCAAGGGCGACTACAGCGCAGAGGTCCGAAGCTTTTACGGAGACGCCCTCGACGTCGTGCAGGCCGGTGACCTGCGCGAGATGTCCGCACCCATGGATTACGTCGGCTGGAACTATTACATGGACTGGTCGCGGCAGCAAAAGTCCGCCGGCGAACCCGTCACCATGCTGAAATGGCAGGTCCAGCCCGAGGGCATGTATTGGGGCCCCAAGCTCCTCACCGAACGCTACGGCCTTCCCGTGGAGATATTGGAGAACGGACTGGCCTCCATGGACTGGATCACCACCGACGGCACCGTGCCCGACGCCATGCGCATAGACCACATGCGCCGCCACCTGCTCGAACTCCGCCGCGCCATCGCCGACGGCATCAACATCCGCGCCTATTATTACTGGTCGTTTATGGACAACTTCGAGTGGTCCTCCGGCTACCTCCCGCGCTTCGGCCTCATCCATGTGGACTACACGACGCAGAAACGGACGCCGAAGGCCTCCGCCGATTTCTACCGCGAAATCATCCGCACTCACGGCACCTGCCTCTAGATCCGCCCGATGACTCAACAAGACCCCGCCACCTCCGCCGAACGCCGGTCTCGACGATCTCCGGACCCAATCCATCGCCCGTCGCAACGCCTTCTGGGCGCAACCTTCAGGTCTCACCATTGCCGCACCATTCCAGCACCCACTTACTCCACGCATGCCTGATCTATATTCCAACTCCACACCCGACCTAACCTCGACGGATGTCTCCGCTGAGCAGGCCGTTCCAGAAACGCCCCAGGAAGCCGTCGTGGAACCCACGTCCCCCCAAGTCTCCCGATTCAGTCGTAGGCCCCGGGCATGTCGATTATTGTCGGCAGGTTTACGCCGCTATCCAGGCTGAACTCTCCAAGGTCAAGCCCTCGCCGCTATCGACAACGTCACCTTCACCGTCGACGACGGATTCTAATTACCGACGCGCCCCATGAATGACCCCAAAAACAAGATCGTCCGCTACATCAAGCGCATGGGTGCGGGCTCGATGCTCATCAGCATCATCGTCCACGTCATCATCATCATCGGTGCCACCGTTTGGGTCGTTAGCTCCGTTAAGCCCCAGCGCAAGGCCCAATTCAAAGGCGGCGACAACGGAGGGCCCACTATCCAACACCCGATCAAGATGTCGAACACCCAGCCCAAGCTCGACACCCTCACCAAACGCCTCTCCGTCGATACCCCCAATTCTACCGTCAGTCTGCCGGATCTGCCACCACCCCGGACTCCGGTCTCAGCAGCCCCGCTATCACCACCGCCGCCGGCGCTCCGGGCGCCTCCGGTGGACTCAAGGGCCCCCTCATGCCCATGTTCGGTTTCAAGGAAGCCCAGACTAGCGGCACCCTCGTTGGTAATTTTTACGATTTCAAACAGTTGAGGGGGGCTGAAACCTAATCCTGATTACAAAGGCAATATAGACAGAGGATTGGACCCCGCGAGCGGAGCCTTCGATTACGAGCAGATCAAGCTATTCGTCCAAGGAGGATGGTCTCTCAGCTCGTTATCCAAGTATTACCAAGCCCCTACTCCTCTTTACGCCACGCAGATATTCATCCCCAGAATGAATGCCGTCGAAGCTCCCAAAGCCTATGGCGTTGAAAATGAAGTCAAATCCAAGGCTTGGATGGCTTTGTATCGGGGCAAAGTATCCCCACCCAAAGATGGTGTTTATCGCTTTGTCGGATTGGCTGACGACATTCTCCTCGTACAGTTTAATGGAGGTTTCGTGCTCGATGGAAGTATCCATAACAGAACAGGGTTCAAATCCGAGTCATCGGGAATTAAGAACTATGGCAGCTTGGTTGTCGGCAAACGCATGGAACTTATAGCCAACCAGTTCTATGATATAAAAATCGCCATTTCAGAAGCGCCCGGAGGGAATTTCTACGCTTATTTATTATTTGAGCAAGAAGGTGTGACCTACAAAAAAAACGACAAGGGAAACCCCGTTCTCCCCATCTTCAGGATCGCCAACTCGAAGACCGAGCCCGATAAAAACGCCATCGATTTCATGGCTGACGGCCCTGTCTGGCGCGCCCTTCCCGCGCCCAAGTATTAGCATTCTCCAACTTCGAGGAGGGACTGTCTTTTCACTTGCCCGAGGCCTTTCGCCACGCACCTTGCAGTAAGAGGCATCCATGCTTAATGTGCAGCCGTGTGCAGGCAGCCGCAGCTCATCTGATACCTAAAAAAGCGCCCCGTTCCCGGAGTGCTTTACTTACCTCCTACCCCACCCGCAACTCCCGACCACCATCCGGTGACCAGCAGCGCAGGTTGTAGGTGAAACGGGCGATGATCTCGCCTTGATGATCCCAGATGCGGCCACTTTCTGGCCCCCAGTTACCGCCGCCAATTTCGTCATGACGTTCGAAGTAATCGCGGACAGCGGCTTTGGCTTCGCTCATGGTTTCGACGATCTTCCATTCGGGATCGGTCGGCGGCGCATACTGCCTTCGGTCAGGATTCCCGACCGTGCAGAGTTGCACCGCGTAGTAACCCAGCGGAATCACCGTCGGCAGTTCGACCAACTGCTCAAAGTCCCATAGCTCGCAGCCGATGGTTTCCTCGGCGCGAGCCGCGATCTTCTCACAGCGACGAACTAGGTCAGCCTTTGAACGCACCTTGGCGGTGAACTTGAGCACAAGTTTCCCGGTGAATGATTTCATCGGACACCTCCCGCACAAATCCGCCGCCCCAGAGCCTCGCGTCTGATCGGCACCGCCGAGACTGCCGTTCCGGGATTCACATGACCATCGCGGTCCACGATCCAGCAGTCGGCCACCCACGAATTCGAGATATGCCGTCCGGCCGGCGTGACGTAGCGATACCGGCCTCTATCCGCCTCTGTGCGGAAGTGGGTCGAGGCCAGTCCGCCGCGCACCGCGAAGATTCCCGTGAACGGGTAAAACTTCCGTGCTTTCACGGTCAGTTCCTCCCGGCAATGCCGACGAAGCCGTCCATCAGGCCGTGCAGGGCCTGAGTGCGCGCAGGGAGCAACGGCAGGTTGCCCTTCAGCGCCTCGGTGAAGCCGTTGAAGAGCGACCAGACCGTGCGCGGACGGAACACCTCGTGGGTGGGTTCACGCCATTCTTGGACGACTTTGGGCAGAACGGTCACCGGGCACACACCGACATCGACCGCCCGGACCATGAGGTCATGGGCATCGCGGTCGTCGATAGCCTGACCCCGGTAGCGGCCGATCCGCTCTTCCTGGCCGTGCCACTTCTCCTGAAGCTGACCGATGGCCCGCTCCGTGAGTAGCGGCAGATCCCGTCCGATGAACCGGGTATGCTTGCGAGACAACTCCACCTCTCCGTGGAAACTGAGGTTGTCGCAGACAAACACCTGGGCTCCGGCGACGAGGCCAGCCGGGAAACGCTTGTCGTGGCTGTTGCGCAAACCGAGGACGAGCGCGTAGTCACGACTGTTCTGTTTGGTTTCGACCTGGATGAGCCCAAAATACCGATCTCCCCCGTGACTGAGGGCGTGGGCCTGATTGACGATGGTGAGGTGAGCAGCGGACAACGCACGCTCGACCTGTTCGATCAGGCGGAGGTGCGGGATGGGACTCCACGTGCGCGTAGCCAGCGGAGTGCGGACTTTGGTGAGGTCGGTGCGTTGAACAGCGGCCCCGCCACAATGCAGGATTAAATTACAGGATTTCATGATGAGAGATGATGGATGGGTGATATTAAAACGACGAAGGCCGGTCCCCGTGGTGGGCAACCGGCCTTCGTCTGATGGAACTGACGTTTCCTATTCGTTATATCGGACTGAACGCGCCGGGGTTGCCTCCAACCACGCGCGGTATTTCTCCTCGAAGAACGACTCGATGACTTCGAGGTATTCCCGGTCGATCCACTGTTCGCCGGCATACTTGGCATCAAACTCCTCCGCCCATTCAATCACCAGCCGAACGGTTTCCCGACTGTCGTTGGGAAGGTTCGGCTTGGGCATGAAGAGCGTGGTGATGTCGGCCACGGTTTCGCATAATTCGCAGCTGATGTTGGCCATGACTTATGCGCTCCGGCGGAGGGTTGGATTTGTGGCGGTGGTCTGGTCCACGGTTTCGAGACCGACAACAGGCACGGGCTTTTCCGGCATGACCTGCTCCAGGTTTTGAAGCCCGAAGCAAACCAACCGGTCGGCCAGCACCGTCATCGGCACGCCGTAGTGTTTCCCCAGACGGTAAAGCCGGGGGCTGTGCTGGCTGATGTCGGGGCTATACATGGCCACGACGTCAGACCGGCACTTCACGGAGGGCGCGGACGTTCTTTCGGAGGGTTTCGTGATCGCGTTCGAGCGCCTTGTATTGGCGGGCCGACTCGCGAATCAGCACCTCGACGGCACCCATTTCACCCTTCAAATCGCGAAGGAGGTCACGGATACGTTGGAGCTTTTCCTGCAAGACGTCGCTGGCAGAGGCCGGAACGTCGGTATTGGCACGAGTCGGAGCGATGGCCGGTTTGGCGGTCTCGCGGGTTTCACTAACGGGTTTGGTGGTGGCGGATGCGACCATGGTGGTATCGGTGTTATGGGTTACAGTTTCGCTGACGTTGGTTTCACTGATCGGATGGGGTCACGGGGATTGCGCCCCGTAACCCTTCCACACCACCGGACATGCGGTTTTCCGCATCCGGCGGTTGGAGGACAGAGAAGTCCTGCACTGACGGATCAAACGCGCCTT
>JBAZSJ010000052.1:0-35000 GCA_041662485.1 Opitutaceae bacterium | reverse complement strand
GTTGCACTCCGCAATTGACGAGTTTCTCGCCGCTTGGAACGACGCCACATTGCCCTACAATTGGACCGCCAGCGTCGAGCGAATCCTCGCCAAAGTCGAACCCTGCCGCCAGCGCCTCGAACAGATCAAACCGGACTGCACCAAACCCTCGAGAGCCACCCGCTCGCTCGCCGCCCTATAATGGCACTCAATTGAGGGACACTACGCTAACCCGAGTTCCGCAGTTCGGTAGTTTCGCGAAAAATCTCTCCGAGGTGCGGCGTTTTTTCCGGCCGGGGTGCTTCCGTGGCATACTGCCGGGCATGTTCCTGCGTCGCAAATCCAAGACGGTCCGCGGAGTCGGCTACGGCTACTGGCAGCTTTGCCGCACGGTGCGCACCGAGCGGGGGCCGCGTCAGCAGGTGGTCGCCTCGCTCGGCAAACTCGACGAGCGCGAACTCTCGGCGTTGCGCGGCGGCTGGGACTGATCTGCCGGCCTTGCTGCGAAGCGAAGCGCCCGCTCCCCGGCCGCGCACTCCGCCCTTGCCCGGCTTCGCGTCGTCCGGCCCGGACGACTCCGCCGCCCCCCAATGGGAACAGGCCGACCTCGCGGGGCTGCGCGTCGAGCGCAGCCGCGACTTCGGCGAAAGCTACCTCGCCCTCTCGCTCTGGCACCGTTTGGGACTGGATCAACTCCTCGCGGAGCTTTTGCCCGAGGGCCGCGAGTCGGTCGCTTGGAGCCACATCGCGGCTCTGCTCACGACCGCGCGCTTCTGCGCCCAGCCCTCGGAACTGGGCGTGGCCGAACACTGGTTCGATTCCACCGCGCTGGACGATCTGCTCGGCCTGGACTCCGCCCAAATCAACGACGACCGGCTCTACCGCGGCCTCGACCGCCTCGCCGAGCACAAGGACAAGTTGTGCGCCCACCTGATGGAGCGCTACCGCCAGTGGTTCGGCGTGCGCTTCGAGTTTTTGCTCTACGACGTGACCAGCACCTGCTTCGAGGGCGAGGCCGCGCGCAACCCGCAGGCCCAACGCGGCTACTCCCGCGACCAGCGCCCGGGCAACAAACAGGTCTGCATCGGCCTGGTCTGCACGCCCGAGGGACTGCCCTTATCCTTCGAGGTCTTCGCGGGCAACCGCGCCGACGTGACCACCGTCGAGGACATCGTGCGTGCAATGGAAACCAAATACGGACAGGCCGAACGCGTCTGGGTGATGGACCGCGGCATGGTCTCCGAGTCCAACCTCGCCTTCCTGCGCGAGCGCAAGGCGCGCTACCTGGTGGGCACGCCGAAGAGCTGGCTGCGCGCCCACGAGCAAACCTTGCTCGATCAAAGCGACTGGCAACAGGCGCAACACGGGCTGGAGGTGCGTCTGGTCGAGCATCCCGGCGGCGAGCCCGGCGAGCGTTACGTGCTCTGCCGCAGCGGCGCTCGCGCCGAGAAGGAACGGGCGATGCTCCAACGCCAGAGCGAGCGGTTGACCGAGGAGCTGCGCAAGGTGGACGCGTGGTTGAGGCGCAGCCCGCAGACCGACCGCGAGGCGGCGGGGCGGCGCATCGGACGGCACCTCGGCAAGTATCCGGCGGCCGCCGCCATCGTGGTCGCCGAGGTCGTGTCCGACCCGCAAGGCCTCGCCGCAGGCCTGCGGGTGTTTAGCCGTTTGGACGCCGGCCAAAAAGCCCATCGGCAAAAAGGAGCCTATCTCTTACGGACCAACTGCGAGGAGACGGATCCGGCGCTGTTGTGGCGTTGGTATATCCAGCTCACGCAAGCCGAGGCGGCGTTCCGCACCGCCAAAAGCGATCTGGGCATGCGGCCGCTGTTTCATCACCGCGAGGATCGGGTGCAGGCGCATATCCTGGTTTGTTTTTTGGCCTTGGCGCTGTGGCGCACCCTTGAGCAATGGATGCAGTCGAAGGGCCTGGGCACCTGCGCCCGGCAACTGGTCAAGGAAATGGCCGGGATCAAAAGCGTGGACGTGATTGTTCCGGTGAAGCGGGACGGCGTGCGCACGGAGTTGCGCCTGCGCGTGGTGACGACGCCGGAGCCAGCCGCCGCCCAATTACTCGCCCACCTCGGCCTGCGCCTGCCTCACGGCTCACGCCTCATCAGTGATGTAGTGCCGAAAATCAGCGCCTGAAATCGGCAACCTTCTCATTATCAATGATCGAACGTTTTGAACTGCGGAACTCGGGTTAATCACGGAAGCGCGGAAGCACGGAGAAGGGGCGGGGACTAGAAAAGGACACGCAGCCAAACCTTCCCTCAGGCTTCTTACGCACCGAGTCGATCCTCAGCCACCATCCTCCAGGGCATCGAAAAGAGTTTTACCCCAGACAAGCCCTCCAGCTCATTTTACGCACAACACAGCCAGCTTGGCTGAATCAACCTTCGCTTACCGGCCCGGCCAAGCACCCATGCTTTGGAGCGCAGTTCCTTTTAAATACTGGGGCCATCCAAATCATGAATCCATCATCCTCATTACCTCATCAGACCAGTAATAGACGATTAACCCACAGAATCCCGAAGCCCAAATTGATCCAACAAACGACTTCGAAGCTTACTAAAATGAGCATCGGCGCCATAAAAGTTCCCCAAACCTCAAATCTTATCGTCAATTCATGCCTCATCGCTCCGAAGGGCGGATTTCGCTCAAAAAGTCTCTTTTCGGGAAATTCACTATTCCTGAAAATCAGCATCCCTGCGTATTAAAAATCCGCATCTCCCCCTTAAAAAAGGGCTTTTTTTCGAGTTTCTAGGCATTTTAACCGCGTTTTCTCGATAAATTCAAAGATTGCACAAATGGGTTGGGGTGTTTTGAACAGTGGCCTTCAGTATTGGAATCAACCTCAGTCAGCAAACTCAACCGAGGCATATCTTGGACCTAAAACAGATCAAACAAATCATCGACCTTATGAAACGCTCCGAATTGACCGAATTTGCGGTCGAGGAAGAGGGCTTTAAGTTGAAGATCCGACGTGGTGCGAACGGTCTCCCAGTGGTGACCAGCAGCCACGGCTCCAATCCACCTTTCATTGCTTCTAACGAGAGCAGCTCCGCCCCTGCACCAGCTCCATCGCCCCCCTCCACCGCTTCCAGCGCTCCCACCCCTGCAGCAGATGAAGCGGGCATCGGCTACATCAAATCCCCCATGGTAGGCACGTTCTACCGCTCGGGTTCACCAGAGAGTAAGCCTTACGCGGAAGCCGGAACCAAAATCGTGGAAAACTCGGTCGTCTGCATCATCGAAGCCATGAAGATCATGAACGAGATCCAAGCGGAAACCAAAGGCGTCGTCGTCGAAGCCTTGGTGGAAAATGGCCAACCGGTCGAATACGGCCAGAAGCTGTTCAAGGTTAAATTAGGCTAATCACACCCCGGCGCCTCAATACATAAAACCGCTAACATCCACTGATTTCGCTGCCCAATAACAGCGCATTTCGGTGCTGATTAGCGGTTTAATTATATCCCACTTTCTCGATGATCCAAAAAGTCCTCATCGCCAACCGCGGTGAAATCGCCCTCCGTATTGTTCGCGCCTGCCGCGAGCTGGGTATCAAAACACTAGCCGTTTACTCCGAAGCTGATGTTCAGTCCCTTCACGTCCAGTTGGCTGACGAGGCCATCTGCATCGGTGGCCCGCGCAGCTCCGACAGCTATCTGAAGGCCGACCGTATCATCGCCGCCGCCGAAATCGCCGACGTAGACGCCATTCACCCTGGCTACGGCTTTCTCTCAGAAAACGCCAAATTCGCCCAGCAGTGCGAATCGTGTAACATTAAATTTATCGGCCCTAAATCAAAGACCATCCAGATGATGGGAGATAAATCGGTCGCCAAGGATACCGTCAAAAAAGTCGGTGTTCCCACCGTGCCTGGCTCCGATGGCCCCGTGGAAAACGAATCCGAAGCGGTCAAGATTGCCCGCAAGATCGGTTACCCAGTGATTATCAAGGCCGTCGCCGGCGGCGGCGGTCGCGGCATGCGCATCGCGCACAACGACATTTCCTTCGCCAAGGAATACCATGTCGCCCGCAACGAAGCCGAAAAAGCCTTCGGCAACGGCTCGGTTTACATCGAGAAATACATCGAAAAGCCCCGCCACATCGAGTTTCAGATTCTCGCAGATTCCCACGGCAAGGTTCTCCATCTCGGCGAACGCGACTGCTCCATCCAGCGCCGCCACCAGAAGCTCATCGAGGAGTCTCCCTCGCCCTTCCTCACGCCCGACCTGCGCAAGCGCATGGGCAAATTCGCCGTAAAGGCCGCCGAGGCCGCCGAATACGAGAACGCCGGCACCATCGAGTTCCTCGTCGATGCCAAGGGAAATTTCTACTTCATCGAGATGAACACCCGCATCCAGGTGGAACATCCCGTAACCGAGGAATGCACCGGCATTGACCTCATCAAGCAACAGCTCCTCGTGGCCAACGGCGAGAAACTCGCCTTCGACCAGAGCGACATCACCTTCGAGAAGCACGCCATCGAGTGCCGCATCAACGCCGAGGATCCCGCGCGCAACTTCGTGCCCTCCCCCGGCACCATCGGCCTCTACTACGCCCCCGGCGGCCACGGTGTGCGCGTCGATTCCCACGCCTACTCCGGCTACACGATCCCGCCCTACTACGATTCGATGATCGGCAAGCTGATCTGCTTCGGACACGACCGCCAGACGGCCATCCAGCGCACCTACCGCGCCCTCAACGAATACCTCATCCGCGGCATCAAGACCACCATCCCCCTCCACAAGGCGATCATGAGCGATCCCACCTTCATCGAGGGCAAGGCCACCACCGCCTACATGGAGGATTTCTTCGCCCGCACGCCCACCGATTTATTCACCTAAACGGCCTCAAATCGCCTCCCCTCCTCCCGCGCGCCCACCGGCCGCGGGAGTTTTTTTGCCAAAAAATCCGAGCCAGTCTTGCAACCATTGGCCCAACGGCGTTTCATCAAGGCACTTAATATCATGCAATCGTCAGAGTTCACCCCCACACCCCGCTTCGACGACCAGCCGGAGCTAGGTGACATCAAGATCAACCACAACGTCGTCGCCAGCATCGTGCGCCTTGCCACGCTCCAAGTCCCCGGCGTCGCAGGCGTCGGCGGTGGCATCGTGGACGGCATCAGTGAACTCTTCGCCAAGCGCGAATCCGATCACCGCGGCGTGAAGGTCAGCGAAGACAACGAAGACACCTACGCCATCGAGCTCCGCCTCATCGTGAATTACGGAGCCGAAATCGGCAAGACGGCCTACGACGTGCAGATTTCCGTGCGCAAACAGATCATCGCCATGACCGGAAAAAATGTCTCCAAGGTCGATGTCATCATCGAAGGCGTCCGCCTACCCAACGATCTTACGCCGAACCAGGACAAGAGCGACGACCTCTGGCCTGACGCCCCTTCCACGGATTAATCACCCCTCCAGCCTCCTGTAATGCCTGTCTGGACCGATTTCCTGCATCTCACCGCACTCCAAGCCACCTTGCTCTGGTGCGTCTTGGCCTTGGTGGCCCTGTTCATTCTTGTCCGCCAGCCTAGGACGCTGGTCATTTCCGACGGCGACAAGGGCCGCCTAGAGATTTCTCGCCCCGCCCTGCATCGCCTCGTGGAGACCTGCTGCGAACAGCTTAAAGGCGTCGCCACGGCTCGCGCCTCCATTTCACGGCGAAAAGGCAAGTTTGAGACCGTGATCCACCTCCGCGTTCGCCCCAACGCCAAGCTCGATGCCATCCAAGGCTATCTGACGCAGGAAGTGGCCGATATTTACCGCCAAAACCTGGGAATCGACGCCGTCGGACGGGTCGAAATCAAGGTCGTGGGCGTCGCCCCCGAAGCCACTGGCTTCTAATCACACTTCGTGGTCTTCCCCCCCGCCTCGGCAGGCCAGCTTAAACGGGCCTTGAGAGCGCCAGATCGCTCCATTCGCCCATCACCCGACTCTCCACCCGCCAAGCGGGCACAGCGGCCGTAAAAACCGCTTTAACACGCTCCAGTTCGATCGCCAGAATGCCGCTCAGCACCAGCGCCCCGCCCGGAGCCACCGCCGCCGTCAGCTCGCCCACGAAACGCATCAGCACATCCGCTTGGATGTTCGCCAGCAGCACGTCCGCCTGACGTCCCGCCAGTCCGCTCACCAAGTCGCCGGTGAAAAATGTCATCGCTCCCGTAAGATCATTCAGCACAGCATTTTCTTCACTCACGCGCACCGCCTCAGGATCGTTGTCGAAGCCCTCGACATGCTTAAACCCGAGTTTGGCCGCCGAAAGCGCCAAAATCCCCGAGCCGCACCCCGCGTCCACAACGCGCAGCCCGCCCACGCGATCCCCCGCCTTGTCGGCCAGCACGACAAGACGTTCACAGCAAAGACGCGTCGTCTCGTGGTTGCCCGTGCCGAAGGCCAGGCCTGGATCGAGCCAGATGACCACCTCGCCCGCGCCGGGCTGAAATTTTTCGCGTTCCCAGACCGGCACCCAGTGCAGACGCCCGAACTGCGACGCCTTGAAATGCGCCTTGTAGCTGTCGCGCCAGTCCTGATCGGCCAGCGCGCGCACGTTAACATCGCCGATAGGGGTCACACCCGCCGTCGTCAGCAAGGGTTTGAGTTCCGACCAGCGCGCCCGCGATTCGGCCTCACCCTCGAAAATCCCGATAATCCACGCCTGTTTTACGATTACATCCTGCAATAGGCTCCATCCGTCCGTGCCGAGTTCCAGCAGCACATCATCGATCACATCGACGGATTCAGGGGAAACTTCGGCCTTGGTTTCGTATAAACTCATAAAGGCGCAGCGTCCGAGCAGCCCCCCTGCGAGGCAACCGCTTTCTCGTCGTCCCGTAAAAAGCAGCGAATCACCCCGGTCAGCGCCAACAACGTCCCCGCCACCCACATGCCCTGCAACAGAGTAATCAGATAGACACGGGAAAAAGCCGACGATGAACCCGGTTCATCCCAAAAAACCGCCCGCAGGACATTATCCACCAGACCCATGGAGCAGATTCCCGCCCAAAAATCAGGAATGACCACCAGCACCAGCAACACCCGCAAGGTCAGTCCCCACATCAACGCTCGTCGCCAAGCCCTTCCTGGCTCCAAGTGCTGGGCGCACCCCTCCCATGCCGTCAACAACGCAAATCCCACGCTCCACGTCGCGATTCCCAGCACCATCGCGGCGATCGCTTCCATGCTGTTGATGCCAAAAACCAACGCACACCCGAAACTCGCCGCTCCGCAAAGCCCGCCCCAACCCAGCCAGCGGGGCAATGTGCTCCGCAAACGCCTCCAAAAAATTCCCGTGTTCATGTTTTTTCGATTATTTCTGAGTGAAATTAGCCCATTTCCCTTTGCTACGCTCAGTCAAAGCTCCGCTCTCCACGATTGGCTTGGTAAGGCTCGTCCGCCCTGCGCCATCTCGCGCCCACAGCGGTAGCAATCCCAGCAGCGCGCACCGCAATCTTGGCAGCCTGACCGGCCTCATACCTCGCCCTCCTGTTCCGGTTTGCCTTGGTCACCGGCGAGCTTGCGCGTCGCCACCATCACCGCCGCCAGCACCGCGAACAACGCCCCCGTTCCTGCCAGCAGCGCAAAATCCTCCATCTGCAGCACAAAATACAGATACCCGTAAACGCCGCCGAGCATCCCCGCCACCACCCACGCCCGCCGCCCGCTGCGCAAAATGCTTTTCCCATAAAGCGCGATCAGCGCCGTCGAAGCCGCCGCCGCCAGCGCATAAGCCGCCCCGAACCCCATGAACTCCGCCAACGCCAGCGTTCCCAGGTAAAACAGGCACAACGCCGCGCCCACCAACAGGTAGTTAAGCGTGTTCAACCGCAGCCCGCACACCGCCTCGAACAGAAAAAACGCCGCAAACACCAGCGTCAGAAACAACACCCCGTATTTGATCGCCCGCTCGACCGTGCGGTAGGCGTTGACCGGCTGCATCAGGCTCACGCCAAACGCCGACTCCTCCAACTCTTTCGCCGACGGCACCGAGCCTCCGGCCTTGGTCGCCCACGCCTGCGGAAAATTCCGCCCGTAATAGGACACCCGCCACTCCGCCTCAAATCCCTGCGGCCCCACCGTCCGCTCCATCGGCAGATAAGCCCCGTCAAAACTCGGGTCCGGCCACGACGACGTCACCTTGACGCCCGTCTGCCGCCCCAGCGGCAGGAATCGCAGCCCGTCGCTGCCGTTCAAAGTCAACTCCAGCGCAAATTCCCGCGCTTCGCCCGCCGCCAGCTTCACCGGCGCATGCACGCCCGCCCCCATGCCGTCAAAAGTCGCTCCCGGCTCCAGCGGCACTGCGTCCGCGCCCCACTTCAACACCAGTTTTTCCTGAGTCCCGCGAAGATCGCTGATCATCAGCGCAACCCTTGCCTGCTCCCACACCGGCTGCACCTCGCGCCCCGCGATGAAATCAAAATGCGCCTCCGCAAACCGCCCCGACAGCTTCAGCCGCGCCGAATACACCGGCGTCGTGTAAATCCCCCGCTTGCGCAGCGACGGCTCCACCTGCCCCTGCACATCGAGCTGCTCCGGCAGGAAAAACGCCTCGCCCCTCACGGTCTTTTCCCGCTGCTCCTTCACCGGCTGCAAGTTCACGTAACGAATCACCTCCTCCTCGGTTTTATACGTGTAAGGCACGATCAACACCGGCCCCGACACCCGTTGCGACGCGCCCCACGTCGCCGTCACCGCCGCCACCGCCGCGCGATACCGGTCCTGCCGCTCCTTCAACGTATCCTTCACCATCCCGAGAGGGATCATCAGGAGCAGCCCCAGAAAGGCCACCCCGAGCACCTTGAAAAAAAGCGCGCGGCGTTCAAACCACGAGCGACCGGCCGACAGAAGCGAAGACGAGGAGTTGTTCATCCCCTCCACTCTCGCCCACGCGCATGAAGCCCGTGTGAAGTCGGTATGAATTCGCCGCGAAAACCGCCGCAGGCACCTAACACTACTCCGTTAATTTTTCCGACGGGAAGGTGTTCCTTGGAGGGCGGACCGCTGTGTCCGCCGTTCGAGGCCCGGAGGTTGTTCGCGGCGGGGACAGCGCCCCGCCCTCCCTGGACACCTAACGGAGTAGTGCTAACCCATCCTCGGCAGCACCAACACCGCCCGCGCCCCGCCTTCCGCACGATTCTCCACCGTCACTTTGCCTCCGTGCAGCAACGCGATCTCGCGCACGAAGCTCAACCCCAGCCCCGTGCTCTTCCGCCCGCTCGCCGGTCTCGGCAGCGAGTAAAACCGCTCGAAAATCCGTTCGCGCGCGAATTCCGGCACGCCCGGTCCGTCGTCCTCTATCACCCATCGCACCCGTTTCTCCTCCGACTCCGCCCGCACCACGATCACGCCGCCATCCGGCGAAAATTCGACCGCGTTCTGCACCAGATTCGTCAACGCCTGCACGACGAGAAACTTCTCCCCGCGCACCTGCGCCGACTCGACGCCATCGGCCATCTCGATCCGCACGTTCATCCCGCGCGCCTGCCACGCCGACCGCAACGCCTCGACCACCTCACGCGCACACTCGCCCGCCGCCAGCGGCTCCGCGCCCTCGAGCTCTCGCCGCGCCTCCAACGCCGCCAGTTGCAACATCCGATCCACGATCTGCTGGATGCGCGCCGACTCCACCCGCAGATGCGCCAAAAACTTGGTCCGCTCCTCCGGAGGCATCGATTCCTGCAAAAGTTCCGCCGCCCCGCGAATCGCCGACAGCGGCGCCTTCAATTCGTGCGCCAGCGCCTGCGTGTAGTGCTCCACATAAGCCTTCCCCTCCAGCGCCACGCGCATCTCCTCAAACGCCTTCGCCAGCGCCGCCACCTCCCTCGCCCGCGACTCCGGCGGACGCGCCGCCTTCCCGTCGCGCACCGCCAACGCATACTCCGTGAGCCGCTCCAGCGAATGCGTAAGCCTCGACGCGATCCACCAACCGACCGCCATCATAAAAAGCGCCACCGCGATCCCGCCCGCCATGAGCCTCACCCGCGCATGCCAGATCGCCTCCGTCACCGTGCTCTTCGCCCGCGCCACGCCCACAAAACCGACCACGTCACCCTTCACTTTCACCGGCGCGGTCACGCGCACTTCCGCCACGGACGCATCCGGATTTTTTGCCGTGCCGAAGACCACGCCGCCCTTCGCGTCCGTCACGTAAACACGCAGCGCGCCCGATGCCTTTTCGAGCGCGGACCCGTTCCCCTTCCACACCGTCGCGAGATCCGCGTCCGGTTGTCGTGCGAGATCGCCCTCCATCATGACCGCGAGCAAAGCCGCCGTGTCGCCCAGCGTGCGCCGCATGGATTCGACGTAACGCGGCCGCACCTCCTTCAGGATAAACGCCATCAACACCGCGAACCCGAGCGCCGAGGCCGCCACATAGACGCCGAAGATCGCCGTGCGGATTTTCACGGCGTGATTCGCAAGGAATAACCTTCACCGCGATGCGTCTGGATCGGGTCCTCGTCGGGCGCGACCGCGCGCAGCTTGGCCCGCAGCGTCTTGATGTGCGCGTCCACCGTGCGGTCCATGCTCGCGCCCGGATCTTCCCACGCCTGCGTCATCAACTCATCGCGCGACCATACCCTCCCCGGACGCGACGCCAGCACCGCCAGCAACCGAAATTCATACCGCGTCAGCTCCAGCTTAACCCCGCCCAAAATCGCATTTTTACACTCCGCATCAATAACTAAACCAATGTGATCGGAAAGTTTGTCACTTATTAAGTGACAAACTGGCTTGGAGTTTTCCACGCCTGCGGACGTCGCAGGCGTCAGCTGAGTTCGCCGCAAGATCGCGCGCACCCGCGCAGTGACCTCGCGCGGACTGAATGGCTTGGTCACGTAGTCGTCGCCGCCCAGTTCCAAGCCGACCACGCGGTCAATCTCGCTGTTTCTCGCCGTGAGAAACAGCACCGGCACCGCCGTGCGCGTCCGCAGGTCGCGACACAGGTCGAAGCCGCTCATGTCAGGCAGCCCGACGTCCAGGATCACCAGCGCGAATCCTTGCGTCGAGAAAGCCTCAAGCCCCTCGCGGCCCGTGGCGCGCCACTCGGGCGTGAAGCCCTCCGTGCGCAAAGCATAAACCAGCGTGTCGGCGATGGCCGTCTCGTCCTCGATCAGCAGGATGCGCGTCGAATCGCTCATGACGCACCCGGATCGGAAGGTAGGGCGGGACCGCTGGGACCGCCGCGAACGACACCAGACTTACGCACGTCCAACCGGCGCGCCCAGCGGTCGCTCCCTACCCTCGGCACTCCGTGGTTGGTTGGCATGTCAGACCGCCAGCCCCGTGCCCTCGTCCAGACCGAGATGGATGTTCATGCACTGGATCGCCGAGCCCGACGCACCCTTGCCGAGATTGTCGAGCCGCGTGATGATCAGAACCTGTCCGTCATGACCGAACACGCCGATGTCGGCGCGGTTCGTGTCGTTGCACGCCTGCAAATCGAGGAAACCGCCGTCCAGATTGCCCTCGGCGCCCAGCGGCAGCACGCGCACGAACTTTTCGCCGGCATAGGCCGCGGCGAGCGCCGCGTGAATTTGGGCGGGCGAAGGATTGCCCGGCAGCTGCGCCAGCGAAAGCGGCACGGTGACGGAAAGCCCCTTGTAGAAATTCGCCACGACCGGACTGAATATCGGCGCCGAGGCGAGGCCGGTATGCGCGCGCATCTCGGGGAGATGCTTGTGCGTGAGGCCGAGCGCGTAGGGCCGCGGGCTCCGCAGCGCGGGCGGCGGATTCACCTCGTAGTCGGCGATCATCTTCTTCCCGCCGCCGCTGTAGCCCGTGATGGAAAACGCCGAGACGCTGGCATCGGCCGGCAAAATCCCGCCCTGCACAAGCGGCCGCACCGCCAGCGAAAACGCCGTGGCATGACAGCCGGGATTGGCGATGCGCTTGGAAGTGCGAATCCGCGACCGATACTCGCTGCCGAGTTCGGGCAGACCGTAGGCCCACTCCGGATCAATCCGGTGCGCCGTGCTGGCGTCGATCACGCAAGTGCCGGGATTGGTGACGAGCGCGGCCGATTCCTTCGCCGCCGCGTCGGGCAGGCACAGGAAAACGATGTCCGCGGCGTTCAGGCAGGCGGCCTTGGCGGCGGCGTCCTTCCGCTTGGCGGGATCGATGGTGATGAGTTCCACATCCGTGCGCAGAACGAGCCGCTCATGGATTTGGAGGCCGGTGGTGCCTTCCTGACCGTCAACAAAGACCTTGGTTTTCATCGGGAGGCGGCAATCTCACCGCACATCGCCCGCGCCGCAAGCCTCGGAAATGCCGGGTCACAGGTCGGGTGTGACCGCCGGGTGTTCTAGGCGACGACGCCAATAACCAGGCTCTCGGCTACAATGCATGACGGCATAAATGGTGACACGCTCGTGTGACGGCTCCCAGCGATAGTAGATGACGAACGGGAAACGGCTAAAGATGTAGCGGCGTATCTCCGGTTCCTCGACAACGCGCCAGCGAGTCGGAGCGGCGACCAACGTGGCGACGGCAGACTCGACGCTCGAAACGAATGAGTCGGCCACTCGTGCGGAGGCTTCGCGAAGGAAGTAATTGGTAGCCTCCGCATACTCGAAAAGCGCCTCCGGGTGAAATCCGTAGCTGACGGGCATCAGCGGGTGGCGCGAGCGGAAGCCACAAGCTGCCGCACGCGGGCGAGCGCCTCGTCGCCGGGGATGAGTGATACCTCGCCCGACTCGACCTCCGCGATGCGTCGGCGCACCTCGGCGACTTGGGCGGCTGCGATGTCCGAGGGGATGTTGCGCGCCAGACTCTCGACGATTCGGTCGGCGAGTTCCGTGCGCTCGGCGACAGAAAGCTGTTCGGCCTCTTCGAGAATGTGGGCAACGGCTTGAGTCATGAAATCAAAATACAAACGGATCGGTTTCGGGCAAGCGCGCAGAAGGTCTTAACAACCCCAAGCTCAGCGAAGAAGGAGGCCGGTGGTGCCTTCCTGACCGTCAACAAAGACCTTGGTTTTCATCGGGAGGCGGCAATCTCGCCGCACATCGCCCGCGCCGCAAGCCTCGGAAACGTTGGCCCAGAGGTAGGGAATGACAGCCGGGCACGCTGACCTGAATTTTGGCGACCGCTTACTTCTTAATCGTCGCCAGAAACTCTTGCGCCCGCTTCGTCGCCGCCGCGATCTGTGCTTTGGTCATCTCTTTCTCGATCAAATCACGATTCTTTGAGCGTTTTCATAACCTCCCGCGCCCGCAACATTCCACCAAGCGTGAGCCTCAACGAAATCCTGTGTCACGCCAACGCCCTTTGCATACACCACGCCGAAATTAAATTGTGCCTGGGCATATCCCTGCTCGGCTGCTTTCCGATACCACTTCACGGCCTCAACGAGATCCTTCGGCACACCCCTGCCACTGGCATATGCCGAGCCGAGATTACACTGCGCCACATCATCTCCCTGCTCGGCTGACTTTCGTAACTTGTCGGTGGAGTCGTTATTCCACCAGACAGATATCGACTCGAAGAACAAAGCCAGCGAGGTGAATGCTTTCTTCATGTGGTGAAGCAAGAGCAACTGACCGCTCCGAGCAAGGCTTCAGCCCTCGCCCCATTTTTCGGGCACCAGCAAATACCACCGCTCAGCGTTCGCTCAGACGCGCGATCACGGCGGGCAGCAGCGCGTGCTCGGCCGCGTGAACCTTGGCCGTGAAGCTTTCCAACGTGTCGTCCGGCTCGATGCGCACCGCCGTCTGGTCGATGATCGGGCCGCCGTCCACCTCCTGAGTGACGTAGTGAACCGTGCAACCGGCGACCTTCACGCCGCGCCGCCATGCCTGGCCGATGCCGTCCAGCCCGGGAAAACTGGGCAGCAGGCTCGGGTGCAGGTTGATGATCTTGCCGGCAAAGGTTTCGAGGAAGCGCGGCTTGATCACGCGCATGAAGCCGGCGAGCACGATGAGGTCGGCCCGGCTGTCGCGGATCGCGTCGATGTAGCGCATCTCGCCCTCGCCATCCAACTTCGTCTTGAACGGCGCGGGATCGAGGTAGGTCGCCGGCACGCCAAAACGCGGCCCAAGCGAGAGAATCCCCGCATCGGGCTGGTCGGAGAAAATCTGCACGACCTCGGCGCGGCCAAGCCGTCCCGCCTGCTTGGCGAGCAGGATGGCTTCGGCATTGGAGCCGCGACCGGAACCGAGGATGACGACGCGCATGGTTTTAAAAAAGAAAGCCAACCAATCAGTCTTCGATCACTTCAACAATCCGAACTTCACGCACGGCGTGATCGGTCCAAGCGACAATGGTATAGGAACCGAAAAAATGCGCCTGAACCGCCCGTCCCGCTCGGTCGTGATGACTCAAAATGCCCGGCTCATTTGGCTTGCGGGCCAACCACTCAAAACTGCCGAGCAAAAAGCGTAACTCATCCGGTTCGAGTTCAGCCAAGAAATCTATCGCCGCGGACTCGACCACATAATCGTAGCCGGGACTCATGTTGCCGTGACTCCCAACTTGTCGGAGAAACGACGTTTCAATTCTTCAGACGTAATTTTTTCACCGGCGTCCATCCGCGCCATCGCCGCATCTACGCGAGCGGGCATGGCCGGATCTTCAAGCCAGCGCAGGGCCTTGAGGTATTTATGCACCTCGACCCGCTCCGCCAGCGTCAGCCGCGCCAACTCGGCTTTGATTTCAATGACTGACATGATTGCGGAAACCTAGTCGCGAACCGTCGCATGGCAAGTCCCACGGAGGAGCTGCCCAACCGGCGCTCAGAAGAACTTCTTGGCCTTGTCGAAAAAGCTTTTCGCCATGGGTTCGTCGGCGTCGCCGCTGACGCGCGCATATTCTTCGAGGATTTTTCGCTGCTCGCTGGTGAGCGATTGCGGCACCTCGACCTGGACGCGAACGAGTTGGTCGCCCGCTCCGCCGCGCAGACCGGGCATGCCCTTGCCCTTGAGGCGGAAGGTCGTGCCGCTTTGCGTGCCGGCAGGGATTTTCAGCGAGGCCTTGCCGAAGAGCGTGGGCACTTCGAGCGCGCCGCCGAGGGTCGCCAGGGTGAACTTGATCGGAATCTCGCAGAACAGGTCGTTGCCATGGCGCTCGAAGAGCTCGTGGTCGCGCACCGTGAGGACGATGTAGAGATCGCCCGCCTGTCCGCCAGCCATGCCGGCCTCGCCGTTGCCGCTGGAGCGGAGGCGCGAACCGGTTTCGACACCGGCGGGGACGCGCACATTGAGCTTCGTGGTCCTGGCCGTGCGACCTTCGCCTCGGCAGGCGGTGCAGGCTTTTTCGATCTTCTGGCCGCTGCCGCCGCAGGTCGGGCAGGTTTGCGTGAAGGTGATGATGCCGCCGCTGCGACGGACCTGACCGTGACCTTTGCAGGTCGGACATGTAACTTTCTTGGAACCGGGCTCGGCACCGTTGCCGTGACAACGCTCGCACGTGACCGCCTTGCGGAAGGTGATTTCCTTTTCAAGGCCCTTGGCCGCTTCTTCGAGGGTGATTTCGAGATCATAACGCAGGTCGGAGCCGTCACGTCCGCCATCGCGTCCGCCGCCACCGCCGAACATTTCCTCGAAAATACCGCCGCCCCCACCACCGCCTCCGCCGCCGTTAAATACGTCGCGGAAGATGTCGAACGGATCATGGAACCCGCCGCCACCGGCTCCGCCCGGTCCGCGCGGACCGGCTCCGCCCGCCTGCTGGAAAGCGGCGTGGCCGTAACGATCATAGGCGGCGCGTTTTTCCGGATCCTTGAGGACTTCGTAGGCCTCGGAGACTTTCTTGAACATCTCCTCCGCCTCCTTGTTGCCGGGGTTTTTGTCCGGGTGATACTGGACGGCCTTCTTGCGGTAGGCCTTCTTCAGTTCCTCCTCGTTGGCGCCTTTTTCAACACCCAGCAGTTCGTAGTAATCTTGTTGAGCCATGGTGTGAAAATCAGGCCTTGGCCTCCGCGACCGGCACGCCGGTGGAAACGATCACAGACGCGGGACGCAGCAGACGTCCGTTGAGAGAATAGCCCGTGCGGACGACGGTGACCACCGAACCCTCGGCGATCTCCGCGTGCGGTTGCTGGGAAATCGCCTCGTGGAGATTCGGGTCGAACGGCTGGCCGAGCGGGTTGATTTCCTTGAGGCCGTGTCCGGAAAGGGAGGTCTTGAGCTGCTCGGCCACCATGCCGATGCCGCCGACGAGCGTCTTGAGGTCGGCGTTGGGGGCCTTGGCGGCCGCGAGGCCGAGAGAGAGGTTGTCGAGGACGGGGAGCAGGTCTTCCAGCACCTTGGAGGCGGCGAACTGGCGGAGTTCTTCCTTTTCGCGCACGGTGCGGCGACGGAAGTTGTCCATGTCGGCCACCGAACGGACGTAGCGGTCGTAGTTGTCGGCCGCCTCTTTTTTGGCGGAGGCGATCTCGGCGGCAAAATCGTTTTCGGGCAGGGCGGGCGCAGCCTTGGGCTCGGAAGCGGACGGAGGAGTGCCCGGCGAAGCGGCGGTGTCTGGGGACGTGGATTCGGTGTTGGAGGACGCGGACTCGTTCATATAAGCCGGACACCTAATCAAGGCTTCGGCTTTTCTTCAAGTGCAGGCGTCGCACTGCTGCCACTTTCTCCCGCCCTGCGAAAAGCATACGTCTGGCGAGGCAAGGCCCGCTGGGTGGCCTCGTCGAGCGCCTTGCCCGTGTCTCCGGGCAGGAGGGCGGCCAAAGTAACTCCATTCAGGCTGGGCGCCGTTTCGGCCAGGAATTTGTCTCCGCTCGTGACGTTGGTGTAAGTGTGCCGGAAGTTCAGCGGCGTGAGCTGCGTGGCGGGGGTCTTGCCACTGTCGTTGACCACCACGACCTCGCCCAGGCGCACATCGAGATGGCGGATGAGAAACTTGAGGGGCGAACCGGCGGCAGGCGCGGCAGTCTTGGCCTTGGCGTCCTTTTTGTCGGGCAGCCAGGCAAGACGGCGGGAAAGCAGATCGACGTTGTTCACGCCTTGGGAGTTGGTGACGACGGTGACGCGCGCCACGTCGATCATGCTCATGTCGATCACCGGATGATCGCCGAACAGCGAAAGCAGGTCGGCCTTGGCGGTGAACTGGCGCAGATCAAGAAACTCCGCATGGCTGAAGCCGGCGGGGTTCACCATCACGAGGCCGCGCAGGTTGATCTCGCCCTTGAACGGATTGGCGTAAATCGAATCAACGCGCGTGATGAATCCCGTGCGCTTCTCCAGCACGCTCGTCAGCAGACCGGGCAAAAACAACATCCAGCCCAAGACCAGTATCGCCGCCATGCAGGCGAAGCACATCAGCATTTTCAGCATGACGCCGCCGCGGCAGGAATGTTGTCCGAATGTGGTCATAACCTTCTGGGGTTAGACCGAGAGTGCCATTAAAAGTCCTCCGTTACCAGCACGAGTGAGCCGACTTCGGCGTTAAATGAATTTTTTACTGAATAGGTTAAAATAACGTTATCTCCACGCGTGAGTGTTTCGCCGGACGGCGTGACGAGGCGGCCTTCAACCACGCTCAGGATGCGAGGCTTCTCGCCCGCGCCAAAATCCAGCGTCTCGCCCGCCGCCAGCGGCACGCGACGAATGCGGAATTCCTTCGCGTCCGCGATCACCGCGGTCGTGCGTTCGCCGCGCACCGGCGCAGGCTCGAAGTCGTCCCACTTGATGGATGCGAGCGACTGATCGACATGCATCGCGCGGGGTTTTCCATCGAGCCCGACGCGGCCCCAGTCGTAAACGCGGTAGGTCGTGTCGGAGTTCTGCTGGATCTCCAGGATCAGGTTGCCGCCGTCGATGGCGTGAATCTGGCCGCTGTGCACGAGGATCGAGTCGCCCGCCTTCACGGGAAAGCGATGAACGCACGCGTCGAGCGTGAGGTCGCCGAGGGCTTTTTCAAATTGGGTGCGCGTCACGCCTTTCTTCAGGCCGACGATGAGGTGCGAGCCGGGCGCGGCGGCGGCGATATACCAATTCTCCGTTTTCGGCTCGCCCTTGAGCGCGGGCGCGACGGCGGCGGGCGGATGAACCTGCAGGCTGAGGCGTTCTTTGCAATCGAGCCACTTCACCAGAATCGGAAACGGTTTGTCCGCCGGCCACTGCGGCCCCATCACCTCGGCGGCATGGGTGGCGATCACCTCACGAAGCGTTTTCCCGTCGAACTCGCCGCCGACCACGACCGACTGCGCCTCCGGACGGTCAACGATCTCCCAGCTCTCGCCGATGGGACGGGAAGGCGGCAACGCGCGGCCGAGCGCGGTTTCGAGACCGCGACCGCCCCAGACGCGATCCTGATAGAGAGGCTTGAGACGAAGGAATGAGTTCATGAAGGGTTTTGAATTTAGCGTGAAAATAGAACGGGGGAATATTGCGTTTGACCGAGCTTGGCGTTGACGTGGAATCCAACCGGCTGACCAAGGTCGCAAAACACATGCCCAAGCCCCAGAGTTCAAACCCAAACAACGTCCCCTCCTTTGAGCCGCCGCGCCATCGTCCCCGCTGGGCCGCCGCGAGTTCATGTCTGTTGATCGGGCTTCTGGTGTTGGTCGCCCTGATGTTTTACGATCCCCGCCAGAGCCGGCAGACAAGCACGGACTACATCCACGCCGTGCCCAATCCCGTGGGAATCATCGGCGCGGAATGCACCTGGTGGTCGCTCAACCTGATCGGCATCAGCACCTGGCTGTTTCCCCTTTTTCTTTTTTGGATGTCGTTCGTGGCGCTGCGCAACGCGAAGCAGTTGGCGGGCACGCGCGTCGTGGCCATGGTCGTCTGCATCGCCACCGGCTCCGCGCTGGCCGCGATGGTCGAGAGCTTCGGCACGAGCCAGTATTTCACGCAAGGGCTCGGCGGTCGTCTCGGTAATCTGGTCTATCAGGACATCTTCAAGGACACGCTCGGCGGCTTCGGCTCGGTGCTTCTCCTGGGCACGATCTACTGCCTGGCCTTCATGTTCATCATCACGCGGGACATCACCGCCGAGTTCGAGAAGCTTGCCCGTGGCTTCCAGGAATGGCGCGACCGCCGCTCGCAGTTGAAAGTCCAGGCCGCCGAACTGCGCAAGCAGATGAAGGAAGCCGAAGTCAAAAAACAGGCCGAGGCCAAGGCCGCGCTGGCCGCCCCGGCAACCGTCACCGCTCCGCCTCCCTCAAAAAAACTCACCCTGCCCCGCACCGGCCTCACCAACTCTCCCTTCGCCCCGAAGCCCGAGACCGCAGAAGCTCCTCCGCCCGAACCAAAGGCCGCCAAGCCGGAGCCCAAGCCCGCACCCGTGGTCGCAACCGCGACCGGCACGAAGTCCCTCGTCGCCGAGACCACCGGCAAGTTCGAGCTCAACATCGTCAAGCCCGAGGAAACCAAGAAGGCCAAAAGCACCTCGCTCCCCCAGACCAACGACGAAAACTACAAGTTCCCCCCGCTCTCCATTCTCAAGGAACAGGTCCGCCCCTCCGCCGAAAACTCCGAGCAGGAACACGCTCAGAACGCCCAAAATCTCCTGCGCATCCTGAGCGAGTTCGGCGTCGAGGTGACGCTCGGCGAGATCCACGTCGGCCCCGTCATCACACGCTACGAACTCGCCCCCGCCGCCGGCGTGCGCGTCGAGAAAATCTCCGGCCTCGACAAGAACATCGCCCTCGGCATGCGCGCCCAGTCGGTGCGCATCCTCGCCCCGATTCCGGGCAAGGCCGCCGTCGGTGTCGAGGTGCCCAACCAGCACGCCACGCCCGTCGGCATGCGCGAGATCGTCGAGAGCGAGGACTGGGTTTCCACCAAGGCCGAGCTGCCCATCGCCCTCGGCAAGGATGTCTCCGGCAAACCGCTCATCAGCGACCTCACCAAGATGCCCCACCTGCTCATCGCCGGCGCCACCGGCTCCGGCAAATCGGTGTGCATCAACTCCATCGTCGCCTCCATCCTCTACTCGAAGAGCCCGAAGGATGTGCGCCTCATCATGGTGGACCCGAAGGTCGTCGAATTGAAGGTGTTCAACACCCTTCCGCACATGCTCATCCCGGTCGTCACCGAGCCGAAAAAGGTGCCCGGCGCCCTCAAGTGGCTTCTCGGCGAGATGGAGCAGCGCTACCAGATTTTCGCGAAGTGCAACGTGCGAAACATCGTCGGCTTCAACAACCGCAAGAAACACCCGGCCCCCGAGATTCCTCCGGCGGAAGCGCAGGGCGCCCTCGACGGCGTTGATCCCTCCACGCTCGATCTCGACGAGCCGCCGCCCGACCGCCTGCCTTACATCGTCGCGATCATCGACGAACTCGCCGACTTGATGATGGTCGCCCCCGCCGAGATCGAGACAAGCATCGCCCGCCTCGCCCAGCTCGCCCGCGCCGCCGGCATCCATCTCATCATCGCCACCCAGCGCCCCTCGGTGAACGTCATCACCGGCGTCATCAAGGCCAACCTTCCCTCCCGCATCGCCTTCCAGGTCGCCTCGCAGGTGGACTCCCGCACCATTCTCGACACCAAGGGCGCCGACAACCTCATCGGCCGCGGCGACATGCTCTTCTCGCCTCCCGGCAGTTCGCGTCTCGTGCGCGCCCAGGGCGCCTTCGTCTCCGACGAGGAAATCCTCGAACTCGTCGAGTTCCTCAAGGTCAACGGCCCGCCCCAATACGCCCAGTCCGTCCAGCAGCAGATAGACCGCGCCGCCGCCGAAGACGACGAGGACGGCGAGGGCGATGCCGATGGAGACATGGGCGACGACGAGGAGTTGTTCCAGCAGGCCCTCGACGTCCTCCGCTCGACCAAGCGCGCCTCCACCTCGATGATCCAGCGACGCCTGCGCATCGGTTACAACCGCGCCGCCCGCATCATGGACCTTATGGAAGACAAGGGCATCGTCGGCCCCGAAAACGGCTCCAGCCCCCGCGAAATCCTCAAGGACCTCGACACGCTCTAAACGCCGTCCCCGCAAATCCTTCTTCCCCTCCCCGTTTCTTTTCCTTACTTCCAATCCATGCAGACCATCGGCGAACGTCTCGAAGAAGCCCGCAAACGCAAAGGCATCTCCATCCGTGAAGCGGCCGAGGGCACCAAGATCCGCGGCGACTACCTGCACAAATTCGAGAACAACCAGTTCGACATCCGCCTCCCCGAAATCTACGTCCGCGGTTTTCTGCGCAACTACGCCGTCTATCTGAAGCTCTCCGGCGACAAGATTTCCAACGACTACCTCGCCCTCGGCCTCGGCGACCAGAAAAACGCCCGCCCGATCAACCGCGAAATCTACGGCCGCATGGATCTCTCGGTCGCCTCCGCCAGCAAGAACGCCGAGGACGCCCGCCCCGCCCCTTCGCCCGCCGCCGCCGCGATGGCTCCCGGCAAGGAATCCGCCTCCTCCGGCTCCGGCGGTGACAACAACCCCGCGACCTTCCGCCCGCGCGGCGGTGGTGGAGCGGGTTTCTCCATCGACCCCAATCTCATTATCAAGGGCGCCGCCCTCATCGGCGGAGTGGTGGTGCTCGTGCTCCTGCTCATCTGGGGCATCGGCGCGCTGACGAACAAATCGTCCACGCCCGCCGCCCCCGCCGTCGCCGTGGACAACTCCACCTGGGTCAAGCCGCAGCCCGGCGAACGCACGCTCGGCATCGTCGCCACGGCATCCGTCGACCTGATCACCGTGACCGACAGCGCAGGCGTGGTGCTCTATCGCGGCCCGCTCCGGACCGGCGAAAACCGCGCCGTGCCGCGCACCGGCATCATCTTCGTCACCACCGACCAGCCCCAGAACGTCAGCGTGCAGACCGAAAACGGCGGCACGCTTTATTCGCTCAAGGATCCCTCCACCGGCCAGTTCATGAAGCGCTCGAAGATCGGCGCTCCGTAAGCCGCAACGTTTCCACAAAAAAGCCGCGCGAGTTTATCGCGCGGCTTTTTTGTGCTCAAAACAATGTAGGCCCGACCGCTGGTCGGGCTTCCGGGGACAAAGCTGGGGGGGAACCCGACCAACGGTCGGGTCTACACCCGAACCTTCAACGCAGCGCCACCGGCGGACCGAGCACTTCGCGCATGACCATCGCCTTGCGCAGCGAGCGGGCCGTGCGCAGTTCGCGCAGCCCGTATACATCGCCGGCGCGGGCGGCCGTCGCCTGCGCCTCGGTCTCGGCCGGCTTCGATATCGCCCACGAGACGCGGTTCGCCTCCACCTGCTGCGCCGCCACCTTGAGCGCGGCAAGCTGCTCGGCCAGCTCGCGCTGACGCACCAGCACCGAATCGACGGCCGGCAAGGCCGCCACCAACGGCGGCGGCTCCGGCAACTTATACGGCGACGGTTCCTCGACCGTCTCGGTCCATCTCGGAGTGGGAAACAAAGGCTCCGGCTCTTCGTGCGGCAGCGGCGGCGGCGCGGCCTGCCCGCGCCGTTCCGCGATCTTGCGCCGGATCTCCTCCTGCAGCCGGCGCGTGCGCTCGCCGTCGTCGTCCCCGCCGCCGAACGGCCTCGGGCCGGCCTCGGGCGGCGGCGCTTCGCCGGACGATTTCAGGTGTTTGATCAACGACGACACCCCCATGATAATCAGGAAGATTATGAGCGGGTGTTTGAACAGCCAGTCTATCATGGTGGTTGTCGGGTTGGGTTAAGGCCGGAGCGCGGGACGGACGTCGTTTACTTCTTGTCGTCAGGCTGCGCGATGGACTTCCGCATGCCGGTGTCGGCCTGGATATTTTCCATCTTGTAATAATCCATCACGCCCAGACGACCGTTGCGGAACGCCTCGGCCATGGCCAGCGGCACCTGCGCCTGCGCCTCGACGACCTTCGCCTGCATCTCCTGCACGCGGGCCTTCATCTCCTGCTCGAGCGCCACGGCGGCGGCGCGGCGGATTTCCGCCTGGGCCTGCGCGATGGATTTGTTGGCCTGGGCCTGCGCTTCCTGGAGCTTCGCGCCCACGTTTTCGCCCACATCCACGTCGGCGATGTCGATGGAGAGAATTTCAAACGCCGATCCCACGTCGAGGCCGCGGGCGAGCACCGTCTTCGAAATGCGGTCGGGCGACTCGAGCACGATCTTGTAGTTTTCCGAAGAGCCGATGGTCGAGACGATGCCCTCGCCCACGCGGGCGACGATCGTCTCCTCTTTCGCGCCGCCCACGAATCGGTCGAGATTCGTGCGCACGGTCACGCGGGCCTTCACCTTCACCTGGATGCCGTCCTTGGCGACACCGTCGATGGTGGTGCGGCCGCTGGCGGGATTGGGGCAGTCGATGACCTTCGGATCGACGGACGTGCGAACGGCCTCGACGACCGATTTGCCGGAGCCCTTCGTCGCAAGATCGATGGCGCAGGCGCGGTCCCAAGGCAGGGTGATGCCGGCCTTTTGGGCCGCGATCAGCGCCTGCACGGTGGGGACCACGTTGCCGCCCGCCTGATAATGCGAGGCGATCTGGTCGGCCGAGACGTCGATGCCCGCACGCACCGCCGTGATGCGCGCGTCCACGATCAGACTGTAGGGAATGCTGGCCAGCTTGAGAGCCACCAGTTTCGACATCGGCACGGACGCGCCGTTGAAGAGGGCCTTCACCCAGGCGCCGATCAGACTGAAAATGACTGCTCCAACGACCAGCAGGGCGACGCCCGCGATCACCAATACGATCATAGTTATGCTCATGAGGATTCTTTGATTTGGGTTACGATCAGACGAAAATTATCAAGCTCCACCACCCGCAGGCGCGCGCCCGCGTCGGCCAGGCCGGACTGGCAAAACGCCTCGTAGCGTTTCCCCTCCAGCTCCACGAAACCGCTCGGCGCCAGCATCGTCACGGCGACCGCCTCGCGGCCGATCACCTCGGAGCGATCCGCCACCGCCGGCTGGCTCTGGCCGGATACCGTTTCGGTCATGGAAAACATCCGCGCCAGCCGGGTCTTGGGCAACAGCACGAACTCCAGATAAAGCGTCACCGCGCCGATCAACAGCGCCGCGCCGATCGCGACCGCGCCGCCCATCGACCCGAGTTGCACGAACGCCGTGACCACGCCGCCCAACAGGAAACCGGCCCCGAGCATGCCCAGCACCCCGCCGGGAACGACGACTTCCACCGCCACCAGCAGCATGCCGATGATAAAAAGTGCGATCACCGTTGTCATGATTTTTGAACCTCCACGATCAGGCTGAAATCCGTGCGACGCACGACACGAATCGGCGTCCCCGCCTCTGCAAAACCCACCTCGAGCCGCGCCTCGTAACGACGCCCGTCGATCTCCACCTGTCCGCTCGGGAACAGCGTGGTGGCGGCGACGCCCTCGCGTCCCACCAGCGAAGCCAGCTCATCCGTCACCGCAGGAGTCACGCCCGCGCCCGCCACCGCCCCGCCCACCGCCAGCCGGTTCCAGACCAAGGTGTGCGGCAAAAAACGGACCAGAAGCGCCACCAACCCGCCCGCGATGAGCAGCGCCAGCAGCATCTTCTGCATCGGCCCCACGAACATGTCCCCCGAGAGCTCCACCGGCTGGTTCGGCCAGATATCGGCCATCGACCACAGCAGCGAGCCCAGCATCAGCACGATGCCCGTCAGCGCCATGACCACCGTCCCCGGCAAAAAGAAAATCTCCAGAGCGACCAGCAGCACGCCGACCGCAAAGACCAGCAGCGGCTCGTGCCCCGACAGCCCCGCGACAAAATTCCCCAAAAAAACGATCACCAGCAGCGAAATCCCCGCGATGCCGAAAATTCCGAAGCCCGGCGTCTTGAACTCCATGTAGAGCGCCATGATGCCGAGCCCGAGCAGGACCGGCGAAATCGCGTTCAGCATCACGGCCAGCCGCTCCGACCACGTGATCTCAAGCGTCTTCACCGTATAGCCGCCGGCCCCGAATTTTTGCACCAGCAGCGCGTCGATATCCTTGGCGATGCCCGCGGCCAGCAGCGGCTGCGGAGGCGTGCCATAGGTCGTGTTCGCCTCGGTCGCGGTGAGCGTGAGCAGTTCGCCCTTCGGCTTGATCATGACGTCGTCGATCTCGAGCTCGTAATTCTCGTCGATCATCGCGGATATGACCCGACCCCGGTAACCCTTGCCCTCGGAAACGGAACGGACCTCCGCCTTTAAAACGCTCACGACCTTTTCCATCATGGTCTTGTCGATGTCCTTCCCGTCGGACGAAACGGGCGCCGCCGCGCCGATCTTGCCGCGCGGCGAAAACCAAATCTCGTCCGTCACCGCCGCGATATACGCGCCGGCGGAATAGGCCTGGTCGTTCACGTAGGTGATCGTGATGCCGGGGAATTTCTCTTTCCCCAGCGCCTCCATGATCTCCAGCGTCACGTTGAGCGCGCCGCCCGGCGTCTTCATGTCGAGCACCACCACGTCGGCCTTCTGATCGATGGCCTCCTTCAACCCGCGCCGCAGCACATACAGCAGGGGCCGGGCGATCTTGTCCTTCACCGGAATGACGACCACATGCTTGGGCGAAGCCGCGGACAGGGGGGCAGGCGTGTTTGCAACCGGAGTGTCGGCGGCTTGGACCACGGCGGCACAACCCAGCAGCGCGCACAAGAGGTGGATAACGCGGAACATTGGCGGTCACACTTGGACCGTCGTCTTCTCCACGCAAGCCCCGCGATGAACCAACAGGTTATAATGCCCTGAGACGTTTCCATAAAATCCCTTTGCGTGCCGCCCCGCCACACGCCAACAAAAGCCCCAATGGAAAAAGTCCCTTATCTCGGGCAGACGCTCACGCGCTGGCAGGTCGGCAAATCAACCTTCCTCGCCATGCCCGAACGCGGCGCCCGCCTGATGAACTGGCATCTCACCCTCGGCGACGGCTCGGTGCGCGACATCGTCTACTGGCCCGAACTCAAGACGCTCGACGATTTTCACAAGGTCCGCGGCGGCAACCCGGTCCTGTTCCCCTTCAACGCGCGCACCTTCGACCAGGGGCAGATCGGCTTCTGGCGCGATCCCGCCGGCGTGCGCCGCCCCATGCCGATGCACGGATTCGCCCGCCACGGCGAGTTCAAGGTCACCCGCATGGATGCCCGCGGCTTCAGCGTCGTGCTCGTGCCGGACGAAGACGCCAAGGCGGCCTATCCGTTCAACTACGAGTTCGCCATCGCCTACCGCTTTTCGGAACTCGGGCTTTCGTGCGAGTTCACGCTGCGCAACTTCGATTCCCAGCCCATCCCCTGGAGCGCGGGGCACCACTTCTATTTCACCATGCCGTGGAGCGAGGGACTGACGCGCGCCGATTACGCCATCCGCATTCCGGCCACCAAGACACTGCGCCAGGATGCCGCCGGCCAGCTCGTCGCCGGCCCCGTGCTCAAGCCCGAGGAGCCGCTGAGCAACGAGGCGCTGATCGACACGCTTCACCTCGGCTTGAAGAGCAACACCGTCGTCTTCGGCCAGCCGGGCGCGCCCGGACAGGTCGCCGTGCGCAACGGCGCGTCCGCCGTGCCTCCGCCAGAAGCGACATTCGTCACCTGGATGCCGCCGGACCCGGACGTTCCGTATTATTGCGTGGAGCCGTGGATGGGACCGCCCAATGCTCCCGAAACCAAGGTCGGCCTCCATTGGGTCGAACCCGGAAAGTCCCAAAGCTTCGTGGTCGAAATCGCGGTCAAATAAGCACACCCACAACCATGGCATCCGCCCTCACATTTTTCGCGCTTTTCGGAGGCATTGGCGGCGGGGAGATCATCCTGGTCTTGATCATCGTGCTGATTCTTTTCGGCGGCGAACGCATGCCCGAACTCGCCCGCAGCCTGGGCAAGACGCTCCGCGAAATCAAAAAGGCCACCTCCGGCGTGGAAGATGAAATAAAGCGCGCCTTGGCCGAGCCGCCGCCGCCCTCCCCTTACACGATCAAGCCCGTGGCGCCGGAAGTCTCCGCCTTGCCGCCTCCCGCAGCTTCCTCCGGAACGACTCCAGCGACCATGACGCCCTCGTCCACGCCTCCCGAACCGCCGGAAACACCGCCTCGCGGCTGACCGCAAAAAATCCCGGAGCCGACTCCGGGGCATCGTCTGAAAATGCAGGAGCGGCTTTACGCCGCGATGGTTCGACCGTGGGAGCGAGCTTGCTCGCGATGATCGAAATCGCGGTATGACGCCGCCCCTGCATCCAGGCCAAAAGCAAACTTCGGAGGAGGCCTTGGCCCCCGCGAATAAGCCGCGCCGGTTGCAGACGCCCGAAAACTCATCACGATGCCGGCCATGACCTCTCCCGCGCCCGCCCGACCACGCGTCGTGTCCGAGCGAACCGTCCTCTTCACGTTGGCGGCCGTTCAGTTCACCCACATCATGGATTTCATGATCATGATGCCGCTGGGGGCGACCCTCATGCGGGTGTTCGGGATTTCCCCGGCGCAATTCAGCCACTTGGTCGCCGCCTACGGACTGGCCGCGGCCGTCACCGGATTTCTGGGCGGATTTTTCGTCGACCGCCTCGACCGCAAAAAGGCCCTGCTCGTGCTCTACGCGGGGTTCGGCCTCGCGACTTTGGGATGCGCCTTCGCCCCCGATTACCACTGGCTCCTGATCGCGCGTCTGGCCGCCGGCGCGTTCGGCGGCGTGGCCGGCTCGCTCGTGCTGGCAACCGTGGGCGACGTCGTGCCGCCCGCGCGGCGCGGCTACGGCATGGGCATGGTCATGACGGCCTTTCCCCTCGCCTCGGTGGTGGGCATCCCGGTCGGCCTTTTTCTCGCTAACGCCTTCGAATGGCACGCGCCGTTCGTGCTGCTCGCGGGGTTGAGCGTGCCCATCTGGCTGGTCGCCTCGCGGTTTCTGCCCTCCATGCCTCCGTCGCCGGTGCGCACGCATCCCGGACGGCAGATGTGGGAGATTCTCACGCATCCGGTGCATGGACGAGGATTCCTGCTCACCGCCGCGCTTGTTTTCGCAGGCTCCTCTATCATCCCCTTTCTTGCGCCCTCTCTCGTGGCCAATACCGGACTGAGCGAGTCGCATCTTTTCTACGTCTATCTGTGCGGCGGACTGGCGACGTTTTTCACCACGCCGGTCATCGGCCGGCTCTCCGACCGGCATGACAAGCTGCATGTGCTCGCCTGGGTGACCGTGGGGGCCATCGTCGCCGTTTTTCTGATCACGCGGCTCGGCATCACGCCGATCATCATAACCCTCGCGCTCGCAGCCCTCTTTTTCATGACCATGTCGGGCCGCTTTACGCCCACCATGGCCATGATCACCAACTCGGTCGAGGCGCGCTATCGCGGCGGTTTCATGAGCGTGAACTCCGCCGTCCAGCAGGCCTCCAGCGGCGTCGCCAACCTCGTGTCGGGCCTGCTCGTCACGCGCGCGGCTTCCGGCCGGCTGGTCGGCTACGAACGCGTCAGTTATCTGGCTATCGGGGCGTTCCTGCTCACCCTTGTGCTGGCGTGGTGGCTGCGCGCGGCCGCCCCTCACGCCGCCAAGCCCGGCCATCCCGGCGGCGTCGCCCTGGCCGTCGTGGCGGATTGACGGCCTCGCAACCCTTTGCGGTTGCCCGTGTCGGAAAGAGGATTAACCTCCATAAACCATGATCGATGTAATCAAAAAAACCCTTCTCGCGGGCGTGGGCGCCGCCGTCATCACCAAAGAAAAAGTCGAGGACGCCCTCGGCGACTACGTCAAGCAAGGCAAGGTCAAGGCCGACGACGCCCGCATCATCGCCGAAAAAATCGCCGAACAGGGCCGCAAGGAGTTCGACGAGATGAGCCAGACGCTCGGCGCCAAGATCAAGGAGTTCACCAGCCACTCCAACGCCGAGACCAAGGCCCACATCGCCACGCTCGAAGAACGCATCCGCGTCCTGGAAAGCAAACTCGCCAATCCCCCCACCCGCTCCGGCGAGCCGTGAGACCGTTCGACTTCCTCAGCAACGCCGTTCGCGCGAAGGACATCTTCACCGTCCTCGCAAAACACGGCTTTGCCAACCTGCTCAACCAGATCGACCCCCAGGGCGGCTGGTGGCAGCGCCTCGTCCCCCAGCCCAAGGAAAACCGAACGCTCTGGGAGCGCACGCGCCTCGCCCTGGAGGAGCTCGGCCCGACCTTCGTGAAGGCCGGCCAGCTCATGAGCATGCGGCCCGACGCCCTCCCGCACGCCCTCATCTACGAGCTGCGCAAACTCCAAAACTCCGTCAGCCCGCTGCCGTTTTCCGAGATGCGCGCGGTGCTCATGGAGGAACTCCCCGCCAACATCGCGGAGTCGTTCGCCGAGTTCAACGAAACGCCCATCGCCAGCGCCTCGCTCGCCCAGGTTTACTTTGCCAAGCTCCACGACGGCCGCGAAGTCGCCGTCAAGGTCCAGCGCCCCGATCTCCGCAAGACCGTGGAGGCCGACCTCGACTTGCTCACCTGGTTCGCCGCCCAGATCCACCAGCGCGTCGAGGCCCTTCAACCCTACGACCTCCCCGCCGTCGTCGAGGAGGTCAAGGTCAACCTCCTCCGCGAACTCGACTTCCGCCACGAGGCGCGCAACCAGCAATATTTCAACGCCCTCAACCCGCACCCCGACCGCGTGTTCGCGCCCTACGTCGTGGACGAGTTGTCCAGCGAACGCGTCCTCGTGATGGAGCGCATCACCGGCGTGCCGGTGGACATCGCCCGGCTTTCCCCCGCCGAGAGCAAACGCATCGCCGCCAACGGCGCGACGTCGCTCGTCCACCAAGTGCTCATCGCCGGCTTTTTTCACGCCGACCCTCACGCGGGCAACGTCCTCGTGACCTCCGACGGACGCCTCTGCTTCCTCGACTGGGGCATGGCGGGCAACCTCACGCGTCGCATGCGCCTCGGCCTCGCCGACCTTTTTCTCGCCGCCGTCGATCAGGATGCCGAGCGCATCGTGCAAATCGCCGCCGACCTCGGCAGCCCGAGCGGACGCGCCGACCTCCGCGCCATGGAGCGCGACGTCACCCTCGCCCTTCGCGAGGATTTCAACCGCGCCATCGGCCGCATCCAGCTCGGCCGCGCGATGCTCAAGCTCCTCTTTATTTTCGGCCAGAACGGCATCAACATCACCCGCGACTACTCGCTCATGGCGAAGGCCCTGCTCTCCATCGAAGAGGTGTCCCGCACCCTCGACCCGGAGTTCGACCTGCGCTCCACGGCCCGTCCCGTCCTGATCGAGTTGCAACGCGACCGCACCGGCCCCCGCGCGATGATGCGCGAAAGCCGCTCGCTTCTGCGCTCCCTGCTGGCCGGCGCGCGCGAGTTGCCCGGAGACATCTTCCGCATCATCCGCCGCATCGAGCACGACGACCTCACCATCAAGTTCCAGCACAAGGGCCTGGAAGAACTCGACGACGCCCTCAAAACCGCCGCCAACCGCATCACCCTCGGTGTCATCATCGGCTCGTTGATCGTGGGCTCCTCGATGATCATCCATACCAACGTGGGCCCCTACCTCTTCGGTTATCCCGCGCTCGGCATGGTCGGCTACATGCTCTCCGCCCTCCTCGGCTTCTACGTCATCTTCGACATCTTCCGCCACGGCCGGCACAAGTAAGTTTGTCACTTAATAAGTGACAAACCCGCCCGAGCTTGCCCCGGCTTCAGGTCGGCGCATCGTGTCGGACCTGATGTCCTCCGCCGCCATCGCACCTTTCGCCGCCACGGCATCCCCGCGTCCGCTCACGCGGCCGGAGCTGCTCGCGCCCGCCGGCGACTGGGACTGCGTGCGCGCCGCCGTCGAGAACGGTGCCGACGCCGTCTATTTCGGCCTCGAACGCTTCAACGCTCGCATGCGCGCGAAGAACTTCACCCTCGCCGACCTGCCCGCCCTCATGGAGTTCCTCCACCGGCGCGGCGTGCGCGGCTACGTCACCTTCAATATCCTCGTCTTCACCCCCGAGTTGCCCGACGCCGAGGAATTCCTCCGCGCCATCATCGCCGCCGGCGTCGACGCCGCCATCGTCCAGGACATCGGCATCTGCCGCCTCATCCGCCGCCTCTCACCCGATTTTCCCATCCACGGCTCAACCCAGATGAGCGTGACCAACTCCGCCGGCGTGGAGTTTGCCCGCGACCTCGGCGCCGAACTCGTCGTCCTCGCCCGCGAAAACTCCATCGCCGAAATCGAGGCCATGCAGGCCGCCCAAAAGGACAACCCCCTACCCCTCGAAGTCTTCGTCCACGGCGCCCTCTGCGTCGCCTACTCCGGCCAGTGCCTCACCAGCGAATCACTCGGCGGACGCTCCGCCAACCGCGGCGAATGCGCCCAAGCCTGCCGCCTCCCCTACGAACTCGTCTCCGACGGCGAAAAGGTGGACCTCGGCGACCGCAAATATCTCCTCAGTCCTCAGGACCTCGCCGGCCTCGACGTCCTCCCCGAACTCGTCCGCGCCGGCGTCGCCTCGCTCAAGATCGAAGGCCGCCTCAAGTCCCCCGAATACGTCGCGAGCATCACCCGCGTCTACCGTCAGGCCCTCGACAAGATCTTCGCCGAAGCCGCCGGTCAAAGTAACCCAATAGGTTACTTTGACCCCGCTCGCGCCCGCTACGAACTCTCGATGACGTTCTCCCGCGGCCTCTACACCGGCTGGTTCCGAGGCATCCAAAACCAGGAACTCGCCCACGGTCGTTTCGGCACCAAACGCGGCGTGCTCCTCGGCAAAGTCACCCGCGTCGGCGACGACCATGTAGCCATCGTTCTCGAATCCGCCCTCAAACCCGGCGACGGCGTCGTCTTCGACGCCGGCAACCACGCCGCCGGTGAAGAAGGCGGACGCGTTTACCAAGTCGAGCCACAACGTTCCCGCGACGGCCAGCCCGCAGAAACCGTCCTCCGCTTCGGCCATGGCGACCTCAATTTCCGCCGCATCAAGCCGGGCAACCTCCTCTGGAAAAACAACGACCCCGCGCTCGACCGCGAGCTGCGCGCCACCTACGAAGGCGAAAAAATCCGCTTCACGCGCCCCGTCACCATCGAGGTCCATGGCCGCGCCGGCACGCCGCTCACGCTGATCCTCTCCGACGGCGAAGGCCACGTCGTGCAGATGGATTCGCAGGTCGCCCTCGCCGCCGCGCAAAACCAGCCGCTCACCGTCGAACGCCTCGGCGAACAACTCGGCCGACTCGGCGGCACGCCGTTCAAGCTTCAGGCCCTCACCTCGCACCTCGAAGGCGCGGTGATGTTGCCCATGAGCGAGCTCAACCGCCTGCGCCGCGACGCCGCCACCGAACTCGACCGCCTCCGCGCCCAACCCAAACGCTGGAACCTCGCAGAAAAATCCGACGTAGGAGCGAGCTTGCTCGCGATGGATCGTGAAATCGCGAGCAAGCTCGCTCCCACCCCCGAACTCATCCTCGTCGTCCGCAGCCTAGAACAACTCGACGCCGCGCTCAGCACGAACGCCGTCCGCACCGTCTACTGCGAGTTCGAAAACCCCAAGCGCTACCGCGACGCCGTCCAACGCTTCCGCGCCTGGCAGTCCTCCACGCCCGCCGATGCACAAGTGTGTTCCGACCGGAACACACTTGTGCATCGGATGCCGACGATCTGGGTCGCCCCTCCCCGCATCTTCAAACCCGGCGAGGAATGGATTCTCAAGCAGGTCCGTTCCTCCGAGGCCGACGGCTACATCGTGCGCAACCACGAGCATCTCCACTTCTTCAAGGCCGACCGCAAACGCGGCGACTTCTCCCTCAACGTCGCCAATCCGCTCACCGCCGAATACTTCATCAACGAATACGGCCTGGAGCGCGTCACCGCGAGCTACGACCTCAACGTCGGCCAGGTCGAGGCGCTCCTCCGGGCCGCGCCCGGAGCGTGGTTCGATCTCACGATCCACCAGCACATGCCCATGTTTCATATGGAGCACTGCGTGTTCTGCGCATTTCTCTCGAAGGGAAAAGACTACCACGACTGCGGCCGTCCCTGTGACAAACACACCGTCTCCCTCCGCGACCGCGTAGGCGCGGAGCTTCCGCTCAAGGCCGACGCCGGCTGCCGCAATACCGTTTACAACAACCGCGCCCAGACCGGCGCGGAATACCTGGAACGCTTCCTTGCTTTGGGCGCGCGCAACTTCCGCGTCGAATTCGTCAACGAGTCCGCCGCCGACGTCGTGCGCACGATCACCAGTTACCAAAAACTCCTGCGCCGCGAGATCAGCGGCGCCGACCTCTGGCGCGAGTTAAAGCTCATCAACCAACTAGGCGTGACGCGCGGCCAGATGGAAGCCACCCCGCAGGTGATCTTTAAAAAAAGCTGAAGCCCCGACGCATTGAATGCAGATGTGTAGGAAACAAGCGGCTTTACGCCGCGATGACGCGCGCTGCGCGCTTCCGGAATCGCGGCGTAAAGCCGCTCCTACATCCAAGCCAAAGCACGCTTTTGGGGTATTGGCCCCCATGAGAACAAAAGCCAAAGCGGGGCCGCCGGTAAAGGCAGCCCCGCCAGGTCCAGCTTCAACTAACAACCCCGGAAGTCGCACCTCCGGGAAGTTTGAAAGAACACTCAAAAACCAACGCCAACCACACGCCTCCATAGACTGATCTCCGTCACCAAGGTTCCTGACCGGGATTAAAAATTCTCGAAATCAGTGGAAAAACAACGGACGTATCCTGTTTTTCAGCTACAAATACCGCGCAAAGCGCGATGTTTCCGCAAAAAGCGCATTTCTAGTGTCGAGTTGCCCGCACGAATCCCTCTAAAGATGACCGTCTCGCCTTATGGATATCCCCGCCCTTGACACCTCCTCGCCCACACCGGCCGCCGCTGGCAGCGCGTCTGCACGCCACCAAGACCTTGAGATCAAGGATGCTCACCTGATCTTCGGCTCCGTCTGGACGGCGCTCGAGGCCGAATTGGGCCGGCCCGCCCTCCGCTTTCCCAAGGAAATCATCCTCCTCGGCGGCGCGCCCGGCTCCGGCAAAGGCACCAACACCAACTTCATCCTCAAGGCCCGCGGCCTCACCTGCGAACCGATCGTCGTCAGCGCGCTCCTCGCCACCCCGGAGGCCAAGCGCATCAAGGACTCCGGCGGCATGGTCGGCGACCGCGAGGTCATCGGCCTTCTCTTCCGCCGCTTGATCGAGCCGCAATTCCGCGACGGCGTCATTCTCGACGGCTTTCCCCGCACCAAGGTCCAGGTCGAGTGCCTCAAGCTCCTCGTCGAAAAAATCCAGGGCCTGCGCCGCGAGTTCTACCACACGCCGCTCGGCATCCATTTCCGCCAGACGACCATTCACATCATGGTGCTCTTCGTTGACGAGCACACCTCCGTCGAACGCCAGCTCCACCGCGGCAACGAGGTCAAGGCCCACAACGACGAAGTCCGCCGCACCGGCGTGGGCGAGCTTCTCGAGGAACGCGCCACCGACTACGACGCCGCCCTCGCCAAGCGCCGCTACCTCGTCTTCAAGGAGCAGACTTGGGACGCCCTCCAGTCGCTGAAAGAGCGTTTCCATTACCACTTCATCAACGCGCAAGGCAGCGTTCACGAGGTCGAGCAGAACATCATCAAGGAGCTTCAATACCAGAGCACGCTGGAACTCGACTCGCGCACCCATGACATTCTCCGCGTCGTCCCGGTCGCCAGCGAGATCGTCGTCCACGCCCGTCAGGAAATGGTGAAGCGCCTCGACGCCTACGCCTTCGAGCAGGCCGCCCTGTTCGCCCGCGTCGTAGCCTTCATCGACAAGAAGATCGTTCCCATCGTCATCCGCCACGCGATTTCCGGCGTCGCCCTCGTCAACACCGAGGACTCCATTCTCGACGACCCTCTCGCGCTGGCCATGCTGATCGACGTCTTTTCCGAACGCGGCTACCACGCCGCCGTCGACCTGCACCGCATCGAGATCCCGGAGTCCTTCGACATGAAGACCGGCCTCATCAAATGCCGGACGAAAAAAGTCTACCGCATCCAGATCCGCTTCAGCGGCTCGGAAATCCGCCGCGGCAACTAAACATCCTCCGACTGTAGGAGCGGCTTTATGCCGCGATGACTCGACCGTGGGAGCGAGCTTGCTCGCGATGATCCAAATCGCGGCGTAAAGCCGCTTGTGTAAGCCCCAACGTGAACCGAGTTCTGATAAAACCGGAGGGGCGCGCGGAGCCCCCGGCGAAGCGCAGCGCGCCCCTGCCGGGGGGAGGATATGCGCAGCCTGT
>JBAZSJ010000051.1:0-37128 GCA_041662485.1 Opitutaceae bacterium | reverse complement strand
CCCGCTGGGCCGTCCGTTGCGCGGTGCCCAGTGGTAAATCGCGGCGGGCCCAGCGGTCCCGCCCTACCTGGAAATCGTCGCTCTATTATGCAAGGCTCAGTAAAAGCGTGACCCCGCCGGCGGACGGCGTTGAAACTCGATCCTGATGAACACGGCTCGGCTCTCCGCCGAAACGGGGAAACTTATCCAACGGGAATCGCTCAACCCCGAGCTTACCCGGGCGCTGCGCGGCATGACCGCCTTCGTCGCCCCGCTGATCATTTGCCAGATCGTCGGTGTCACCGACGACGCCTATTTTGCGGCCATCGGCGCGCAAGTCGTCGCCCTCACCGACGTGCGCGGTGCCTACCGGTTTCGTCTGGTTATTCTGCTCGTGATCGCCGCGATCATCACCTCGGCAACGCTTCTGGGTTCGCTGACCGGCGCCCATGCCGTCGCCGCCGTTCTCGCCATGGGCCTGCTCGCCCTGCTGTCCGGCCTGTGGCGCCACCTGAGCTGGGATTATGGTCCCGGGCTCGGAGCGGCCTCGGCGTTGCTTTTCATCGTCGCCATCGCCCAGCCGGCCGGTCACGAGCCCGGCTGGCAACACGCCGCGTTCACCCTCGCGGGCGCGCTGTGGGGGATCGGCCTGCAGGCGATGCTCTGGCCTTTTCGTCCTCAACACGCCCTGCGGCACGCCGTGGCGGAAAGCTGGATGGCCGTCTCCGAACTGTTTGCGGCGATGCAACCCGCCCCGGCACGGTCCCCGCGGGAACAGGATGAAACCGTCACCCGACGCGAACGCGAACTGCGCGGCGTTTTGGACCGCACCTATGGGGTTCTCTCGGCCGCGGAAGGCGGCCGCAGCGCACGTCTGGTCACCCATCTTCAGGAACTGCACCTCGCCGGAGCCCGGCTCGGCACGCGGGCCGTCGCCCTCAACGCGTCGCTCGAAAGCCTTTCGTCGCGTCCGGATTCCCAAAAACTCGCCGCATCCATCGACTCCCTGCTGCTCGCCCTCACCAATCTCACCCGGTCAATCGCGCTGACTACAATCACGCATCGCCCTGAAAACTTCGCCCTGTCCGACGTGCGCCTGCGGCGCTGCTCCGGCCTGATCCGCGTTCTCTCCGCACACCTCGAGGCCATGGATGCCGGTGGCGCCGAAACGGCGATGCCCCGTGAAATCCTCCGGCAAATCGACGCCCAACTCACCGTGATCGAGCAAGCCCTGAAAGAAACCGTCGACCGCGGCGGCTCCGGTCCGGGATTTCCCCTGCGGCTGCCCGATCTCAGCGTGTTTTCCCTGCGGGCGCTGTCATCCTGGGCAAACCCGTCGCATCACTTCGACCCGGTTCTCGTCCGCCACACGCTGCGCATGCTGGTGCTGACGATGCTGGCCATGGCGATTTACAGGGGCTTCGACATCCCGCGCGGCTATTGGATCGCGCTGACCGTCATCATGGTGCTGCAGCCGGACTACGGCTCCACGCGCAAACGCGCCGGCCAGCGCATCCTCGGCACGCTGGCGGGCAGCCTCCTGGCCAGCGCGTTTCTTTGGGTGCGGATGCCCCTGCCCCTGCTCGACCTGCTGATCGGCGCCACCGTCTTCGGCTTCGCCTACTATCAGAAGCAACGCTACGGCATCGCGGTTTTTTGCATCACCCTGATGCTCGTCCTGCTCACGGAAACATCCTCGGCCGTGCATCTCGACTTCACCCTCGACCGCCTGCTTTGCAGCCTGGGCGGAGGGGTTCTCGCCCTCGTCGGCGCGCTTATTTTCTGGCCTACCTGGGAACGCGAGCGCTTCCCCCTCACCATGGCCGCGGCCATCCGGGCCAACCGCGATTATCTCGAAAAGGTGACCGAACGGCTTTTCGCCGGCACCGCGTTCGACGCCAAGGCGGTTCATGTCAAACGCTCCACGGAATCCGCCAACAGCAACGCCGCCGCGTCCCTGCAGCGCATGCTGGCCGAGCCCGCCGGCCAGCGGCACAACGTCGAGCTCTCCGCCACCCTCGTCCATTCCAACACCCGCATCACCCGCGCCCTCACCGTCCTCATGACCAACATCCGGATCGGTGAACGTCTGGACTCCGCGGAGCTCTCGATCATCGCGACGAAGACCGGCGAAATCATGGAATCCCTGGCGGCGGCGATCGCCACCGAGTCCCAAACGCCCGCCGGCACCCCTTCGCGACTGGCCGCGCTCGACAAACTGGAGATCCCTCCTGAAACCGGCCGCCACGAACTCATCCGCCTGCAACTGGGAAAAATCGCCACGGAACTAAGCGCCATGGCGCTGGCCATGTCCCAGTCGGACCAACCGGTCAAAACACCGCTGTCCGAAACGGCGGACGCCTAAGCATTGCCAATAAAACTGTAGCCTCAAAGGAGGTCGGACCTCCCGGTCCGATCCGATTGGACGTCCTTGAAAAAACATCAGGACGGACCAGGAGGTCCGTCCTCCGCGCAGCCGCTTACATCTACAGTTTTATTGGAAAAGTTCTAAAGCGACAGATCCTTGAAATCGGTGGTCTGGAAGGTGTGCGGCAATCCGCGCGGATCGGCCATTTTTTTCAGGTAGGCGCTGTCGGGATGCTCCTTGAGGCTCTGCTGCAAAAATTTGACCGCCTCGTCGGTGCTGCCGAGCAGGGCCATGACCCACGCTTTTTGGCCGAGATCCTTTTCGTCCTTCTCCGCGGCATAGCGCTTTTCGATAAGGCCGATCGCTTTTTTGTAGGCCTTGCGCGCGTCGTCCTTGTGGTCCTGACGGCGGCAGGACATGCCCAAGGCGACCCAGTATTCCGGAAAATCTTCGTTCAGGGCGATGGCCTTTTTGTAGAGTTCCTCGGCCCGCGCATACTCGCGGATCTGCATGGAAAACTGAGCCTCGCTGACGAAGTTTTCCGCCTGGAGCCTGTCAGCCTTGGAGATTTCCTTGGGCTTGCCCTTGCAACCGCCAAAAACGGCGACGACGACGCAGAGAATCAGGGGTAGTCTTTTCATAAAAAATCAAAGGCGATCACATGTCCACCGGCACCGTGGAGATGGCCTCCTCCATGGTGGTCAAACCCATCTTCACCTTGAGAAGGGAATCCTGGTGCAGGGTCATCATCCCTCCGCGCATGGCGATTTTTTTGAGCTCGGCGGTCTCCAGCCCCTTGTTGATGCCCATGATGAGTTCCTCGTTCGTGACCATGAGCTCGTGAATGCCCACGCGTCCCTTGTAGCCGGAACCGCCGCACTTGGAGCAACCCTTGGGGTTGGCCTTGTTGATCGGCCCGCTCCAGCCGATGGCCCTTTCCAGGATATCCTTCTCGCGCTGGGTCGGCTCGACGGTCTGGCGGCACTGCTTGCACACGCGACGCATGAGGCGCTGGGCGCAGACGCACAGCAGGGAGGACGAGATCATGAACGGCTCCACGCCCATGTCGGTGAGACGGGCGACGGTGCTGGGCGCGTCGTTGGTGTGCAGCGTGGAGATGAGCAAGTGGCCGGTGAGCGCCGCCTCGACGGCGATGTTGGCGGTTTCCTTGTCTCGAATTTCGCCCACGAGGATGATGTCGGGGTCCTGGCGCAGAAAGGCGCGCAGCGCGCTGGCGAACGTGAGGCCGATCTGCCGGTGCATCTGCATCTGGTTGATGCCGGCAAGGGTGTATTCGATGGGGTCCTCGGCGGTGCGGATGACGAGTTCCGGCGAGTTGATCTCGTTGAGCGCGGAATAGAGCGTCATGGACTTGCCGGAGCCGGTCGGACCGCAGTGCAGGATCATGCCGTAGGGCTGCATGATGACATCGCGATACTTCCTGAGATTGTCCTCGGAAAAGCCCAGGGCCGTCATGGGCAGGGTGGACTTTTGCTTGTCGAGGATACGCATGACCACGCCCTCGCCGTAGTTGAGCGGCGCGGTCGAGACACGCAGATCGATGTCGATGCCCTTTTTCGTGTATTGCTTGAAAACAATGCGTCCGTCCTGCGGCAACCGGCGCTCGGCGATGTCGAGGTTGCACATGATCTTGAACCGCGCGACCAGCGCGGGGCCGACCTTGGCGGGTAGCCGCAGCTTTTCATGGCACAAACCGTCGATCCGGTAGCGGACGACCAGGTCCTTTTCCTGCGGCTCGATATGAATGTCGGACGTGCCGGCGAAATAGGCGTCCTCGATGATACGGTTGGAGAGCTGCAGGATGGGACCGGAATCTTCCGTCACTTCCTCCTCCCCCTCGCCGCCTTCTCCGCCATCGCCAAACTCGATGCCGATGTCCTTGACGACGTCGTCAAAACCGGCGGAACGCTGCTGGGAGTTGTCTTTGACGAACTTGTCGCGGATGTCCTTCACCCGGCCAAGCAGCCGCACGACACGCTTGCCGGTCATTTCCTGAATCTTGGCCGGCACCGTCACCTCGAAGGGATTGGAAAAGGCCACCAGCAGGATCTCGCCCACCTGACCGATAGGCATCACGAGATGCTCCTGGCAGAAGTCCTGCGGAATGCGCTCAAAGGTCTGCGGCGTCACCCGGTAGCGGGCGACATTGAAAGGTGCGAGCCCCGCCGCCCGGGCGCGGGCGACAAAAATCTGCAATTCCGTCAGGCGGTATTCATCAAGCAGGAGCTTGTCGAGGGCGTCGCCGCTGAGGTCGTCGGGATGACTCGCGAGCGCCGCCCGCTGCTCTTCCGTGAGCCGGCGCGCTTCGACCAGCTTGGCGACGATCTGAGATTGGATTTTCCCGAGTGGCATGGAATTTAGGCGGACGACTTGGCGGGAGCGGCACCGCTGCGCTCAGCGTCGATTTTCTCAAAACAATCGGCAAGCATCTCCAGCGTGGTGCCGAACCAGATGATGGGGCCGCCGAGCTGCTTTTCCCAGTAGGTGCGCACCGCCGGACTCAGGTAATAGGCCGTGGCCACGAAAAAAATATCCTCCTCGCGGTCAAAGGGCAGCGTCCAGGTGGCCCAGCAGGCGCCCAGATCCAGGGTTTTTTTCAGGTCCTCCAATGTGTCGTAGGACCGCAAATCGACCAGCCCGACGCCACGTTCATCGGCGACATATTGAAGGACGTCCTCCTCCTTCAGAACCTTCAATTCGTAGGCCAGGATGCCCAGCACCGTGCTCTGACGGGGATTGTCGGTGGCCACCAGTTCCAGCAGCCGCTCGTTGGCGGCCTCCAGGTTCTCGATCTTGACCAGGTTGGACTCGACGAGATTGGCGCCCAACAGGCGGTTGGCGCGCATGAGCAGGGAACGATGTTCGGGACTCATGATGGGACGGTTTTAGACGGTCGCTTTCTTGATCAGCTTGGGCTTGCCGCCGTTGGCGATCACCCGCTTGCGCAGGGCCTGCTTGAGTTCCTCAAGCCCGTCGCCGGTGAGGCAGGAAATTTCAACGATGTCCACCTTATGGCGGCGCTTGAACTTGGCGAGGTTCGCCTTGGCGCTGGCGACGTCCATTTTGTTGGCCACGACGACGCGGGGCTTTTCCAGCAGCGAGGCGTCATACAGCTCGAGCTCGCTCATCAACGTCGCGTAATCTTCGCGCGGATCGCGGTCGTCCACCCCGGCCATGTCGATCATGAACATGAGCAGCGTGCAGCGCTCGATGTGCCGGAGGAACCGGTGGCCGAGCCCGCGGTTTTCGCTGGCGCCCTCGATCAGGCCGGGCACGTCGGCCAGCAGCAGGCGGTCGTAGGTCTTGGGATATTCGATCACGCCGATCTGCGGATGCAGCGTGGTAAAGGGATAGGCGGCGGTCTTCGGACGGGCCTTGGTGATGCGCGTGGTGAGCGAGGACTTGCCGGCGTTTGGAAAACCCACGAGGCCGATGTCGGCGATGCTCTTGAGCACGAGACGGAATTTCCCGATCTCGCCGTCGTGTCCGGGATTGGCGCGCTTCGGGGCGCGGTTGGTGGGCGTCTTGAAGTGGGTGTTGCCCCAGCCGCCGTTGCCGCCCTTGCAGAGGACGATTTCCTGGCCGTCCTCGATGACCTCGGCGACGACCTTGCCGGTCTCCTCGTCGATCACGACGGTGCCGAGCGGCATCTTCATGATGCAGTGTTCGCCTTCTTTGCCATGGCAATCGGAGCCCTGGCCGTGCTCGCCCTGCTCGGCTTTCCAGTGCGGCTTGTATTTGTAGTCGATGAGGTTGTTGACGTCGTCGTCGCCCACGAGAATAACGTCGCCCCCGCGACCGCCGTCGCCGCCGTTGGGTCCGCCCCAAGGCTCGTATTTTTCCCGTCGGAAGCTTATGCACCCGCGGCCACCGTCACCGGCTTGAACTTTGATCACGCACTCGTCGACAAACATGGGACCGATGGTGCACAAAGAAACGCGCTTGCCAAGGGGTGCGTTTGAAAACGTCCGTAAATCGCAAAGCGGGCTACTCCGCCTCCAATATCTGCTTCAACGACAACCGGCGCTGCGCGGCCGTCAGCTGGTCGGTATCCCGGTGATTCGGGGCGAAACTAAACAAAACCCATTTCGGGAATCCGGAGTCGAGATCATTGGCCAAGACCAGCTCGGTTCCGGAAAAGGAGAGAAGATTATAGACCCAGTAATTATGCTGACGACCGTCCTTGCCCGCAGGCCCGTAAACAAAGGATGTATGCACCAGACAAGCCCTATCCTTGATGGCAATGAAGTCGGAGGGTTCCGCCGCATAGGAAAGCACGCCGGTGCTTCTGTAGCCGGTCGACGACGAGAGCAGAAATGTGACCCACGTAATCTCGCCGGCCAGTCCACAGCCCCCTGAATAGGTGAAGAGGACATAATCGGAAAAGCCGTCGGAGTTGAGATCGGCCGTATAGGCATCCGACCCGACCGCCGGACTCCCCCCTTTGAGTGGCCCGGAAAACAGTTTCGAGCCATTGCATGAGAGCGTCACTCCAGCCGTGCGATCAGCCGTCCAGTCGACTTTGAGAGCCGTCACTTTCTCCGCCCGATGAACAAATTCATCGCAGCGTGGCGGAGCAGGTCCATCCGATGCGTTGGGAACTGCCGTTAGCTTGATCAACGGAAACGGCCGAGGCTGCTCGCCGGGGACAAAGGGACCGTATTGCTCACGCACCGCACGGGCGTCCGCCGCACATAGTAACAGGCCGAGCCCGAGCAAGACGCGCGCGATCACAGCGCCAGCTTGATGCCCTTGCGCAGGTAGGTGGGAACGTCGAGGTCCTGCCCCTCGAAAAGATTCCGGTCGGTCTTGTCGAAATGGCCGCGGCGCTCGATTTCCCCGAAGGTGAACTCGTCCTGCGCGGTGCTTGTGCTGTTTTCCGCTTCGGCCGGCTGGGCGGGTCCGGCGGTGGTCGTCGGGAAAACCCCCGCGGAGGCCAGCGGCGCGGTCGAGGTGGTCGGCAAGTCTTCGGCGCGGGCCGGCGCCTGGGCCAGCGGACGGGTGGGACGCGCCAGCGTAGAGGGACGGCGCACGCCGCCGCCGCGTCCGCCGACATCGCTCGTGCCGAGCACGACGAGCTCCACCTTGCCCTGCATGTCCTCGTCGATGACCGCGCCCATGATGACATGGGATTCGCGTCCGAAGCGCTCGGTCACGGCGGTCATGATCTCGTTGACCTTAGGCAGCGTCAGATCGGTGCCGCCAACGATATTGACGAGGAGCCGGTCGGCCTTGCGGGCGAATTCCGGCGTGGCGAGCAACGGGCAAAGCTTGATGCTCTCGATGGCTTCCGAGACGGCGTTTTCGCCGGCACCGGAGCCGAGACCGAAGAGGGTTTTCCCGCTGCGCGTGTGGAACGCCTGGCGCAGCGTGGAGAAATCGATGTTGATGAGCCCGGTGCGGAACAGCATCGACCAGATGGACTTCACGCCGCGGCCGATCCATTCGTCGGCGCGGGCGAAGGAATCGAGCGCGGTCTCGCCGTCGGCCGCCTCCTGGAGAAGGATGTCGTTGGGAAGAGGGATGACCGCGTCGCAGACCTTGCGCAGCGCGATGAGGCCGTCCTCGGCCTGCTTGACGCGACGGCCGCCCTCGAAGCTGAACGGCATGGTGACAAACGCGATGACCAGCGCGCCGGATTCGGAGGCGATTTCGGCGACCGTCGGGGCCGCGCCGCTGCCGGTGCCGCCGCCCATGCCGGCGATAAGAAACACGAGGTCGCAATCCTTCACGACGGCGGAAATTTTCTCACGGTCTGCCTCGGCCGCGTCATGGCCGAGGTCGGGATCGCCGCCGGCGCCGAGGCCGCGCGTCACGGAAGAGCCGATAAGAACCTTGTCCTGCACCGGAGAGTTCGCGAGCGCCTGGTGGTCGGTGTTGATGACCGCCATCTGGAGACGGTCGAGGTTCTCCATCTTGAGACGGTCCACCGCGTTGGAGCCGGCGCCGCCGACGCCCACGACCTTGATCGCGATCGTGCGGTCGGTGAGGATTTCGTGCGAGAGCGGAAGTTCGGAGGGATTCATGACGACCTTGGGTTAGGCGGTGGCGAAGAGTTTGCCGATCCAGTTGGAGGATTTGCGGCGCGGCGCGGCGCCGGCCTCGGCGCGGGAGCTGAGGCCGTATTGGAGCAGGCCGAGCACGCTGCTAAACGCGGGATCGCGCAGGTTTTCGGCGACCCAGGCGGGCGCCTCGCCGAGGCGGGCCTGCACGCCGAAGACCTTGGCGGCGGCCTCGTCGATGCCGGGCAGCTTGGCGGTGCCGCCGGTGAGAATGACGCCGGAAGCGGTCTTCTCGGGAGAGAAAGCGGGACCGAGTTTTTTCTTAACCACCTCGAAGATCTCCCAGACGCGGGCCGACGTGACCTGCTCGATGCCGTAGCGCGAGAACTGGCGGTCCCCGATGGCGAAATCGCCGTTGAGCCAGACCTTCTCGGCGCGATCCTTGGTCGCGAGGGTTGCGCGGCCGAAGCGGAGCTTGAGTTTCTCGGCCTGCCCTTCGGTGAGACGAAGTCCAAGCGCGAGATCGTTGGTGAGATGGCCGCCGCCAACCGGCACCACGCCGGTCATCTGGGCGCTGCCGTCGCGGTAGAGCACGAAGTCGGTCGTGCCCGCGCCGATGTCGATCACCAGCGCGCCGTTCTGCCGGTCTTCCGGCGAGGCCAGCACCGTGCCCGAAGCCAGGCTGGAAAGGATGAGCTCGGCGACGCGCACGTTGAAACCGCGGATGACATGGATGTTGTCGGCGATCTTTCCCTCCGGACCGTGAACGGTCCAGTAACCGGCCTCGAGCCGCTGGCCGACGAGGTGCAGCGGATCGGGAACGATGCGGCCGTCGAGACGGTAGGGACGGCGGAGGTGGTGAACCACCATGCGTCCGTCGGGAAGATTTTTGGATTTGGCGAGACGGCAGACGGTGTCGATGTCGAGCGCGCTGACCATGTTGTCGGCGGAGGAGACGTTGACGGCGGCCTCGTTGTAGAAGCCTTCGAGGTGCCCGCCCGTCTGGGCCAGGTAAACCTCGTCGATGCGCGTGCCGGCGCTCTGTTCGGCCGCCATGAGCGCGGTGTGGGTGGCGTCGCTGGCGGCGCGGAAGTCGGCCACCGCGCCCTTGATGACGCCGCGGGACTGGCATTCGCCGACGCCGATGATGTGGAGGGAGCGATCTTGCGAGAGCTCGCCGATGAGCACGCTGACCTTGGACGTGCCGATCTCGACGGCACCGATAAACTTGGTTCTAGAAATCACGTTTCGAGGAAGAAGAGTTGCGAGGAGGAGGAGAGAAAAGCGCGGTTCCGAAGGGTGTGGCGGGCTTGGCGGCGGCATGCGCGGCGCGTCCGTCGCTCGTGACCGCCGGCATGTCGAACGCGACCGGCACCTGGCTTCCGCCGACGGCGAGATTGATCGCCTTGAGCGGCTGCGGCGGGGTCTGCCGGCGCGTCTCGTTCAGGATATAATCGAGCCGGGCGAGTTGCTTGAAAAAGCCGTCGGAAACCACGCCGAAGATGATCTCGTCCACCTCCGTCGATTTGACCGCGATGGTTCCGTCCACCGGAAACCGGGCCAGCGACACGACGCGGAAGGTGCGGTAGATATCCGGCGTGTTGGTGCGCGCCGTGCCAAGCAGGTCGGAGACTTGCTCCAGCCCTTCAAGGCGGGCGAAACCGGCGCCCTCGCGGACCAGCTTCACGCCGTCCAGAAACGGCAGCGTCTCGGCCAGCGCCTGATCATATCCCACGCCCTGATACACCGATCCGTCGCGTGAAACCATGTAGGCCTCCGGGACGGCCGCGCCGCTCCGCACCATGACACGGGCGACCGGCGAACGCTCCTGGATCGTCACCGCCAGGATGTCGGGAAACTTGCGCGCCACCACCGCGGACTGCACCTGGCCGGTCGCCAGCAACCGCTCCTGCAGCATGGAAAGATTCAGCTCCATGAGACTCGCGCGCTTGGAAATGCCCAGCGTCCGCGTGACCCACCCCTTGTCGAGCACACCGTCGGTTCGCAACGCGATGTCACGGATGGGAACGTTGCTGGCGGCGGCGGTGATGCGGGTCGGGTTGGTTTCCCAAATCGAAACCAACTCGAAAATGCCCCAACCGGCCGCTCCGATTACAAGAGCCAGGCCCACGATGTTGCCCACCGCGATGACCAGGCGCTTCTTGCCCTCGCGCGTCATGGCCTTGGGCGTGACATTCTGGGGAATATCGCGCCACGTGCGGGTGGACGGAGGATTGACGGGCGGCTGGCTCATTTGGCGGTGATGGCCCCCTGCTTAAAACGCTGCACGGCAGGGCCAACCAACTCCCGAACCAATCCGGTAAAATCCAACCCCGCACAGCGCGCGCTCATCGGCAAAAGGCTGGTTTCTTTCATGCCCGGTAGCGTGTTGATTTCCAGCAAATAAAGAGGGTTATTCACATTTTGCTCACCGAGGATGAAGTCCACCCGCGCGTAGTCCCGGCAGCCACAGGCGTCAAAAGCCGTTTCCGCCGCCTTTTGCACCATCTTGGTCACGGCTTCGTCCAACGGCGCCGGTGCGAAATACTCGGTCGCCCCCTTGGTGTATTTGCTCGCGTAGTCGTAGACGCCGGACTTCGGACGGATCTCGACGACTCCCATGGCCCGACCGCGCAACACGCCCACCGAAAGCTCCTTTCCGACGATGCGCTGCTCGATCAGCCAGTTTCCTTCGGTGATCGCCGCGAGCGCGTCCACCAGCGTCTGCCGGTCAAGCGCGATGCTCAAACCGACGCTGCTGCCCTGGTCGTTGGGTTTGACCACGACCTGCCCGCCAAGCTGCGCGATGACCTCGTCCGCCGACGGTTTTCCGGTGGCGGCGAAATTGATCCCTTTGGCCACGCCCACGCCTCGCGCGGCGGCGGCGGCCTTCGTGCGCGCCTTGTCCATGGTGAACGCGCTGCTCGCCGCGTCGCATCCCGCGTAGGCCACGCCCGCCGCATCCAGCAGCCGCTGCATCCCGCCGTCCTCGCCAAACGTCCCGTGCAACGTCGAAAACACGACATGCCGCGCCGGATCGAGTCCGTCCGGAAGCGCGTCGGCGGCGATCTCAAACAGCCGCGTGGGATAACTGCGCGCGAGCGCGATGGCCGAGGCGCGGCCGGAGCCCAGCGAGACTTCGCGTTCGGACGAGGTGCCTCCGCAGAGGACGGCGATGACGGGTTCATTCATAAGACATCCTTCCAGTTTTTCCCATAGAGCAGCACCTCGGGCTCAAGCTGCACGCCCTGTGCCTGGTTCACCCGCGCGCGCACGCGGCGCACGAGCTCGATCACTTCCGCCGCCGAGGCATGCCCCCGGTTGACGATAAAATTCGCATGCGTGGCCGACACCTCTGCGTCCCCCACCCGCTCGCCCTTGAGCCCGCTCGCGTCGATAAGCCGACCGGCGGAATCGCCCGGCGGATTCTTGAAAACGCAACCCGCGCTCGGCTCGCGCGGCTGGGATTTCTGCCTCTTTTCCTTATACGCGTCGATCTGCCGCGCGATCTCGCCCGCCTCCGCCTGCGACGCGGGCCGCAACAGCGCCCCCAACGCGATCGCCTCGTGCAACTCCGCGCAATGCCGGTAGTCGACGTGCATCTCGGCCTTCTTGAAGGTGCGAATCTCGCCGTCGAATGCCATGACCTGAACTTCCTCGACCACGTCGAACATCCAGCCGCCCATCGCGCCGGCGTTCATGCGCAACGCCCCGCCAAGGTTGCCCGGAATGCCTTCGAGAAATTCAAAGCCCACCAGCCCGGCCTTCGCCGCCAGCCCGCAAAGATTTTTCAGACGCAATCCCGCGCCCACCCGCACGCGGCCGTCGGCGCGCGGCTCAAAAATCTCCCACGCCGGCTGACGCAGACTGACGACCAGCGCATCCACGCCCTCGTCGGGCACGATCAAGTTTGAACCGCGCCCCAAAGTGATGACCGGCAGCTTCAACGCTTTCGCGGTCCTGACGAGCGCCTGCAAATCCGCCACGCTCGCCGGCTCCGTATAGATGCGCGCGGCCCCGCCGATCCCGATGGTGGTCTTCTTCGCGAGCAACTCCTCGCGCTTCACCTTCGTATCCGCGGACACCACGCCGCGCAGTTTTTCCGCCGCTTGATCCCAGCGCTCGGCGGACGCGATCAACTTCAACCAGTCGCGCGCCATCACGTCGATGTCACCCGCGCCAACAAACGCCACGAAATCGCCCGGCCTCCTACCCTGCGCCAGGGCGCGCAGCAGTTCCGCGTTATCCCCCTCGAAATAAACCGCCGGCACCGCCGGCGCGATGCGTTGGAGCTCAGCATGAACATCAGCCGTCGTGCCGCCGGCCAGCGGGGCCTCGCCCGCGCCATAGACGTCGATCAGGTAAACCGCATCGCCCAGCGCCAGCGACTCCGCGAACCCGGCCTTGAACTGCGCCGTGCGGCTGAACCGGTGCGGCTGAAACACCACCACGAGCCGTCCGCCCGTGCGTTGCCGAAGACTGCCGAGCAACGCGCGAATCTCGGCCGGATGATGCGCGTAATCCTCGACCACCGTAAGATCATTCGTGCAATGCAGCACCGCCTGACGTCGTCGCACGCCCGGATACGCCGCCAGCAATCGACCGGTCGCAACCGTCACGCCCATCAGCTGCGCGGCGGCGAGCGCGGCGGTCGCGTTGGCGGCGTTGAAAGTCCCCATCGCCCGCACCACGGCCTTTCCGACCGGAAAACGCCCGCCGAGCGTCAGCTCGATGCGTCCGTCGCGATCACCGGCGATTTCCGCGCGGTAATCCCCCGTGCGCCCAAACGTAAACCGGGAGGCCGCCTCCGCCGAAACCTTCGCGGAAAGCGCGCACGTCTCGCTCACCAACACCGTCCCGCGCGTGCGGGCGAACAACGCCGCGAACGCCTCCTCCAAATCTGCCTGACGCCGGTAGTGATCCGGATGATCCCAATCGAGATTCACCGCCACCGTGATTTCCGGGCTGAAATGCCCGATGGTGCCATCGCTCTCGTCGATCTCCGCCACGACCCAGTCGTTGGTCCCGGCGTCCGCCGGCGGCATCGTGTCGTCGTTGAAAAGTCCGCCCAGCACGTAGCCGGCCGGAAAACCCGCCGCGCGCAGCGCCGTGACGAGCATCGCCGTCGTGCTGGTTTTCCCGTGCGAACCGCAGACGGCGACGAGCTTCCGGTCACGGGTCGCTTCCGCCAGAAGTTCGCCGCGCCGCACCAGGGAAAGGCCGCGCGCCTTCGCCGCCAACGCGGCGGGATGAGACGAAGCGATCGCCGACGAATATACCACCAACTGCACATCCGCGGGCACCGCTCCCGTCGCGGTCACGACCACGCCGGCGGCGACCAGTTGGTCGCGCATGGCAACGGTCATCGCATCATCCTCCCCGCTCACGGAAAAGCCGCGGCCGGCGAGGTAGATCGCCAGCGGCCCCAGTCCCATGCCGCCGACGCCCACGCAATGGATCGCGGTCACGGTTTTCCCGAAAAGCGTTGGCTGCGTCCCTGCTCTCATACGGCGGCGGGTTCCGTTGAGCGGCCGGCGGCGGCCGGCGACGTGAGCGCCTCGAGATCGGCCAAAATGAGATCGAGAGGATTCGCCCTGTCGATGCGCTCAAGATTCCTCCGTATTTCCAGCAAGCGGGCATCGTTGAAAATCAGTCCGATCACCTCGCGGCTCAGTCCCATGAGATCGGACTGATCCACCACAACGCCTCCGCCCTCCTGCTCAAAATAGGCCGCGTTCGCCTGCTGGTGGTTGTCCGCCGCGTGCGGATACGGCACGACGACCGAGGGCGTTCCGCAGCGGATCAACTCCGCGATGGAGCCGGCTCCCGCGCGGGCCACGACCAGATCGGACGCCGACAGCAGATCGGCCACCTGGTCGCAAAAAGGCACGAACACCGCCTTCACCGGAGCGCCGCTCTGCGATTTCAACGTCATCACTTCGGCCGCGCCCTTGCCGAGGCCGGTCACGCAATAAAGCTGAACGCCGCCGGCGGCGAGGAGCGGCAGTTCTCGACGCGCCCAGTCGTTGAGCACCGTCGCCCCCTGGCTTCCCCCAAAAATGGCCAGCACCTTGTGCTGCGGATCGAGGCCCAGCCGGAGCCGCGCCTCGGCCTGCGGCTGGCGGACGATTTCCTTGCGCACCGGCAGGCCGACATGGCGCACCTTCTCCGCACTCACGCTGGGAATCGTCACGGCGGGCGGCAGATAAACCCGGCGCGCCAGCCGCCCGAGCGAGCGGATCGCGCGGCCCGGAACGCGGTTGGCCTCGTGCAGCGCCACCGGCACTCCGCAAAATTTTGCCGCCACGATGATCGCCGCCGTGGTGAATCCGCCAAACCCGACGATCCCCGCCGGCCGCAGCGAACGCACCAGCTTCAAGCTGAAGAAAAACCCTCTGGTCTGTGAAACGACAAAGCCCAGGAAACCCGCGGGCTTCAGCGTGAACGGCGCACCCGGTATCCGTTCGAAGCGCAGATGCGGATACTTTTCGACGAGACGCGCGTCCACGCGCTTGTGGCTGATGAGCAGCACCGCGGTGTGCCCGCGCGCCGCCAGCCCTTCGGCCAGCGCGATGCCCGGGGAAAGATGGCCGCCGGTTCCGCCGCACGAGATCAGGTAGGTGCTCATGAAGTCAGCTCCTGCATGGTGCGCCGCCCGGAATCCAGCCCCGGCCGCGTCCATGCGCGCTGGGTGTTGACGATGATGCCGACCAGCACGCCCATGAGCAGCAGGTTGGACAATCCCGCGCTGATGAACGGCAGCGACATGCCCTTCGTCGGCAGCAGGCCGGTGACCACCCCGAGATTGATGATGGCCTGCAGGCTGATCAGCAGGATGCTCCCGGTCACGAGGAGAAACTGGAAGAGATTGGGCGCGCGCCGGAGATGAACCACCCCCGCCATGAACATGATCGTGAAAATAGCGACCACCCCGAGCGTGAACCACATGCCCAGCTCCTCCCCGATGACCGCGAAAATGAAATCCGTGTGGGCCTCGGGCAGAAAATGCTGCTGCTGCCGCCCCTGACCGAGCCCCACCCCGTCCAAGCCGCCAAACGCGAACGCGCAGAGCGATTGATAAAGCTGATACGTGCGCGACCCTTTGTTGCCCTCGACGTCGAGATACGCCGTGAACCGCTCCAGGCGGTTCTGATTGTGAATGACCATCACCGTGAAGCCGACCGCCGCCATCGCGACCGTGGGCAGGATGTAGCGCCACTTCGCCCCGGCCAGAAACAACAGAACCAGTCCCACCACGAGCGTGAGCGCCGACGTGCCAAAATCCGGCTCCAGGATGATCAGCCCGGAGAACAGCCCTATCAACATGAGCGGGAAAAAATACCCGCGCTTCAGGTCGCCGATGCGCGTCTGGTTGATCGCCAGATAGTGCGCGAGGCAGAAGACCATCGCGATCTTGCCGAATTCCGAAACCTGGAAACGAACCGGCCCGTAGCCCAGCCAGCGTTTGCTGCCCTTCACCTCGATGCCGAGATGAGGAATCAGCACCAGGATGAGCGCGAACACCGACAGGCCGCCCACGACCCACACATGTCGGCGGGCGTTCTCCAGATTCAGCCGGCTGACGACAAACGCCAAAAAGATCGCGCCGACCAGACCGAAGATCTGCTTGTTGAGATACGAGTAGGGCCCCTGCTTGAAGGACACGGTCGCGCTGAAGAGGATCGTGATCCCAAGCGCGGCGAGCCCGATGGCGCAGACGACGATGATGGCGGCCGGATTGAATACAAAGCGGCCGCGCACAGGATCTGGCGCGAGTGCGTCCTGGGACATCAGTTCGGTTTCCGGTGCAAATCGCGTTCAGGTTGGAATCCTGTGCCGGCAAAAATCGGAAAATCTCAGTTGATCTTGGGCGCGCCGGAAGAGGCTTCGGGCGCGGGCGCCACCAGCGGCGAGGAGAAGAGCGGCGATTCCGTGGCGGGGGCCACCGGCGAGGCGTCAATCACGGGCGCGGGAGTGAACACCGGGACCGGCGTGCTCACGGCAGGGACGGGCGCGGACGTTCTTGCCGCGGCGGGAGCCTGCCATCCGGGAATCTTCAGCTTCTGCCCGACGCGGATCTTGGTCGGATCGGCGATGTTGTTCGCGGCGGCGATGTCGCCGACCTTCACCTGATATTTATGGGCGATGCTGCCGAGCGTGTCGCCGGTCTTGACGACATGCATCATCGACGCGCCACCGGGAGCGGACTTCTCCGCGGAAACCGCCGCCGGAGCGGATGAACCGCCGGCCGGAAGAACCAGAACCTGGCCGGCGCGCACGACGTCGGACTTGAGCTTGTTGGCCGCCTTGATCGCGGCGGAGGTGGTTCCGGCATGACGGGCGATGGAGGTGAGCGAATCGCCCGACTTGACCGTGTAGGACAGGGTGTCCGCGCCCGCTCCGGCCACGGCGGCGGTGGCGGCGGCCTTGGTCAGCGGCTTGCCGGGGATGATCAGCTTTTGTCCGAGACGCAGCGCGCTGTTTGACGACAGGTTGTTGGCGGCGGCGAGTTCCTTGACGGTCGTGCCGTTTTTCTTGGCGATGGACCAGAGGCTGTCGCCCTTGGCCACGGTGTAGGCGCTCGGCACATCGGCCGGAGGCTGCGCCTCGATGGCGGCGGCGGCGGCCGTCCCCGGACGGGTCGGGCTGAAAAGAACCTGGCCTGGCGCGCCGGCATCGGCGCCCGCCATGATCGGCGAGCCCGTGGAGATGTCTCCGGCCGTGGAGGCAACCGGCGAAGCGGTGGCGGCGCCTGCGTCCGCGGACGCCTTCTGCTTGCCCGTGGAGCGGCAACCAGGAATGGCAAAGATGAACATGAACACGGCGGCGTGAACCGCGACAACAAGACCGAATACCTTCAGGATTTTCATAAGCAGATTTTTTTGAGAATGGGGAAATTGGCCAACTTAAACAAGGACCGTGCCGAGGTTATTCACGAGCGTGATGAACTGGGTGCCGCGATCTTCATAGCTGCGAAACTGGTCGAAGCTCGCAAAGCCCGGACTGAGCAGAACGTTGTCCCCGCTCCGCGCGATCTTTGAGGCAAGCCCGACGGCCTCCGCAAGATCCGCGCAGACCGTATGGGGAACCTGGCGCGCCCCGCACAACGTGGCCAGCACGTTGCGGGTATCGCCAATGACAAACACATGCTTCACGTGCGGGGCGATGCGGCCCACAAAGGCCGCCACGTCGCCGCCCTTGGACTTGCCGCCGGCGATCAGGATGACGGGGGACGGAAACCCGGCGACGGCGGCCTCGACCGCATGGAAATTGGTGGCCTTCGAATCGTTCCAATACGTCACGCCGCCGCACTCCCCCACCCGGGCCAGCCGGTGCGCACCCAGACGAAACGACGCGGCGGCCGCATAGAGCGCGTTCTCCCGCAACCCCGCGCTGCGCCACCACGCGGCGGCCAGCAGAAAGTTTTCACGCTGCGGATAGTGGGCGAAAACCGTCCCGCGCAACAGCACGTCGGCCGGCTGGTCTTCCGTCGCGACCAGCGCCTCGGCCGGCAGGGTCTGTCCGAAAACCTGCGCGTAATGCTGCGCGCTCGTGCCGGCAAACACATGCCCGCCCACCGTGCGCTCGAACAGCCGCCACTTCGCGAGAAAATAGTCCGCCATCGTGCCGTGCCGCTCCAGGTGATCCTCGGCAAAATTGGTCCACAGGGCCGCGTCCGCCCGGAAATACCTGAGCATCTCCGACTGGAACGAACTCACCTCGCACACCGCCAGCGAGTCGGGCGCCCCGCCCTCGCGCTCCACCACGAGTTGGGCAAACGAATGCCCGATATTGCCCGTCGCGCTGGCGTCGCGGCCGATCGACTTGAGCGCGTGGGTTAAAAATTCCGTCAGCGTCGTCTTGCCGTTGGTCCCGGTGATCGCGATCAGCGAACCGCGCCAGAACAACGAGGCGAAATCCAGCTCGGCCAGACACACCGCACCCGACGCCCGCGCCGCCCCGATCCACGGATGCGTCGGCTTGAAACCCGGCGAATACACCACGAGCCGGTGTTCCTGCACCGCCACTCCGCGAAACTCCGAGCGGGCGTTGGCCGCAGCCTTCTCGTCGAAGATCACGCCCTTGCCGCCAAGTTTTTCAACCAGGGCGAGCACGGCGCGCCCGCTCACGCCGCCGCCGAAGATGGCGACCGGATGTTCGAGCAGCGGATGGATGAATTCTGGAATGACGAGTGGCATCAGCGGAGTTTTAACGTGCCCAAACCGACGAGGGCGCACATGAGCGAGATAACCCAGAATCGCAGCACGACCTTGGTTTCAGGCCAGCCCTTTTTTTGGAAATGGTGGTGGATCGGCGCCATGCGGAAAAACCGCCGGCCCTCGCCGTAACGCCGCCGGGTAACCTTGAAATAACCCACCTGAATGATGACGGAGACGGCCTCCATCACAAAAACGCCGCCCACGATCACCAGGGTGAAAGGTTGCTGCACCATGAAGGCGATCACGCCGATCAGCCCGCCGAGCGCAAGGGAGCCGGTGTCGCCCATGAAAAGCTCCGCCGGGTAGGAGTTATACCAAAGGAACGCCATGCCCGCGCCGACCAGCGCGCCGCAGATGATCGCGAGTTCGCCCGTGCCCGGCACGTAGCTGATGAGCAGGTATTCCGCGATTTTCGAGTTGCCCGCCGCATAGGCCATCAGCCCGTAAACCAGCGCCACCGTGATCGTGCAGCCGATGGCGAGGCCGTCGAGACCGTCGGTCAGGTTGATCGCGTTGCTGAAGCCCACGACCCAGAAAAACATGAGCACGAACAACGCGAGCAAACCGGCGACGCCCGCAAACTGGAATACGGGATACTTGAGAAATGGCACCCACAGCTCGCGGATTTTCGCCTCGCTGACCGGATGCCACACGAGCGCGACCAGCGCCACCACCGTGATGACCGTCTGCCACATCAGTTTCTCGCGCGACGAGATGCCGTCGCGGTTTTTCTTCACGACCTTCAGGTAGTCGTCGCGGAAGCCCACCGCCGTGAGCGCGGTATAGACGAAGAGGGCCACCACGACCCAGATGTTGGGCTTGGCCCACATCACGGTGCTGATGAAGACCGAAAAAAAGATGAGCAGGCCGCCCATCGTTGGCGTGTTCTTCTTGTCGAACTTCTGCGCGAGGTCGCCGGTGCGGTCGTCGTCGTAGTGCTGGCCGAACTTGAGCTTGCGCAGCTTGTGGATGAGCCAGGGCCCGATGATGAATCCGATGAGCGCGGCCGTGCCCGCCGCCATCAGGGTGCGCAGGGTGATGAAGTGCAGCAGACGAAGCGGACCCCAGAAGCTCTCGTAGTTTGAAAGATAACTCAGCATGGAAACATCAGTGCGCCGCGAGCGCCGCCTCCCCGGTTAAAATGGATTCAAGTTGGTAACGGCGGCTTCCCTTGATGAAGACCGCCCCGCGAAATCCCGCCAGCCGGGCCTTCACCGGCTCCAGCGAGGTCACCACCTCGACTTGGGACGGGGGGATCGCGCTTTCTAGCGTTCCCTGCCGCACGGCCTCGGCATCGTCGCCGATCACCATCAGATGATCCCCACGGCGCAGGTGAATGGCCCGGCCCAACGCACGGTGATACATCGGCGACTCCGGTCCGAGCTCGCCCATGCAGCCGACCACCAGCAACCGCGGCTCCGACTCGGGAGCGACGGCGTAAAACGCATCCAAGGCATCACCCATCGCGGCGGGATTGGCGTTGTAGCAATCGAGATAAAGCAGGCGGCCGTCCTCGCGTCGCAGTTCGCCGCGCAACTTCGCCGGCTGCCAGCCCGAGAGACGCGTCTGAATCGTCGCCGGCTCGACGCCGAGCCGCAGGCCGGCGCAAATCGCGAGCACCGCGTTCTGCGCCATGCCGGCCGAGACGCGCCTGAGTGTGAACACCAGCGGCAGAGGCGTTCCGTAGGCGATGGCGATGGCCGTCTCACCGTCCCGGTTCGTCACCGTGAAATAGACCCGGTCCTTCGGCGGTGCGGCCGGACGCAACACGTCGGCGTGCTCGATCACCAGCGTGCGAACGTTCAAATCGCGGAATGCGGCGAACTGCCGGCTCTGCTCGGGAAAAACCGCGACACCGCCGGAGCGCACCGCCGCGGGCAACACGGCCTTTTCACGGGCGACACCTTCGAGCGATCCCAGCGCCTCGACATGCGCGGGCGCCACCAGCGTGTTGATCGTTAGATCTGGCTCGATCATCGCGGCGAGCGGCGCCATCTCGCCCGGGCCGCTGATGCCCGCTTCGATCACGGCGAACGTATGCCTGGCCGGATCCAGCCGCGTGAGCGTGAGAGGCACTCCGAGATGATTGTTGAGATTCCCCTCGGTCGCCAGGACGCCTCCCGCTTCATCCCCCAGCAGGAGCGCGAGAAGATTTTTGGTCGAGGTCTTGCCCGCGCTTCCCGAGATTCCGATGACCGGTCCCCTGAAAGTGCGCCGGTGCTCGCGGGCGATGGCTTGAAACGCAGTCAGCGGATCCGCGACCACGAGTTGCGGAATCGACACAGAAGAATCGGCCCGCGAAACCAGCGCGGCGCCCGCCCCCGCCGACTGGGCGGTGGCCAAAAAATCATGCCCGTCTCGCTTGTCGGTCTTCAATGCCACGAAGACCTGTCTCGCGCGGATCTGGCGCGTGTCCATCGTGAATCCGGACAGCGGCGCGCCCGGTAACGTCGTCCATTTACCGGATGTCCAAGCGGCGAGGGTTTCTGGAGAAAAGACGGGCACGTCGGGTCATCCCTTGGAGATTTTTTTGATGTCGATCAGCTCGCGCACGACCTGGCGGTCGTCGAACGGGCTGACGGTGTCGGCAAACTCCTGATAGGTCTCGTGCCCCTTGCCGGCGATGAGCAGACAGTCTCCGGGCTTGGCCATGTCGAGCGCGAGACTGATGGCGCGTCGGCGGTCCTCGATCCAGGTGATCTTCAGCGGGGCGATGACGCCCTCCTGCATGTCGTTGAAAATCTGCGTGAGCGCCTCGTTGCGCGGATTGTCGGCGGTGGCGAAGGAGAAGTCGGCGAACTGCTGCACGGCCTTGACCATGAGCGGACGCTTGGTGCGGTCTCGGTTTCCGCCGCAGCCGAAGACCACGAGCAGACGGCCGGGAGTGATCGCGCGCAGCATGCCGAGCGCGTTGGTGAGCGCGTCGTCGGTGTGGGCGTAGTCGACAAGCACGTTGAAAGCCTGTCCTTCCTCGATGCGCTCCATGCGGCCGGGCACGCCCTTGAACGCGCGGAGCTTCGCGAGAAACACCTGCGGATCGCGCCCCAGCCCCCACGCGGTGGCGACGGCGGCCAACAAGTTGCTCACATTGTAGCGGCCGATCATCGGCGAATCCACGAGCATCTCGCCCTGCGGCCAGACGAGCTTGAAGGTCGTGTTCTTGAAATTGAGCGAAACATTTTCGGCGCGCACGGTGGCCTCCGGCCGCTCGCCGTAGGTGACCACGCGGACGGACGACACCTCGGCTGCTATCTTGGCCGCAAGCTGCTGACCGTAGGGATCGTCATAATTGACAACCGCGACCTTCGGCTCGGCGCCGGTGTGCCCGGTGAACAGGCGGGTCTTCACGTCGAAGTAGGCTTCGAGCGACTTGTGGTAATCGAGATGGTCGCGCGTCAGGTTTGTGAAAACCGCCGCGCCAAACTGAAGGCCGAGCACGCGCTGCTGGTCGATGCCGTGCGAACTGACTTCCATGACCGCCTGACGGCAGCCGGCGTCGCGCATCTGCGCCAGCATCCCGTAGATATCGAGGGACTCGGGAGTGGTCTTGAACGAAGGCACCGTGCGCACGCCCAGATCGTAGTTGATGGTCCCGAGCAGGCCGACGCGCTGGTCGCCGTTGAGGAAGTGCTTGATGAGATGCGTGACGGTCGTCTTGCCGTTGGTGCCGGTGACGCCGACGACCTGCATGTCGCGGTCGGGAAACTTGTAGAACCGCTGGGCCACGCGGGCGAGCGTGGCGCGCGCGTCGGCGACCTGGAGGAACGTGACCTTCGAAGGCACGTGGGACGGCATCTTCTGCGTGACGATGGCGACCGCCCCGCGATTGATGGCCTCGTCAATGAACGAGGAACCGTCGCTGCGAAGCCCGGGCAGGGCGAAGTAAAGCACGCCGGGCACCACGCGACGGCTGTCCATGACGATGCCGGAGATCGGCTGGTCGAAGGAGCCCTTCACCGCGATCACCTCGTTTTCGTTAAGATAATCGGATAGTTTTGGAGCCATTTTGAAAACACGCTGACTTACGGAATCCAGGCGCCGGACGCGACCCGCGGCGCGTGGCTGGAAGGCGTTTATGAGGGTGTGGTTTTGGGTGAGATAGCCGATCATCGCCGGCCTCCATCCATGACCAGCAAATTGCGTCCCGGTTCGAACACCGGCTTGATGTCCATGTATTGGATCAACTGCTCGCCGATCCGTTTGAAGCTGGGGGCCGCCACGGTCGAGCCGTAGGCGATCCGGCCATTCGGCACCTTGGCGTCATCCACGATCACGGAAATGACTACCCTGGGACGGCTCGCGGGGAAAAAGCCCACGAACGAGCCCACGTGATTGCGATCGGAGTAGCGTCCGTTGATGAGCTTTTGCGCGGTGCCGGTTTTGCCGGCGACCTCGAAGTGCGGAATCGCCGCCATCGGGGCGGTGCCCTCGGGCGAGGCGACACCTTCCAACATGCGGGCCATCTGCTCGGCGGTGCGCATGGAAACGACGTGGCGGCGCACGGAACCGGTGAAGTTGTAGACAACCTCTCCCGAGGCGTCGCGCACCTGGCGGATGACCTGCGGGCGCATCAGCACGCCGCCGCTGGCGATGGCCGCCATCGCGTAGTGGATCTGGATCGGCGTCGCCGAGATGCTGTAGCCTGCCGGGATGCGGGTGATGTCAACGCCGCTCCATTTGTCCGGCGTGTTCAGGAAACCGCCGACCTCGCCGCCAAAGGGAAAGCCGCTCTTTTCGCCGAAGCCGAAGGCGCGCGCATAACGGTAGACGCCGTCCTCGCCGAGCCGCATGCCCATCTGGGCCGCGCCGACGTTGCTGGAATGGCTGATGATTTCCGCGACGGAAAGCGGGTGGTCGAAGTTGTGGTCGTCCCGCATGAAGCGGCGGGGCTTGCCCTTGTATTCGATGGAGTCGATCGAGCAGTTGACGCGGGTGGCCGGAGTAACCAGGCCGTCGTTGAGCGCGCCCGAAACCGCGACGATCTTGAAGGTCGAGCCCGGATCCAGCACGTCGGTGATCGAGATGTTGCGCATGTTGCCCATCTCGTCCTTCGAGAGCTCATTGTATTCGTTGAGGTTGAACGACGGGTAGTTCGCCATCGCGAGGACGAAACCGGTGTTCGGCTCGCTCACGATGACGGAGACCTTGGCGGGATTGAACTTTTTGACGATGGCGTCGATCTCCTGCTCCACGATGTGCTGGACCGCCGAATCGATGGACAGCACGACACTGTAGCCGGAGGTCGCCGCAACCTCGCGGGTGCGAAACTGGGCCAGTTCGCGACGCAGGCCGTCCTTCTCGGATTCGCGCCAGCCATCCTGTCCGCGCAGATAAAAATCGGCGAAACTTTCAATGCCTGCGGACGCCTGCCCCTCCTTGTTCACATAGCCGATCAGGTGCGCGGCCATCGAATCGTGCGGATAGGCGCGACGGAAGGTGCGGCTGCCGTAGACCCCCTTGATGCCGAGCTTGGTGATCTGGTCGTAGGTGGACTCCTCGACCTCCTCGCTCAGCTTCGCCCAGCGGATCTGGCGGTCTTCGTCGCTCTTGTCGTCGGGAGCGGGGGCGCGGGTCTTCGTGTTGAAAACCTTGGTGAGATCCGCCAGCGGCATCTTCAACACCGTGGCGAGCTGCGGCCACTTGGACTCGTCTTCCTTGCGCAGCGCCTGCGGGTCCACCCCGAGGATGATGAGGGAACGCGAAGTCGCGAGCGTGTCGCCGCGCATGTCCAGGATATCGCCGCGGCGCGCCGGCTCGACGGTGATCTGGCGGCGGGCACGGTCCACGTAGCTCACAAGCTTCTCGCGATCGACATAGTGAAGATCAACCAGCCGCAGGCCGACGCAGCCGAAGCTCGCGACGACGCCGAGCCCCAGCAGCACGATGCGGTAGTTGGATGCGAAGCCTTTTGACATCGGGATCAGCGGAAGGTCGCGGGAATGCGGAAACGCACGGGGGTGACGGCCACGGCTTCGGTGGCGAAGACCTCGGCGTTGTTGCGCGCGGCCAGGCGGCGTTCGGCGGATTCGTTCACGCGCACGACCTGCGGCTCGCGCGGCTGCACGAGCCCGAGGCTCCAGTCCGCGTTGCGGCGGTTCAGCACCGTGATCGTCTGCTCCTCGGTGATCTGGGTGTTGAGCTCGGACATGTGGCGCTCGGTCTCCGCGATGCGCTGCTCAAGCTGCTTGGTGTTGTTGGCGGTGACGGAAATCTGGTGGCGGAGCCACACCGTGCCGAGGCCGATGGATCCGCTGAAGCAGATCATGACCAGCGTATACACGAGGAGCTGGTTCACAAAGGCGTTGGTGTCTTTCTTGTTCATGGTCGGAGGCGAGGCGAAGAGTCCGGGCGGTGCGTTGTTTAAAGTTTGCGGATGGCGCGCAGCTTCGAGGAACGGCTGCGGGGATTGAGGGCGATCTCGGCGTCCGCCGGAGTGACCGGACGGCGGGTAAGCGGCTCGGCGGATTTCTCGCGGAGATCCTGCGGGCGGTGATCGTCGAGTCCCTCGGACTGTCCGCAGAGGCGGCGGAAAAACTGCTTGGCGATGCGGTCTTCGAGGGAGTGAAAGCTGATGACCGCGAGCACGCCGCCGGCGTTGAGCCGGGCAAAGGCGGCGGGCAGCGCGCGCTCGATGGCTCCGAGCTCGTCGTTCACCGCGATGCGGATGCCCTGGAAGGCGCGCGTGGCCGGATGGATCTTCGAGGTGAACCGGTCGCGCGGCGGGATGGCCTCGGAAATCAACGTCGCCAGCGAAGCGGTGCGGGCGAGCTTGCCGGTGCCGCGCGCGGCGACGACGGCGCGCACGACGTGGCGCCAGTTCTTTTCCTCGCCGTAGTCGCGCACGGCGCGGACGAGCATCTCCTCGGTGGCGGTTTCGAGCCAGACGGAGGCGGGCACGCCGGAACGCGGGTCCATGCGCATGTCGGCCGGGGCGTCGTTGCGAAACGAGAAGCCGCGCTCGCTGTCGTCGAGTTGGAACGAGGAAACCCCGAGATCGAAAAGGATGCCGTCAAAGCCGTCCGCCGGCAGCTCGCCGAGGCGGCCAAAGTCGCGGTCGATCAGCGCGAAATGCCCTTCGAACTCGACACGCAGCACCTCGGCGCGAGGTTGCGCGGCGGGATCGCGGTCGAGGGCGACGACGTTGACGCCGGGAGCGGCCTCAAGGATGGCGCGCGTATGGCCTCCGCCGCCGAAGGTCGCGTCCAGGTAGCGGCCGCCCGCGCGCGGCGCGAGCAGGTCGAGCACCTCGCGCAACAGAACGGGTTGGTGGCCGGGCGTCATGGGAACAATGGCGGCTTCAAGCGGCATGGCGCGCGACGGCCGACGACAGTGACGAACGCGATTGGTGAAGAAAGAGCGGGCCGCGCAGCCAGACCGGACGGGCGGCCCGGGCGACGGCGAGGTTGCTCTGCTCAAAACGAACGCAGGCGGCCAAGGCCGCGGGGGACGAGGCGAGGCTACGCTGGCGGCGCCCGAGTCGGGCTGGCAGCGCCAGCGAACGGATCGGAAGAAGGGGGAGATTTTTGCGCATGGGTTATATTCCGATGCGGCGCATGAGATCGCCGAAGTTCTCCCCGGCGGTCCTCTGCTCCACCCGACTCCAGCGGTCGGGACTGTAGAGACTGAATTTCGTGAGCGAGCCCACGAGCACGGCGTCCTTGGAGATGCCGGCGTGCGAAAGCAGGTCGCCGTTCAGCATGATGCGGCCCTGCTTGTCGAAGCCCACGGTCTGCGTCTGCGAAAAGAAACGCGCGGCAAAATCTTGGGCCGAACCGTCCGACAGCGCGATGGCCTCGATCTTGGCGCGCAGCTTGGCGATCTCGGAGGGAGGAAGGATGGCGATGTAGCCGTCCGGATGCGGCGTCGCGAGAAACTGCTCCCCTTCGTCATGCGCAGAACGCCACGCAGACGGGATCGTTACACGATTTTTGTCGTCGAGCGTGTGCCTGAAAAGGCCGGTGTAGGAAGCTGTGCCGTTTTGAGCCATTAAAACATGAGGAACCGCGAAGCCCCCCACAGTGCTCCATTTCAACCCATTTTAACCCACCACAGTCAAGACAACTCCGTCGTAAATCACGTATTTCAGGCAAAAACTTATTCACATTTTTAAACGGTTGTAAAACGGTCGAAGTCATAACGACGGACCCCAAGTCATAACGACGAGCCATGCGGTGGTCACTTTTGTAAATTGCTAATTGTTAGCAATCTATAAATAAAATATAACCGACTCATAACCACCATTTTACGGCTTGGCATCAGTCGAAATTTACAGGAAAATGATGGAAACGCTTCAAATTGGAAATTTTCCCGCAAGTTTCTGCCGCAAAATACCCTAACCCATGCCGACGGCATGTTGGTCGCCAAAGTTTTTTTGCACGGGGAAGAAGCCATAACGACGGCCAATTTTTTATCGAAAAATTCTGGCCAAAGAATTTTCCGATAAAATCAGGCCCGGACGGAAATTCGGTCAGTCGGTCGGTATCAGTGTTATATGCACCTGATCATACAAACACGTCCGGCCTCACTCCAAACAAGCGACCCAAACGCTAATTTTTCACCATGGACGACGAGGTATTCAGTCAAATCACCCGGGTGCGCGAATATTTCGCGGACCCGAAAAACTATTACCAACTGCTACGCCACGTCACCTACGAGGCCGCAAAGTATCGGTGGTTCGGCTCAAAAAGCCAATCGCTGCCGAACGGGAACCTCCCAGAGGATCTCGTTCAAGAGCTTATTAAACAGGTCCTCGATGAAGACGTTAACTCCCCTACCCGTCGCAGGTTACCGGAGGACGTCGAAATCGGTAAAGCGCTTCGCATGCAGCTGCGCAGCAAGCTTAGCGCCCTGGTTCAATCTAGGGAAAACCGCACTTTGCGACGGGAGACCGATGTGGGCGGGGATGCCAGCGAAGAGGATGTTCCTCAATCGATTTTGGAATCCGGCACTCCTTTGTGGGAGCAAACCAGCGAGGAAGAAGATGAATCCAGGGCTGCCACGGCCTACCGCGTCGACCGCTTCCTGGACTTCATCGCCGATGACCATCTTGCCCACGCAATGATCATTTTAGCACGAGACGAAGGACTATATAAACCCGTTGAAGCCGTTGCACGACGGCTGGACGTAACCGTAAACGACATCTATATTGCCAAGAAGAGAATGAAAGCGGCCGGACGGCGCTTCATCAAATCCGAACAAAATTCAAAATGAGAGCGGATCCTAAAATGCCTGATAAAAAAAGTATTCGATTTCCTGATGCAGCCGTAAACCTCATTCTCGGAGAGGACGAACTCGCGCTGCCCGTGACCGAACAGCAGTTGAAGCAGGAACTGCGCGACGAGGGTATCGATCCCGATGCCTCGTGGGCCAAAGCGAAGAAACTTCTGGATGCATCTGCCGGTCGCCTAAAATTGGAAACCGCCAGACGGGAACGTCTCGCCGCAACCCAAACGACCTCCTCCTTCAAAGCCGCCGCCAACGAAACACGCGAATCGCTGATCGAGCAGATCAAACGCCTGCTCGCGCTTGAACCCGCCGCTGCGGTTTACGCCAGGAAATGGGAAGACGGTGATCTGACCGCGTTGATTTCGCTTCGCGACAAGCTCTCCAGCACCAGCGCACGCGCCCGAAAGAATGCCAGCTGATCCACGTCTGCTGACCGCGTCCTTCCGCGCGCAAAAGCTACTGGAGACCTACGGCATCACCGGTCCCACCGAAATCGTCCTTGAGGATATTGCCTGGGCGCTGGGGATTGAGATAGTCACTGCGGCGCTGGCGGGTGCCGAGGCGCACCTGGTCCGGGTTGGCAACACCGGCACCATCACGTTGAGCGACGCCATCACCGAAATCGGTCGGCGGCGTTTTGCCATTGCCCACGAACTGGGGCATTGGGAACTCCACAAGGATATTTCACAGTCGTTTTTTTGCAGCGAGGCCGACATGCGCCAATACCAGCAGAGCGGACCTGAAATCGAAGCCAACACCTTCGCGTCCGAACTGCTTCTGCCCAAAACGATGATCAATCCGGGTATACTGAAGGCCGAACCTGACCTGGAGATCATCCGTGAGTGGAGCCAGACCTTTAACGTGAGCTTCACCTCAGCGGCCGTGCGCTATGCCGGGATCACCCGCCAGCCGGTGATGGTGGTGTTTTCCGATGGCAATCAAGTGCGTTGGTGGCGCCGTAACGAAGACCGGATGGCGGGTTTCTGGTTTGAATCAGAGCAGCGTCTTGGCTCGTGCAGTATCGCAGCCGATTTAAACAAAAATCCACGTCAGGCCGGCGTAATGAGACCCGTCGATTGGTCGGCATGGTTTCCGCATCTCGAAGACAAGGGCGAAGAACTATTCGAGTGCGCGGTGCAGTTGCATCCCTATCAAACGACCCTGTCTCTGCTTTGGCTGCCGTCGCGTTACTGATCTGTATACCACGTCGCACGGTCAGCATCGCTGCGCCAGATTGAATTGAGATCGTGCGCCAGCGAAGCCGCGTCGAACTTGCCTCCGATTGCCGCCTGGAAAACATCAATGGTCAGAGGTCCGTTAAGCATGGCATGCAGGAGCAAGGAGGCGGCCTTTTGTGCCGCCCACGGCGGAACAAGACGCATCCGCAGAGCCGCCGTCCGATAACGACGCTCCCTCCGGAAACGAAACAAGCATTTGGCCGATAGACGTAGATATTCCTGCGCGGTCAGCCCTCGCACGGTCTCGCCCTCAAACGCACGCGACCATTGTTGGGTGAGGCCAATCAGAAGGGGATGCGCCATCTGTCCGCGTGAAATGTGCCGCACGCAAAGGGAACAGGTAGGCCAATTCTCCAGCCAATGTGCACACCAAGGACTGTCCGATGCACTGAAATAAGTGAGCGCAGATTTACAATGAGGGCAGAGGCCCACCATCTCCACTCCATGCTTAGGGCAAACAAAGGCAAAAGGTGTGCGCCAGAAACGACGGCCATACAGGTTTTCAGCGAGGCAAACGGGACAAACATGTATGGGCGCCTCATGTCGTCGCCGCTGCCGATCCCACGTTGATTCCACCCAGGCGCACGGAATCTTCATCTCCATGACCGCAGATTCCGGGATGCCGGCGAGCGCCGCCAGTTTCTCAGAGCATATTCTCGTCAAGAGCTGGTCCAAGTCACTTCTGGCTTGGGTGGCGGTGAGCCCAAGTCTCCCTTGGCAAAACTCCTGGAGAGACAGTCTCTCTTTTCTTGCCAGCCGAAAAGCAAACGAGGCGGCACTTTCGTCGGGCAATGGAAGCAATGCCGACATAAATCATGGTGCCAGCAGACCTGGTTGTCATGCCGCTATCGGCAATAAATGCCATACATCCAGGTTCGCATACGAACTCAACACCGTCTGGCACCTCATCTTCCAGTTAACCTCAAGCCCCAGGGTTGCCGACAATTCCAGCAACTCAAAGCGCACCACGGTATCCAAATCAGATTGGGATACGCGCTTTTTCATGGTGAGCCAGTAATGCTCTGTCAGCGCACGATGGATTTCATCAATCCGATGGGTCGCCAGCGACACCTGTGCGAATCGAAGCGCTCGTTGGTCCGGAGCGTCACCCTTGGCCAACGCTCCTAGATTGGCCAAATCAACCAAGGTTGAAGCCAGTTCTCTGAAAGTGGAATCCTCCTCATTGACCAGCATCTGGGTAGCGCACCAGCCAGCAGCCCAGTGGGCGACCTGTTCGTCTTGCTGGATCAATGGTCCGTTGTTAATGATCGTCTCAAAACGATCACTCCATTTGACCGACTGTTCAATGATGGCAGCTGGGGCCGGGATTCGTGAACCCAGCGACAAATGGGAGCCACAGGTCGGACAAAGTGGAAGTGCGCGGCTCCAATTAACCCCTGTCAAATTTTGGTCGCAGAAGGGACAATGCCGCACGAGCAAGGCTTTATGCCTCGTGCAAACCAAGGCATTGGGCTTGAGCCACACTTTTCTCCAATGCTCCGATTCTTTCAGGCAACAGGGGCAGTGAGCACCATAACCGGGCTCACGTGACCAAGGCGCGTGTCCCCGTGAGCGAGGTATGTCATCCCCTGGGCCGAATAACCATGACCGTTCCGACAGCCGGAAAAGATCCTCCGCCGAGGCGTTAAAGAACCGGGCTAAACTGTCCCAGTCAAAGGATCGCCGTTCGGCCGCCCGCGCGTTCTGAAGATGCACCCCCGCCGCCAGCAGATGAAGTCGCTCATCGGTATATTCGGCATCATTCTGCACACGGGACAAAAAAGACATCAGTGTCTCGTCCTTGGCCGGACATAACGAAGAAATGAGGCGGGAGTGCATGGTGATCAGTTGACTGATGCCTTTGGAAGCAATGTGGCTTTCACCAATGCCTCCATATCGATGCAGGGCTTGTTATTTCGCACCGCCCATACGGCTGCGGCGTTGCACAGGGCGATGATCTCGCCCGTGACTCCAAGCGTCCTTCGGTAAATCTGGGTCATGATCTGCTTTTCACCCAAACCCGAAGGCTGGGGCAGCGGATAAAAGGCCTCCAATGAATGAAGGAAATCCATGAGATCCTGACCTTGGGTAAAACCCTTGATATGGATGACCCTCATGCGATTTGCCACCTGCTCATCCTGGCCCAACAGCTTCCTCGCCTCTTCGGTTCCAACCGCAATCACACTGATGCCCTGATTGGAGATACCCTTGACCATATCGAGAACCACCTGGCGCTCAAACTTGGGCAACGGCTCCGCATGCTGAAATTCCATGAGAATCAACACCCTCACCTTTTTGGCGACAAGTGCCCGGTAGACATGGTCACTGACCAGACGTGATTTGGTATTGGCAGAACTCGTCAGATGAAGCGCCCTGGCAATCGCCAGACAAATCCGAGGCTCGGTGGCCCTGGGCGGCATTTCCACCAAGACAATCGGCATTTCCTCGTGATTGCCAAAAATATTGGCCGGATCCCCTCCCATATCCCGGAAAAAGCGGTTCGCCACCGCCGTCTTGCCCTCGTTGCTGTCACCGATGACCGCAAGACAGGCCGGCCGTATACAGGGTGGGCGGTTGAAGATGTCCTTCATCGCACTCAATACCGGCTTGGCATTGGCGTGCATGATGAACCGGTCGGTATTAATCCATGTGGTGCGCTCATCGATGGATTTGGTCAACAGAGCCGCCGACTCAACCAGCAGATGCGGGTAAGTTTCATCCATTTCTTGGGAAACGGAGGCGTATGGTAGTGTATGGGTATTCATATATCAGTAGGCTTCGTGGCCTGCGGCCACAGGTAGATAAACGGGACGGTGAATGTGACGCGGCGGTTTGGCGGCTGCCGGAGTTGGCGTGGGTGCCGTTGCGGGAAGGTTTTTATCCCCCAACAGCTTCCGCATGGCCTGGTTGCGGCTGGTAGCAATTTGCTCCTTCTTCTTGGGCGCCCCCGCTTTGCGGGCGGACGCCGCTTCCGCCTCTTGTTTCGCATGTATTTCCTCGATCAGACCGGCAGTCGGTTCCGCATTACCGGCCCTGCGTAAAATCGAATAAATGGCTCTCCATTCCCAGAGCGATGGATTGGTCGCGGCGCGTAACACCTCCTCTGTCATCGGATATTTTTCCCGCTCTGGAACCCAAGGCACCTTGATGATTTTCTCTCCGCCCTTGCCATCAGGCACTTTCACGAAAACGGCATTAATGCCGTAAGGGTTGTAACGGAACGGCACTCTCCGCATCGAGGATCGCTTGTTGAGAACAAACAAAAGCTGAAGTTCAGATGAGCGATAAACACGGTTCTCCCAGACAATCCCCATGTGATTTACGACCCGCGCGTCTTCACACATAAAATCCCAATCGAGTTCCTCAGAAGCCGTCAGCGGCATCGAAAGACCGGAAGCGGGCAAGCCGTCCCGGCCTTCGGCTAACTTCTCAAACCGCGAGTTCGGCGAATCTCCCCCCAGCCCTTTATGGCCGCGGTTATGATAATTCAAAACCACCCATTCCATCAGCGCCTTGTCCAGGTCGGTCAATCGAATGCCCTTGGCATTTTTATTACCGTTAACCGAGCGAACGTAACGTTTACCCTGATCGGAATCCAAAAAGTCCTTGAAAAGCTTGTGGGCGGTCCGATTGAAGCGCTCCTCCTTGCCGCGGTAATGCGGCGTTTCAACCGGAGAGGATTCGTCGAAGTTAACCTTAATATCCCGCAAGACCAAGATATCCTTCAGATGCTGCGCGATAAACTCCGAACCGTTGTCGTGCCTGATCTCCCCTACATGCCCGCTGTAAGGATACACGCCCTGTATACCATACTCGTGGAGCAATAAACTTTTGGCCAGTAGCCCGCGTTTGACGCTCAAGCCTGCCAGGTAACTATTGGCCGCACCGACAAAAGCCATAAAAGTCCACACGCCACGATTGGCGCCCAAAATACCGAAAATAACATTAGCCGGCCCCAAATCCTGGCCCAGCTCATTCACAACTCGTAACACGTCTGACTCGTCGTCGGTAAACGTCGTGGTGTCGAGTTGCACCATCGACATCAGTCCCAGGGATTCTGCAGGCTTACCGATAACCCTGTAGAGATGGTCACGCTCGTAGCTATCAGCTCTGGCGCTCAAAACCCACGACGCCTTCGTGTGCTTCCGCAGGGTCTTATCCGATGGCAGTTTCCCAATCCAGCCATTGGCCGAAAGATAAAGACGAATTTCCTTGAGCGCCTTCTCCCTGCCGGGACGTAGCCCGCGCGTGACACAGACATCTTCAATCGCCTTCAAGAAAAGATCCGGATTATTCGCCCGCGTCCGGCACCGGCCCTTCCCTCCACTGGGTGCACCTTTCAAAAGACTGGAAATTTTCACGTTTTCCGGACCGGCTTCACAAAGCATCAGAACGCACTTGTAGATGAAATCGGCACCACAGCTAAGATTTCGGACCAGTTCAGGGACATGATCCTTGAGGCTCAGACGTTCGGTGCGCTCGACCTGCCGCCCTGTCGCCAAGTCCCACACCTTGTAGGGACGCCCCAGCAGTGACAGTGCGAACGGCAACAGGGTCGCCTTCCGGGTTGAACCAGTCGCCAAATCGGTTTCCGGCTGGTTTCGAGGAGTGCGCGGGAGCGGCGACTTACCAGGTTCGATCACGGACCACCGATTGGAAGAAACGGCATCGGCCGCCTCACCTTCGGATGGAGTTGTGTCAGGGACAGCAGATGCAAGCGGGTCGGTGTCGCGAATGCTCATGGGTTTGGTTACCTCTCATACCGAACCGGGATGCAATTTAGCCGACTGATCCAAAACTTTTTTGAAATCCACGCTCAGGTGGTGCGTGGACACGAGCCGCCACACCTCGGGAATCAGCTCTAGGCGCGCGATCCGCTCGATCCGCAAAATACCCAGCATAACTCCCAGCGAAACACCTGGGTTGGCCCGAACATAGGCGATGATTTCCTGACTTGCGGGATGCATCTTTTTGTTTCGATGGTCCCAGACAAACCGCATCATCGGAAAGCCAGCCGCGTAAACATGCTCTTCGGTCTGGATCAGAAAATCGCGCTTCTGCGAATCGAGATAGGCCGCGATTTCTAGATACCGCTTGGGCTCCGTTTTTTTCAAGTGCGCCAGCTCTTTCGCGTATTTGAACTCGATAACGAGCTGCCGACGCTGGAGCTTGGGGTGAAAGTCCACCAGAAGATCGCCCGTGTAGCGCTTCCATGATCCATCGGAATTGGAATTTTTGACACGGGGCTTCTGCAAGCGGGCTTGAGCGACTTCAGGATTCAGCATCCATGTGATGAAACCGTCCCGCTCCAGCTTGGAGCGGTAATGGCCGCCGGAAGCAGAATTCTCAACAGTCGCGGTGCCCCTGACGTTGGTAAATCTATGATAACGCATCCATGACACTTACCGACTCCGTGTGATTTTTAGCCGTCATGAAAACAAATTTTCTTTAAGGGATCGTCACAGCAAATCTGATTATAAAAACGATTGGCCACGCCCCTCGCTCTTTTCACCATCCGTTCTCAATGGTTATGTTCCACTTTCCATCCGTCACTCGCACCGGCACCGTGCCGTAATTTGCAACGCAGCAATCGACGGGCATCAGCGTTCCGCAAACGCACAAATTTTCAACCCTCACGCCAGAATCTTGCCCGTGCCATAACACATCTCTAAATCGTCTTGTGGTTTAAGATATGTGTCTCAAGAAAAACCCAAGCTACAGGTCTTGAGGCATGTTGACTTGACACATCAAATCAAGATGCCTTGCTTGAATACACACCATGAGTCTATCACCAACACAAGTAGTCGACTGGCTCCGTGAGCAGGCCAATCAACTCAATCGAACCGCAGATATGATTGAATATAATTTCCACTCAAGCTCATCAAAAAAGGCTGCAGCAGCATCCGGAACTTCCAAGGCCGCACCCCAAGCAGGGAAATCCGGTCTCACCGTTGAAGCCATTCAAGGTGTAATTCGAATGAAGAGCATGCGTCTTGGCGATCTTGCGAAACACTTCAACGTCACCCCGGAAGAGGTAAAACCCTACATCACCACAGATAACAAACTCAAGTTCGCCGAACGAGGCTGGATCAAAATGGCGTAAAAACTCCCCCCGCTACGTCTCTTTTCAAGGAGGCGACGTAGCGGGGAGACCGTCAAATCAATGGGCTGTGTCTTGGAGACGGCGAACGGGTTCCCACCAGCACGCCGAGGGTTCGATTCCCTCACAGTCCACCAATTAAACTGGGGGAGAGTGTATCATCTCTAATGTTCTAAGCAACGAAAAACGTGCTCCCCTCACGGGTGCGTGCAACTACGTCTCGGATGCCCTGAAAACGCAGGCTTCGTAACCGGCAAGCCCATAGGGTTACACCCAGCCAGCGGTAGCCAAGCCCGCACATCGCCTTTCAAGACCAATGTCATATGAATTTTCATACTACGTTGATTTAGGCTCGTGTTACGCGACATTAATGTCGCGGTTTTTTGCCATTACGGCGACGCCTGTCGATTGAGCACCCTCATGAACCATCAGTTGGCCAAGATTCTAATACTACCCGCTGGACCAATGTCGTTTCCACTAGCCACTCTATGGAAATGGACAGTTGGCTGATAATTACGTAAAGACTTATAGGCAAGCAGTATGGACCTGAAACTTGCGCGGTTGATTACCAAAGAATCTTCCGAACGGCCCACGCTTCCTGCTTAAGCGTTCGGACAAACGAAGCCCTCCGTGCCACCACAAGTTCGCGGCACGTCGCCTCCGTCCCGAACCCCATTCCCCTATTTCTTCCACGTGCAACACCACCGAGTTGCCCAATGTCTTCAGAAAGCACTTCGTCGATATAACATGCCATCGCCAAAAATAGCGGATGGGCGACAATCTGGACTGTTATCGTAAAACGGCACACTTCAAAGTGAATCAATTCTGTATCAGGACGTATCAATTGCGGACCCGATCAAGAGAGTTTCGACTATGGCGTGCGTTATTCCACTGCTACCCTGGGATTGATTCTTACTATATTAGTAGTCGGCTTTGTCAGATTGGAAGCGGCCGTGCTGCTCCTGCCCGATGACCGCATCGTCTTCGTCGGCGACAGCATCACCGGACGCGGCGGCAACGGAGGCGAAAACGGCTGGGTCGCCATGATCGACCGGGGACTCAAGGAAGCCGCCCCCTCCAGCAACTACACCCTCGTCCCGCTCGGCGGCAGCGGCCAGCAAGTCGGCTCCTGGCTCCATACGTCCAAGTCCCCCGCGCCCGCCGCCGACGCTAAACCGAGCTACCTCGATGTGAAGGGCGTGGACATGAACATCGAGTTCAACCGCCACACCGATGTCCTCGTCATCATGCTCGGCATGAACGACGCGCTCGCCCCCTACCTTTCCGACAAGCCCGAAGAATTTAAAAAATGGGGAGACAAGTATCGCGACCTCATCCAGACGCTGCGCACCCGGCTCACCCCCCGGGTCATCGCCCTCGCCACCCCCACCCTGTGCACGGAGGACATCAACTCCCCGAAAAATCTGGTGATGGACAAGATGGCCGAAGAGATGAAGAGCGTCGCCGCCGACGAAAAGTGCATCCTTCTCCCGACGCGAGAAGCTTACAAAGAAGTGCTCTACGAGGGCCGTAAAATCCGCCCCGATTTCCATCTCAACGGCGATCAAGTTCACCCCGGTCTCTACGGCCACGTCGCCATCGCCATGGGCATGCTCCGGGGTCTGGGTGCGCCCGACGCCGCCAAATCACTTTTCGACCACTGGTTCGCCGACCTGCGCAAAAAAGAGGGCGCACAACCCTTGTCGTATGAGTTGAGCCTGGTGCCGTCGGTGCCGCCTCAGGCCAAGCTCCAGTTCCGCCTGCATGTGTTCAACCCCGGCGGCCAGGCCAAGCTCGATCTGCCCCCCGGCTGGAACATTCGCCAACTCAAAACCATCCCCAACGAAACCCTTTTCGTCCTCGAAGCCGCATCGGATCGTCTGGTGACTCACATCATGCTCCACGCCGGTGGCAAAACCCGCGACATTGCCATCCCCGCTCCGTGGCTGGTGGCGACGGCCAACCCCGGCTCGTG
>JBAZSJ010000050.1:0-37548 GCA_041662485.1 Opitutaceae bacterium | reverse complement strand
GGCAAGGCGCGTTTGATCCGTCAGTGCAGGACTTCTCTGTCCTCCAACCGCCGGATGCGGAAAACCGCATGTCCGGTGGTGTGGAAGGGTTACGGGGCGCAATCCCCGTGACCCCATCCGATCAAGTGATACAGCGGGCGCGGGAGGCGCGGTCTCAGTAGATGCGGATGTAGGCGTTGCGGCGGAGGCGTTCGAGCCACTTGGTTTCCGACTGCTGGGCCATCTGGTTGGCGAGGATTTTTTCGATCTGGTCGCGGACGTCCGCGAGGGGCTGGACGCCGGCGAGTTTGCGGTCCTCGACATAGAGGATGTAGGTGGCCTCGGGGGTGATGATCGGGGCGGTGAGCCGGCCCTTTTCGAGTTTGAAGAGCGGGTCGCTGAACTCGGCCTTGAGGTCGGTCTTGCGCTGCCAGCCCCAGTCGCCGCCCTTGGCGCGCTTGGCGTCCTGGCTGATCTCGCGGGCGAGATCCTCAAATTTTTCACCGGCTTTGAAACGGGCCTCGACCTTGCCGGCCCGCTCCTGGATCTGGGCGTCCGTTTCGCCCTCGGCGCGGTTGAGCGCGATCATGCGCATGTGGATCTGGTCTTCCTGATAGAAGCGGTCCTTGTTTTCGTCGTAAAAGGTTTCGATCCGGGCCGGGCTGACGACGGACTGGTTGCGGCGCTGCTGTCCGCGCATGTAGTCGTAGATGATGTCGTCTTCCATCTTCTTGCGGTATTCGCGGAAGGTCATGCCGATGGCGCGGAGGTAGGCGAGAAACTTGCCGCGGTCGCCGTCCCAGCGGCGGATCTGTTCGTCGGCGATGGCGTTGTCGATGATGCTGTCTGGGATGTGGCGTTTGTCGTCCTTCTTGAAGTCCTTCACGATGAGGACGCGGTCGATCATCTGCTGGATGATGTCGTCCTGAAGGGCCTCCATCTTGTCGTTGAAGTCCTTTTCGCTGGTGGCGGCGCGCTGGATGCCGCCCACGCGGGGGGCTATTTCGCGGCGGAGGTCGTCGACGGTGATGACCTTTTCCTCGACGACGGCGACGATGCCGTTGGCAAAACGGAGGTCGAGGTTGTCGGCGGGCGCTTTTTTGGCGGGGGCTTTGGAGGCGTCCGACGGGGTTGCCGCGACCGCAGGAGACGTTTGGGCTGAAACGGCAACGGGAAGGAGGGCAATGAGGATGCCGAGGGACCGGAAACGACTCAACGTCATGGAGTGGGCGGATTGTTCAGAAACGGGAAGATCTCTTTTAACCGTAGGATGGGCTTGGGGGCGGTCAACCTTGGAAACGGATTTGCCGATGGGCGTCGTTATCGCACGACGGCGCGACTCTCGATTTCGGCTGCGCGACGGCGGGCGGGAGAAGAAGACCGGGGCGCGTTGATTTTGATCCCCCGGCCTTGGGTGGAGTTACCCGGTCACTCGGCCCGCCAAATCTTGAGCGAGCGGAGGATCATGTCTCCGGAACCGTCGGCGTAGGCCGAGTCCGCCTGCGCCTTGACCGCGACATTCGTGAGAGGATACCAAGTCTGGCCCTTGAACGGGTTCGCATAGCGCATCGTTTCGACGCCATCAATGAACATGGTGATCCACTCTTGGGAGACGGTGACGGCAAACGTGTGGAATTCGCTGTCGAGGGTGTCGGCCAGCCCAAAGGTGCTCATCTTCATGTTCATGGCGGGGCGTGTGAACTTGCGAATGTTGCCGTGGCCGCCGTGGAGGTTGGTCGAAAGGTTGGCGGGGAAACGCCAGGAGCCGTTGTAGCCGAAGCCCTCGTAAACGTCGATCTCGGGCGGCCAGCCGCCGGTGGGCACCAGCCACAACGCCGGCCAGGAACTTTTGCGATTCGGCATTTTTACCACCCATTCGACGCTGCCATACTTGAAATGCGTTTCGGGCGTCCGATGGCCCGAGAGCATGGACGCGAGAAACGGATAGAGGGTGGGTGGCGAGCCGACCGGGACGGGCTGGTCGAGGCGGCGCGAGGTAAGAACCAGGCCTTCGGGTCCGCGCACGATGACGCCTTGATCCACCGTGCCGTAATAGCCCGTCTCGCCGTTGCCGACCTGTGTGCGACCGTGGGAGAGGGAGGTTGAAAAACGGTTCGGGCCGCCCTTGTCGTCGAACTGAATCGTCTCGGCCGTGCCCGAGTAGCACACGTCGCCCAGCGGGGCGAACGTGAGCGGAGGCCGGCTCGTGCCCTTGATCGGTTCGTTGACCGCGCCCGCCTTCGCCGTGATGAGGATGTCGCCGCCTTGGCGCGTGGCGCCGTCGGGGACCGCGGGTTGGACGGCCTTCACGCTGTTGCCTTCCGACATGCCGCTCACGTCGAAGCTCAGGGTTTTCACGAGCGAATCTCCGGGACGGAAGATGACGGATTTCGTCACATCGGGGACGGCGCGGGCGCCCTTGCCGTTGAACACCCGGACATAGGCGATGACGGTGTTGGCGCTTGGTTTGTCGAGGGTGACGGGGACGTGGACGACCGTGGCGCCGACAGGAACCTCGAAGCTGCGGATCGAGACGCCGGCAATGGGCGGGTATTTGTTGCCGTTGTTGTAGATGTCGTCGGGGTTGTCGGATTTTTTGAGCTGGCCGATGTAGGCGTCGAGCTTGCCGGAGACGCGTCCGAGGGCGTCTTTGGCGGTGTTGGCGTTTTTGAGCAGCGCCGGGTTGTCCGAAGTCCGGATGATCTGGCCGATGGCGGTTTCCGCCGTCTTGGTTTCCGCGCGAAGTTCCTGGGCCTGCTTGAGCGTCAGCTCCTGGGCCGGGAGAGGGAGAAGACCGGAAACGGAAACGGCGGCGAGGATGGCGAGGCGTGCGAGGGGAGAGATCATGGCGACCAAGGGGCAGGGATAGAGTGCAAAGGAGAGGAGCATCCTAGCAGAGGTGGGCGCAGACGTGTTAGTTCACATCCGACTTTTTAGATGCAATTTGCCGACCGGCGGATCAGCGGGCGCTCGGAGATCGCCGTCCACTTCATGTCAAAACCCTCGTTGAATCGGACTTTTTAACGCAAAGGCGCAAAGAGCCGCAAAGAGCGCAAAGGCTATTTTGCGGTGAGCTTTTTGAGGTTCCGGCGATTGCGGGCCAGTTGTCGGCGTTCGTGGTTGCCGACTTGTTTCACGGCGGTGCGGAGTGCGAGTTGTTGCTTTCGCTGGTCTTGGAGGCGTTTGAGATTTCGCTCGATTTGCCAGGCGCGGGAGCGGTGGTAGCCGTGGATGCGGACAAAGGCCAGGCCGAGGGGGTGGCGTTGGGCGGACTTGCCTTTGGTTTTCTTGGATTCGGCCAAGAGTTCTTTGTAGCGGGCGCGATCTTCGTCGGCCTCGAGTTCGGCTTTCGCGAGGATTTGCGCGTCGGTCAGATCGGCGAGGGAGTAGTCGGCGGGACTGTGCTGGCGGAGGTGTTCCCACACGGCCAGGGGGATGCGGAGGGTTACGCTGGTGGTCTTCCCAGAGTAGCCCGCCGCGATGAAGTCGCCGGGCTGGTCGAGTTGCAGCCATACGCCGGTGAGTCCGTCTTCGTAGTCGGTGTAGAGGTGAAAATCCTTGCCGTAGGTGATCGTGGATTTGGTGCTCATGGGATGACGTTGAGCGGGCGGAGGCCGAAGTGGGGCGCGGCGGCGAGAAGGTGGCGGTCGTTGGAATAGATTTCCTTAAACCCGGCCTCGGCGGCGGCGCAGAGGTGGAGGCAGTCGGCGGAGCGCACGAAGAGCGAGGCGGGGAGCGTTTGATAAGCCGAATAAGTTGTCTCCAAAAGCTCGGGCGTAACGGGCAAAAAGGAAACGACTCCATCGGCGCAGTCTTGGGAAAACTGGTGCATATATTCCGCGACTTCAGGTGCGCTCAGCCGACCTTCGCGCAGATGGCGATGAAAGACGGAGGCGACCTCGGTTTTGGCGAGAGCCACGCTATGGAGTGTGCCAGCTTTGAGCGCAGTCGCCCGAACTTCAATATGGCCGATCTCGGGCAGGTAGCACTTGGCGAGGTAAGTGCTGTCGAAATAGATCATCGGGCGTCCCGATCCTCAGAGATGAGCTGGCCGCTATCGATGCCGGTCATCGGCTTTGACTGGAGCTTGAGAAATCCGGGGCGCAGGCGGCGCTGGGCGAACGTCATGCCGGTGGGAGCAGAGATGGGAACGAGACGGGCGACGGTCTCGCCGCGATCCGTGACGGTGATGGATTCGGTGGCGGCACGGCGGACGTAGTGACCGGTGCGGGTGTGAAGTTCGCGGATGGAGATGGTTTTCATGACGGGCGACGGGCCTGTGGACGATGTGTCCAATGTGTCACATTGCGTGTGAGGGTCAAGCGGCGGGAGCGGGGATCGCTCGGCTGAACAAGTCTCGGATAACATAAACTAACAAAACACGGCCAGTCCCCCTCGGCGCGCCCGCTTCGTCGGGGCGTCCGCGAAGTCCGGTATCACGGACATGCACGCTGCCGGGAAACACTGACGCCAAACGCGTAACCAAGCTCGGCGAAAGGTTCTCGTCGAAGAGAAGCCTCATGCCGCTGCGGTGGAGAAAAGCCGGCGTTCACGGTCGGCGGCAAATGCCAGACACGCCTTAATATCTTCGGCGGTCAGATCCGGAAAATCAGCGAGAATCTGTTCGGTTGGCATCCCGCTGGCGAGATAGTCCAAGACGTCGTAAACCGTAATGCGCAGCCCGCGGATGCACGGCTTTCCGCCGCGTTTGCCCGGCTCAATCGTGATGCGCTCACGGTAATTCATGCCTGAAAGCTGAAATCTTTCCGCACCAGGTGCAAGCAGGGAGGTGTCCGTCCGATTTTCGCCGGAACTTCGGCTCTCCCGGGCAGGGCGACTCCGGTCTGGTTCTTTGGTGTTTTCAGTGTTCAGTGGGCAAACCGGATCGATGGAGCCAAACCCTCAGTGTCCATGCAGTTGAACTCGAGGTGGAACGCGATTTCCGAGCGCGTTCAGCAGGCGGACGGCTTCAACGGCGCTCGGAGATCGCCGTCCACCTCGGAAGACGGAGCGCGAGCGAGTGGCCGACTGTCGCTACGCTCGAAACGCGGCCTACGGGGTCGGCAGGTTGCCGAGGAAGGCGAGGATTTCTTTGAGGCGGGCGAGGGGCTTGGGGGCGACGAGGCGGGGGAAGCGGGCGCCGAGCATCACGAAGTCGTCGCGGCGGCCACTGTTGCGGACGCACTTGAGGCGGGAGGAATCGGTTTCGACGCTGATGATTCCCTTTTGTTCGGCGCGGATGCGGATTTCGGTGATGAGCAGGAGGGCGCGGACTTCTTCGCCGAATTTGCCGAAGCGGTCGCGGAGGTCGGACTCGATTTCCTTCAACTTGAGCGTGGTGTCGGCCATCGCGAGACGGCGGTAGAGGTCGATGCGCAGGCGGGTTTCCGTGATGTAGGTCGCGGGGATGCGGGCCTGGATCTTGGCGACTTCGACCGCGCCGTCGGCGGCGTGCTCGGCGTCTTTGATGGCTTGGTAGCTGGTGGTGTGGATGCGGGCGGAGTCGGAAACGGACCGGGAGGTCCGTTCTCCTTCGGAGGGGGATTCGCCGACGAAGACGAAATCGAGCTTCACGTTGGCGCGGATGTTGGACGCCTGCTTTTCGCCTTTCAGGCGGGCGACGGACTGGCGGAGCAACTGGCAGTAGAGTTCGAAGCCGACGCCGATGATGTGGCCGCTTTGCTGCGAGCCGAGGAGGTTGCCGGCACCGCGCAGTTCGAGGTCGCGCATGGCGATGCGAAAGCCGGCACCGAGCTGGTTGTGCGTGCGCATGGCGTTGAGGCGCTCGCGGGCGATCTCTACCAGACGCGTGTGGCGGTGGAGCAGGAGGTAGGCGTAGGCCTGGTGCTTGAACCGCCCGACGCGTCCGCGGAGCTGGTAGAGTTGGGATAGGCCGAAGCGGTCCGCGCCCTCGATGATGATCGTGTTGCAGTTGGGGATATCGAGGCCGCTCTCGATGATGGTGGTGCAGACGAGCACCTGGTAGGTGCCGGCGACGAAATCGGTCATGGTTTTTTCCAGCTCGTCGTCGTCCATCTGGCCGTGGCCGGTGCCGATGGTAAGGTCGGGCAAAAGTTCGCGCAGGCGGGCGGCGACGAGCTCGATGGTTTGCACGCGGTTGTGCAGATAAAAAACCTGGCCGCCACGGCGGATCTCGTGGCGGATGGCGTCGACCACGAGTTTTTCGTCGTAGGTTTTGACGATGGTCTGGATCGGATGGCGGTTGGTGGGCGCGGTTTCGATGACGCTCATGTCGCGCGCGCCGGTCATCGCCATGTAGAGCGTGCGCGGGATGGGCGTGGCGCTCATGGAGAGCACGTCCACGGTGGAGCGGAGGGTCTTGAACTTCTCCTTGTGCTTCACGCCGAAGCGCTGCTCCTCGTCGATGACGACGAGGCCGAGGTCCTTGAAGGAGACGTCGGCCTGGAGCAGGCGGTGCGTGCCGACGAGGATGTCAACCTGGCCGGCGGCGGTGGCGTTGAGGACGCGGGTGTGCTCGGCCTTGGTGCGGAAGCGGCTGACCATCTCGACGGCGATGGGGTAGCCGGCCATGCGTTCGCGAAACGTGTTGAGGTGCTGCTGGGCGAGCACGGTGGTGGGCACGAGAACGGCGACCTGCTTGCCTCCCTGCACGGCCTTGAACGCGGCGCGGATGGCGACCTCGGTCTTGCCGAAGCCGACGTCGCCGCAGATGAGGCGGTCCATCGGGCGGGTTTTTTCCATGTCGGCCTTGGTCTCTTCGATGGCCTTCAGCTGGTCTCGCGTTTCGGTGAAGGGGAAGGAGCCCTCGAATTCCTTCTGCCAGGCGTTGTCGGGGTCGAAGGCGTGGCCGGGCTGGGCTTCGCGCATCGCATGGATTTTCAGCAGCTCGGCGGCGAGGTCGATGGTGGCGCGCTCGGCGGCCTGACGGGTTTTTTCCCAGCGGCCGGAGCCGATCTTGCCGAGCTGTGGCCTGGTTTTTCCGAGGCCGACGTAGCGGCTGATGAGGTGCGATTCCTGGAGCGGGACGTGGAGGGTGACGCCGTCGTCGAACTCGATGGAGATGACCTCGCGTTGTCCGTCGCGCGTGTCGAGCTTGGTGAGGCCGCGGTAGAGCGCGATGCCGTGCTGGAGGTGGACGACGAAGTCGCCTTCGACCAACTCGGAGAAATCGAGGAGCTGGTCCACCTGCGCGCGTTGGACGAGGGCGCGTTGCGGCGTGGCGACTCGGCGCGTGCGCTGGCGGCCGAAGAGTTCGGTTTCGGTGACGAGCACGAGTCCGCCGATCTCGCCGAGCTTGCGCTTGGGGAGCGTGGACCAGAGGAGGCCGGCGTCGGCGCGGTAGGTGCAGCGGAAACCTTCGTTGAGGGAACCGCGCACCCAGAGCGGTTGCAGGCCCTTGAAGCGGGAGTCTTCGGCGAGGATTTCTTTGACGCGTTGTTCTTCGCCTTCCTTGGAGACGACGAAGGCGAGGCCGTAGCCGTCTTTTTTCCAGGCGACCAGCTGCTGAAGGAAGGCGCGACGGGCTTCCTCTTCGGCGGCGAGGCGTTCTTGGGCGACGAGTTCGTCGGAGGGATAGGTGCGGTGATGGTGGAGACTCTCGGTGTCCCAGGTGGATTCGATCACGGCATCGCCGTCGAAGAGCGCGGAGGCTTCGTCGAGGTCGCTCAGGCCAAAGGCGGCGGCGCAGCGGGCGAGGATCGGCGTGAGGTTGTCGGTGCCTTCGCGGGCGAAGGTGCTGAACTCTTCGTCGAGCGCGGCGGGTTCGACGAAGACGAGGTGGGTGGCGGGCGAAAGGTAGTCGGCGAGGCCGGTTTTCGATGGGTCGAGTTTGAGCCGGGGCGAGGCGGAGAGGGTGATCGAATCGACGGTTTCGCCGGAGCGCTGGGTGACGGGATCGAAGGTGCGGATGTCCTCGATTTCGTCGCCGAAGAAATCGAGGCGGTAGGGCTGGTTGGCGGTGATCGGATAGACGTCGATGATGCCGCCGCGGATGGCGTAGTGGCCGGGGGATTCGCAGACCGCCTCGGAGTCGTAGTCGAGGGAGTTGAGGGTTTCGAGGAGGGCGTGAAACGGCTGGGTTTGTCCGCGTTTGAGGGTGAACTCGCGGGTGGAAAAGGCTTCGAGGGCGGGGACGGGTTGGAGGAGGGCGGCCGGCGTCGTCAGGACGATCAGGCAAACCTGAGGGCTGAAACCTGAAACCTGAGAGACCGGAGCCGAGGCGCGTGTGGCGCGGAGTTTGGAGAGGACCGCCATGCGGTCGGCGGAGGCCGCGAAGGCTTCGCGCATGTCGCGGGAGTCGGGCATCGACTCGGGGAAGACGAGCACGTCGAGCGCGGCGGGATTGCCGCCGGCGGAGCGGTGGAAAAAGGCGACGTCCTCGGCGAGCTGCTCGGCGTGTTTCAGCTCCTCGGCGATCACGATCCAGACGGGCGCGGGGCGTCCTCGCGCCAATTCGGCCAGCACGGCGCCGCGCGCGGGCGGGCACACGCCGGTGAGCTTGAGGCGGGAGAGTTGGTTGAGGACGGACATGAGGTGGAAAATGACGAATAACCAATGACGGCTGTCGAATGGATCGGAGATCTTTCTCTTTATTCTTTATCTTAATCTTTCTCGTTTGTGCCGACTTCCTGAAGGGAGAAAGAGAAAGATTAAGAGAAAGAGGAAAGAAGCGGATGAGGAAACGCGGCGGGACGCCGCGTCTACTTTAGGGTCTCCAGCGCGGCGCGGGCGGCGGCTTCCTCGGCGAGTTTCTTGGAGGTGCCGTGGCCGGTGCCGAGGAGGCGGTCGGCGAGAAAGACGGACGAGGCGTATTCCTTGGCGTGTTCGACGCCGCCGGACTGGACGGTCTCGTAGCGCAACGAGCCGGTGCCGTGGAGGGGTTGCACGTGCTCCTGGAGACGGCCCTTGGGGTTGGCGTCCTCGATCTTGAGACTGGCGAGGCGCGCATCGAGGTCGCCATAGCTGCCGTGAATAAACGCCTCGGCGGCGGGCAGGCCGGCATCGAGGAAGATCGCGCCGACCACCGCCTCGTAGGCGTCGCCGGCGGAGGTGGGCGAGCCGCCGGTTTTTTGCTCGGCGGTGCAGAGGCGCAGGTGGGCGGGGATGTCGAGTTCGCGGGCGAGGCCGCCCAGGAAAACGCCGTTGGTGAGGGCGACGCGGAGGCGGCTGAGTTCGCCTTCGCGCTCGTGCGGGCGGAGTTGGAAGAGGGCGGCGGTGACGACGAGCTGGATGACGGCGTCGCCGAGGAATTCGAGGCGCTGGTAGTGGTCGCCGTCCTTGGGGTGTTCGTTGGCGTAGCCCGGGTGGGTGAGGGCCTGGAGCAGCAAAGCGGGCTCGCGAAACACGTGGCCGAGGCGGGTCTGGAATTGGGAAAGGGCGTCGCTCATGAGCTGGCGCTGGCGTAGCGGCGCAGGCCGCGGTTGAAGACGGTCACGCCGAGGCCGAGCCAGACGGCGGTGGCGGCGACGAGCCAGAGTGCGTTCATCGGCTCGAAGCCGTGGAGGAGGGCGCGGGCGGGGGTGTTGCTCACGATGACGGCGGGCAGGATCCAGACGAAGATCACGTTGGCCGCGCCGCGGAAGGTTTCACGGGGCAGGCGGGAAAATTCCATCATGGTAAAGTAGCTGCCCTCGATGCCTTGGGAGGCCCCGAGCCAGAAGGTGAGCGACACGATCATGAGCAGGGCGCCGTAGTTGATGAGGACGCCGCAGAAGACCAGCAGCGCGTAGAGCGAGAGGTCGGCGAGCGACGGAGTCAGGCCGAGTTTCCCGATGGCGTAGGCGATCACACCCATGGCGACGAAGGCGTTGGCGATGCCGTCGAGGTCGAGTTTGCGCGTCGAGACCATGAAGAGCGGGTTGCCGGGCTGGGACAGGAAGAAGTCGAAGTGACCGCTGCGGATGTTGCGGGCCATCTCGAAGAGGTTGCTCCAGAAAAAGCCCATGATGAACCGCTGGACGAGCATGGAGGTGCCGACGAGGAGGAGCATCTGGTATTTCGTCCATCCGGCGATGTCCTCGGTGTGGCGGTAGATGACGGCGATGAGCAGGAGGTTCACGGCCATCCAGCCGAACTCGACCAGCGACCACATGATGAAATCGAAGCGGAACATCATCGTGCGCACGATCGAGTAGCGGGCGCAGGCGAGCCAGATGCGGAGGTAGGCGAGGAGGTTCATCGGATCGGTATCTTTCTCTTTCCTCTTTATCTTAATCTTTCTCGTTTGAGCAAACCTGCTGACGAAAGAGAAAGATAAAGATAACGAGAAAGATTTGGGGTCAACCTCCCACGGCGGTGTGGCGGCGGAGGCCGCGGGTCCAGAGCAGGTGCGCGATGCCGAGCAGGGCGACCACCCAGAAGGCCTGAAGCGCGAGTCCGGACAACGCGGAGGCCTGGTCGATGCGTCCCGTGAAAATGGCGGTCGGGAAATACATCTGGTAGTAATACGGCAGCCACTGGGAAACGCGGAAGAACCAGGTCGGCATCAGATCGAGCGGAAACATTTGTCCGCCGAGGACGGTTTCAACGGCGAGCGAGAGGATGATGAACGACTGGATTTCGAGGAACCAGAAGGAGAGCAGGCCGAAGCAGTAGGCGATGGTGAACTGGATGAGCGCGGCCATGGCCATGGCGGGGATGCCGAGGGCGAGCCGCCAACCGTCGTGCGGAAGGACGAGATGATCCTTGAGCAGGGGCAGGGCGCAGAGGATGGGCAGGAGGGCGAGAAAGCCGGAGACCGCGCGCGCGGCGACGAAGATGCTGAAGCGGTAGGCGTAGTAGTTGATCGGCTTCAGCAGGAACTGGTTGATGAGGCCGTTGCGGATTTCCTCGCTGATCTGGTAGTCCTCGTTGAACGCGCCGATGAAGAACTGCATCACCAGCAGGAGGACGAAGTAGGTGAGCGTCTGGTCGAGGTTGAAGCCGCCGATTTCCGTCTGACCCTTGTAGGCGGCGCCCCAGAGGATGAACACGAACGCGAGGTGGAAGAGCGAGAAGAGCGCGCGGATGGCGAAATTCCACCGGTAAACGATGTTGCTCTGGAGCCCGAGGAGGAAGGCGTGCCGGTATTTGGCGAGGGCGGACATGGTTCAAAATCGTTCTCTTTATTCTTTATCTTAATCTTTCTCTTCAGCAACCGGACTGACGAAAGAGAAAGATAAAGAGGAACGAGAAAGAGGAGGCGCGGCGGTCACTTCAGGTCGAAGCGCTTGATGACTTCTTTGGCGAGGTTGGTGTAGGCGGTGGCGCCAGGGGAGAGCGGATCGTAGGCGAAGATCGTCTTGCCGAAGCTCGGGGCCTCGCTGAGGCGGACGGTGCGGGGGATGACCGTGTCGAAGATTTTGTCGGGCAGGTGTTTTTTGACCTCGTCCACGACCTGGCGGGAGAGGTTGGTGCGGATGTCGAACATCGTCATCACGATGCCGCCGAGCTCGAGGCCGCTGTTGACGCCGGCGGACTTGATGCGGTCCACGTTGCGCAGGATCTGGCCGAGGCCCTCGAGGGCCATGTATTCGCACTGGAGGGCGATGAGCAGGTAGTCGGCGGCGGCGAGGCTGTTCATCGAGAGCATGCCCATGGAGGGAGGGCAATCGATGATGATGACGCGGTAGCCGCCGGAGGCCTTGACGGGCTCCAGCACGGCGCGGAGTTTGGAGAGGTAGTTTTCCGTCTGGGCGAGCTCGATCTCGGCGGCGGCGAGGTCTTCCTCGGAAGGGATGAGGGCGAGGTGCTCGATGCTGGTGGGGACGATCATCTCAAGCGCGGTGCCTTCACCGTGGAGCGGGCCGTAGAGGCTGCGACCGACCTGTTTTTCCACGCCGACGGCGCTGGTGGCGTTGGCCTGCGGGTCGAGATCGACGAGCAACGTGTGGATTTTTTTGGCGGCGAGGGCGGCGGCGAGATTGACGGCCGTGGTGGTTTTGCCGACGCCGCCCTTCTGGTTGGCAATGGTGAAGACGAGGGAGGACATTTTGGGAAGGACCAATGACCAATGACGAACGGCCAATGGGCAAGTCCGGAAGACGGCCGGGCCGGGGCAAACAAAAGCCGCCGGTCTGGAGGGACCGGCGGCCGGACTTAAATTGGAGGCGCGAGCCGGAATCGAACCGGCGGTAGAGCTTTTGCAGAGCTCGGCCTTACCACTTGGCTATCGCGCCCTTGAAGGGAGGCGGGACGTTGCAGAAAAAAAATCGCGTCCGCAAGAACGTAAAATTACGCCGCCGCTCCGGTGTTTTTTGCATTCGCCGGGTTGAACGGATCGCGGCTGTCGCCGATCGTGTAGTCGGCCTGGATCGCAAAGTAGAACGTGGAGCCTTCGCCGACGCGACTTTCGACGGAGATGGCCCCGCCCATGCGTTCGCAGAGGCGTTTGGCGATGATCAGGCCGAGGCCGGTGCCGCCGCGACGGCGTTTGGCGGAAGTGTCCACCTGGCTGAACGGGCGGAAGAGCTGGTCGATTTTTTCGGCGGGTATGCCGATGCCGGTGTCGCGAACGGTGAAATGCAGGCGCACGTCGCGAGTAACACCGTTGGGATGCTGCGTGCCGGGGCTGCACTCGACGCTGACCTCGATGCCGCCGTGCTCGGTGAACTTGATGGCGTTGCCGACGAGATTGTTGAGGATCTGCCGAAGACGTCCGTGGTCGCTGTTGACGATGACGGGGACGCCCGGGGCCACGCTGGTCTTGATGGTCAGGCCGGCTTCACGGGCGCGGGGGCCGAACAGCTGCAGCGTCTCCTCGATGCAGTCGCGCAAGGAGAAGGGGGAGTGCTCGATTTCCAGTTTGCCCGCCTCGATCTTGGAAAGGTCGAGGATGTCGCTGATCAGGTTTTCCAGCGTGTGGCCGCTGCTGGTGATCATGTCCACAAAGGTGCGTTGCTCGGGGGTGAGCGGGGTGTCGTGGAGAAGCTTGCCGAAACCGATGACGCCGTTGATGGGGGTGCGGATTTCGTGGCTGACGATGGCGAGAAACTCGCTCTTGGCGCGGTCGGCGGATTCGGCGGCCTCCTTGGCGGAAAGCAGGGCGCGCTCGGCCTCCTTGCGGGTGGTGACGTCGTGGCCGACGGCCTGATATTCAATGATGGTGCCGGAGGAGTCCTTGATGGCGCGGTGGGTCCAGGCGTGGATGAAACGGGTGTTTTCCGAATCATTCCATTCGTGCTCGAAGGTGGTGGCTTCCGGCAGGGGGCCGTCCTTGGGCGAAAGCAGGCCGGCCGTGCAAAGTGCAAAAGGCTGGCCGAGCAGTTCCTGCCGTTTGCGGCCAACAAAGCGGGCGTAGGCACCGTTGACGAAACTGAGATGGCCGGCGGCATTGTAGCGGCAGATGAGGTCCACCTGGTCCTCCACCACGGCGCGGTAGCTGGCCTCAAGCTTCTGGAGGGACTGAGCCATGCGTTCGATCTGACGGGCGAGTCCGATGACCTCGTCATGCACTTCGTCGGTGTCCGCGAGCATCGTGACCGTGCTCGAAGTCTTGTTCAGATCCCGGAGACGATTCATCAGGGAGCGGTCCCAGACGTATCCGGCCAAAACGAGCAGCACGCACCCAATGAGGGAAAGACAAAGGACGTAATATTGCGGGCTGATCCTTTCCTGGTCGGAAGTCTGCATCATGACACCGACCACCGCAGCCAGCAGCGCGAAAACCAAAGAGAAAAGAAGGACGGCCTTTCTACGCTGGGATGAACTCATGTCGGATGCTTACTGACTGAAGGTTATGACCAAGTCTACGCTAAAACATGGGGTGTTATCCCTATAGGTATGATCATCCCGCCCCTTAGGTCTGGTTTGGCCCGTGGCATGGATTTGCTTCTTCCAACCTGGTTGAAGGCTGGGCGAGAGACCTTTTGAATTTAGTATAAATTTGAGCGTAAAGGGTTAATGCGCGAAAAACGGATTATGTTTCTTCTCAAGCGCGAGCGTGGTGAGGGGGCCGTGCCCGGGAGCGATGACGGAGTCTCGGGGGAGGGTGAAGATCTTGTCGCAGTTGTTGCGCAATTGTTTGGCGTAGTGGGTGGCGCTGCCGCCCATCGAGCACGAGAAGATGGCGTCTCCCACGATGGCGAGCGGCCAACTCATGCCGGTGACGTAGAAGGTCGTCATGCCGGGGGAGTGGCCCGAGGTGAGCAGGGTTTTGATCGAGAGTTCACCGAGGTGGAAGTGGGCGTTTTCCTTGAAGGTTTTGGCTCCGGGGTGGGCGACCGGTTCCAGTTCGCTGCTCCATACCTCGGCCTTGGTGGCGGCGGTGAGCGCGGGCAGGGCGGCTATGTGGTCGTCGTGCGTGTGGGTGAGGAAAATATTCCTCAGGGTGAGGCGTTCGGTGTGGATGATATCGAGCATCGCGGTGCAGTCGGTGCCGGTGTCGAAGGCCGCCGCGAGCCGTGTGCCGGAGTCCCAGACGAGGTAGCTGTTAACCGTCATGTCATCGTCGGGCGTGTTGAACATCGCGAAACCGCGCGGAAAAATCGGGGCGACGGGGTAAAAGCGTTTGTGGGCGAGCTCATCAAGGGCGTTGGCGCTGAGCTTGAGAGGACGCGCGACCCTGCGGATGACCTCGTCGAGAAGCTGGCCGGACTTTACCGCCGCCAGATCCTGCAACGATATCTCGGCGCGCCCGGCGAGGTTTTCATCGGACAGTTTCAGGCCGCGCTGGGCCTTGTTGATGACGTCGGTGAAATTATCTTCGAGCGGAATGCGGGCCATGGGGTTTACTAACGGGCGGCGCATGGAATCGCGCAAGGGCGAATGCCGCCGGTCGGGACTGCTTCGCGGGCACGGTCGGGGTTATATGAAATTTGATTCAGAAAAATACCCTGTCCCTGCGAGAGGGGGTGCGTTTCGATGACGGCTATCATGAGCACACCCGATTATCTGTCGTCTTTATTTTCACTTCACGGCAAAGTGGCCGTTGTCATTGGCGGCACCGGGGAACTGTGCGGGGCGATGGCCGAGGGTCTCGCCGGTGCGGGGGCCGAGGTCGTGCTGGTGGGCCGAAACGCCGAGAAGGCCCAAATCCGTCTCGACAAGATCACCGCCGTCGGCGGCAAAGCCTACTTTGTGTCCGCCGAGGCGAGCGAGAAAGCCGAGCTTCAAAAGCTTCTCGATACGGTGATCCAGCGATCCGGCCGCGTGGATATTGTCGTCAACGGCGCGGGCGTGAACTCAGCCAAGCCGTTTATAGAGATCGGTGAGGACGAGTATGATCGCATCATGAAGATCAATGTTAAGAGCGTCTTCCTTGGGTGTCAGATTTTTGGCAAATACCTGGTCGAGCGCGGCGAAGGCGGTTCCATTATCAACCTGGGCTCGATGTCCGCCCTGGTGCCGTTGTCGCGGGTGTTTACGTATTCGGCGAGCAAGGCCGCCGTGCATAATCTCTCCAAGAATCTGGCGCGCGAATGGGCGCCGAAAAACGTGCGGGTCAACGTGCTGGTCCCCGGGTTCTTCCCGGCGGAGCAAAACCGCGCGGTGCTGACGCCTGACCGGGTGGCATCCATCATGGGGCATACGCCCATGAAACGGTTTGGCGAGGCGAAGGAACTCATCGGGGCCACCCTGCTGCTGGCGGGGGCGGGCGGCAGCTTTATCACCGGGGCTGAAATCGTGGTGGATGGCGGTTATCATGCCATGACGATCTGATTAATCGCGCCCGTGGGGCTGTATTATTGCGTAATATAGACTTGATAACGGCATGTCATAGCCCGATTGTTACGGCGATATGTCATTTATTGATCAACTCGTTGAACTCGAAAAAGCCAAAGCCAAGATCGCCCAGGCTGAGGCCAAACTATCCGCTGACCGCGTGTCGGCTCTTGCCAAGCTCCCCTCCGATTATGGTTACGACAGCCTCAATGCCTTTATCAAGGCGCTGAAGGCCGCCGCTGGCAAGGCGGGCAAAGGCAAGGGTAAGGGTAAAAAGGCCGCGAAGGCTGCGAAACCCGCCAAGGCCAAGAAGGCCGGCAAGCGCACCCGCGCCAAGATCACCCCTGAGATCAAGCAGCAGGTCATCGCCGCCGTCCAGGCCGGCACGCCCGGCGCCAAGATCGCCAAGAGCTTCGGCATTTCCCTGCCCAGCGTGCAGAACATCAAGAAGGAAGCCGGTCTTGTGAAGGCCCGCTCCGCCGCCCCCGAGGTTCCCGAGGCTCCCGCCGCTTCGTAAGCGACGACTTCGGCCGTTTTTCAAAGCCTGCGTGGTTCGCCGCGCAGGCTTTTTTGTTTTGTCGCTTGGCGTGACGGGCGCGGCGTGATGAAGTGGGCGTTCGCATGTGCGCGCACTTTATACAGGCCAATACCAACGGCCGCCTGCATTCGGCTCAGGAACCGTCCATCGCTCCGCTCAACCGTGGGTTTCTTTATGGAGACGCCGTCTACGAGGTTTGGCGCACTTACCATGGAGTCATCTTTGGTTGGGATGAACACTGGGCGCGGCTGGAGTGTTCGGCGGCGTCTCTGTATATGACGTTGCCCTGGTCACAGGCGATGATGCTCGACGAAATCAAGAAAACCACCGCGGCTTATCGCAAGGCGGCGGAAAGCGCGGGTGATCTTTATATTCGCCTTCAAGTCACGCGCGGCGGCGGGGCCATCGGGCTGGATATAGCGCTCGCCGACCGGCCTGATTTTGTGCTGCTCGTGCAACCGTGCCCCGCGCTTTCGTCCGCGCAGGAGAAAAACGGGATCACCTTGTCGCTGGCCCGCACCTTGCACCGGAATCATCCGTCGACGCTCAACCCCGCGTGGAAAACGGGCAACTATCTCAATAATCTGCTTTGCCTGCGCGAGGCGCGTTCGCGCGGGGCGGACGAAGTGGTCATCACCAACCTCGCGGGGGAAATCACCGAGGCGGCGGTGAGCAACATCGGCTTCGTGCGCGACGGCGTGATGATATTGCCTCCGTTGGAGGCGGGAATTTTGGCGGGCATCACACGTCGCATGCTCATCGATCACGTGGCGCCCGCCGCCGGGGTGAAGGTCGTGGAGCAAACCGTCCGCCCCGAGGACCTCGCGGGCATGCAGGAGTGTTTTCTCACCGCGACGACCAAGGATCTCGTGCCGGTGCGCGTGATCGACGCGACCGTGTTTCGGACGGGTGCCGATACGGTGACGATGAAGGTGAAGCGGGCGTTTGCCGAGTATGCCTTGGCCTATGCCAAGGCGCATCCGCAGCAGGCGGCGTGATACCGAGTAGACGCGGCGTCCCGCCGCGTTTCTTTTTTGGCCACCATGGGAAACGCGGCAAGATGCCGCGTCTACTTTGGACTCAATACCGGCGCATGGCCGGATCGAAGGCCTGCGCCCAGGCGTCGATGCCGCCGGCGACGTTGGTCACCGCGGTGAAACCGTTGGCGCGCAGGTATTGGGTCACGCGAAGGCTGCGCCCGCCATGATGGCAGTGGATGAGCAGGTGTTTGTCCTTGGGCAGCGTGTTCACGTTTTCGGGAATCTGGCGCATGGGAATGGGCTTGGCCCCGGGGATGCGGCAGATTTCGACCTCGTCGGGCTCGCGCACGTCGATGAGCAGAACCCGGCCGGGTTGCGTGTCGAGGAGGTGTTTCGTTTCTTCGACGGAGAGTTCTATCGGGTAGGTTTCGGCCATGATGGGTGTTGACGTAGGAGACGCCGATGCGGCGCGGTCGCAAATGGAAATTGCGCTGATCGCGCGGGCCGACCCAAATCAGACGCATGTCACATCGTTTCATCGTCATCATCGCCGGAGGCAAGGGGGAGCGTTTCTGGCCGCAGAGCCGGGCGGTCCGGCCGAAGCACCTGCTGCCGGTCGTCGGATCAAAGCCGCTGCTCACCCAGACGATCGAGCGCGTGAAGCCGCTCGCGCCCGCGAAAAACATCTTCGTCATCACCAGCGCCGTGCAAGAGAAAGCCGTGCGCGCGGTGTGCAATGGGATTCCGGCGGCCAACATCATCGCCGAACCGATGGGGCGCGACACGGCGGCCGCCGTGGGGCTGGCCGCCGCGCTGGTGGCGGCGCGCGACCCGCAGGGCGTATTCGCCGTGCTGCCGGCCGACCATGTGATCCATGATAACAAGGCCTACGCGGGCGATCTGCAGGCGGCGTTTGCCGCAGCGGAAGCGGCGTCGGTCATGGTGACCATCGGCATCACTCCGACCGAAGCGGCGACGGGATTCGGCTACATTCAGCTCGGCGAAAAGTGGAAGACCTTTAACCGTCGCCAAGTTTCCCGCGTGAAGCGGTTTGTCGAAAAGCCGAAGCAGGAGGTCGCCGAGGGGTATCTGGCCTCGGGAGATTATCTTTGGAACGCGGGCATGTTCGTGTGGAGCGTGTCCGTGGTGGAGACGGCTCTCGCGCAGCATGCGCCGGGACTCGACGCGGGCCTGAAGACGATCCGGGCGGCGCTCGCGAAAAAACGTCCGCTCGCGGCTGTGCTGAAGAAGATATATCCGAAGCTCGAAAAAATCTCGGTGGACTACGCGCTGCTCGAAAAGGCGACCAACGTCGTGGTGCTGCCGTCTTCCTTCGACTGGGACGACGTCGGCGCGTGGCCGGCGGTCTGCAAGCACTTAACTTCCGACGCGACGGGCAACGTGGCGCGTGGCCTCGCGATCATCGAGCAGGGCGGCGGCAACCTCGTGTTTTCCGAGGGCGGACATCTGGTGACGGTGCTCGGCTTGGATGATCTCATCGTGGTGCACACGGCCGACGCCACCCTGATCTGCCCGAAGTCCAAGGCGCAGGATATCAAGGCGCTCATCAAGCGCGTCGAGGCGCTGCCTCGCGGCGCAAAGTGGCTCTGAGCGGACGCATGCGTTTTCTCGGCATAGACTATGGCACGCGGCGCATCGGACTCGCCCACGGAGACGAGCTTGGCATCGCCACGCCGCTGCCGGCGCTGACCGACGCCGATCCGGCGAAGCGCCGCGCCGCGCTGGCCGCCGTTGTGAAACAGCGGCGCATAGACGAGATCGTGCTCGGCTATCCGTATAACATGGACGGCACAGCCGGCTTCAAGGCGAAGGAAGTGGATGCGTTTGCCGAAAGTCTGCGCAAGGAATTCGGACTGCCGGTGCATCTTGTGGACGAGCGACTCACCTCGCACATGGCGGAGGCGGGCATGACGCAGATGGAGCTGCGAGAGATCCGCGCGCAGGGCATCATCGACTCGCGCGCGGCGGCGATCGTGTTGCAGGATTATCTCGACCAACGTTTTCCTCCGCCGTTGCCGGAGGAGCCGGTATGAAAGCCACGACAAAGCCGGAGTTGTCGCGTTGGAAATGCACCGTCGCCTACGACGGCACGCATTTTTCGGGCTGGCAGTCGCAGCCGGACAACAACGCGGTCCAGGACTTTATCGAGCGGCGGCTGGCGGAGATTTTCAAGGGAACGATCAACATCCAAGGCAGCGGGCGCACCGACTCGGGCGTGCATGCGCGCGGGCAGGTGTTTCATTTTGACGCCCATTGGCCGCACGATCCGGCCAAACTGCTGGCCGCGCTGCGCATCGGGCTGCCGCCGACGATCCAGGTGCAGTCGGCGCGGCGCGTGCCGGCGACGTTTCACGCGCGGTTTTCGGCCAAGGGGAAAATCTACCACTACCACATCCACCACCGCGGGTATGCGGATCCGTTTGACCAGCCTTACCGGTGGTCGTTGCCGCAGACGCTCGACGTGGCGGCGATGCGTGCGGCGGCGGCCCGGCTCGTGGGGAAAAAGGATTTCCGCGCCTACAGCGCCGCGGGCAGCGTGGAAAAGGAGGACACCGTGCGCACGATCCATGAGTTGACTATCACGGGGCGCGGCCGGCACCTGTGCATCGTCGCGCGGGGCGACGGGTTTCTCTACAAGATGGTGCGGAGCGTGACGGGGGCGCTGGTGGATGTCGGCCTTGGACGGCTTACGCCCGAGGACATCACGGCCATTCTGGCGACCAAGACGCGCACGCATCGCGTGGTGACGGCGCCGCCCGAGGGGTTGTTTTTGATGAAGGTTTTCTACTAATGAGCCGCCCGCTGCGTCAGTTCGCAAAGGGTTTGGCCGACGTGGTGTTCCCGCCGGTGTGCGTGCAATGCGGCGGGGTGGTGGAGGGCGGGTCGTTGCGCCATGTGTGCGTGCGCTGCGAGCCGATGATCCATCGGGTGGAGCCGCCCAACTGCACGACCTGCGGCAGTCCGTTTTTCGGGGAGGTCGAGGGTGAGCGGCTGTGTCCGCATTGCGACGGGGTGCACCCGGCTTATGCGGAGGGGAGGACGGCGACTTTGTTCAAGGGACCGGCCCGCGCCCTCATCCATGAGCTCAAATACCATCACGGGCTTCATGTGTTGGCCGACATCGAGGCCATTGTGAGCGGGTCGCCGCATGTCGCCGATTTTGTCCGGGATGCGATCTTGGTTCCCGTTCCGCTGCATCCGCGCAAGGAGCGGGAACGCGGCTACAACCAGACGGCGCTCCTCGCCGAGGCATTTGCCCGGGCAGCCGGCGGGGCGACGCGCGTGGAATCGTTGCTGAAGAGGGTGATAGACACGCCGTCGCAAACGGCTTTCGACCGAAAAGCCCGCCGGGAGAACCTGAAAAATGCCTTTGCACTCCGTTCCGGGACGACCTTAACTCCCGCCTCACCTTATATTCTCATTGATGACGTTTTCACCACGGGTTCCACACTCAATTCCTGCGCAGGCGTTCTCCGCCGTGCGGGCGCTTTGAACCTGCGCGTCGTCACATTTGGTCACGGATAACTCCCCGCCATGTCGCTTTTTAGCAAACCGAAGTATTCCACGGTCGTCGTCAAAAAGAAGGATATCCCCAAGGGGATGTGGACCAAGTGCCCGCTTTCGGGCGAGATCGTCTTCAACAAGGAACTGGAGGATAACCAGATGGTTGTCGCCAAGTCCGGCTACCATTTCCCGATTGGCGCCCGTCAGCGCATCGCGGCGCTCTTCGACGAGGGCACGTTCAAGGAGGTCGATGCCAGCATCCGCTCGGCCGATCCGCTCAAGTTTGTCGATTCCCAGAAGTATCCCGACCGCATCAAAAAATACGAGAAGGACAGCGGGTTGCCCGAGGCCGTCATCTGCGGCACCGGCGAGATTCATGGCATCGAGGTGTCCGTGGCGGTGATGGACTTCCGTTTTTGCGGCGGGGCCATGGGATCGGCGGCCGGCGAGAAGATCACCCGTGCCATCGAGGTCGCCCTCAAGAAGAAGATTCCCTGCCTCATTTTCAGCGCCTCGGGCGGCGCGCGCATGCAGGAGGGCATTTTTTCCCTCATGCAGATGGCCAAGACCAGCGCCGCGCTGGGACGTCTGGCCGAGGCAAAGATTCCCTACATTTCCATCCTGACCCATCCGACCATGGGCGGCGTCACCGCCAGCTTTGCGGTGCTGGGCGACATCAACATCGCCGAGCCGGGCGCGCTGATCGGTTTCGCCGGGGCGCGCGTGATCAAGGACACCGTCAAGCAGACGCTGCCGCCCGGTTTCCAGACGGCGGAGTTCCTGCAGACACACGGCCTGATCGACCAGATCGTGAGCCGCCTGGAGCTGCGCGACCGCCTGCGCGACATCCTGCTCGCGCTTTACGTCAAGAAACTGCCGACGGCGAAAAAGTGAGGGGGCGTTTCGTAGGATCCCATTTATGGGCGATGTTGGATATTCGAATTCCCTGAAGTTTTCTTACGCCGTTCATCGCCCGTAAACGGGCTCCTACATTCCGATCCAATGCCTTCCGATTACGCGGCGACGCAGGAGACCCTTTTTTCGCTCAAGGCCAAGGGCGTGAAGTTTGGGGTCGACCGTATGCGGGCGCTTGTCGCCGCGCTCGGTCATCCCGAGCGGGCGGTGCCGGTGATCCATCTTGCGGGCACCAACGGCAAGGGATCGGTCGCCGCCATGCTGGAGGCGGTTTTTTCGGGGGCGGGCTGGCGCACGGGGCTCTACACGTCTCCGCATCTCGTGAAACTAGGCGAGCGCGTGCAGGTGGACCGGCAGATTCTGACCGAGGCGGAGATCGTGGCTTATACTCAGGAACTCGGGCCGGTGGCGGAAAAAATAGGCCTCGGCTGCGCGGACGATCATCCGAGTTTTTTCGAGTTTATGACGGCGATGGCGTTTCTGCAATTTTCACGGAAACGCTGCGACATTGCGCTGATTGAAACAGGGCTCGGCGGTCGGCTGGACGCGACCAACGTGGTCATGCCCGAGGTGGCGGTGATCACGTCCATCGGGCTCGATCATTGCGAAATGCTGGGCAACACGATCACGGAGATCGCGGCGGAGAAGGCGGGTATCATCAAGGACGGGCGTCCGGTGGTGATGGGCCGCGTGCCGCCCGAGGCCGAGGCGGTCATTCGGCGGATTGCGGGCGAACGTGGGGCGGTTGTGCATTCGGTGCGCACGATTTTTGGCGAGGACTTGGCGGGTTATCCGACCACGGCGTTTGAGGGTGACTATCAACGTTGGAATGCGGCGACGGCGGTCTTGGTTGCGCGTTGCATGAGCGATCGATGGATGCTCACGCCGGAGGTAATCGCGCGCGGATTACACGCCGCGCGTTGGCCGGGACGCTGGCAGCGGACGATAATCGGGGGGCGTCCGCTGATTCTGGACGCATCGCACAATCCGGAGGGCGCGGGCGTGCTGGAGCAGCAGTTGCACGCGCTCGTGGCGGAGACCGGACGAAAGCCGGTGGTCGTGACGGGCGTGCTGGGTGTGGCGCGGGCGCGGCCGTTGTTGGAAACGATCAGCCGGCATGCGTCGGAGATTCATCTCGTGATGCCCCAGCAGTCACGGGCGAGTTCGTTTGAGGAGTTGGAGGCGCTGATTCCGGCGGCTTTCGTCGGCGCGGTGAAACGCACGACGGTGACGGAGGTATTTCCCGATGCGCAGACCTGCATGGCGGGAGGACCGGCGGACACGGTGGTTGTCACCGGTTCGATCTACCTGCTTGGCGAAGTGATGGCGCGGATCGAGCCGGGGCGCGGCGCGATCGAGAGCCGGCTGCAGGATTTTTAATATAAAGTGTGGCCGGCACCTTGCTCGACTCGCGGTTCAGCCCGGACCGGAGTCCGCCGCCATGCGGCGGGTGATTGGCCGTAGGCGCGCTTGAAGGCGTGGGAGAGCTGAAACCCCGAACCGAATCCCACCGCCGCGGCCACGGTGTCGAGTTTGGCGTCGCCGGCCGCGAGCAGGCGCCGGGCATGGGTGAGGCGCAGGTGCAGCACATATTGCCACGGTGCGAAACCCGTGTGCGCCCGGAACGCCCGCCTGAAATGCGAATAGGCCACGCCGAGTTTTTTTGCCAGCGCCTCCACGTTGACCGGCTCGGCGAACCGTTCGCCCAGTTCGCGCTCCGCCCGCTGAAGCGTGCGCAGGATCGGCGTCGGCCGAGGCCGCGCCTCGCCCGCCCGCGCGCAGACCGCGAGCACCTGCAACGCCGCGGCCGACAGGTCGGGATCGATGCCACCGGTTCCGGCCCGCACCCGCCGGTGCACCGCGTTCAGGGCGTCGTCCAGTCCGGCCTCCTGCGCGCCTTTGAGCAGCGGCGCACGCGCCGAAAACACTCCGCCGCGCCGCAGTGCGTCCACGACGGGACCTTGCAGTTCCAGCCAGCTTTCCGTCCATCCCGTCGCGGGGTCGGGCCGGTAGCGGTGCCAGATGCCTGGAAGGAGCATAAACGCCATGCCGGCCTGCACGCGTTTTCGTCCGCTTTCCCTGGTTTCGATCCAGCCTCTGCCCGCCGGGACAAACACGATCTGCATGGCTTCCAGCGTGCGGCCGCGCCGCCAGTCGAATTGATGATCCGCCGGATGGCGGACGGGCGGGTAGGGGGTGCCGGCGGGGATGCGGGAAAATCCCGCGGCCGTCACGCCCACGCCCCAGCGCAACTGGCGGGGAGAGAGCGGAAGGTAGCGAAAATAGTCCGCTCCGCGCGTGATCATTTTTTGCATGGAAAAGATCATTGGCACGATTCCGCCCCGGCGGGCGATGCGATATTCTTTCGGCCATGAACCCCGTCCCCCTTCGCGTCGGTCTTTTCGGCATCGGCCTCGACACCTACTGGCCGCAGTTTCCCGGGCTCAAGGAACGCCTCGATGGCTACCTGGGGCGGGTTGCGCAAAAACTCGCCCGCCCCGGCGCGGAGATCGTCAACCTCGGGCTGGTGGACAACCCCGTGCGCGCGCACTCTGCGGGGCATGAATTTCGCCGTGCCGACGTGGACATCATTTTTCTGCACGTCACCACTTATGCGTTGTCCTCGACCGTGCTGCCGGTGGTGCGTCGCGCCAAGGTCCCGGTCATCGTGCTCAACCTCGCGCCGGAGCCCGCCATCGACTACGCCGCGTTCAACGCCCTCGGCGACCGCACGCGGATGACGGGCGACTGGCTGGCCTACTGCTCGGCCTGTCCGGTGCCTGAGATCGCCAACGTTCTTCGCCGCTCCGGCATCTCGTTCCACCAGATCACCGGCGTGCTGGAGAACGATCCGGTCTGCTGGAACGAGGTCGACGCCTGGGTCGAGGCCGCGCGCGTCGCCTCGGCAATGGACGGCAACCGCCTCGGTCTCATGGGGCATTATTACAGCGGGATGCTGGACATCTATTCCGACACCACGCTCCAGTGCGCCGTCTTTGGCACCCACATCGAGATACTCGAGGTGGATGAACTCGCCGCGCGCCGTCGCGACGTATCGGCGGCCGAGGTCGCCGCGCGTCGTTGCGTGTTTTCCGAAGCCTTCGACGTGCAGCCCGAGTGTCCGGCCGGGGATCTCGACGAGGCCGCGCGCACCTCGGTCGCGCTCGACCGCATGGTGGCGGAGCACGGGCTCGGCTCGATGGCCTACTACTACAAGGGCACCGGCGTGGCCGACAACGAGACCGCGATCGCCTCGATCATCCTGGGCACATCGTTGCTGACCGCGCGGGGCGTGCCGGTGGCGGGCGAATACGAGGTGAAAAACGCCCAGGCGATGAAGATCATGGATCTCTTCGGCGCGGGCGGGTCGTTCACGGAATATTACGCGATGGATTTCGCCGCCGACGTGGTGCTCATGGGGCACGACGGTCCTGGGCACATCGCCATCGCGCAGGGCAAGACCAAGGTGCGCCCGCTCAAGGTTTATCACGGGAAGGTCGGCCGGGGCGTCTCCGTCGAGATGGCGGTGAAGCACGGGCCGGTGACGCTGCTCTCGGTGATCGAACGCGACGGCGGTCTCGCCCTGCTCTGCGCCCAGGCGGATTCGGTGCCGGGTCCCATCCTCGAGATCGGCAACACCAACAGCCGCTACCGGTTCGCCTGCGGTGCGCGCGAGTTTGTGGCCCGCTGGAACTCGCACGGCCCCGCCCATCATTGCGCGGTCGGCGTCGGGCACATCGCCGACAAAATCGACAAACTCGGACGTCTGCTCGGCCTGGAAGTCATCCGGGTGATTTAGGTCGTGTTTTGGAAATGAAGTGTGGCGCCGTCCTTCAGCTCCGTGTTTGGAGAGCCGGCTGCATGATTTTTGAGGTGTTACGAGTGGATCGTTGTTTGCGCGGTTGACCCGGGCGTGGGCATTTTATTTATCGGGTGCGGCTTACGGCGGCTATGAATTTGGCGATATCCATTTCGGCGTCGGGACAAGGCGTGGAAACTACGGTCAACCACGAGGGTTTTCATCGTGCCTAAGGACGGCTCGCCGGCGGCCATTGAAGGGATGGGGAAAGCGATTCCGCCGGAGTTGATGGCCAAGGGGAAGTTGTCCCAGCGCGATCTGTTCTCGTTCGCGGCATTCCGGCTGGCCGCAGGCTGCAAGGTCACGACTTACGACAAGGACCGGGTGATCGTGAAGTATGTGCCGGGCCGCGGCTACCTGACGTTGAACGCCATGCAGTGGAAGGCGCTGGGTCTCTTCGAGGCGCAGGAGTTGATGGTGCCGCAGGTGCTCTTTAAATTGATCTATGATCGCCGCTGTCCGCCGCTGCGGGAGTTTTACGAGGTGGTGATCAAGGCGTTTGAATCGGGCATCCTGCAGGTGCGCGGGCATGAACCGCCGGCGGCGGCGCCGGCCTTTGAGTGGAAGGCGGCCATCTCGGGGCGGCGCGTGCGCGCGTTGATGGTGGTGGCGTGCGTCGCCGTGGTGGCGGCGCAATGTTACCGGCCTTTTCATCTGCCGGGCGGCATTCTGGAACTGCTCTTCGGGTGGTTGTTGGCGGCGGTGGGACTGAGCGCGGGCGACGCGCTGGCGGCCTGCGTGGTGCGCGGGGCGAATGCCGAGGTTTACCATCCGGTCTTTCATTGGAAAACGCTGCTGCCGCGTTTCACGATCGAGTGCGACGATGCGGTCATGGGCGGACGGCAGGCGGAGTTCGACGCGGGGCTGGCGCGGATTGCGCCGTTGCTGGTGTTGATGGCGGTCGCGCCGCTGGTGGCGCCGGGCGTGGGCTATCTGCTCGCCGCGACCTTTGTGCTGCAACTCACGCCGTTCTGGCGGTCGCCGGGACTGACGATGCTTCGGGCAAAGTTTTCCACGCCGCCGCTGGATGCTTTCAGACGGTTTCGTTTTGAACCCAACTGCATGCTTTGGACTTCGCTGCGAACGCGGCTCCGGCATGTGGACAGCCACTTTTTGAGGGCCCACGCGATTTACACGGGAGTGTGGCTCGTTTTGGTTTTGCTCATGGGACTGCTTCCGCTCGGCGGCAGCGCCCAGGACTTATGGGAGGGCTATGTGCGGTCGAAAGGCCTGTATTTCACGGGGTGCGCCATGCTGGCGTTGCTGGGCATCCTGGTGCTGGGCGTGCTGGCGACAAGCGGCTGGCTGGCGTGGGGATGGACGCGCCGCGTGTGGGATGATTTCCAGCAGAAACGCCAGCGGATGCGTCCGGTGAAAATCTCGCCGGAAGAGATCGCGACGACGTTGGGAGAGTCGTTGCTCTTCCTCGATTTTAGTCCCGAGGACCGGGCGCTGGTGGCGGCGGCTTTGCGCAGCGAACAGCATGCGAAGAACTCGCTGATCGTGAAGCAGTGGGACCTGGGAGACCGCCTCTTCATCGTGCATTCGGGGAGGGTGGAAATCCTTCATGACACGGCGGCCGGCCGGCTTGAGGCGGTGGCGGCGCTGGACCGCGGGGAAGTCTTCGGGGAGATCGCCTTGCTGGGCGACGGTCGTCGCACCTGCTCGGTGCGTGCGCAGGGAGAAGTGGTATTGCTGTCGCTGACGCGGGCGGATTTCGAGCAACTGGTGCTTTCGAAGCTCGGGCGCGACCAGGTGATCGCGATCATCCAGAAGGCGGCGTTTCTGCAGCGTTTGCCGCTGGCGTCGAAGTGGGGCGCGCATGCGCTGATTTCGTTCGCCCGGCGCGCGTCGCTTTCGAGCTACAACGAGGGGGACATCCTGATCCGGCAGGGAGACGACAATAAATTTTTCTTCGTGCTGTATGAAGGCGAGCTGTCGGTTCAGGTCGGCCGGGCGGAGGTCGCCCGACTGCACACGGGGGATTTCTTCGGCGAAATCGGCGCGCTGCAAAACAGCGTCGCCACCGCGACGATCGTGGCGCTCACCGGGGCGCGCTGCCTGATGCTGGCGAAGCGGGAGTTCCTGCAGTTTGTCGTGAGCGATTTCGTCATCGGCATGCAGTTCGAGCAGATCAGCTCGAACCGGCTGGGACGTCCGCTTTTTCCGCTCAAGGCGGGGTCGTTCGACACGCTGGGGGCGTGAAGCGGGTGGTGGGCCGGGCAGGCCTTGTGTCAGGCCGGTTGGGCGTGCGCGGGACTATGGCATTTCAAATAAAACTGTAGCTTGAAAGGAGATCGGACCTCCCGGTCCGATCCGATTGGACGTCCTCGGGAAAATATCAAGACGGACCTGGAGGTCCGTCCTCCGCGCAGCCGAATACGGCTACAGTTTTTTTGAAATGATCTAGAGACGGCGCGGCCTCACGCGAGGTGAGGCCCGATCATCAGACCAGCTTGATTACTGAGTCTAGCGTAATAGGGTGACAGGTAGGGACGGACCGCTGGGCCGTCCGTTGCGCGGTGCCCAGTGGTAAATCGCGGCGGGCCCAGCGGTCCCGCCCTACCTGGAAATCGTCACTCTATTATGCAAGGCTCAGTAGGTCGGATGTCGCGGGGACGTCCTTGATGATCTGGGACGGCTCGGGGCCGACGCCGAGGTAGCGGAGGTTCGGGAGCTTGTTCGCGGCGGGCAACGGTTCGCCGTGGTAGGCGACGTCGAGGAGGGATTTCACCATCGCGGCGACGTAGCGTTGGGCGTTTTTCGGGAGGCCGGCGAAGGTGCGGACCTGCGAGACGTCCTCGGTCCAGCCGGGGTGCTTCGTGTAAACGGGCTTGAGGGTCTTGCGAATGGCGTCGTTGCGGGGGACGTGGTGGTAGCGTTTGCCGGAGGCGTCTTCGTAGGCGGTGCAGATGAGGAGGTCGCCGTTCCACTCGCCGCGGTGGGTGAGGGCGTCGAGCTTGTTGATCATCGCGTCCTGATAGCCGCCGTAGCGGAGGGCGTCGCCTTTTTCCACGGCGTCATACCAGCCGACCATGCGCTGGCGTCCGGTGGAGGTGCCGAATTCAAGGCGCTTGAGGAGGACGGAAAGCGGGTGGGCGTCGTCCATCTGCGTGAGGAAGACGTGCGTGCCGACCTTGGTGTCGTAGGCCTTGGCCACGCCGAAGGTGTGGATCGCCTGCACGGGGATGCCGGCGCTCTCGAAGAACTCGGGCGTGAAGGTGTGCGAGGCGGTGACGTTGGGCGAGTAGCCGTGGCGTTTGTCGAGCCAGTAGGCTTGTCCGAACTCGCCGATGATGGTGTGGCCGGCGCGGACTTCGCGGAGGATCAACTCGCGGACTTCGCCGATGTTCTTGGCGAGGCGTTGGCCGGCCTGCCAGTAGGTCGCGGTGAGTTTGTCGATGTTGAGCGTGAAGGGTTCGGCGCCGCGGAAAGGCGTGAAATCGAATTCGGCTTTGTCGAACACGCCGAGCTCGATGGCCTCGGTGTTGGCGCGGAGTTCGGCGGCGGAGAGTTTGTCGAAGAAGCCGGCAAAGGTCTCGGGCGAAACACGGCAGACGTGCTGGATGGTGCGGAGGGCGCGGTCGGCGCGCTGGGCGAGCTTGCGGGCGAAGAAGTTGGGGCCGCCGAGGAAGTCGGCGTAGGTGATCTGCCACTGGCCGACCTCGTCGGCGTAGGCGGGGGTGATGCCGCGGCCGGTGGAGCCGCGGGGTTCCTCGGCGAGGATTTTTTCGCGGTAGTCTTCCCACGCGAGGTCGAGCAGGCGGTGGGTAAAATCGGAGACCATCGTGCGCTCATCGATCATGAGGCGGGCGAGGACGTTGTAGCCTTTTTTTTCCAGGGGCTGGGCTTCCCACCAGACCTTGCGCGGGTCGGCGACGACGCCGGCGCCGATGGCGAGGTGGGCGAGTTCCTTTTCGACCACGCCGGAGGGGAGGAGGTTGAGCTTGATGCCGGCGGCGGTGTGGCCGGAGTTGGCGCCGCCGTTGACCTTGAGGACGGTCGTGACGGGGGAGGCGGTGCCGCGCAGCTCGTGGACGACTTCGGGGATCAGGCGGCCTTTGCCCTCGTCACCGAGGGAGATGCCGACATCTGCAATGAGCTGGCTGGAAAAAGGGAGGAGGGACATGGGCGAAAACCACCACTATAAACGTTTCCCGGCGGCGGCGGCAATGCCTGAAAAATAGGAGGACGGGCGGTGGCGTTTGCCGATGAACCGTTCACGCGGTGGCTTCGAGGCGGCAGAAAGTCCAGGTGGCGAGAACACCGCCGGGGCGACGATGGATTTCGTCGTAGCGACGGAGGAAATTTTTCAACTGGCCCACGGGAAGAGGGTCGCTGCGCACCGTGGCTCCCGTGCCGTGCAACTGGCGCAGCAGCGCACGGGCGTCGGGGTAGATGTATTCGCGGGTGCGGCTTTCGAGGCGGGTGACGTTGAAGCCGGCGGCGGTGAAGCAGTCGCGCCATGTTTGCGCGGTTCTCCAGTCAAAGGGACGTTGTTCGGGCAGGAGAATGCCAAACTCGGGCAGAGAGGGGGAGATGTAGATGCCGGAGAGCTGGCGTCCTCCGGGAACGAGCAATGATCGCCAGCGCGCGAGCACGGTCACGGGATCGGTGGCCCACTGGAGGAGACTGCATGAAGCGATGAAATCGACGGAGGCCGGGTGCTCGGGTGCGGCCCACGCGTCGCGTTGGGACCATGTGATCGAGGGGAAATTTTGCCGGCCCAAGGTGAGCATGGCCGGGGCATGGTCGCTCGCTTCAACGCGGGTGAAGCGGCCGGCGAGATGACGGGTGAAGTTGCCGGTGCCGGAACCAAATTCCAAGCAGGTGGAAAATATTCCGGGGGAGGGCAGCCATTCCGCGACCCAGGCGGCGGTGTCGCGCTGGACATGGGCGTGGACATCGTAGCTGGAGGCCTTGCGGTCGAAGGCGAGCGCAGGCGGATGAGAGACGGGAGTTCGCTCCGGTGGAACGGGAGGGGGAAGCTTCATACGTTTGCGCAGGACGCGTGGACTAGGGAATGCGGGCCAAAAGAAATTTGCGCAGGAATATGAAGTGGGCGCACTGGTAAACCAAGTTGGTCCGGATGGCGCCGTGGTTCAGCCAATGAAAAATATCAAAGCGGAGGGTGGATAGATAAAATTGACGGTCGCCGTTCATCGCGGAGGTTTTTTCCCAGTCGGGGAGCGCCACGCCGTTATGGATAGGGGTGGCTTTGAAGCGAGGTTCGTCCGGGTAGATAGCCAGAGAGTTGGGAAGCTTGAGCGCATTCCAGCGGGCGATGTCTTCGGGACGATACTTGGGGTTGCCGAAATTGATTTTGATGAAAACGCGGTCCCAGAGGATGGTTTTACGGCGGCGTTCGTAGGTGGTGAGAAAGCTTTCGTCCGATGTGTAATGCTGGCCGAACAAGCGGGCATGACGTGTTTGAATGATGGGGTAACATCCTTTCGGATCAGACGATGGTTGATATAACGGTGAGTCAGAAAGTTGCGAAAGCGCGTGGACTATGGGCGACCGATGATATCATTAAAGTCAGACGAAGCGTGCGAAATCACCCCTTCGTCTGGGTCTTGATCTCGACGACGTCGTGAGGGGCGGCCTCTTTCTGGCCGGCGGGGGAGACGCGGATGTAGCGGGCCTTTTGACGGAGCTCGGGGAGGTTCTTCGCGCCGAGGTAGCCCATGCCGCTTTGCACGCCGCCTACGAGGGTGGAGAGAACGTCGTCGGCGGAACCTGAGACTTCCTTCAGCGCCTCGATGCCTTCGGCGGTGAGTTTGCGGGTGGTGTCGGTCTTGTCGTGGCCGTAGCGGGCGGCGCTGCCGGCTTTCATGGCGGTGAGGGAACCCATGCCGCGGTATTGTTTATAGAGTTTGCCGTTGATCTCCATGATCTCGCCGGGGGCTTCGCGGCAACCGGCGAGCAGGCCGCCGAGGATGACGGCGTCGGCGATGGTGAGGGCTTTGACGATGTCGCCGGACTTGGTGATGCCGCCGTCGGCGATGATCTTTACGCCGCGGGCCTTGGCTCCCTGGGCGGCGACGTAGAGGGCGGTGAGCTGCGGGATGCCGACACCGGCCACGATGCGGGTGGTGCAGATGGAGCCGGGGCCTTGGCCGACTTTGATCGCGCTCGCGCCGCATTGGGCGAGGTAATCGACACCGGAGGCGCTGGTGACGTTGCCGGCGATGAGCGTGAGGTGGGGGAAGGCGTCGCGGACGAGTTTGACGATGTCGCCAACGCCGGCGGTGTGGCCGTGGGCGGTGGAGACGGCGACGGCGTCGATGTGTTCGTCAACGAGCTGGCCGACGTGGGAGATGATTTTTTCGCGATCGAGGGAGCCGTCGGGTTTGCGCACGGGGGCGATGGCGGCGCCGACGACGAGGCGGAAATCGGCGTCGCGGGAGGGTTTGCGGCCGGATTTCGACTCGGTGAGGATGCGGTCGATGTCGGAGAAGGTCGCGAGGCCGCGCAGGTGATCGTTATCATCGACGACGAGCATTTTGTGGATGCCTACGTTTTCGGAGAAGAAGGCGTCGGCGGCCCGGATGGGGTCGGACTTGAGGGCGCGTTCGTGCAGCGTGCGGATGGTGCTTCGCGGCGTCATGGCCTCGGCCACGGTTTTTGATTTGTAGCGTTCGCGGACGGTGCTGCCGGGGAGGAGGCCGACGAGGCGGCCGTCGTGATCGACGACGGGGAAGGTGCGAAAATCGTAGCGCTTGGCCTCGATGAGGGCGAGGACGTCGCCGACGTGTTGGGTGGGCGTGACGGTGATCGGATCCTGGATGAGGCCGTGGATGTGGCGTTTGACGCGGGCCACTTCCTTCACCTGTTCCTTGGCGGGCATGTTGTAATGGATGAGGCCGAGTCCGCCGTTGAGGGCCATGGTGATGGCCATGCGTGCCTCGGTGACGGTGTCCATGTCCGATGAAATGATCGGGATGGAAAGCCTGAGCGCGTCGGAGAGCGCGGTGGACGTGTCGGCGTCCTTGGGCAGAATCTCCGAGTAGAGGGTGGCGAGAGACACGTCGTCGAACGTGAGGGCCACCGGGAGATTGGCGCGGAAGAAAGCGTCGGACGTTTGGTAGAATTCGGCGTCGGACGCCGTGGCGGAAGTCGAGGCAACCTTTGTCATGAGTTGCCATGAACGTAGTAGGCCCAAGCGGGAAAAGGGCAAATGGATTTTCGTTTTTCCATTGGCGGGGGAGGGGGAGTTGCCCTGTGATGGCGTCAATGGCCCTTCGTCTTCTTTATCGCCGCTACACCCTGCCGTTTCGGGCGCCGGTGCGGACGGCGCACGGGGTGTGGGCGGAGCGCATCGGGCTGATCGTGCGGCTGGAGGCGGAAGACGGGCGGGCGGGCTACGGGGAGGTTGCGCCGATCCCGTGGTTTGGCACCGAGACGGTCGAGGAGGCCGAGGCGGCGTTGGGTGTGCTCGGCGAGTGGGTGACGCCGGAGGGGCTTGCGGCGGTGCCGACGAAGCTGGGGTGTCTGCGTTTTGCGCTGGCGGGGGCGTTGGGGGAATGTCGGAGGGACGGAGGGACGGAGGACGGAACTTCGGAGCGGCGGGTTGAGGATAACCCGCCCTACCTGCCGGTGGCGGCGTTGCTGTCGGCGGGGCGCGCGGCGCTGGCGCAAATCGCACCGAAGGCCGAACTGGGTTTTCGCACGTTCAAATGGAAGGTGGGCGTGGGCGACATTGGCGATGAACTTGCGCTGCTCGACGACGTGATCGGCGAGCTGCCTTCGGGGGCGAAGCTGCGGCTTGATGCCAACGGGGCTTGGGATCGTCGGCAGGCGGAGCGCTGGTTGGAGCGCGCGGCGGAGCGACCCATTGAATTTATCGAACAACCCTGCTTCGCCGAGGCTTCGCAGGGCGCGGCCCAGCGCACGCGCATGGAGGATATGTTGCGCGGGTTGGCGGGAAGTTTTCCGACGCCGCTGGCGCTGGACGAGTCGTTGGTGGGCGCGGGCGACGTGGAGCGCTGGCTTGCGGCGGACTGGCGCGGGGTTTTCGTGATCAAGCCGTCGTTGCTGGGCGATCCGGCGCCGGTGATGGCGCGGCTCGCGGCGGCGAAGGCCGACGTGGTGTTTTCATCGGCATTGGAAACGGCGGTCGGGGCGAAGGCGGCGTTGCGGCTGGCGTTTGCGTGGAGGGGAAAGCCTCGGGCTCTGGGCTTCGGCGTGTGGCCGTTGTTCAAGGAAAGCGTTTTCGATGGACCGTTCGGGGCTCCTTGCATTCGATCTGAAGATGTCAAACGACTTAACCCCGAAGCCGCATGGATCGCGCTGAACTAGCCCGCCTGCTGGGCGCACCTTCCGCAGTGGCCGAACCTCGCGACGCGGTCGTGGAAGACGGCGATCCCGTGAAGTTTATCGAGGCGTTCACCGAGGCGGTGGCGGCCGGCGGAACGGTGTTTGTCGCCGATCCATCGTGGGGACAGACCGAGCGGTCGCAATTCAACGCCCTGGTCGCCGCTCCGGCATCCGCCAGTCAAAGCGCGTCGGCTGGCTGGCTTTGTGTGCCCACGGGCGGTTCTTCGGGCGTGGTCAAACTGGCGCGCCATGACGAGGGGACGATCTCGGCTGCGGTCAACGGATTCTGTGAGCATTTCGGTGTGAAGCGGGTCAATGCCGTCGGGCTCCTGCCGCTCAATCATGTGAGCGGCCTGATGTCCTGGATGCGCACGGCGCTGACCGGCGGCGAGTATCGTCCGTGGAACTGGCGGGCGTTGGCGCTGGGTGATCGTCCGGTGCTGCCGGCGGACGCGGGCGACTGGTTTCTTTCGCTCGTTCCCACGCAGCTGCAGCGGTTGCTGGGCGATCCTGCGGCGGTGGAGTGGTTGCGCGGGTTTCGCGCCGTATTCGTCGGCGGAGGTCCGTCGTGGCCGGAGCTGGTGGCGGCGGGCGCGCAGGCGAGGCTGCCGCTGGCGTTTACCTATGGCATGACGGAGACGGCCGCGATGGTCACGGCGCTGCGACCGGATGAGTTTCTGGCCGGAGGACGCGGATGCGGCGCGCCGCTCCCGCATGCGCGGATAACGCTCGACGCCGAGGCGCGCGTGATGGTTGACGGCGAGTCATTGTTTCGCGGATACTGGCCGGCGCTCCGAGATGCCGGACCGTGGGCCACCGGTGACCTGGGATGTTTTGATGCGAGCGGCAGTCTGCACCTGCTTGGCCGGAGCAATGCGCTGATCATCACGGGAGGGAAGAAAGCCGATCCGGTCGAGATCGAGGCGGCGCTGCGGGCCACGGGGGAATTTGTAGACGTGGTGGTCATCGGATTGCCGGACAAAGATTGGGGCGAGGCCGTGGTGGCCTTTTATCTGGCGTTAGGTCGAGACCCCGATTTCGGCCGTGTCGAACGGCTGATCAGGGACCGGCTGGCGCCCTTCAAACATCCCAAGCGCTATGTCGCGGTGGCTGTCTGGCCGCGCAACGCGCAGGGCAAGGTCAACCGGTTGGAATTGTGCCGGCAGGTATCAGCCTGAGTTGACCCACGCGGCGAGGTTGGCGGGGAGGGGCAGGCGCTCGCGTGTCTGCGAGGAGATGCAGACGTGTTCCGTGCGCACGACGGCCGCGCGTTTTTCGGCGGGACCCTGCTTCCAGATCACGTAGTCGAGCGCGTAGCTGTTTTCGGAAAGCGCCTTCGGCGTGACTTCGACACGCACCTTGTCGCCGCAGGCGAGCGGGCGCAGGTAGCTGGCTTCACTTTTGGCCACGGGGACGACCACGCCGCTGTCCGAGAAGAACGTGCCGAGCGGAATCCCCGCCGCCGCCAACGCCTCTTCGTAGGCCTCGTGGCAGATCGAGAGATAGTTGGCGAAAAACACGACTCCGGCGGCATCCGTGTCGGGGAAATGGATCGTGCGGGTATAGGAGAAGGGCATGGTTGTATTTTCGGTTTGGGATTTTGGATTTACGATTTCAAATTGGCGCCATGACGAAAAACGAGATCGCCGACGTGCTGGCCGAGATCGGCACCCTTCTGGAATTGAAGGGCGAGAATCCGTTCAAAACCCGGGCCTACCAGGCGGGGGCCCGGGCGCTGGAGGCGATCGAGGACGACGAGCTTGCTACGCTCATCCGCGAGGAGCGGCTGAAGTCGGTCAAGGGCATCGGGGACGCGCTCGCTCAAAAAATCGGCGAGCTGCACGCGACGGGGAAACTGGAGTTTTTCGAGAAGCTGAAGGCCTCCATCGAGCCCGGCCTGATCGAGATGCTGGAGGTGCCCGGCCTCGGTCCGAAAAAAATCCGCGCGCTTCACGACAAACTTGGCCTGGTCTCGCTTGCCGGGTTGGCCGCCGCCTGCGCCGACGGAAGCGTGGCCGCGCTCGACGGCTTTGGGGAGAAGTCGCAGCAGAAGATTCTCGAGGGCATCCGCAACCGCGAGGCCTATGGTCGGCGTCACCTGTGGTGGGACGCCCGCGAGGTCGCTGCGCCCATCGTCGCGGGGTTGCGGGTGTTGCCGCAGGTGACTCGCGCCGAGGCGGCGGGCAGCCTGCGTCGCGGGCTGGAGACGGTGGGCGACCTGGATTTCATCGTGGCGGCGACGGACGTTGTGCCGGTGGTCGAGTGGTTTGTCGCGCAGGCAGGCGTCAAGGAGGTCACCGCGCGTGGCGAGACCAAGGCCAGCGTGCGGTTTGAGGGCGGTCTGCAGGCGGACCTGCGCCTCGTGCCGGCGGAGCAGTTTGCCTTTGCGCTTCATCATTTCACGGGCTCGAAGGACCATAATGTCCAGATGCGCCAGCGCGCGCTCGCCCGAGGGCTGTCGTTGAGCGAGTGGGGACTCGTGCCGGCGGAAGGCGAGGGCACCGCCAAGGAAAAAGCCGGGGCAGGGCGCGTTATCCTTAACGCGCCGGATCGATTGGCGGTGGATGCGGAACGGGGGGGGAGGGATAACTCGCCCCGCCTCGACTCCGAGACCGCGCTCTTTGCCGCGCTCGGACTGGCATTTATTCCGCCCGAGTTGCGCGAGGGGCTGGGGGAGATCGAGGCGGCGGAGGCGGGCGAACTGCCCCGCCTGATCGAGACCGCTGATTTGCGCGGTGCGTTTCACAACCACACAACCGCGTCCGACGGGCGCAACACCCTCGCCGAGATGACCGCCGCCGCCGGGGCGCTCGGCTGGGAGTATCTCGGCATCGCCGACCACTCAAAATCGAGCGTGCAGGCGAAGGGATTGAGCGAGGAACGTCTTGCCGTGCAGGTCGCCGAGATAGCCGCGCTTAACGCCTCCGACCGTTTCAAAACCCGTGTCTTTGCCGGCACCGAATGCGACATCCTTCCTGACGGGCGGCTCGATTACGACGATGGCGTGCTGGCGTCGTTGGACTACGTGGTGGCCTCCGTCCACAGCGCCTTCACCCAGTCGGCGGATGACATGACCGCGCGCATCATTCGCGCCATCGAACACCCTCGCACCACGATGCTCGGCCACGCCACCGGACGGCTTTTGCTCCGCCGCGAAGGTTATGCGGTCAACGTCACCAAGATCATAGATGCCGCCATCGCGAATCGTGTGATCATCGAGCTCAACGCGAGCCCTTGGCGACTCGATCTCGACTGGCGACATTGGCGCAAGGCCGCCGCGCGCGGACTGCTTTGCGCCATCAATCCCGATGCCCATGAAACCGACGGGCTCGCGCACGTGGAAGCGGGGATCAATGCCGCGCGCAAGGGATGGCTCACCCGTGAAAACGTGCTCAACACCCGTTCGATTGACGATGTGCGGAGATGGTTTTTGGAGCGCCGGTAGGATTGCGAGGGGCGTTCTTGGCTTGAAGGGCAGGGGGCGCTAGTGCTTGATTGCAGAGGTAAGCGACAGTCTGACGGGCCCTTTTCGCCGCCTTGGCCGCAGCCAAAATCGCTCCGCCATTTTATCGCTTACCTCTGCAATCAAGCACAAACACTCCTCCGTTAGGTGCGCACCAGCATGTCCGGCTTGGAGACCCGACGACCTCGTCGGGTCCGGTTGGAGCTTCGTGATCCGCGCCAGCCCGACGAGGTCGTCGGGTCTCGTGTGCCCGGCAAGGGCGTGAACTAAACAAATGAAACGAAATGTTCGGAAGGAGTGACAACAACCGTAGCCAAGACCAAGGCGGGCCTCGCGAGGGGCTCAGCGC
>JBAZSJ010000049.1:0-38718 GCA_041662485.1 Opitutaceae bacterium | reverse complement strand
CAGGGGCCTCCGCGGCGGGCGCCGCGGCCGCCGGGGCCGCGTCCTGTGCTTTCACCTGCGCAAACGCGCAGACGGCTACCATGGCAAACAGCGTTGCCCGGGTCAGTTTCAGTAGGTTTGTGATCATAGACATATGGATTGGTGAGATAGCAGGGAAAAGCATCCGATAGGAGATGCCGCGTTGTGTGGGATATGTGAGTCGGGACGCCCGCAGGCATCCGACTTCAGCAACAGCCATGCCAATCCGGTAACGGCGTTTTTAACTGTAGCAATATCATCCAAACCAAAGAGATGCAGTGCAAGACCGCTCGCTTCCTTGAGGCATCCGGAGACAAGCAACAAATCGCGATCAGCCGCCCGCCACGGGGCGGCTGATCATTCAAGAGGCACCTTCCGCTTCCCCTATCAAACCAGCGAGTTTGCCTTGATGAAGGCCACCAGTTCGTCCGCCTGGCAGAACGCCAGCGCCGTGACGGTGTCCGCCGCCCCGCAGTAAAGCGCGATGCGCCCGCTCGCCGGATCCACCAGCGCGGAGGTCGGGAACACCACGTTCGGCACAAAACCGGTCAGCTCATACGGCGCCTCGGGAAGAAGGATCGCCTGGTTCGTCCGGTAAAGAACCTTCCAGGGCTGGTCGAGGTCGAGGAGCGCCGCGCCGGTGCTGTAGACAAAACCGTTACAGGTGTTGGCCACGCCGTGATAGAAAAGCAGCCAGCCTTCGCCGGTCTCGATGGGCGCGGGGCCGGCGCCGATTTTCTTGTCCTGCCACCAGCCGTTGCCGCGGCCCATCACGTGCCGGTGTCGGCCCCAGAAAGTCAGGTCGGGGCTCTCGCTGTAAAAAATGTCGCCGAAGGGCGTGTGCCCGGTGTCGCTCGGACGGCTGAGCATCGCGTAGCGGTCGTTGATCTTGCGCGGGAACAGCACGCCGTTGCGGTTGTAGGGCAGCACGGTGTTTTCCAGCTGCTCGAAGGTCACGAAGTCCCGCGTCCGCGCGATGCCGATGGTCGGCCCGTGATAGCCGTTGCACCACATCACATAATAGTCGTCGCCCACGCGGATCAGCCGCGGGTCGTAGCCGTATTCCTGCTTGGCGATTTCCGGATCGTCGCAGACGAACTTGATCTCCTTCGGCTCGAAGGTCCACTTGATGCCGTCGTCGCTGCGGCCGACGTGCAGGTGCGGCATGCGGTCCTTGTATTCGGTGCGGAACACGCCGACGAACTTGCCCTTGAACGGCACGACCGCGCTGTTGTAGATGCCCGTCGCCTGCGGCAGCGGACGCCGGTCGATGATCGGATTGGCGCTGTAACGCCACACGACATCGGGGTTGCCGGCAGGCTTCGGCTGCCAGGGCAGATTAGGGATCGATTCACCAATGATTTTCAGGGGCATAAGGAAAGGGACGATGCTCACCGGCCGACACGGCCTTCATGAGCCGGACCCTCGAATCAAAACAACCTTCCGTCCGTCCCCACAATCAGGAATCCAGTGGACAGTTCACCTTCCCGCCAACGCCCGCGAATCAGTAAAGGGTTGCCCGCCTCAATCCGTTGGAGTGCAACTAACCTTCAGCGACCCTATTCCCAATGAAAGCACTGCCCCTGATTCTCGCCGCCTCGCTTCTCGCCAACGCCGCCCTGGTCACGACCGTGGCCGTTCGCTCCTCCGGAAAAGACGGCGCGTCCGCCCCCGGCGCCTCCGGCCCGGCGAAACGCACGCCGGGTTCTTCCGCCAACGGCGCCAACATCAACGGCCGCGACCTCGTCGCCGCCCTCAACTCCGACGATCCCGAGGCCCTGCGTGACATCCTGCGCGCCGCCGGCTTCTCCGACGACATGGTGCGCTCCCTCGTCCAGATGCGCATCTGGAAACGCTACGAGGCCCGCTACAAGGCCCTCCAGCCCCAGCCCGATCCCAGCAAACCCTGGTGGAAGGACGACGCCCGCCAGAACGGCTGGTATGGCAGCATGACCAAGGCCCAGCGCGAAGAGATGCGCCAAATCCAAAAGGACCAGCGCGCCGAAATGGAGCGCGTTCTCGGAGCCGACAAAAACAACACCGGCTGGGGTGGCTGGCAGGATCCCCGCACGAGTTTCCTCTCCGCCGACAAACGCAAGGAGCTCCAGCAGGTCCAGCAGGACTACCAGGAACTCATGAGCGAGGTTCAGCAGGAAATGCAGGGCTTCGCCCTTCCCTCCGATCGCGAAAAACTCCGCTACCTCCAGGAGGAGCAGAAGCGCGACATCGAGGCGCTCATGACTCCCGAGGAACGCACGGCCTACGACCTGCGCATGTCCCAGACCGCGCAAAATCTCCGCTGGCAGATGACCAAGTTCGACGCCACCGAGGAGGAATACCTCAAGATTTTTCCCCTCCAAAAAGCCTTCGACGAAAAATACAACGTCAACGACCCCTACGGCGCCAACAACAACCAGCGCGACCAGAAATTCTGGCAGGAGCGCCAGGAGGCCGAGAAGCAGCTCAAGGCCCAGATGAAGGACGTCATCGGCGCCGACCGCTACACCGACTACCTCCGCTCGCAGGACGGCGACTACCAGCAGCTCCAGGCCGCCGCCCGCCGCCTCGACCTGCCCGCCACCACCGCCACCACCGTGTATTCGATGCGCGAAGGCGTCGCCTCCAGCGCCCAGCAGATCGCCGACAACGCCAACCTCTCCGCCGACCAGAAAAAACAGTCCCTCGTCGCGCTCGCCAACAGCACCCGCGACCAGGTCCGCGCCGCGCTCGGCGCCGAGGGCGCCGAGGCCTACTTCAAAAACAACGGCATGAGCTGGCTCAAGGTCCTCGAGCAGGGCAACGTCGTCACCTTCAACAAAGAGGGCCATGGCTGGAGCCAACGCCCCGCCAGCCAGCCCCCGCCCAAGAAAAAGTAAGCCGGCGCGCGCCCATGAAGCTGGCACCTCTCCTCTTCGCCGCCTCGCTGGCCGCCAACGCCGCGCTGGTCGGCTATGTCGCCCTGCGCCCCTCGCCTGGAAATATCTCCCGAACCGCGGAATCCGGCGCGGCCCGCACCGCAAATCCCTCCGGCAACCATCCCAAGCCTTCCGCCGGAACCTGGGCGGTCGTCCACTCCGACGACCTGTCGGCCTACACCGCCAATCTCCGCGCCGCCGGCCTGCCCGACCGCCTCGTGCGCATGATCATCAACGCGGAGATCAACGAACGTTTCAAAGCCCGCGAGGAGGCCCTCCGTCCCGCGCGTCCTCCGCGCAAATACTGGGAAAAAGACGACTATTTAAACGGCGACAAACTCACCCTGGAACAGCGCCTGGGCCTCATCGATCTACGCCGCGAGAAGGACGACATCCGCCGCGCCCTCCTGGGCGAAGACCCGTCCAAACCCGTGGACGACAATCCCGTCCCGGTCGCCAAACGCACCCAGCTCAAACAGATCACCGAGGACTATGACGCGATGATTTCTCAGCTTCAGCGTGAATCCAAGGGATTCATGCTGCCCTCCGACGACGAAAAGCTCCGTTTTCTTCGCTCCGAAAAAGACAAGGAGATCAACGAACTCCTCACCCCCGCCGAACGCACCGAATACGACCTCCGCAGCTCCCAAACCGCCCAGCAGCTGCGCTGGCGCTTGAGTTCCTTCGCCCCCACCGAGGAGGAGTTCCGCGCCCTCTATCCCCTGCAAAAGAGTATCGACGAGAACTTCCCCCAGGATGGCACGAACAACGACCCCGCCTTCTGGCAAAAACGGCAGGACGCCGAGAAAGCCATGAAGGAGCAGCTCCGCCAGCAGCTCTCTCCCGAGCGTTTTGCGGAATACGAACGTTCTAGAAACTGGGATTACCAAAACCTCAAGAACCTCGCCGAACGGCTCGGCCTCCCTCCCTCCACCGCCGCCGGCATCTACGACCTGCGCAACACGATCTCCGCCGAGTCCAAGCGCATCGAGAGCGACCCAAAACTCGCCACCAACGACGCCAAACTCGACGCCCTCGCCGCGCTCGCCCAAAAAACGCGGGATCAAATCTACGCCCAGCTGGGACGCGAAGGAGGCGACGCCTACATCAAGCGCTCCGCCAACTGGCTCTCCCAGGTGGAAAAAGGCGGCGTCATCGAATTTCACGAAAACGGCAGCAGCTCCCATCAACTCCCCCCGCGCTCAACGCCCGCCCGGTAGCCACTGCCGGTTGCCGCTCTCCAAATCCTCCCCTCCCGCCGAGTGAGACCCCTTCCCCTCCTCTTCGCCGCCTCGCTCCTCGCAAATGCCGTCTTCGTCGGCTATGTCTCCCTGCGCCTTGCGCACTCGGCAACCGCGCCAGCCGATCGATTGAGCCAGACCGCCGCGCAGCCCCGCAAAGGGCCGGACCCTCTCGCCGAAAAATTCGCTACCGCAATCAACACCAATGATTACGCCGCCCTGCGCGATCTGCTGAAAGCATCCGGATTTCCGGACGACTTGGTGTGCTCCATCATAAAGAAATGTATCTGGAAAAACTACGCAGCACGAACGAACGCCATTTACCCTCATCCCGATCCCAAGGAAATCTGGTGGAAGGATGACCGCTCATGGGAAAAAATCACCCGTGATCAACAAAATGCCATCCGTCTCTTGGAACACGAAGCTTCCGAGAAATTGATACAGGTTCTCGGATCTTCTTTGGATGATGAGGATCGGGAAGAACAACGTCTGGCATTTCTTCCTCCTGAAAAAATCATTAAGATTAAAAAAATCGAACGAGATTATGCGGAACTGAGAGGCGAAATCTACCACGAACAAGCAGGCTTCAACCTGCCGTCAGACGATAGAAAATACAGCCTCCTCGCCGAGGAGCAAAATCGTGATATTTATGCAGTCATGTCCACGGAAGAACGGAAGGCTTACGACCTCCGCATGTCTCCGACTGCGAGTAATCTTCGCTGGAAAATGTCTAAATTAGACGTCTCCCAGGAAGAATATCTGAAAATCTACGCGTTCCAAAAAGCCTTCGACGATAAGCATAACTTGTCCGATCCGTTCGCTCCAAATTACATCCCTGGACCGCCGGATGTTTCGACTTTGGAGGAACGCGAGGCCGATAAACAAAAAATCACCCAGGAAATCAAAGCGGTGATCGGAGACACACGCTACGAACAATCTATCAAAGAAGACGACAATGACTATCGGCAACTCCAAGCCGCCACGCGTCGCTTCAACCTTCCGGCCGACACACCAAACCGCCTTTATACCCTGCTCACAAACACAGCCAAATCGGCAGATGAAATTGCTGGAAACACGACCCTTTCACTCACGGGCAAAAAGCAGGCAATCGCCGAGTTGAAAGCCAAAATAGACAGTCAAGTCCATGCCAGCCTCGGAGCTGAGGCTGGTGATGTTTATTTGGAGGGAAACAACGTCATGAGAAATCTGCAGCAACTGCTGGAGACCGCCCCTCAAAACGATGCCTCCACAGCCCCCTTCATGCAGGCTCCGTAATCGCTCTCCGTCACCCCTTCGTCACCCGCCGCCCGCAAACACGCCTCGACACCCCCCGCTCCCGCCGGCACTCCTTTAGGCTGATGGCCAAAGCGACCGACGACTCCCGCCTCAGCAAGAAAGCCTACGAAGCCCTCGTGCCCAAGGTGCGCGAAGAGCTCGTCCAGCTTCAGGTGCGGCTCAAGGAAGCCCCTTTCAAAATCCTTCTCATCGTCGCCGGCGAGGAAGGCTGCGGACGCGGCGAAACCATCAACACCCTCAGCGGCTGGCTCGATCCGCGCGGCGTCGAGACCTTCGCCTTCCGCGAGCCCACCGACGAGGAGCGCGAACGCCCGCTCATGTGGCGCTACTGGCGTTGCCTCCCCGCCGAGGGCCGCCTCGGCATTTTCGCCGGCTCCTGGTATACCGAGACCCTCCGCGAGCAGGCCGCCGTTCGCGCCGCCAAGTCCACCACGCGCCTCGACCACGAGCTCGCCCGCATCCGCCACTTCGAAAAACTCCTCGCCGACAACGGCACCCTCGTCGTCAAGGTCTGGCTTCACCTCTCCAAGGCCGACCAGCGCCGCCGCCTCAAGGAACTCGCCGCCGATCCCGACACCGCCTGGCGCGCGACCGAGGAGGCCTACCACCACCACCGCATCTACGACCGCCTCGCCCGCACCGCCGAAAAAATCCGCACCGCCACCCACCAGCCCGGCGCCCCCTGGACGGTCGTCAACGCGGCCGACTCCCGCACGCGCAACCTCTCCGTCGCCCGGCTCCTCCTCCAGCGTTTCGCCGCGCACCAAAAACGCGAAGCCGCCAAACCCGCCGCCCCCGCCCGGCCCAAGGCCCCGAAGTCCCTCAAGCCCGCCGGCCTCCGCCGCCTCCTCACCCTCCCGCTCGACCAGAAACTCTCCGCCGACGCCTACGAAGAGAAACGCGAGAAATGGCTCGGCCGCCTCAACCGCGCCGTCCGCGCCGCGCAGGCGAAGAAACGCTCCATCGTCTTCGTCTTCGAGGGCTGGGACGCCGCCGGCAAGGGCGGCGCCATCCGCCGCCTCACCAGCGCGATCGACGCCCGCGACTACCGCGTCATCCCCATCGCCAAGCCCACCGACGAGGAAAAGGCCCACCACTACCTCTGGCGCTTCTGGCGCCACGTCCCCCGCGCCGGCCTCGTCACCCTCTACGACCGCTCCTGGTATGGCCGCGTCCTCGTCGAGCGGCTGGAAGGTTTCTGCACCGAGCCCGAGTGGAAGCGCGCCTACGCCGAGATGAACGACTTCGAAGAGCAGCTCACCGACCACGGCATCATCGTCATCAAATTCTGGATGCACGTCAGCCGCGACGAGCAGCTGAAGCGTTTCCGCGAACGCGAGGAGACCGCCTACAAGCGGCACAAGATCAACGCCGAGGACTGGCGCAACCGCCGCAAGTGGCACGCCTACGAGATCGCCGTCGGCGACATGCTGGCGCTCACCGACACGCCCTGCGCCCCGTGGCACCTCATCCCGGCGAACAACAAGCGCCACGCCCGCCTTCAGATCCTCAGGACCGCCACCCGGTCCATCGAGGACGCGCTGGCCTGATCATTGGCCGACCGGGTGGACGGCGATCTCCGAGCGCCGTCAAAAACCTTGCGCCCGCCAAAAACGCGCCCGGAGGTCGCGTTCCACCCTTCTTTCACGCGCAATCTTGCCAACGTAAAACCGCTACCCGTTCGCGGCCGGACGATGTCGCACGACCCGCTGCAGGGCCACGAGGCAACTCTTCACGGTGACCGGCTTGGTCATGAAGTCGTCGCACCCCAGCTCAAAAAGCGACGCCCGTGTTTCCGCCCTGCCGTCCGCCGTCACGATGGTCACCCAGATATCACGGGCCTCCAGCCCCGCCTCGCCGGCCCGCAACCGCCGCAGGACCTCCACGCCATCAACTCCCGGCATCTGCAAATCGAGCAGCACCGCATCGTAGCGCCCGCCCCGCGCGATCGCATCAAACCCCTCCTGGCCGCCGGCCGCCGTCGTGCATTCGCAGCCCAGCACGCCGGCGATGCTCTGCAGGAGACGCAGGTTCGCCGCGCTGTCGTCCACCAAAAGCAGCCGCAGACCAAGCTGCGGATGAACCCGCGCGGGCGTCGCGTCGAGCGGACGCGCGGACACGTGAAACCGGAAGACCGCCCCCTCCCCCAACGCGCTCTCAAGGGTGATGTCTCCGCCCATCAGGCGCACGAGCGAACGGCTGATGACCAGCCCCAGACCCGTGCCGCCATGGCGCCGGCCGGACACCTGGCTGAACGGCCTGAACAACCGCCCCTGGTCGTCCGCCGCTATGCCGGGGCCGGTGTCGCGCACGCTGAACTCCAAAACGATCCCTCCGGACCCACCGCCCTCGCGCACGCCCACCTCGACCGACACCTCTCCGGCGGCGGTGAACTTCACCGCGTTGCCCAGCAGGTTCACGAGCACCTGCCGCAGCCGGCCCGCGTCGATCTCGACGAGCACCGGCACCTCCGGCGCAAGCCGGTGCCGGAGCACGAGGTTTTTCGCGACGGCCTGGTCAGAGAGCAACTCGAACACCCCCTCGATCAGAGCGCGCACATCGCAAGGCTGGGGATCCAGCGGCATCCGGCCGGCCTCCAGCCACGAATAATCGAGCAGGTTCCCCGTCACCTTCAGCAAGGCCTCGCCGTTCAAGCAAATTGTCCGCACATGATCGCGCTGTTCGTTCGAGAGCGTCGTGTTGCGCAGAAGACCCGCGAATCTGACGATGCCGTTGAGCGGCGTGCGCAGCTCGTGCCCCATGGTGGCCAGAAACTCGCCCTTGGCCTGCGCCTCCGCCCTCTTCAAGCCCGTCACATCCTTAAACAGGGCGAGAAAACAAACCGGCCGCCCCCGCCTGTCATGCACCGGGCTGACCAGGCCGCGCACGGGACAAGCCTCCCCGTTCTTTTTCCGGTTGATCCACTCGCCCTCCCATGACCGGCCTCCGCGCACCGCGGCCACCATCTCCGCGAGCGTTTCCGGCGGGGACTCCTCGGCGCGAAACTCGGCCCAGCCCCGCCCGATCAACTCCTCCTTGCCGTATCCCGTCTGCTCGCACACCTGCCGGTTCACGTAGACGATCCGGCTTTCCAGATCGGCGATCATCACGGCGGCGCGGCTTTGCTCAACCGCGTCGACCAGCATGCGGGCGTCGCCGCCGCGCATCCCGCGACGGCGCCCCGCCACGAGCAATCCCGCCGGCACCCCCAACAGCAGCCAGACATAAACGGCCGAGCGAAAAACCCGCCACGGCACATCCCCGCCCCAGGGATTGTCCTCGATGTCCACACCCAGGATATCCACCGACTGCGCCCCCTCCGCCACGACCGCGTAACCCGTCAGCCGCGCGCCCAGGTCGTCCCCGCCGGCCGTCTCCGCGATCTTGCGAAACGTGTCCCCCGGCAGAAAAACCTCCTCTGAGTCGGCCAGAAAAACCGTCGTCCCCGCGACCGGCGAACGACGCAAAAGATAAATGCCCAGCGCACCCGGCCGCGACCGCCTCAACGCGACCAGCCGGGCCTTGATCGCGGCATAGGCCGGACCGCCCAGATCGTCGCGCGTCGCGGAAAGCGCCCCGAGCTCGCCCGCCGAAAACGCCGCCGCGCATCGCCGCGCATCGCCCGTCAAATCGGCCCGGACGCGCGATCCGCCCTGCCGATAAGCCCACCCGCCCGCCCCCGCGCCCGCGACAAAAACGACGGTGCAGACGGCGATCAGCTGGAGGCGGCTGGACAGGAAAGCCATAAGAAGAAACCAGAAGAGTGCAGATGGATGAAATCCGGTCAATCAACCGGCATCACTCGACCGGACATCCGCCAACACGGGTGCACTCCGGCTCGACTTGGGGCAGTTCAAGTAAAGTCGTAGCCGTCAAGGAGGTCGGACCTCCAGGTCCGATCACGGCAGAATCCAGCTCACGATCATCAGGACGGACCTGGAGCAACCGTCCTCCGCGCAGCCGATCAGCGGCTATGCTTTTACTGAAATTGCTCTCTTCACACGCGGGGTTGAACTTTCCGGTTTCACCGCTCTTCATCTTATTCCCATGGCAAGTCTCCCAACCCAGTTCGCCGGCGTCACGGTCGTGACCAAGGCCAATGTTTATTTCGACGGCAAAGTCGTCAGCCACTCGGTGCTCTTCGCCGACGGCACCAAAAAAACCCTCGGGCTCATCTATCCCGGCTCCTACCACTTCGGCACCGATGCGCCCGAGCGCATGGAAATCGTCGCGGGCGCCTGCAAGGTCACGCTCGACGGCCAGACCGCCGTCAAGTCCTACGACGCCGGCACGTATTTCGACGTGGCGGGCAAGTCCGGTTTCACCATCGAGGTGACCGCCGGCGTCTGCGAATACATCTGCTCCTTCCTCAAGGCCTGAGCGAACCGGCGGCACGGTCAGGTCACATCCCGCCGTCCGCCCGTTTCCCATGCGCTCCTTCTTCGTCCTTCTTCTCCTGGGCATCGTCCTCCTGACGATCGCGCTCGTCGTTCGTTCGGGCATGCTCGCCCGCAAGCACCCCGGCGCGCCCATGAGCGCCGCCATGCGCGAGGCGATGGCCGACGACTCCTACCAGCTCACCGCCCGCGAGCTCGATCTCATCGCCCAACGTTACCCCGGCGCCCAGACAAGCCCGACCGGGCTGCGCTCCATCATCCGTTCCCCCGGCACCGGCGAGGCCACCCCGAAACGCGGCCAGCTCGTGAGCGTGCACTACACCGGCCGCCTCCTCGAAGGCGAAAAGCAGTTCGATTCTTCGATAGATCGCAACGAGGGGCCGTTCAACTTTCACGTCGGCGAGAACCGCGTGATCGCCGGCTGGGACGAGGCCTTGCTCGCCATGCACAAGGGCGAGAAGCGCACCATCATCATCCCCTTCTGGCTCGCCTACGGCGACAAGGGCATCCGCGGCACCATCCCCTCCCGCGCCTCTCTGGTGTTCGACATCGAGCTGGTGGATTTCAAGTAAGGCGGGCGGGAGCCAAAGAAAGGAAACTCTGCGAGGTAGGGCGGGTTATCCCTAACCCGCCGGCTTGGATGGCATGCGAAGACCGAAGGCGGGTTAGGGATAACCCGCCCTACCTCGCTTCTCACCCCGTCTTCGCCGCCGTCGCCGCGACCGGCGTCTTGCCCAGCAGCACCTTGTCCACACGGTGGCGGTCCATGTCGACCACCTCGAAACGCCAGCCGCCGACATCAAAATAATCGCCGGCCATCGGGATGCGTCCGAAGTGCGTCATCACAAAACCGCCGAGCGTCTGGAAATCCACCTTCTCCTCGTGGGGCAGCTCCGAAAGCTTCATCATCTGCTTGAGCTCGGCGATGGGGAGCGTCGCGTCGATCAGCCACGAGCCGTCCTCGCGCTGGCGCGCCTCGGGGGCGCTTCGCTGGCCGCGTTGCGGGATGTCGCCCACGATCGCCTCAAGGACGTCCATGAGCGTGATGAGCCCTTGGATGGACCCGAACTCGTCCGTCACGAGCGCGATGTGCTGGCCCGATTTCTTGAACTGTTCGAGGAGCGCGATGGCCATCATCGTCTCGGGCACGATCACCGGCGGCACGAGCAGGTTCTTGAGATGCGTGGTGAGGCCGAAGGCCGAGTTGGCCCAGATGGATTTCACCGAAACCATGCCCACGACCTGGTCGCGGTTGCCGTGATAGACGGGAAAATGCGAATGCCCGCTGGTGATGATCTTGCGCCAGTTGGTCTCCTCGGGGTCATCGATGCTGAGGAAAACGATCTTGGGGCGCGGGGTCATCAGCGCGGTGATCTCCAGCTTGTCGAGCTCGAGCACGCCGGCGACCATCTCGGTCTCGGCCTGGTTGAACACGCCCGCGTTCAACCCCTCGGCGATCATGATATTGACCTCCTCGTCGGAGACCGGCGCATCCTTGGGCCGCTCCGAGAGACCGAAGGGCATCAGCACGAGATTCGTGAGCCCCGTCAGCAGGTTGACGAGCGGCGAGACCAGCCGGGACAGCGCATGGATGGGGCCGGTCAGCAGCATCGCGATCCGTTCCGGCCAGTGCAGGCCGATGCGCTTGGGAACGAGTTCGCCGATGACGACCGAAGCCAGCGTGATGGCCACCACGACCGCGCCAAACCCGATCGACTGCGCGTAGGGCGCCAGCACCTCGAAGTTGCCGAGCCAGACGGCCAGCGCGCCGGCGAGATTCGCCCCGCCGAACGCACCGGCGAGCACACCGACCAAGGTGATGCCCACCTGGACGGTCGAGAGGAAGCGGGCGGGTTCGTTGGCCGTCTCCAAGGCCCGGCGGGCGCTGGCGTTGCCCTTGTCGGCGAGCTGCTTGAGGCGGGCCTTGCGCGCCGAGACGACCGCGATCTCGGCCATGGCCAGCACCCCGTTACCCAGCAGCAAAAGGAAAATGATGATCAGTTCGGACGACAGTGCGGACATGGAAGATGTGGGAGAGGAAGCCTAGGCCATGCCGACGGCGACGCAACTCCATAGCCGCGACCGGAAACGCCCGCCGTTCAACGGCTAGGGTGTTTCCGATGAAGTCGTGGCCAAGAAAAGGAGGTCGGACCTCCCGGCCCGACGTATTGGACTTCTATCGTTCCCGCTTGGAACGGACCTGGTGCAACCGTCCCCCGTGAAGACCCTCTCCGGGCCGTCGCCTCAGGGTATGTTCACGGCCACCCCGAACAGGCTGGCGGTGGGCTTGGCGGATGCCGGCACGGGTTTGTCCATCAGCACCACCATCCCGGCCGCATCGGTCTTCACCGCGAGATCATTGACGCGGGCAATTTCCCGGACAAACCCCGCCAAAGTCATATCCGGCATGTTACCGGTGATTTGGATGCGGGTGGCCAGGTCCGCCGGCTCGGTGCGGACCTTGAGCGGAAGCCCTACTCCCGTTTTAACCGCTTTCTCCGCAAACCGCCGATTAACACCCTCGATGATCTTGTCGAGATGGACGCTGTTATAAATCGAAGCCGGCTGGCTTCCTCCAGAGTCGAGTAACACCCAAGTGGATGACTCCGGCTCCTTCAGACGGGTGCCGTCCGCAGCGATCACCACGGGAGCCACCGCATCCTGCTGGGGATCGGAAACGGTTTTTTTATCCCGATAAGCTTTCACATACTCTTGATCCGCATCTGAAAACATCGCAACAGCGACATTAAAAACCTTGCCGTCACCCCGTTGAATTTTAACCCAAGTGTGATCGGGCACACTGAGGAGCTTCGCCGTCATGGTGCGACCACTGGTGTCGGTCCATTTGCGAAATTGCTGAGGGTCGGCGGCCTGAAGGGTGAGGCTGCACGTGAACTGAAGGGCAACCAAGCAAGCGAGGAGCTTGAATGATTTCATAAGATTACCCGATGCAAAAAGCCTGCCAGACCCGCTCATGCAAGGAGATTGATGTAACTTTCATGCATCAAAAGCCTGAAATAACCCCAACCACCTTTTAACAAGGTATTAACAAAATCTATTAATCCGCGCCGCGACATCATTTTTCAGCCGGTCAATGTAGCCTAGGGTATAGGCCTCCACGTCCAGCGCCGCATCCACGACCAGCGGCGTGAGGTCCATCGCCCACGTGATGCCGGCCATCCGGTCCGTCGCGTGCGAGGTGTTGAAGGTCGCATGCGCCAGCCGGCGTCCCGGCACGGCCAAGTCGTAGCGTTTTCCCCCGCTGATCTGGGAATCAAACGCCTTCAGCAACTCGTCGCCCAGCTTCGGATGCCGGCCGGCGTCGAGCGCGACCTTGTCCGCGTCCACCATCCAGTCGAGATCGCGCCACACCTCGCAGCCGAGCACGCGACGCGGACGCTCCTCGACCGGCAATGCCCTCAACGCCTCCAGACAGCGCAGGAAAACCGCCACATGCGTGTCGTGCTTGTCGGCAGGCTGGTGCAGATAGACGACCTCGGGCCGGCACCCGCCAAAAATCGCCACGAGGTCGGCGCGCACGCCCGGATGATCCGCCGCCTTCACGTCGGCGCTCGGATGCGCGAGCTGAAGCTGGATCGCGTAGCGGCCGAGCTGCGCCGCCTTGCGCTGCTCCTCGCGACGGATCGCCAGCATCTGTTCGTCGGTGAATTTCAAAAACGCGCCCGCACGCGGCGAGCCCGCGCCATTGGTCACGACCACGCCGCCAAAGGCCTTGCCCGGAATATCGAGGCAATCACTGATGCCCGCGTGCGCCATGATCTCGATGTCGTCCTGATGCGCCGCGACGCACAGGTGCGTCACCCGCGCGAGCGCGGCGGAGGCAAGCTCGTCGCCTGCGGGCAGGAAAATGTCGGCATCGGCGCGGGATAATTTCATGGGGTGGGAAAAAGTTGATGCGGATACTCGCCGCTTGCGACGAGCGTGGCGAGCGCGGTCTGCACGCGCGGCTTGTCTTCGCGATACGTCACGCCAAACCAGCTCGCGGTCGTCGGCAGCACCCGCACCGACGCCTCGCCCGCCGCGATCTGCCGCGAGACCGCCTCCGGCAGGTAGAACTCCGACTTCAACTCGCCGCCGCGCGTTTTCAGAAACTCCGCGAACTGCCGGTCAAGCGCGGCGAACAACGCCGGCGTGAACGCCCAGCAGTTCATCGAGACGATTTCCTCGCCCGTAAACTTCTTCCCCGCGCCCGATCCACCCTCGCCGACTTCGCCGCGCAGGATGCCCGTGTGCTCGACCACGCGCTGCAGCGTGCCGTCCGCCGTCGCCGCGCACACGCCGCGCGACACCGCGCCGTTTTCCGAAAGCGTGTTCGCCAGCCGGTAGCCGACCATCGCTAATTTCGGATTTTGGATTTCTGATTTTGGATTGGCGGATAAATACGCCGCCAGTTTCCCGAAGGCATCGCGGCCGAAATAGTCGTCCGCCCCGATCACCGCGAACGGCTCCTTCACCGCGTCGCGGGCGCACCACACGGCATGGCCCGTTCCCCAGGGTTTCTCGCGGCCGGCAGGAGGCGTGAACCCGGCGGGCAGCGCGTCAAGCGACTGGAAAACGAAATCCACCCGCACGCGACCCGCGTATTTGGCGGCGACCTGCGTGCGAAACGCCTCCTCGAATTCCCTGCGGATCACGAACACCACGCGGCCGAAGCCCGCGCGGATCGCGTCGAACACCGCATAGTCCAGGATCGTCTCGCCCGACGGCCCGACCGCGTCGAGCTGTTTGAGGCCGCCGTAGCGGGAACCCATACCGGCGGCGAGAACGAGAAGCGTGGGGTTCATCGATGCCCCTGATGAAGCCGCGCCCCGCGTTGCAGGCAAGAAACGGTTTTCCCGAAGCCCGCCCTCCCCTCCCCGCTTCGCACGACGTCGGGTTACACCCCATTTCGGCCCCGAGGTGATTGGTGGTAGTTTCCGACCTCACTCAAAACCCATCAAATCATGAAACTGAATCCCCTACTGTCCGCCTCCCTCGCCGCCGTCGTCCTGCTCATGGCCGGCTGCGCCTCCACCGGCTACGAAAAGGCCGGCGACACCTCCACCACCATCGAAAAGACCGCGCGCAACATCCACAAGGGCAACGGCCAGATCGACTCCGTCCTCTTCGCGCTTTCCAGCCTCGTCAACAGCCCCGAGGCGGACGTCAAATCCCAGTTCGAAAAATTCAACGCCTCCGTCAGCAAGCTGGAGAAGCTGTCCAACGACGTGAACGAGCAGGCCGCCGCCATGCAGGCGCAGGGCGCGGACTACTTCCGCACCTGGGACGAAGAGCTGGCCAAGATCCAGAACGAGGACATCCGCAGCCGCAGCACCGATCGCAAAAACATCGTCGCCGCCCGCTTTGAAAAGGTGCGCGTCAGCTACGCCCAGACCAAGGCCGACTTCGTTCCCTTCATGTCCGACCTCAAGGACATCCGCACCGCGCTTGCGACCGACCTGACGTCCGGCGGCATCGCCTCCATCAAGAAGGTCGCCAACAAGGCCGACGACAACGCCGCCCCCCTGCGCAAATCCCTCACCACCCTCGAGGAAGATTTCAAGGCCCTCGGCATCTCGCTGTCCTCCGCCACCCCCGCAAAGTAAACCGGCCCTTCGCGCCGTTCGAAACCCGCTCCGCCAACGCCCCCCTGCGTTGGCGGTTTTTTCGGGCCCGGGCGTGCGAACGGTAGGGTATTACCCCATCGCTATTGCGCCCCTTCGCGCGTTTAATGTCGGTCGACGGATGTCTTGTCCCACCGACGACTCGCGGCCCGTGCAGTTTGAATAAAACGAAACCATGGCCTCGCCGAAACCAATCACCATTCTCCTGGCGGAAGACCACGCCATCGTGCGGCAGGGCCTGTGCGCGCTGCTGAACGCCGACGGCCATTTCAAGATCGTCGCCGAGGCCAGGACCGGCCGTGAAGCGGTGGAGATGACGACGGCCCTCAAGCCCGACGTCATCCTCATGGACATCGCCATGCCGGTGCTCAACGGCCTCGAGGCCACCCGCCAGATCCTGACCGCCAATCCCGCCGCAAGGATCATCGTGCTCTCCGCCCACAGCGACGACGAATACATCAAGCGCATGTGCGCCGCCGGGGTGTGCGGTTTTCTGGAAAAACAGACGTCCGCCGAGATCCTCACCAAGGCCATCCGTGAAGTCGCCGCCGGAGGCATCTTTTTCAGCCCGTCCATCGCGAAACGCCTGCGCGACGAGCAGGGCAAGCCGCGCGGCCGGGACGGCACGCCCAAGGCCGACGCCACCCGGCTCACCGCCCGCGAAGCCGAGGTGTTGCAGCTCGTCGCCGAGGGCTCGGCCAACAAACAAATCGCGGACACCCTCGGCATCAGCATCAAGACGGTCGAGAAGCACCGCCAGCATCTCATGGACAAGCTCAAGATTCACGACACCGCCGGCCTCACCCGCTATGCCATCGCCGAGGGCGTCGTCGAAAGCGGCGTCCGCCCAAAGCTGGTCTAGTCCGCGCGTTTTTCCCCGTTCCGGGCGTTTGTTTGGAAGAATATCTCCGCATGAAAAAAAACGGCGCCAAAGCCTCCTCCTCCGCACTCCGTTTGCCCAAGTGCCCCACCGGCATCCAGGGCCTTGATGAAATCACGGGAGGCGGCCTGCCCCGCGGACGGCCCACGCTGGTCTGCGGCGGCGCCGGCTGCGGCAAGACCCTCCTCGCCGCGGAATTCCTCGTGCGCGGCGCCACGCAGTTCGACGAACCGGGCGTGTTCATGGCCTTCGAGGAAACCGAAAAGGAACTGAAGGCCAACGTCGCGTCGCTCGGCTTCGACCTTGAAGGCCTCGTCCGCCGCAAAAAAATCGTGATCGACTACGTCCACATCGAGCGCAGCGAGGTCCAGCAAAGCGGCGAGTATGACCTCGAAGGTTTGTTCGTCCGTCTCGGCCACGCGATCGATTCCGTCGGCGCGAAACGCGTCGTGCTCGACACGCTGGAGGTCCTCTTCGCCAGCCTGCCCAACGAGGCCATCCTCCGCAGCGAGCTGCGCCGCCTCTTCCGCTGGCTGAAGGACAAGGGCGTCACCGCCGTCATCACCGCCGAGCGCGGACGCGACAACCTCACGCGCCACGGGCTCGAGGAATACGTGTCCGACTGCGTCATCCTGCTCGACCACCGCGTCAACGACCAGATCGCCACCCGCCACCTGCGCGTGGTGAAGTATCGCGGCGCGCTGCACGGCACCAACGAGTTTCCCTTCCTCATCGGCGACGAGGGCATCAGCGTCCTCCCGATCACGTCGCTCTCGCTCAACCACAAGGTCTCGAGCGAACGCATCGCCACGGGCATCCCCCGTCTCGACGCGATGCTCGGCGGACGCGGATTCTTCCGCGGCAGCAGCATCCTGCTCACCGGCACGCCGGGCACGGGCAAGACCATCATCTCCGCCAACTTTGCGCAGGCCGCCGCCAAGCGAGGGGAACGCGTGCTCTATTTTTCCTTCGAGGAATCGCCCGACCAGATCATCCGCAACATGCACTCCATCGGCCTGCGCCTGGAGCCGCTGGTGAAACGCGGGCTGCTGCGGTTCCACTCGGCGCGGCCCTCCCTCTACGGCCTCGAGATGCATCTGGCCACGATGTTCAAGGAGATCGCCACGTTCAAACCGCACGTCGTCATCATCGATCCCATCACCAGCCTGATGGTCTCCGGCACCGACTCCGAGGGCAAGGGCATGGTGACGCGCCTCATCGATTACCTGAAGGCCGGCCAGATCACCTCGCTCTTCACCAGCCTCACGCAGGGCGGCCACTCGCTCCAGCAAAGCGAGGCCGCCATGTCCTCGCTCATGGACTCGTGGGTGTTGCTCCAGGACTTCGAGGGCAACGGCGAACGCAACCGCGTGCTCTACGTCCTCAAGGCGCGCGGCATGGCCCACTCCAACCAAATCCGCGAGTTCCTCATCTCCGACCGCGGCATCGACGTCGTGGACGCCTACATCGGCGCCAGCGGCGTGCTCACCGGCTCCGCCCGCGCCGCCCAAAACGCCCTTGAAAAAGCCGCCGTGCTCGCCGGCCAGCAGGAAACCGCCCAGCTCGTCCGCCAGGTCGAGCGCAAGCGCGACGCCCTCGAACGCCAGATCAGCGCCCTGCGCTCCGACCACGAAACCGAGGCCGCCGAACTGCGGCGCATCGCCGAGCAGGTCGGCACGCGCACGCTCGTGCTCGGCACCGAGCGGGCCGCCTCAGGCATCCTGCGCCAGGCGGATGCCAAGGTCGCGTCCGTCTCCCCCAGGCACAGGAGACCTCGTCGATGAAAGCCAAGCCCGTGAAACGCCGCGCCCCCGCCAAGCTCTGGCAGCTCCGTCTCTACGTGATGGACCAGACCCCCAAGTCGCTGGCGGCTTTCGCCAACCTCAAGAAGATCTGCGAAACCCACCTCAAGGGCCGCTACCACATCACCGTGATCGATCTGCTGAAGCACCCCCAGCTCGCCAAGGGCGACCAGATCCTCGCCATTCCCACCGTCGTCCGCAAGTTGCCGCATCCCGTGCGCACCCTCATCGGCAGTCTTTCCGACACCGCCCGCGTGCTCGTCGGCCTCGATCTGCGCCCGGCCGAATAACCGAGAGACCAGCACCCTGAAAACAAAACCAAAGCGCCGTCCGGCGCAGGTCTCTTTAAAATCTCCGGCCGCGAGGCCCAAGGGTAAATATATTTTGCGTCTGTTCGTGGCGGGGGCCACCGCCCGCTCGCGCCAGGCCGTCATGCGCGTCCGCGAACTGTGCGAGACGGAACTCAAGGACCGCTGCACTCTCGAGGTGATCGACATCTACCAGCAGCCCGGACTCGCCCGCGCCAACCAGATCGTCGCGACCCCGACGCTCATCAAGTCGCTCCCCCGGCCCGTGCGCCGCTTCATCGGCGACCTCGCGGATCTCACCGGCCTCTTCGGCGAGTTCGACCTGCTCGTCCCAGGCAAGGCCGCCCTGTGAAAACCGCCCGGCGCAAACCTTTCCCTTCGCCGGCCGGCGAACTCGCCACCCTCCGCGCCCGCCTGGCCGAGGCCGAGGAAACCCTCCGCGCCATCCGCAACGGCGAAGTGGACACCGTCGTCGGCACGGGCACGCGGGGACCGCAGGTCTTCACGCTCGAAGGCGCCGACCACGCCTACCGCGTGCTCATCGAGTCCATGAACGAGGGCGCGCTCACCCTCACCGCCGGCAAGACGATCCTCTACGCCAACCGGAGCTTCGCGCGCATGGTCCGGCTCCCGCTCGAACAGGTCACGGGCAGCTCCTTCCGCCGCTTCCTTTCCGTCAAGGACCGCCCGTCGCTGCGGCCTCTCATGAAGCAGGCCGCCAAAACCGGCTCCAAGCTGCAGGTGCAGCTCATCGCCGACGACGGCTCGCGCCTGCCGGTGCAGATATCCATCCAGGAACTGGCCAAGGTCGGCTTTGAACGCGTGACGATCAGCATGGTCGTGACCGACATGACCGAGGCCCGGCGCAACGAGGAACTCTTGCGCGCGCTCACCAATCGCGTGCTTCAGGTTCAGGAGGCCGAGCGCGGACGCGTGGCCCTCGAACTGCACGACCACATCACCCAGCTGCTCTGCGCCATCCTCTTCCGCTGCCAGGCGCTGGTGGACGAGCTGTCGGCGCGCGACGGACCGTCGCTGCGGGAGGCGATGAAACTCCGCGAGATGCTCGGCAAGACGGCCGAGGAAGTGGAACGCATCTCCCGCAACCTCCGCCCCGGCGTGCTGGACCAGCTGGGACTCGACGCCGTCCTGCGCGCCACCAGCACGGAGTTCACGCATCGCACCGGCGTGCCCGTGAAACTGGCCTGCGTGGAGCTGGCCGCTCGCCTGCCCGCCAATACCGAGCTGGCGCTCTACCGCATTCTCCAGGAAGCCCTGAAGAACGTGGAGCAGCACGCCCGCGCCCGCCACGTGACGGTGCAGTTGACGAAGCAGGCCGCCTTCGTGCAGTTGACGATCAAGGACGACGGCACCGGCTTCGATCCGGACAAGCCACGCACCGCAAAAAAAGAAAACAGCGTCCTCGGCCTGCTCGGCATGCGCGAGCGCGCGACCTACGTGGGCGGCGTCCTCACGGTCAAATCCGTGCGGCGCGCGGGCACGACCCTCGAGGTGCGCATACCCCTGCCGCCGGCTCTTTAAGAGCGGTTCAAATAAAACTGTAGCCGCGATCGGCTGCGCGGAGGACGGACCTCCAGGTCCGTCATGATATTTTTTCAAGGACGTCCAATCGGATCGGACCGGGAGGTCCGATCTCCTTTGAGGTCACGGTTTTATTTGAACCGCCCTAGCCGGACCCGCCCGGAGCAAGTGCCGGCATGTGGAAATCCCGGCCCTCGGGCAAATGCCAAGCGCCTCCTCCAAACGAACGTAGGGCTAGACCCCATATAACAACGGGGCGATTGGGCGGATTATCGGAGGTCCCATGAACTTCAAATACTCTCTTCACCTGCCGCCGCTCGCCGCGCTCGCCGCGCTGCTGTTCGCCGCACCCTCGTTATCGGCCCAGTCGATCCTGGGTTCTTCCAGCAACTTCACCGTGCTCAGCGGCGCGACCGTCACCTCCGCGCTGGTCACCCCCGGCGTGGTCGTTTCCAATGGCGACGTCGGGGCGCCCTCCCTCCCCGCGATCACCGGCTTTCCCCCGGCGACGATCATCAACGGCACGAAAATCGGCGGGGTTGCCCCGGCGATCACGGATCTCGTCAACGCCCGCACCATTTTGAGTGGCATGGCGGTCACGACGGACTTCACCGCCACGCCGACCCTGGGCGGACGGACCCTGACGCCCGGCGTATACAAATTCGGCGTCGCGGCGGATTTGACCGGCACGCTCATCCTCGACGCGGGCGGCAAGAACAACGTGACCTGGGTGATCAACATCGGCTCCTCTCTCACCACCGCGGCAAACGCGAAGGTCGTGTTCATCAACCTGGGCTCCAATGGCGGCAAGGACAACGGCCTCTTCTGGAACGCCGGGGTCTCCATCACCTTTGGCGCCGACAATGTGATCGCCGGCAATTACCTCGCGGGCGCCCACATTGATTTTGGCACCACCGTCCCGGCCAACGGCTCGGGCAGCGGACGGGCCCTGGCCGTGACCGACTATATCCACTTCGATGGTGCCGCCACCATGGACAAGCTTGGCACCGGCGGCGACCTGACCGGCGGTCTGGACATCAGCGGCAACCTCTCCGGCTACGTGCTCCTCAGCTCCGACGGCGCGTATACCCAGGGCGTTTCCAGCGTCATTCTAACCCCGGGAACGCTCTACAACACCACGGGGATCACCGTAGACGGCGGCAGCGCGGACGCGCTTTTGGTTCCCGCCACTCTCACGGTCTTCGGCACCGTCGCGACGCTCACCGGCACCAACACCTACACGGGCGGCACCATCGTTGATGGCGCCCAGGTCGCCAGCCCCGGCCTCGCCAGTTCCCTGACCACCGGCAGCGCCAACCTGCCGACGAACGGCAACGTCTCCTTGATCGACAGCAACGGCACCGGCACCTTCGGCGCGTTGATTTTTGATCAAGCCTCCAACGGTTCCTACGGCGGCGTGATCTCGGGCGGGGGCACGGTCACCAAGCAGAACACCGGCACGCTCACCGTCACCGGCGTCAACACCTACACCGGCGCGACGCTGATCGGCGCGGGCACCGTTCAATTGAGCGGCGCCGGCGGCATCAACGGAAGCAGCGGTATCACCATAAACGGCGCCACCGCGAAGTTGATCCAGACCAGCACGCTCGCCAGCACCCCCGCCATCACGCTCACCCAAGGCACTCTCGACGGCACGGGCACGGTCGGCGACGTCACCGTGGGCGACGGCACCGGCGGCATCGTTACCAACGGCAATGGCGGCAGGAACACGCTGACGCTCGCCTCGCTCACCTTCGATGGAGCCGGCACGATCAATCTCAACAAGTTCAATGACACCGGCACCGTCGCCCTCGCCATCACCGGAGCGCTGACGACCTCCAACCTAGGCACCGGCCAGGTCAGCCTCAACCTGACCAAGGTCCCCCTCTGGGCCAACGGTAACACCTACAACCTGATCAGCTACGGCAGTTTCACCGGCAATACCTTGGACTTCACGGTCGGCTCCATCTCAGGCATCTCCACCCGTCAGAGCGCCACGTTCGGCGACACCGGCGCCGGCGCCGGCTTCATCACGCTCGCCATCGCCGGCGACGCACCGGTCTGGACCGGTAATTTCAGCACCGAGGCAAGCACCAACGTCATCTCAGGAGCCAAAAACTGGAATCTGATCACAGCGGGCACCCCCACGGATTTCCTCTCCCTTGATAACGTTCTCTTCGATGACACGGCCACCACCACCACCGTCGCCTTCAACGACGCCACCTTCACGCCCTCAACCACCGTCTTCGACAACTCCGCCAAGGATTACACGTTGACGGGCACCGATGGCATCAGAACCGGCTCCCTCACCAAGAACGGCACGGGCACCTTGACGATGAACAACGTCAACACCTACACCGGCGGAACCTTCGTCAACGGCGGCACCGTCATCGGCAATACAGACAGCCTTCAGGGTGACATCACCAACAACGCCGCGGTAGAATTCGACCAAGCCGCCACCGGCACCTACGCCGGCGTCATGGACGGCACCGGCTCGCTCACCAAGTCCGGCATCGGCGCCCTTACGTTGTCCGGTGCCAACACCTACTCGGGCGGCACCACCGTCTCGGCGGGTTCTCTCATCGGCAACACCACCAGCCTTCAGGGTGACATCACCAACAATGCTGCCGTGACATTCGCCCAGGCATCCGCCGGCACCTACTCCGGTGTCATGGACGGCTCAGGTTCCCTCACCAAATCCGGCGCGGGTGACCTCACCCTCTCCGGCGCCAACACCTACTCGGGTGGCACCACTGTCTCGGCCGGTTCTCTTATCGGCGACACCACCAGCCTTCAGGGTGACATCACCAACAATGCTGCCGTGACCTTCAATCAACCCGTCGCCGGCACCTACTCCGGTGTCATGGACGGCTCAGGTTCCCTCACCAAATCCGGCGCGGGCGCCCTCACCCTCTCCGGCCTCAACACCTATACGGGTGGCACCACCATTTCAGCGGGATCACTCTCCCTTTCCGGCACCGGCACCCTCGGAAATTCGACCGGTGCGCTCGCGGTCAACGGCGGCACGCTCGATCTCGGCACCACCAGCCAGACGGTCGGCGCGGTCACCCTCGCCGGCGGCACGATCAGCAACGGCACCTTGACCGGCACGTCCTACACCTCCACCGGCGGTTCGGTTGACGCCAACCTCGCCGGCTCCGGCGTCGTCTTCACCAACACCTCCGGCACCACCACCCTCACCGGCGTCAACACCTACACCGGCGGCACCGTCATCAACGGCGGCACCGTCTCCGCCAGCGCCGCCACCATGCCGGACTCCGGAGGCGTCATCCTCGCCGTCGGCGGCATCCTGATTCTTGATGATGCCTCCGCCGTCACCTACGCCGACACCATCACCGGCGGCGGCACGCTCCAAAAGACCGGCGCCGGCGCCCTCACGCTCGCCAACACCACCGACTCCCTGATCGACCTTCAGGCCGGCTCGATGTATCTCGGCTCGGAACTCACCACCACCGATGTCGGCGCGACCACCGTCGCCTCCGGCGGCCTTCTGGGCGGCAACGGCACCATCGCCGGCAACCTGATCAACAACGGCACCGTGAGCCCCGGCTTCTCGCCCGGCACGATCTTCGTCGCCGGCAACTACACCCAAGGCCCGGGCGGCACCCTCGTCATGGAGTTCGCCTCCGCCGCGTCCTTCGACAAGCTCGTGATCACCGGCACCGCCGGTCTCGCCGGCACCCTGCAGATCGATCTCCTGGGCGGCTACGATCCCGCCGGCCAGTCCTTTCAAATCCTCACCGCGGGCGGCGGCGTCTCCGGCACGTTCAGCGCCGTCACCGGCAGCGCCGCCCTCACCGGCACCGTTACCTACAACGCCAATGACGTGACCGTCTCGTTCACCCAGGTGCCTTTTGTCACCTTCGCGCTCACGCCCAACCAGATCGCCGTCGCCACCGCCGCCCAGCTCGATCCGGCCATCACCGCCGCCCTCAACGCCGTGCCGCTCGCGGCCGACATGCCCGCCGCGCTCAACGCCCTCTCGCCCCAAGGCTACGAGGTCTGGTCCGACATCGCCTTCACCCACGCCACCTCGCTCACCGACCGCCTCTCGCGCAACGACGACACCGTCCCCGGCCATGTGAACCTCTACTTCGAGGCCGGCCAGCTCCGCGGCGCCACCAAGGGCGACCTCGACGTCGGCACCACCAAATACGACACCAACGGCGGTCTCGTCGGCGGCAACTACGCCATCGGCCCCAACCTCACCCTCGGCGGTTTCTTTGAATACACCGAAACCTCCTCCGGCCTCGGCTCCGCCGGCAGCGAGACCACCATCAAGGACAAGATGTTCGGCTTCCGCGCCGCCTGGCACAAGGACCGGTGGTTCGCGCACGCCGTGCTCGCCACCGGCTTCGAGCAATACGAGTCCACCCGCTCCATCGCGTTCCCCGGCACCGCCGCCGTCGCCTCGTCCAAGACCCGCGGACACACCTGGATCGCCGACCTCTCCGGCGGCCGCAACTTCTCGTTCGGCCCCCTCACCGTGTCGCCCTTCGCCGGCGTGCTCGCCACCCGCTGGGATGCCAACGGCTTCAACGAGACCGGCGCGGGCGCGTTCAACAACTCCGTGGGCAGCCAGACCGCCAAATCGCTCCGCACGCAGCTCGGTGTTTCCAGCTCCCTCGACCTGAAGCTCGGCGCCATGATGCTCCGCCCGCACGTCCGCGCCGCCTGGCTCCACGAGCTCGGCGACGACCAGCGCACCATGGATTCCGCCTTCGGCGGCATCAACTACGCCATCACCACCCGCAAGCCCCAGCGCGACAGCGTCCTCCTCGGCGCCGGCTTCGACCTCGCCCTCAGCGCCAGCACCACCCTCTACACCGATGTCACCGTCCAATCCGGCGGCACCTCCCGTGTGCAGGGACAATGGAGCGCCGGCGTCTCCGTCGGCTTCTGAGCGTTGCAGAAAAACGGTAGCCAAAAAGGAGGTCGGACCTCCCGGTCCGACCACGCGGAATCCCGCTCACGACCATCGGGACGGACCTGGAGGTCCGTCCTCCGCACCGACAAGCCTCCGGGATTTCCCGGAGGCTTTTTTGCGCCCGCCTCGCGCATGCCGTCCCGAAGTAGGGTAACGCCCCATGGTTACCGCGGACCACGCGGCGTATTCTCGTCTCTCGCTTATGAAACTCAAAAACCTGTCAGCCCTTCTCATCATCGCCGCCAGCCCCTTCGCGCTGTTCGCCAATTCTGAAACCGACCGCAAGATCGAGGACGCCGCCGAGGCCTCCTACAACTACAAGACCGTCCTCGACGGCCACGTGAAGGTGAAGGCCGCCGACGGCATCGTCACCCTCACCGGCACCGTCCAGGACAAGGACGACAAGGCCCTCGCCGCCGACACCGTGGAAAACCTCCCCGGCGTCAAGATCGTCAACAACGAGATCGTCGTGAAATCCGACTACTCCGAGAAATCCGACGCGTGGATGGCCTTCAAGATCCGCAGCCGACTCCTCGTCAAGGCCAACGTCAGCGCCACCAGCACCACGGTCGCCGTGCAGGACGGCGTCGTCACCCTCACCGGCACCGCCGACTCCGTCGCGCAGAAAACCCTCACCGAGGTCTACGCCAAGGATATCGACGGCGTGAAATCGGTCAAAAATGACATCGTCGTCAAGGACCTGCCCGCCGGCGGCCAGCGCATCGGCGAGAAGATCGACGACGCCTCCATCACCACCCAGGTGAAATACGCGCTCCTCAGCCACAAGGCCACCAGCGCCGTCAAAACCAAGGTCACCACCACCGACGGCGTGGTCGTCGTCACCGGCGAAGCCGCCTCCGACGCCGAAGTGTCGCTCGTCAGCAAGCTCGCCCAGGACGTCCGCGGCGTGGTCTCGGTCACCAACAACATGACCGTCAAACGCTGATCACAGACGCACTCCTCCCGCTTGAACGGCACGGCCGCCTCCGGGCGGTCGTGCTCCGTTTTCCAGAGCGGTTTAAATTGTAGCCTGGTTTGGTGTAGCCGGGGTCGCTGACCCCGGTGCCTTGGCTACGGCGACCGACCGGGGTCAGCGCCCCCGGCTACACCAAACCTTGGCGGAACCGTCGGCCCCTCCGCGATACTAACCGGAAAAACCACCATGAACAAAATCATCTCACTCGCCCTCCTCGTCATCGGCGTCGTCCTCATCATCTACGGCGTCCAGGCATCCGACTCCGTAAGCTCCTCCTTCTCCCGGATGTTCAACGGCGCCCCCACCGACAAGACCCTCTGGCTGCTGATCGGCGGCACGATCCTCGCCGTCGTCGGCCTCGGCGGTCTTCTCCGCGGCTCAAAACCTTAACTCCACCCGTCATGCTCTACTACTCCGTCGTTTTTCTGCTCGTCGCGATCGTGGCCGGCATCCTCGGCTTCGGCGTCATCGCCGGCACCGCCGCGATGATCGCCAAGGTTCTTTTCATCATCTTTCTCGTGCTCTTCATCGCCACGCTTCTGCGCGGCCGAAGGACCTGATACCCTTCAACGCATAAGCATACAGATATCAAGGGTAGGGCGAACCGTCCCGGTGAGCCGCGGCTCGGCGGGGACGCCTCGCCCTACCTCTTCAAGCCTTTCCTCAGTGTTCAGATCAATCCAAGCATCCGTTTATATTCCCATGAAATCCACCAAAGACACCGCCCACACGCCCAAGGAAATTCTTCACGACCTGCAGGCGCTCGTCGTCGAGGCCGAAACCATGCTGGCCGACTCCGCGTCGGAGCACACCGGCGAGGTCGTTGAAAATCTCCGCGCGCGTTTCCACGCCGCCCAGGAGCGTTTCTCCGAGCTCTACGAAGGCGCCAGGAAAAAGGTCGCCGCCGGCGCCAAGTGCACCGACGAAGCCATCCGCGCCAACCCCTACCAGTCCATCGCCATCGCCGCCGGCGTCGGCCTGCTCATCGGCGTCCTCGTCGGCCGTCGCAGCAAGTAACGCGGATGGAGATCGGATGTAGACCCGACCGCTGGTCGGGTTTCCGTCCCTCCGCCGGACAGCCCGACCAGCGGTCGGGCCTACATCGCCAACCCAAACCAACCGCCCTCCACCATGGAAAAGACCACTCCCGGTTCCTCAGGCCTCATCGGTTCGCTCCGTTCGCTCGGCGACAACCTGCTGGCCACGGTGGAGGACCGGCTCGAGCTTTTCTCGATCGATCTCCAGGAGGAGAAGTTCCGCCTGATCCAGACCTTCATCTGGATCAGCGTGGGCGTCTTCACGGGCATGATGGCGGTCATGTTCGCCAGCCTCACGCTGGTTTATCTCTTCTGGGAAAGCGCCCGGCTTGCCGTGCTCGGCGGGCTGACCACTTTTTATGCGGTGGCGCTGGTCATCCTGATCGTCGCCTTCCGGCGCTTCATCGCCCGCCAGCCAAGGCCGTTCGCGGCCACGCTCCAGGAAATCAACGAAGACCGCGCATGTATCCGCAACCCGAGCTGAACCGGCTGGCCTACCACAAGATCGCCCTGCGGAGGCGCATCGCCCTGCGCCGCGTCGCCTGCTCGATGGCCGCCGCCCGCGTGGCGCGCCCCTTGGAATGGCTGGACCGCGCGCTGGCCTTCTGGCGCAAGCTCGCGCCCTTCGCCCCGCTTGCCGCCCTGCCGCTGGGCCTGCTCGCCACGCGCGCCGTTTTCTCCCGTCACAAAATCCTGGGCGCCCTCCTCCGCTGGGGCCCTCTGGTCTTCGGCGCCGTGCGCGGCCTCGGCTCGGCGGTGAAAGCCGGTCCGCAAGGAGGACGGACCTCCCGGTCCGTCCCGATGGTCGTGCGCGGAAACCCCATGTGATCGGACCGGGAGGTCCGATCTCCTTGTCGCTCCAATTTGAAATGCCCTAGCCCACGGGCATGAGCGCCTGCACGACCACGCCTTTTCCGGGTTCCGATGTGGCGCTGAAACGCCCGCCGACCATTTCCACGCGTTCGCGCATGCCGATCATGCCGAGGCGCTGCCGGCCTTTGGCGGACGCCTGGCGCTTCGCGGAAAAGCCTTTCCCGTTGTCGGCGATTTCAAGGCATACTCCCTCCTTCGTTTTATGGATCGTCACCGTGATCCGGCTGGCGCCCGCGTGTTTGGCCGCGTTCACGAGGGCTTCCTGCGCAACCCGGTAGAGCACCGTGCGCTTGTCGTTGTTCAAAACCTCGGCGCCGTCAAAAGCCACCAGCTGAACCTTGCGGCCCTTCCGTTTTGGAAATTCTCCGATGTAGGAACGGAGCGCCGGCACCAACCCAAGGTCGTCCAGCGCCGACGGCCGCAGATCGCGCGCGAACCGGTGCACGATTTTCACCCCCTCGGCCACCAACCGGCGCAGGGGGGCGATTTTTCGTCCGATGTCCTTGGGATTGTTCGTCGCCGTCTTCGCGAAGATCGCCAGGTGCACGTTGATGCCCACGAGGAGCTGGCAGATCTTGTCGTGCAGCTCGCGGCTGATCTCCTTCCGCTGGTTTTCCTCCACCGTCAGGAGCTGATGGGCCATCTGACGCAGCTTCTCCTGGAGTTCGCGCGCTTCCTCCAGCGCTTGCAGGGCGTGCCGCTCGCTTTTCTTGAGCGCCGTCTCGCTGGCCAGCCGGCGGACGATCTCCCGTTTCAATTTTTCGTTCGAGGCCGCCAGCACTTCCATATGCCTCTGCGCCTTCTCGGCCTGGATGCGCTCGGTGATGTTGTTGAAAAAACAAACCACCCCATACCCGCCGATGGGCAGGGTGACGCGCTTGATCTGCCATTCGTAAATCTCTTTCACGCCAATATCCCGCCGCCGGTGGGAAAACTCGGGAGACTGGTATGACTCCCCCGTTTTCAACGTGTGCCGGAAACGCGCCACGACCTGATCCGCCACCCGCTTGGGCCAGAGGACGTGGACGATCTCGGAAAACTCCCGGCCCAGCAGCGGACGGACCTTGCCGAAAAGGGGCAGCGCCTTGGGGTTGACGCGTTGCAGGTGAAACCGGGCGTCCACCACATACACGCCCATGGGCGCCTGCTCGACGAGCGCGGAAAAGAGCGCCTCGTTGCGCCGCAGGATGTCCTCGGCCTTTTTGCGCACCGTGATGTCGCGGATGTTGCACTGGATGACGGCCTGGCCGTTTTCCTGGTAAAGGTTCGCCACCACCTCGACTTCCTGATGCCGGCCGGACTGCCTTTCGAGCGGAAGGTTTTCGTAGCGGACCTGATGGCTCTTTTTCAGGTTCTCGAACATGGCCCGGCTCGCGATCTCGTCCTTGAGCAGGCCGATCTCGAACAACTGCTTCCCGACCAGCTGGTCGTGGGCGTAGCCGAGCAACTCCGTCATGAACGGATTCGCGTCGGTGATCTTGCACGTGCCGGGATCGAGGAGGAGGACGCCGTCCTTCGCCGCTTCAAACAGGCGACGGTAGCGGATTTCCGAAACCCGCATTTTGTTCTCCGCACATTTGCGCCCGGTGATGTCCACCATCACGGCGCGGCATTCCATCCCGTTGGGCAGGCGCTGGGCCTCGATGTTTACGGTCAGGGGCGACGGACCTTCGCCCAACAGGTCAAATTCCCCGGATTGCTTGGCCGGGTCCGCGAAGACCTGCTTAAGGAAGGCCTTGAAGGCGGGGCGAAGATCGGCGGCCACGAAATGGCCGAATGACCGGCCCAGCAGCCGGGAGCGCTCGATCCCGAGCAGGGTGGAGCCGGTGAGATTGACGAGCTGGATGGTGCCGTCGACGGCGAGGGTAAAATAGCCGGCGGGGGCGAAGTCGTAGAGGTCCGCATACTTTTCCAGGCTCGCGTCCACCTCGGCCTTGGCCTGTTTGATTTCCTCGTTTTGCAGCTCCAGCTCGATCTGGTGAATCTGCAGTTCCTGGAGGAGCCGTTGCGTGTCGGCGTGGACGGCGCTGAGCGAGTCTTTGGCGGGCTGCCGGCGCAGCCGCTGTTCGGCGCGGAGGCGGAGGGCTCCGGCGCGTTCGATGAGGATGACTGACTTTTTCATTCCCATGAGTTCAATACTCCGAAGCTTGCTTCGGCTTGGAGGTAGCCGCGAGCGTGAGCGAGTGGAGGTTCGACCACTCGCTCACGCTCGCGGCTACGTTGCAGAAAGGTGGTTTGCTCAAATGCTCAGGGCTTGCCCCGGGGATCTTTACGGCTTGGGTTTTCCTGCGGCTCCGGCCGCTTTGCGTGTCGCCTTGGGCTTCGTTTTGAGGGATGCCGGCTTTCCGTCCCGGATATCCAGGCGCTCCTCGGCCCGGTTCAACGCGCGTCCCTGCTTCGCCGAATGAAGGGCGAGATCGCTGTTTTTCTCGCGCAGCTTGGACTCCACTTTTTTGGCGGCGGTGATGTCCGCATAGGTGATGACCACGCCGTCGATGCGGTTGTCCATGGTGCGGTAGGGCATGACGCGCACCATGAACCAGCGGCCGTCGCGGGTGGCGATCGTCCGCTCGCAGAAAACCAGCGTCCGCAGCACCTCGTGCGCGTCGGCGACCAGATCGGGATAAAGCAGGTCGGAGGCGAGGTCGGTGATCGGCCGGCCCACGTCGCTGGGGATGAACTTGATGATGGTCTTCGCCTGCAGGGTGAACCGGCGCACGCGCAGCTCGTTGTCCAGAAACACGGTCGCGATGTCCGTGCTGTTGAGCAGGTTTTTCATGTCGTTGTTCGCGCCGGAAAGCTCGTCGAGCTTGGATTGCAGCTCGGCGTTGACCGTCTGCAGCTCCTCGTTGAGGGACTGCATCTCCTCCTTCGAGGTCGTGAGTTCCTCGTTGGTGGACTGCAACTCCTCGTTGGTGGACTGGAGTTCCTCGTTCATCGACTTGAGCTCTTCCTGCGAGGTCTGCATCTCCTCGCGGCCGGCCTGCACCTCTTCGCGGGCGCGTTGCAGGGCCTGCTCCATTTCCCGGTGCCCGGCGTTGCGGACGCGGGCTTTTCCGTGGCCGCCGGGCGGAGTGGTTTCGACCGGGGCGACCGTATCGGAAAACACGATCAGCACCATCCCGCTCAATTCCTTGGGCGCCTCGAGGGCCTCGACGGTGAGATCCACCGACCGCACGTCGGCACCGGTCCCGAGCTTGATGCCGCGCGCGGTGACCGGGCCTTTTTTGCGGTTAACTTTCTGGAGGGCGCTGGCGAGGTCGTAGCGCAACGACTCGCGGGCCATGGCCATGACGTTCCAGTTGGCCTTGCCGGCCGCCGGTTCGAGGTAGGCCCCGGTGCGGCCGCTGATGTAGAGGATGTCGCCATCCGCGTTGACCAGCACGGCCGGAGGGGCGAAGCGCGCCTGGAGCAGGTGGTCCGCCACCGACTGGAGGCTGGCACCGGGCTGGCGCACCGTCAGCGGCGCGTCCGCCCGGCTTGCCGGAGCCGGCACAAAGACGGACGGGAAATCGAGCTGGTTGCCCGGCTGGACGGATTCGCTGCGCTGGAAAATCCGTTCCTTGAGCGCCAGCGGCGTGAACAGTTGGGAAAAGCCGCCGACGCTCTCGGCGCTGCCGAGAAACAGCGCGCCGCGCGGGTTCAGGCAGTGGTGGAAAAGCGGGAACAGTTTTTTCTGCAGGGCCGGCGTCAGGTATATCAGGAGATTCCGGCAGCAGAGGACGTCCAGCTTGGTGAACGGCGGGTCCATGATCAGGTTCTGCGGGGCGAAGATCACCATGGACCGGATATGCTTGTTCACGCGGTAGCCGTTTTCCTCCTTGTTGAAAAACTGGGCGAGGCGCGCGGCCGACACGTCGGCGGAGATGTTCAGGGGAAACAAGCCCTGGCGCGCCTTGTTGATGGCGTCCTTGTCCAGGTCGGTGGCGTAGATCTGGAGGGAAATAGCGTCGGCGGACTTGGCCTGTTTGAGCGCTTCGGTGAAGACCATGGCCAGCGTGTAGGCTTCCTCGCCCGTCGAGCAGCCGGCCACCCACGCCCGCACCACGCCGCCCGTGGGGCGGGCGGCGATCAGCGCCGGCAGGGCGAGTTTCGCCAGTTGGTCCCAGGCCGCCGGGTCGCGGAAAAAAGCGGTCACGCCGATCAGCAGTTCCTTGAAGAGGATGTCCAGCTCCTGGGGATTCTCCTGCAAGTAGCGGATGTAAATTTCGATCCTGGTCAGCTGGTGGATGCCCATGCGGCGTTCGACCCGGCGGTGCAGCGTGCTCCGGCGATACAGCGTGAAATCATGGCCGGTGCGGGCGCGCAGCAGGATCACGGCCTTCTCCAGCGCGCTCTGGATTTTTTCATCCAACGGCAGTTCGGATTTGGCGAGCCGCGGCACATGGCGGCCGTAGGCGATGAGTTTGCCCGGCAGCTCGTCCACGGGCCCGACGATGTCCGCCAGCCCCGCCTCGATGGCGCTGCGCGGCATGGAGTCGAACTGGGCCGTGGCCGGATCCTGCACCAGCACCACGCCGGCCTTTTCCTTGATGGCGCGAAGGCCCAGCGTGCCGTCGCTGCCCATGCCCGAGAGGATGACGCCGACGGCGCGCTCGTGCTGGTCCTCGGCGAGCGAGCGGAAAAAGGAATCGATCGGCAGGCGCAGGCCGCGGGCCTCGGCCGGGGCGAGCAGGTGCAGCGTGCCGTGGAGGATCGAGAGGTCGTGATTGGGCGGGATCACATACACGTGGTCCGGCCGGATGGGGGTGCGATCCGCGACCTGCACGACCTCCATCTTGGTCGCGCGCTGAAGCAGCTCGGGCATCATGCCCTTCTGCGTCGGGTCCAGATGTTGAACGACCACGAAGGCCATGCCGCTGTCCGCCGGCGTGTGTTCGAGAAACTGCGTCAACGCCTCCAACCCTCCGGCGGACGCGCCGATGCCCACGACGAGAAACGTGCGCTCTTCGGCCGGCTGGTTGTTCGTCGACGCGGCGGACGCGGATTTGGCCGCGGCCTTGGCGGGGCGGCGCTTCCGGGGCTGGGAGGTGGTGGCTTTTGTCAAAGTGCGGGTGAGGCCAAATCCCGATGGACCATCGGATCCGGCATCGCTCCCATGAAATCCAATGACATGCGAAGAGTCGAGCCTGCGCTCCAAGCGACTGTCCGGAGTGAGTGTATTTAAAGGTTTTTTAGGATCGTGGGTAGGGCGGGACCGTGGGGCCCGCCGAGGTTCGTGCATAATGAGACGCGACCTCCCGGTCGCGTGACGGTGTAGGGCCGTCGCTTGCGACGCGCCGGCAAACCTCGAACCGGCACGCCGCGAGCGGCGGCCCTACCTCGCCGGTCTTTTGGTTCCGGTTCCGCCGGGTTAGGGTTACACCCCATTCCCATCGCCGGGGTCCGCAAATATCATGTTCTATGGGAAATTTGCGCCACACGGCGGAAGCAAAACTGGCCGGAGAACGCGCAACCCGACCGTCTCAGATCGAAGCCGAGGCCACGCGCCTTCAGTACGAGCTTGAAGTTCACCAAATCGAGCTGGAGCTGCAAAACCAGCAACTCCGTGCCGCCCAGGCCGAAACCGCCGCGGCGCTGGACCGCTACACGGATCTTTTCGACTTCGCGCCGGTCGGCTATTTCAACCTCGGCTCCGACGGAAGCATCCAGCTCGTCAATCTCACGGGCGCGAAATTCACGGGGATTGAACGCGCCCGGTTGATCGGACGGCTCCTGGGGCTGTTCGTGGCCGCGCCCGACCGCAGGGCGTTCGGCGATTTTTTGGCGAAGGTCTTCGCGACCGGCGACAAACAGACCTGCGAACTGGCTCTGGAAGCGGAAGAGAGGCCTCCGCTGATCGTCCGCCTCGAAGCCACCGTCACCCCTGACGGCCAGGCATGCCGGGTCGTGATGGCCGACATCACCGACCGGAAACGCGCCGAGAAAGCGCTGCTCGCCAACGCGACGCTTACGGACGACGTGCTCAATTCGCTCACGGACCACGTGGTCGTCCTCGACGAAAAGGGCGTGATCATCGCGGTCAACGCGGCGTGGCGGAGCTTTGCATGGAAAAACGGGTCGGCCACCGATTATCTGGGCGAAAACTATCTCACCGTCTGCCACCAAAGCGTCATGCGCGGTCATCCGGCCGGCGCGGCGCAGACGGAGACCGGCATCCGCGCCATCCTCGACGGAAATCTGGCCCATTTCACCCTCGAATACCCCTGCGACTCGCCCGCCGAGGCGCGGTGGTTTCGCCTGCACGTGGCGCCGCTCGGCGGAGAACAACGCGGCGTCGTGATCTCCCACCACGACATCTCCGAATCACGAAAGTCGGAACAGGCCGTCAAAAAAAGCCTGGAAGCGCTGCAAGCGAGCAAGAGACAGTTCAAGGCCTTGTTCGACCATGCGGGCGTGGGCGTGGCGCTGGCCGACGTTTCGACCAAAAAATTTGCGCAGGTCAACCGGCGCTATTGCGAAATCACGGGCTACGGCCAGGCGGAGCTGGAACAGTTGTCGTTCGCCGACATCACCCACCCCGAGGATAGCGTCCAGGACATGGAAATGGTGGGAAAACTGCAGGCCGGGACCCTTCGTGAATACACCCGGGAGAAACGGTATCTGCGGAAGGATCATTCCGAGATATGGGTGAGCCTCACGGTTTCGGCCATGTGGGCGCCGGGCGAAACCCCCGATTTTTTCATCGCCGTCGTCCAGGACATCACCAGTCGGAAACACCTGGAGGAGCAGGTCCGGCAGGCCCAAAAATTGGATGCCGTCGGCACTTTGGCGGGCGGCATCGCCCACGATTTCAACAACATCCTCTCGGCGATCAACGGCTACACCGAGCTCTCCCTGATGACGCTGGACAAAAACCCCCAGGTGCGCGCCCACCTGGGCTTCGTGTTGAAGGCGACGGCGCGGGCCACCGCCCTGGTCCGGCAGATCCTCGCCTTCAGCCGCCAGCAGGATGCCGCGCGCCACCCCATCATCCTGGGCCCGATCGTGGCCGAATGCATCTCGCTGCTGCGCGCGACGATTCCCACGACCATCGAGTTTGACACGTCGCTCGCCCCGGATGCCCCCACCGTGCTCGCCGACGCCACCCAGATCCACCAGGTCCTGATGAACCTCGGGACCAATGCCTGGCACGCGATGAAAGACCACCACGGCCGTCTGGGGATAAACCTGGAGCGGTGCGTGGTGGATGCCGCGCACGCCGCCCGGCAAGCGCGGCTGCATCCGGGCGTCTACGCGCGCATATCTGTCAGCGACACCGGCTGCGGCATGGATCAGGCCACGGTGCTGCGCATCTTCGAGCCGTTTTTCACCACCAAGCCCGTCGGCGAAGGCACGGGCCTGGGCCTGGCGGTCGTCCATGGCATCATGGACAACCACGAAGGCGCCATCGCGGTCCACAGCGGCCCGGACAAAGGCACCGTGTTCCATCTCTATTTCCCGGAGGCGATCGGCAAACCGGCGATTCCGGCGGTCGCCGCGGACCCCGTGACCCGCGGCCGCGGCGAACGGATTCTGGTGGTCGACGACGAACAAATGATCGTCCAGATAACGCAGATGACGCTCACCGAGCTCGGCTACGAAACTGAGATCACGACGAAGCCCGCTGACGCGATCGCCAAGGTGCTCGCCGATCCGGGACGTTTTGCGCTCGTGCTCACGGACCAGACCATGCCCGGCATGACCGGCATGGTGCTCGCCGCCCAACTCAAGCAGATCCGGCCCGGGCTGCCCGTCATCCTGACGACCGGCTACATCGCCGCGCTGACCCCCGCGCAGCTCAAGGCCGCCGGCATCTGCCAGCTCCTGCCCAAGCCCTCCAGCCTGCACGCGATGGGCGCCGCCATCCACGCGGCCCTTGCCGCGGCCAAGTAAAGATCCTCGGGGCAAGCCCCGGGGCATTTGATCGCGTCTGCGGTCTTCCGCCGTAGCGGCGAGCACCAGCGAGCCGACGAATCACCACTCGCTGGCGCTCGCGGCTACATCCAAGCCGAAGCAAAGACCAGGGCGGGTTAGACCCCATGGCCATCGCCAGGCAATAAGCGCACCCTATGTCGTTGAAAACGACCTCATCCGCCTCCCTCGCCGGCGCCCACCTGCGCACCTACCAGACGATCTTCCGGCATCCGGTCTCGCACAATCTGGGCTGGCATGATGTCCATTCCTTGTTTCGCCACTTGGGCGAGGTCGAGGAAGAGACCAACGGCAGCTTCAAGGTCACGCGCAACGGACGGACCTTGGTGCTGAATCCGCCGCGCGCAAAAGACGTCGAGTCGGCGGACGAGGTCATCGCCCTTCGCCACTTTATCGAGCAGTCGGAAACGCTTCCGCCCTCCGCGCCGGACAAGGACGCCCGCTGGCTGGTGGTGATCGATCACCACGAGGCCCGCATCTATCGCTCCACCACCGCCGGCACCGTCGCCCAGCAAATCCGGTCCCACACGGGGAATGATTTTTTCCGCCATGCGCCCGATTCAAAGGCCTTCGCGCGCGGTCAGGAAAAGCCGGGCCCACACACTTATTTCGAGCCCGTCGCGGGCACGCTGAACGGCGCCGGCAAAATCCTCGTTTTCGGCACCGGCAAAGGCACGAGCAACGAGATGGACCAGTTTGTCGTCTGGCTGAAACATCACCGTCCGGCGGTGGCCGGACGCATCGTCGGCACCGAAGTCGTCGACGAACACCACCTCACCGACGCCCAGCTCCTCGCCAAGGCCCGTGAGTTCTACGCAAGCCCGGCGCACGACAAACAACAAAGAATGGTTTAACTAAAACTGGAGCCGGTCAAGGGGCTGCATGGAGGACGGACCTCCCGGTCCGTCCCGATGGGCTTGAGCGGGTTTCCGCCGGGGTCGGACCGGGAGGTCCGACCTCCTTTTCGGCCACAGTTTAAGCTAAAACGTCCCAGTCACCCCGCCCGCACGATTCTCCCCCGCCCCGCAACCGATCATGGCCCGCATCCTCCTCATCGACGACGACGACGCCTTCCGCACCATGCTGCGGCTGACCCTCGTTCACTTTGGCCACACCGTGATCGAGGCGCGCAACGGCGCGGAAGGACTGGCGCTTTTCCCCGACGCCAACGCAGACCTTGTGATCACCGATATCGTCATGCCGGAGACGGAAGGCCTTGAGGTTTTGATGGAGCTGAGAAAGCACCGTCCACCCGTAAAAGTAATCGCGATCTCGGGCGGCTTCCGAAATCGCCACGAAGGTTACCTGCGCGCCGCAAAACTCATGGGTGCGTCCAAGGTGCTCGTAAAACCGTTTTCCAACGGCGATTTGCTGGCCGCGGTCAACAAACTGACGGCCGCTGGCGCGGCGAACCCCGTGCTTATTTGAGGGCCTTGCATTCTCATGGCCGTAAAATTCCAGGACTACTACGTCACACTGGGAGTGGCACGCACTGCGTCCGCGGAGGAAATCAAGCTGGCCTTCCGCAAGCTCGCCCGCATCCACCACCCCGATGTCGCCAAGGACAAGGTCGCCGGCGAGGCGAAGTTCAAAGAGATCAACGAGGCCTACGAAGTCCTCGGCGATCCCGCGAAACGCAAGCGCTACGACGAACTCGGTCCTGACTGGCAGGATGGCGGCGGACCGTCCGCGCATAACGGAGGACCGCGCGGCCGGACATCCGCACCCCAAGGCGGACCGGGTTTCGAGTTCGGCGGCAGCACCGGCTTCAGCGATTTTTTCGAGTCGTTCTTCGCCGGCGGACGCGACGGGTTCGGCTCGCGCCATCAGTCCGCGGGACGCCGGGGCGGAGAGGAAGAGGCGTTTGCCGAGGAAGGCCGGGACGTCGAAGCCGACCTGCTCGTCACGCTGGAGGAGATTTTGCGCGGGGCGCAGCGCAAGGTGAGCCTGCGCAGGCCCGGCATGGACGGCGAAGCGGCGCGCACCAACACCTATCAGGTGCGCATCCCGCCTGGCATGCGCGAAGGCCAGCGTATCCGTCTCGCCGGACAGGGAAGCGCGGGGCACGGCGGCGCTCCGGCGGGCGATCTTTATCTGCGGGTGCGGCTGGCGAGACATCCGGATTTCAACGTGCAGGACGCCGACCTTCACTACGACCTCGACCTCGCGCCGTGGGAAGCCGTGCTCGGCGTGAAGGCGAACATCCCCACCCTCGACGGCGCCACCTCGCTCACCGTCCCCGCCGGCACCGCCGCCGGCGGCCAGCTCCGCCTGCGCGGACTCGGCCTGCCCAAGGAAGGCGGCGCGCGCGGCGACCTGTATGCCACGGTGCGCATCCAGACTCCCGTTTCCGTGACGCCGGAAGAACGCGCCGCATGGGAAACCCTCGCCGCCGTCTCCACCTTCAAACCCAGGAGCGAACCATGAACGACCCCGCCTCCTCGCGCCTCTCCCTCGTCATCGTCCACGCGGCCGACACGGGACCGGCCACGCATTCGCTCGAAACCGCCGCGGCCCTGGCCGGCGTGCATCCGGCGATGCTCCGGCACTACTGTCGGCTCGGGCTCTTCGGCGAAGCGCGGGCCCAGCCGGACGCGGAACCGGTTTTCGACGACGACGCGCTCTACGAGCTGCGCCGCTTCGAGCACTACCGCCTGAAACAAGGCGTGAACCGCAAGACCCTCCGCCTGATCTGCGGCCTCTGGCGCGAAGTCGACCGCCTGCAGGCCGAGCTTCGTTTCCTGCGCGGACGCTAGCACTGCTCCGTAGGGCGCTGTCCGACTTGGAGACCCGACGAGGTCGTCGGGCCTCCAAGAATACCTAATTCTAATTCGCTTTCAAGATGAGCTTAATTATGCAAGTCTTCAGTCATGGCAAGACCAAGACGAGAGGAGCCCGAGCTGGTGAAACGTGCGCGAGTGGCGGCGGAGCGCGCCACCTCGCTCGA
>JBAZSJ010000048.1:0-40646 GCA_041662485.1 Opitutaceae bacterium | reverse complement strand
CTTTCGCGCTGAGCCCCTCGCGAGGCCCGCCTTGGTCTTGGCTACGGTTGTTGTCACTTTCTCCGAACATTTCGTTTCATATGTTTAGTTCACGCCCATGCCGGGCACACGAGACCCGACGACCTCGTCGGGTTTGTTCGGGCGAGGGAGATGCAAAGGCCCGGCGGCCGCGCATCACGCCCGGCCCATTTTGTTCGAACGAACGGGTGAGAATGAATTCCCCACCCTCACTCGGCGCTATCATTGGCCGTCGCGCCCCCCTAAATTTGACCTGAATCGGAGAACCCCGAGGCGAATCCCGCCTCACTCCCCGAACGACAAACCCTCCCCCATCTGTCACCCATGAAAACCCGCCTGCATTCGATCCTCATGTCCGCCGCCCTCCTCGCCCTGCTTCCCCTGGGAGCGATGGCGCAAAGCACGTTCTCCGTCTTCGCCCCGAAAACCGGCCTCGCCGACGGCTGGAAAACGGGCGCCTGGAGCGGCCCGGTCGCCAACGAAATTCAAGGCGCCGACAAAGGCACCACGATCCTTGAGATCAGCCTGAAGGGCGACGCCCAGCCTTTCGCCGGCGTAATCCTGTCGGCCAATGCAGGCAGCGGCGTGGATCTCACCGACAAGCTCCGTCAGACCGGCGTGGTCGTGATCAACTTCAAGCCCGGCAAAAACGCCCAGGGCGAAGCCGCCGCCGTTTCCCAGCCCCTGCAACTCGCGCTTTCGTTCCTGACCAAGGACGGCGAAACGGTCCACGGCGGCTTCAACACCCAGGCCGTGATCACCACGGCGGCGACCGGCACCTCGGTATCGTTCACCGTCCCGGCGTCGATCAAGGGCGCGAAGGCGCCCGAACAGCTCGCCAGCATTTCCATGGTCCGCCTGCAATACGTCGGAGCTCCCGAAGCGGGTTTCAACATCGTGGATTGCACCATCAAGTCCGAGTAATCCGCCCCGCCCGCGGCCCGCGTTGAGCACGCGGGCCGTCTTCCTTTTCCCCTCTTTGGTTCCCCCGCCCCTCTTATGCTTTCGTCACGTCTTTCCCTCCCGCGCCCGGTTTATGTTTTCTCGTGGGGCGCGATGCTCGTCGCGCTGGCCGTCCCCGTTTTCGCCGACGTCGCCTTGCCGGCGATTTTCTCGGATCATGCGGTGCTTCAAAAATCCGCCAAGGTCCCCGTCTGGGGCCGCGCCGCCGCCGGCGAAAAAGTCGTCGTCACGCTCGACTCGGCCAAGGCCGAGGCCACGGCGGGCGAGAGCGGCAAGTGGCGGGCCGTGCTCGACCTCAGTCGCAGCGGACCGGGGCCGTTCAATCTGGTCGTGCAGGGCAAGAACACCCTGACCGTCGCCGACGTCGTCGTGGGCGAGGTCTGGCTCGCCTCGGGCCAGTCCAACATGGAGTGGGTGCTGAAAAACAGCAACGACGCCGCGACCGAGATCGCCAGGTCGGGCAACCCGATGCTGCGTCACTTTGCCGTCACCAAGGCGGAAGCCGCCGTCCCCATCACCGGCTACCAAGGCAAATGGATCGTCGCCGCACCCGAGACGTCTGGAAGCTTCACCGCCGTCGGCTATTTTTTCAGCAAGGATTTGCAGCAGGCGCTCAAGGTTCCGGTCGGCCTCATCCATTCCTCGTGGGGAGGCACGCCCTCCGAAACGTGGACCAGCAAGGAAGCGCTCGCCTCCGATCCCGAGTTGAAAGCCGGCGCCGAAAAAGCCGAGGCCGAGCTTAAAACCTATTCGCGCCGTCTCCGCGAATACCTGCTGGGATTTTCAGAGTGGCAGGAAACCGCCGGGCGCAAGGATCATGCGTTCGCCGGCGTCCCTTCCGGCAATGACTGGAAACCCGCGACCGTTCCTGGCGCCTTGGGTGGTTCCGGCGCGATTTGGCTGCGCCGCACGGTGCAGATCTCCGCGGAACAGGCCGGCCAGCCCGTGACGATCAGCCTGCCCGAAGGACTTCGCAGCACCGAGCAGGTTTATTGGAACGGGACCCTCGTCGGCTCCACCTCGCTCGAACAGGCGGTCAAAACGCGCGGTGAGCGCCGCCACACCGTTCCGGCCGCGCAGGTCAAGGCGGGCGAAGCCGTCCTCGCCGTCCGTCTCTTCAACGCCTCGGAAGACATCGCCATCCCCTCCAACGCCGGCATCACGGTCGCAAAGCGTCCGCTCGCCGGCCAATGGGAGAAAAAAACCGAGTTTGCGCTGCCCGTGCTTTCCGAATCGGCGAAAGCCGCGCTCCCCGCAAGCCCCGGACTGGAGCCGTGGTCGTGGCAGGGCCCGAGCCATCTCTACAACGCGATGATCCACCCGCTGATTCCCTATGCGATCAAGGGCGTCGTCTGGTATCAGGGCGAAAGCAACATCGGCCGCGCCTACCAATACCGGAAGGCGTTCCCTCTCCTGATCAACAACTGGCGCACGCTCTGGGGCCAGGGTGATTTCCCGTTCCTGTTTTGCCAGCTCGCCAACATGAACGGCAAGCAGACCGAGCCGTCCGAGGCCAACTGGGCCGAGTTGCGCGAAGCTCAATCCCTCACCCTCGCCGTGCCCAACACCGGCCAAGCCGTGCTCATCGACGTCGGCGATTCCGCCAACGTCCACCCCCGCAACAAAGCCGACGTCGGCGCACGCCTCGCCGCCATCGCCCTCGCTCAAACCTACGGCCAGTCCGTCCCGTTTTCCGGCCCCGTGTATCAAGCCATGAAAATCGACGGCGGAAAAATCCGCCTCGCCTTCAAGCAGACCGACGGCGGCCTCGTCGCGAAACCGCTCCCCGCGACCTACAGCGTGGACTCGTCCACCGGCGCGACCGCTCCGCTCGTCCGCAACAACACCGGCGAACTCGAAGGCTTCGCCCTCTGCGGCGCGGATCGCAAGTGGGTCTGGGCCGAAGCGAAAATCGAAGGTGCCCAGGTTGTCGTCTGGTCCCCCAAGGTCCCCGCGCCCGTCGCCGTGCGCTACGGCTGGTCCAACAACCCGACGTGCAATCTCTACAACGGCGCGGGCTTCCCCGCCTCACCGTTCCGCACCGACGATTTCCCCATCACGAGCCAATCCGCCCGCTACTAACTCGCGCCGTTTTCTCCCGCATGAAAAAGATACCGCTCTCCCTTCAACTCTGGTCCGTCCATGAGGACACCAAACGCGATTTCGCGGCCACCGTCGCCGAAGTCGCCCGCATCGGCTACACCGGCGTCGAGCTCGCCGGCTACGGCAACCTCGATGCCGCCGGCGCCAAGGCCGCCCTCGACGCGGCGGGCCTCAAAGTCTCCGGCATGCATGTCGGTTTCCAGCGTCTGCGCGACGACCTTGCGGGTGTGATCAACGACGCCCTGCTTTTCGGCACCCGTCACGTCACCTGCCCTCACTGGCCCGAAGTTCAGTTCATCTCCGCCGACGCCTGCGCCAAGATCGGCGAACAACTCGCCGCCTGGGGCTCGACCCTCCGCGCTTTCGGCCTCCAGCTCAGCTTTCACAACCACGCGATCGAGACCAAATCCTTCGATGGACGCACCGGACTTGATTGGATGCTTGGCGCCGCCGCCCCTCGCGATCTGGGCATGGAACCCGACGTGTATTGGCTGCAAGTCGGCGGCCTGAAGCCCGAGAAATTCATCCGCGACTACGGCGCGCGCATTCAGCTCGTGCACATCAAGGACGAAACCGAGCTCGGCTCCGGTCCGGTCGACTTCGCCCCGGTCTTTGCCGCCATCGACCAGATCGGCTCCGTCGAGTGGCTCGTCGTCGAGCAGGAAAGCTACAACCACGCCCCTCTCGTTTCCGTGCGTCTCTGCTTCGAAAAACTCAAGTCCTGGGGCCGCTGAACCCGGCAATCTTCACTCATACCATTTCTCATTCAAAGGTATCAAAAGGTAGGGCGAGGCGTCCCCGCCGAGCCGCGGCTCCCCGAGACGGTTCGCCCTACCCTCAATCCACGCATTCTTATGCCTTTGATCGCGAAAGGGTATCAACCCTTCACCTCTCCCTTCCCTCCCATGAATAAAACCTCCTCCCGCGTCATGTTTCCGGTGCCCGGCCGCGCCGAACTTCAGTCATTTCCGATGCCTGAAATCGTCAAGCCGACCGACATCATCATCGAGACCGAATACAGCATCGTCAGCGCCGGCACCGAGCTGGCCTGCCGCGCCGGCATCGAGGGCTGGGCGCCCCTGCCCTTCTGCCCCGGCTACGGCTCGATCGGCCGCGTGATCGCCCACGGCCCCGAGGCCAAAAACGTCAGCATCGGCCAGCGCGTGCTCACCTTCGGCAAACACGCCAAGCACACCTACACCGACCACATGGCCGTGCCCGTTCCCGAGGGGCTTGATCCGGTCAAGGCCGCCTTCGCCCGCATGGCCGCCGTATCGATCGCCGCCTCGCGCGTCTCCGATGCCGAACTCGGCGATTTCGTCGCCGTGATCGGCCTTGGTCTGGTCGGAAACCTCTCGGCCCAGCTCTTCGGATTGGCGGGCTGCGAGGTGATCGGCATCGACCCCTCGCCGAGCCGCCGCGCACAGGCCAAGGCCTGCGGCATCCCGCACGTGCTTTCGCCCGGTCCCGACTTGAAGGAGCAGGTCGCCGCGATCACCGGCGGACGCATGTGCGCCGCCGTGATTGAAGCCACGGGTCTTTCCGCCGTCGCGCTCGACAGCGCCCCCAAGGTCGCGGGCGTCCAGGCCGAGATTGTGTTGCTGGGCAGTCCGCGCGCGCCGCACACGGCCGAGGTCACCGCCTTCCTGAGCGGGATCCACCTCGCGCTCGGCGCCGCCGCCATCAAGGGCGCGCTCGAATGGCGCTTCCCCGTGCTGATCCATCCTAATGGACTCTACAAGCACTCCATCGAAAACAACGTCCAACAGATCCTGCGACTGCTCTCGCGGAACAAGCTCATCATCGATCCGCTGCTCACCCACCTCGCGAGTCCGGCCGACTGCCATGCAGTCTACGAAGGCCTCGCCAACCAGAAGGAAGTCTACACCGGCGTCGTCTTCGATTGGTCCAAAGTCTGAGCGTAATAATTAAAACTGCAGCCGCCACTATCCGTTGTAGGGCCCGACCTTGTGTCGGGCCGTTGCGGCTCACGAAGAAACAAAGACTGCGCGGCCTCACGCAAGGTGAGGCCCTACACCCCAATCCCTCCCAATCCCATGATTACCCCCGCCACCTCCCTCCGCGTTCTCTTCCGTAAATTGAACCCGGTTCTCTCCACCCTCCTCGTCACCGCCACCGCGTGCGCACTGCAAGCCGCGCCGGCGACGACCGCGCAGTGGCAGCAGACCGGCTGGGGCGGCGGCGGGTATTTCTACTGCGCGGCCTACCACCCCGCGCAGGACGGCGTCATCTACATGGGCGGCGACGTCGCGGGCGTTTATAAAACCACGGACAGCGGCCGCAACTGGCGCATGATCAACAACGGCATCGCCGCCTACGGCGTGTTCTCCCTCGCCGTGGATCGTCGCAATCCGCAGACGGTTTACGCCGCCACCGAGGAAGGTCTCTGCAAGAGCATCAACGGCGGCGAAAGCTGGGTGACGTTGCCCAAAACCGGTAAAAAGGAACTCCGCCTCACCGGCGAAAAAGGCAAAAGCGTCCGCTCCATCGCGGTCGATCCGAGCAACGGCAACATCCTCTACGCCGCCAACCCCGTCGGCAAAGTCTACAAGAGCATCGACGGCGGCCAGACGTGGGCGCTCTCCTACGAAAAACCGGCCCCGACGGAGGACGCCGGTGTTCTGCGCCTCCAATACGGCAAGGTGAACGGCGCCTATTTCGGCGACCTCTGGTTTCAGACCGCCTTCCCCGCCGGCGCCAACGCCGCCGACTGCACCGGCATCGGCTTCACCCTCAAGGGCGACGGCTCCAAGCCGAAGGATTCGTTCCTGATCATCAAAACCCGCACCGGCGTCGCCTACCGAAGCAAAAACCTGAATACACTTTATCAGGACACCGCGTGGCGCGACATCGTGCTCACGGCCGCCGACTTCGCCCTCGATCCCGATTACGCCAAGAAAAACCCCGACGCCGTCGCCAGCTACACCGGTCCCGACTGGGCTTCCATCGTTCGCATCGACCTGCCCTGCTCCGGTCCGCTCCCGACCGAAGCCACCGTCTCCAAGATCAAAAAATTCTTCTTCGCCTTCGCCCCGGCCGCGACTGGCGGACAAACCCCTCTCTCCACGATCCTCGATTTCTCGGTTCCCGATGCCGTCAAATCCGTCCAGGTGCTCGGCAACCTCCGCATCGGCGCACCCGTCGCCGCACCCATCTCCGGCATCGCGGTGTCATCCGCCAATCCCGCGTGGGTCGTCGCCGCCACCCGCGACACCGGCCTGATCCTGAGCAAAGACGCCGGCCGCACCTGGACCGAGTTGCCCACGCCCAAAAAAGCCGCCAGCGCCACCTTCGATCCCGCCAACCCCAACATCATCTACGGCGCGTTCTTCACCGACGGCGTCCACAAATCCACCGACGGCGGCCGCACCTGGACCAGCCTCTCCAGCGAATGGAAAGCCAAGACCTCGATCCTCGAAGTGGCCGTCAGCCCGGCCAACCCGCTCGACGTTTACGCCATCAGCAACCTGAACTGGGCCGGCATCGTTTACCGCTCCAACGACGGCGGCAAAACCTGGAAATCCTCCTCCCAGATACCGGTCGATCTCACGGCCAACCCCACGCTCGACGGCTTGAATGCCGGCACCGCCAGCCTGAGCGCGCCGACCAACATCACCCTCAATCCACGCAACCCGAAGGAGCTCTTTGTCAGTGCCAACTGGCGCAACGTCCTCAGCGCCGACGGCGGCGCCACCTGGCTCCATCGCGAACGCGGCGCCGACATCTCCTGCGCCACCGACATCCGTTTCCACAAAGGCAAAACCTACGTCACCAACATGGACGAGGGCACCCTCGTCAGCGAGGACCACGGCAAATCCTGGCGCCAGCTCTGGCCCCTCAAACACGAGACCCAGCTCAGCGGACACAACTGGCGCGTCGCCATCAACGAGATCAACGGAGCCGAGCGCGTCCTCGTGACCTCCTCGCCGTGGGGCGGCCTGCCCGTCCACACGGTCCGCAGCACCGACGCCGGCAAGACCTTCAACGTCATCAAAACCGGCCTGCCCGATTACCTCGTTCAACCCAACACCATGTGGGGCCAGGGCTACCCGCGCGCCCTCGCCGTCGATCCGAACAATCCGCAGACCGTCTATCTCGGCATCGATGGCGATCCCGCCGGCGGCAAGATGGGCGGCGGCGTTTTCAAATCCGCGGACGGCGGCGTCACCTGGAACCAGTTGCCCAACCAACCCGGCAGCCGACGCATGTATTTTGGTCTCGCCGTGGATCCGACCGATTCGAAACGCGTCTTCTGGGGCGCCTGCGGCGACAAAGGCGGCCTCTACCGCAGCTCGGACAGCGGTGCGTCCTGGGAAAAAGTCTTCAGCAACGAAAACTGGATCTGGAACGTATTGGTGACGGCCGACGGCACGATCTACTGCACGGGCCAGCAACTCTGGCGCAGCATCGATCACGGCAAGTCGTGGCAACAAGTGACGCGCTTCACGGAGAAATGGCGTGTGCTAGTCGGCCTCGAAGTCCACCCGCGCGACCCCAAGACCATCTGGGTCTCCGCGACCGTGTGGGACAACAGCGCCAACGGCGCGATCTACAAGACCACCGACGGCGGCGCCACGTGGACGGATATCACCGGCAACATCCCCTACATACGGCCGCAGATTCTCCGTTTCAACCCCGCGACCAACGAACTCTGGGCCGGCTACGTCGGCCTCTACAAAATCAAGCAGTAGCCACCCTCCTCCGCAAAACAGGAGCGGCGACGTCCCCGTCGCCGGGCTGGACGCCAGTCCCGCCACTGGTGCGAATGACAACTGCCCCCATTTTGTTTGAACAACATCACAAGAAAATACCTCGCGCAGGAGAAAAACCTGACACTCCCGCGCACCCGGTGTAGGTTTCCGCCATACCTCCTAGCGTCCCCTCAGGTCTGATCGCGCACGCGAAGACCTGAATTGCTCCCACTCATCCCCCCATGCAGTTATCCGCCCACACCCGCTCGAAGGGCTTCGCCCTGCTGATCACCGTCACGCTGCTGGCGTTCCTGGTGCTGCTGCTGGTCTCGCTCGCCTCGCTCACCCGCGTGGAGACCCAGGTGGCCAGCAATAACCAGCAACTCTCCCAAGCCCGCCAGAACGCCCTGATGGCGCTGAACATCGCCCTCGGTCAGCTCCAAAAATACGTCGGCCCCGACCAGCGCACCACGGCCCGCTCGGATATGGATGCGGCTTTGGCCAACACCACCACCGCCAGCGGGCGCTGGCTTGGCGCTTACGGCAATGGCGCAGCGGCGGACTACGCGATGACACCGGTGGCCATCTCCGCGAATCTTGTCGATCCATCGGTTTCTGACGCGAAAGGCAGTCAGGCCAAGCTGCTAAACTGGCTCGTCAGCGGCAACGAAACCGCCGCGTTTGATCCCGCCGCCCATGTGGGCGCAAACGGAAATATTACCACACCGCCCTCAAGCATTCCGTTTTCCCCCACCGCCGTCGTAACCGGACTCTCTCCCGGGAGCACCGCCCTCACGGACTCCATTACCATCGCCAATAAGCCTGCCCGCTTGCTCGTAGGCCCAAACACAGTCGGTGACTCCGTCTCCGACTATGTCGCGGTGCCCTTGCGTGATATCACGGCCGAAGCTCCTGGCATGGGAACGACACCCGTCCCTGTTGGCCGTTACGCTTGGTGGGTAGGAGATGAAAATGCCAAAGCCCGCATCAATCTACCCATCGCCACCGCCGCCCAAATCCCGAGGGCTTTTGTCTCTTCCCAACGTGCGGCAGTAGAATTGGTCGATGCCGCTCATGCGAATGGAAGCACCACACTTACTCCGTCCGACATGCTGGATAGAGACGGCTCTCGCAATCTCTATGACCCCTCAAGCCCGCTCCTGCCCAACCTGCTTTCTGAGAAACAGTGGCCGTTAACCGCTTCTGGTGCCAGCGTCGGAACACTTCGCACGGTGTCACAATACAGATATCACGATCTCAGCCTGCGCTCCCTGTCCGTCCATTCAGATACTTATGCAGGAGGTCTAAAAAAAGACCTGTCTGCGCTCTTGGCCAAGATAACCCCGGCGATTCACGCCAGCCCCTTCGCCGACACCGACTTCATATTCCCTCCCGAGCCCTATACCGCAATTGCCAACGAATTAGGCGCTCCGACTTGGGGAGCCCTCCGGTCTTTCGCCCAGCAGACGGATACCGCCGGCACCGCCACCAGGGGCATCACTCCCGCCCCGCCAACGCTGATCAAACCCACCGGCTTCCCCGTCAATCGCCCGGTATCAACCACCAATGGCGTTGGACCGGTTATGACAAATTTTACATTGGGCTTCAAATATATCGCGCCGGGCGCCACCAACGCGGACGGCTATCCAGCCGACGGTAATCCCATCCGCACGGCGGCGTATCCCGTCGTCGTGTTGTGGAATCCCTACACCACCGACATGCTGCCCGCTCAATACGAAGTCGGCATATCTAAATCCACCTACTACGGGCGCGTTGAACTGTCCGCACACTCCGGACCGTCGGACACATCCTACGTCTGGGGCCTAACCAACAAGGTCGAAAACCGAAACCTCATTTATTCAAACGACAGTAACACGTCCGACCCCTACTTCCGCTTTATAGTTGAGAGCACCAAAGGAATCAAAGCAGGGGAAAGCGTTGTCTATACGCTACAACAGAACGGCCAGAACTACACAGCCGTCAGCAGCACCAACAAATTGAGCGATGCTGACTACTACCCGTATTATTACGTTCTATTAAACAACAAAGGCAACTCGATCGGCACATCCCCGGCCCCGGGCGCAACCACCGTCACTTCAAACGGAATCACGACCTCATATAGTGCCGGACAAGCTACCTACCGGGTTGGGGTCAACAAATCAGACACCAAGACACACTATGATAGCAAACTGGCCGCCGTGACCTACTTCGACCCCGGCTGGAGCGATTTTGAGCAATTTGGCTGGAGCGGCAACGGCCTTCACTATGCCTATCTGGGGGCCGTCACCTCCGCAGGCAACAAACCCACTGGCACTGCTCCGTCTACAGTCTCGGGGTCCAGCGTAAACAGCAGGCAATGGTATCAGTCCATGAGTTGGGGAGGCGTTGGAAACTTGGGGGAAGCTCCGTTTGGGTGGAATGTCTCTTTCCCTGCGTCTCCCAAAGCTTCCGTAAAATTAACCCAAGGCCCTTACTCAGGCCGTTGGCCAGCTCTCTTACAAGATGAAGCTCCATTGGAAGCACTGGGAACTGCGCCCGCCTGGCGCCTTAATGTAAAAATTAAATTTCAAGAAACGAGCTCGGGCTGGGTTTCCTCCAACAACCCGCGCGGCTTTCAGAACACCAATAGCCACCTTTTACCAAACATCTCCAGCCATACAGGGGCTGATCTCGGCAACAATATCAGCAACTCCATAAAAATCCCGGCCTCCCTCTGGCCCCCTTTTTATGTCAATATTGATCCTGTAGACAGTGTAGCCAAATCACGATCCGGCAAAGATTGGTGGCAAAGCGGAATAACCAAGAGCACCCTTTGGGAACTTCGCCCGGGCGATCAGCCATTGCTCTCAATCGGCCAACTACAGCATGCCAATCTAGGATGGATCGCCGCCAACCAAGCTTATGCTATCGGCAATAGTCGAAAACCCTCGTTCCTGAACGAGATTACCACGATGGCAACGGGCAAGCCCAAGCTCCCATCAACCCCGGAAAAGGTGGCCAGATTATATTCCGATTACCCCTTTCTCTCCAGCAGTTACGCCAACGGAGATTTCCGCGCTCTCTACGATCAATCTTGGCTCGTGAATCGCATGCTATGGGATCGCCACTTCGTATCCACTGTCCCGAGCAAGGGCACCGCAAGCGATGCCGTCAGCAGCACCTTGCTAACCACGGACGACGCGGTCCCCCCCGAGCTCCCAAACCCGCGCAACCTTCAGTATAATTATGATTCCAGCCAGAGCCCTTCCTCCACGCTGCGGAACATCAATAAAGCGGCCGCCCACCTGATGCTTTCCGGTGGCTTCAATATCAATTCAACCTCTGAACAGGCTTGGCGGGCTATATTGGGCTCAACAAACCGGCTTTCCTACGATCCCACCGGCACCGACCCGAGCGGCGCACACTCAGGCCCTGTTTTCTCCCGATTCTCTAAACCTACCACCAATTTAAGCACCGAAACTTGGCTTGGATACAGGAAACTAAACGAAACTCAAATCGCCCAGTTCGCCCAAAATATCGTCAAACAAATCCGCCAAAGAGGACCCTTCGTTTCGCTGTCCGACTTTATCAACAGAAGGCTTGTGGACAATGCAGCCACTACGGAGGACGAACGGTCAACGGGTGCTCTGCAATCGGCAATCGACGACACCACGGCAAGCACCGGAATCAACCCGGTCACCCCCGTATCTTACTCTCCCCAATACCTTACCCAAGCGGATGTCCTAGGAACGATCGGAAACAACCTTTTTGCCCGATCCGACACCTTTACGATTCGGACCTACGGAGAGGTTCTGGATCCAGTAAACTCAACATCGACTGCACCGATCACCACTGGCAGAGCATGGTGCGAAGTCACCGTGCAGCGCCTTCCCGATTACATTAATACTGCGGTGACCAGCTCAGCCTCTGGAGATCCCCAAGACACCGCCTATGCAGCGCTTCAAAACACCACCAACAAGAATTTTGGCCGAAAGTTTAAAATCATTTCCTTCCGATGGCTATCACCCAACGATATTTAATACTAACGAGCCTGATCCTGCTCAGCTTGATTGGCGTAAAGGCACAGCCCGCGCCAACACCCGTAAAATTCAGGGTCTTATCGATATCAAATCTTAATGGTATCGAGCCTATTTTATGCGATATCGCTGCCAATAAGCCGGTGGTAATACGCCCGACTCACAATCAGTTTACGGACGAGCTTTCCTGCCCGCCAAACAGTGAGGTCGTGTTTTATCGCGAACGCCCTTCGCCTACCCCCAATGGAAGTCCCGTTCGAGTCCCCGTAGGCAGTGCCCGACTGGCAGATGGCGGCCCATATCTCGTCACCTTGTTTACTGTCCGCGACAACGCAGGCACGGACAACAACCAGGTGAAGGTCTTGGATAACTCTTGGTCTGCACATCCGATTAACTCCGCCAGAGTAATCAATTTTTCCCGGCGCCATTCTGCGGTGAAACTGGCACTTTCCGCCCAAGAGCTAGCCTTCACTGAAGCCCACATCTTTCCCTACCCAGGAAACAAGGGATATGTGCTCCTTAAAATCGCGACACTGGAGGGAGGACAGTGGAACCTTCGTTGGGATACAGCCCAGGGCATTGTGCCCAGCGCTCGTCCTACTTTTATTATCAACGACACGCCACCATCAGAAGATGACCCGAATCCATTAACGATTGAGATTATAACCATCTGGGATCCCTCTCGTCCTACAAAAGCATAGAGCACCGAAATCAAATTACGCGTTTAACCCCACCCTTTTCATGGAAAAGGTATCAACCAGACGCGGCCCTGAGAAGAAACGATTCCTTGCATGAAAAATTGGCTGATCCGGGCGTGTGTTCTGTTGGGCTCCGTAGTAAGTCTCCACGCCGAGTTCGCCCAGCTCGGGCCGGTGGAGACCCTCGATAATGGAGCCGTGACCCTCGACGTCGCGCTTCGCGTCGGTCGCATCGTTTCTTTTCACCGGCACAACGAACCTGACTGGCTCGTCATTCACGACGAGGTTCCCCACCCCGGCTGGAACTGGAATCCTTGGGGCGGCGACCGCATGTGGCCGACTTCCCAAGCCCTCAATTACCAAATCTACCGCAACAACGGCTTCGATCCGGTCATCGACGGCAAGCCTTGGGAGTTGATCGCAAAAACCGCGACAACCTTGGAGATGCGCAGCGGCATCAGCCCGCAACTGGGCCTGCAGGTCACCCACCGCATCGAGCTGGTCGGCAAAACCACCGAGGTGGTTCACACTTATCGCATCAAGCGACTGACCAAGAGCAATTTTCCCGTGCATGTCTGGACTGTCACCGGCGTGCGCGCCGGCGATTTCATGCTCATGGAATCGGATGCGCGCGTGAAGCATGAGGGTTACAAGCCTTACAAAACGTGGACGGGCCAGGATTACACGGCCAAGCCCACCGCATCCCTTTTGCCCGATACCCGCATCCTCCAGGTTCATCGTCCGTCCACGAACGAATCCCTTAAGCTCGGCACTTATGGTCGCTGGATCGCGTTGGTGGACGGGCCGTCCGCCTTCCTGCAAATCACCGACTACCTTCCCGATCAGCTCTATCTGGACGCCTGCAATCTTGAGGCCTTCATGAGCAAAGAACTCGCCACCTACGAACTCGAGGCGCTCAGCCCCTCGTGGTTCCTTCGTAAAGGAGAAAGCCGCGAATGGACCGTGCGCTGGCGCCTCGTGGATTTCCCCGCAGAGGCAAAAACGCCACCAGCCAAAGCGGAGTTTTTACAGGCACAGCTGGAAGAGGGTCGATCCGCTGAATAATAATTGTAGGCCCGATCGCTGATCGGGCATCCCCCCGACCAGCGGTCGGGGCTACAACGTCTCTGCTCGGTAAAATGGAATGCGCCGCCCCCACGCGCCACCTCAAATCATCGCGTTGGGGCAACGCGCTCCACCTTCTTGAAACCAATCGATAAACGACACCAAACTAAATCCAATAAATTCATTAAACTAAACTTAGTTTTGACATTAAACTAAAATAGTTCCCCCCTTGGGCATGTCAGTTAATCCCCAACGCGATCTGGCCAATGCCCTGCGTCGAGCCCAGGCGATTTCCCCTTCCCACATTCTGAGGGGAAGCCAGTTGTCCCGCGCGGAGCGGACGCTCCTGCTTCAGCGCGGCTTTTTAGTGGAAATCATCCGGGGCTGGTATGCGCTGGCGACCCCGCAAGCCAGGCCCGGCGACACCACGTTTTGGCATCTGCATTTTTGGGCGTTCGTGGCGGCTTACCTGCAGTTTCGCTTCAAAGACCGCTACTGTGTTTCGGCCGAACACTCCCTCGATCTCTGGACCGCAGGCACACAAACGCCGAAGCAGTTGATCGTGTTGTCGCACCGTGGAGGGTCGCTTCCCCTCACTCTGCCAAATGGCAGCTCGATTTTAATCTATCCCAACAAGAATGGCCTTCCTGCCATCGCGGACATCAAACAAGGCGTGCGCGTGATGCCGCTGGCGGTCGCGCTCGTCCGGGCTACGCCGACCTACTTCATGCATTCGGCCACCAACGCCGAACTGGGCCTGCGCATGGTGCGCTCAGAAGACTTGTCGCGTGCCCTGCTCTCGGGGGATGTGAACTTGTCCGCCGCAGGACGCATCGTCGGCAGCCTTCGGCATCTCGGACTGAATGAGGCCGCCGCCCGCATCGACGCGGATCTCACTGCGGCGGGCCTCGTGATCAAAGCCCGCAACCCCTTCGAGGAACCGCCGCGCCTGGCTGTTGGCACCCTCTTGCGATCGCCCTACGCCGGTCGCATCGAAGCCATGTGGGCGCGCATGCGGGAGAATGTGCTCACGGCTTTTCCCGCGCCCCCCGCGACCACGATCGCGCCCGGCGACTACTTGGCTCGGGTAAACGAAATCTACGCCCACGACGCCTACCACTCGCTTTCAATCGAGGGCTATCAGGTGACTCCGGATCTCATCCAGCGCATCGCGGACGGAGCATGGAATCCCACGGGCAATCCCGAAGATCAGGCTCAGGTCAATGCGATGGCGGCCAAAGGCTATCATGAAGCCTTCCAGCAAGTGCTGCTCAGCGTCGGGGCTATGCTGAAAGGCGGAGCGCCCGGCAAGGTCGTCGAACGTGATCTGCAAGCCTGGTATCGTGCGCTTTTCAGTCCGTCCGTCCAAGCCGGCATCCTGCCGGCCTCCGCACTTGCGGGGTATCGCGAACGCCGGGTGTTCATTCGCGGCTCCGAACATGTGCCGCCCGCCGTCGAAGCCGTTCCGTTTTTGATGGATGCTTTTTTCCAGTCTTTATCCAAGGAAGAGTCTCCCGCGGTTCGTGCGGTGCTGGGGCATTTCATCTTTGTGTTCATCCACCCCTACGCGGATGGAAACGGACGCCTGGGCCGACTGCTGATGAATACCATGCTGGCCTCCGGAGGTTACGACTGGGCGGTCATCCGGGTGGAGCATCGCCAGGCTTACATGGCGGCGCTGGAAACCGCCTCGGTGAAAGGCGACCTGGTTCCGTTTGCGCAATTCCTGGCGGGCGAAATGAAGACCTCCGCCAGTCTGCCGCCACGGACGCTCAAAGAAAATTAGAGAGTCGGCTTTCCGTCAGCGTAGCGGCGAGCGCCAGTGAGCCGACCCACCACTCGTTGGCGCTCGCAGCCACGACTCCAAACCGAAGCAACGCTCCCGGGCATTTCCCGATGCAGGAGCCCATTTATGGGCGATTCGTGGGAGGCGAGCTTGCTCGCGATTCCGATCCTCGCGAGCAAGCTCGCTCCCAACTCCCATCCAAGCCAACTCGACTGTAGCCGGGGTCGCTGACCCCGGACCGGTATACTGACCCCGGACCGGCCTCAACGAGGCCGGCTACATCCAAGCCGAAGCACGCTTCGGGGTCTTAAACCCCGTGCGAATAAAACCCTGGCCGTAAAGGAGGTCGGACCTCCCGGTCCGTCCTCAGCGGATTCCCGCTCATGACCATCATGACGGGCCTGGAGCATCCGTCCTCCTCGCAGCCGATCAGCGGCTATAGGTTTACTGAAACCGCTCTAAATTTGCCGAGGTGAGGGCAACGCGTTGCCCAACGCGTTGCGGTGAAGCCTCCTTTCCTGCCAGCGCGTTGGGGACAACGCGCTCCGCCTTCCTCCCCGTCCCTGCACAAAAAACCGCCTCGAGGCCAAAGCCCTCGGAGGCGGTTGCATATCAGAGTCCCGACTCGGCTGCCCTGAAATCTCAGCCGCGCATCGAGCGACGGCGGCGGTAAACCACACCGACGAGTGCCACCGCCCCGAAAATCGCGGCATAGGTAGAGGGCTCGGGGATGGCCGAAACCAACAGGATACCGGCGTTTACACCGGATGCCGAGAAGGTGAAGTTGAGCCCGCTGCCATTGGTATCCGTGCCGGTCCAGATGCCGGAACCGTTGTTGGTCAATGAGGCGATATAGGATCCCGTGACGCTCACATTGCCCGCAGTGGAACCGAAATCACCCGCGAGCGCGCCGCCAGTGGCAGAGAACAGGGTGAAAGATTCGCCGCCCGAGAGAGAGGCCGTGATGTTGATTCCCAAGGTGCCGCCAAAGGTCAGCGTGCCCGCCGTATTGCTCACCGTCGCGTAATTGACACCCGCCGTGCCGGTTGCGGCCACAGACACCGCATTGGCTCCGCTCATCGTGAAACTGTTACCAAAAACCAGCTTTCCTGAGCTGACTGTCGTGCCGCCGGTGTAGGTGTTCAATCCGGTGAGCGTCTGGATACCCGTGCCGATCTTTGCCAGACCACCGGTGCCGGAGATCACACCTGCATAGGAAGTATTGGTGTTGTCACCGCCGGTCGTCAGGGTCGCCGCTCCGAGGGTTACATTGCCGCCCGTGACACCGCCGCCCGCCAGAGAACCGATCTGGGTGTTGAAGCCGTTAAGGTCCACAATCGCCGTGGCGTCGTTCGCCAACGTCACCGCCGAGTTCTTGCCGAAGGCGCCGCTCGTATTGGCTACCGAGGCCACACCGGCCTTGAGCGTGCCTGCGCTGACCGTGGTCACGCCGGTATAGGTGCTGGCTCCGGAAAGGGCCTGGGTGCCGGCACCGCTCTTGATAATGCTGCCCGCGCCGCTGATGACACCGGAGTAGCTCCGGGTTGTGGCGGTGGCTGTCTTGAGCGTGAGGGCAATCGCACCGGGCGTGCCGGCGTTGTTCTGCAGCGCAAGGTTTCCGGACCCGTTTAATCCGCCAAAGGTAAAGGCGTTGGCAACAACCGATGAATCAAACACGATGCCCGTGCCGCCGTTGGCCAAGGGGCTGTTTTGCAGCGCCAGACTGTTTCGCAGCAGCAAGGTGCCCGCGCTTACCGTGGTCGCACCGGAGAAGTTACCGCCTCCGGCCGCCCCAAGCGCCATCACACCCGCGCCCGCCTTGGTGATACCCTGCGCATCGTAGGGATTGATCGTCCCGGTGACATTCAGATCAATCGCGGCGGCTCCATCGGCCACCGTGAATGTAAAGGGCGCATAGGGAGCCGAGTATAAACTGCTCGCGAGGGTTGCCGTGGACGCGCTGGCATTCGTGACGATCATCTTGAAGGAGCCGTTAATACTATTCCCCGTAACCGTTCCTCCCGTCATATTGAGCGTGCCGGACATATAGTAGCTTCCACCGAGATTCACCGTTCCACCAATCACATTAAGATTGTTCACATACCCATATCCATTGCCCGAAAGGTTGGCAGTTCCGTTGCTGTAAACTGTGACGCTGCTGGTTCCACTATATGGGTTAGGAACGTCATTGAAGAGCGTGCTGGTGCCAATGACTCCGAATGTCGCCGCTTGGCCGCCGCCAAGTGAACCCACAAACACATTCCCCCGGATGCGAACGGTGTTGCCGTTAATCAACGTTCCTTCCTGCACGATGGTGTCACCAGTGTAACTATTGGCCCCCGTGAGGTTCAGTGTGCCCGTGCCCGTTTTCACCAGCGTCAGCGCACCGGTGTTGTTGGCGATGATGGAACTGATCGCGATGTTGGAGCTGCCCGCATTGACATAGAGATTGCCGGCTGAGGTGCCCTTCTGCCTGATCACACCCGTGCCGGAAATAGTCAGCGTGCCCGAGCCGCCGTTCAGGATACCGTTGGTTTCCAGATTGAATCCACCCAAGGCGAGCGTTTGTGCTCCGTCTGTCGCGCGCAAGGCCGTGATCGTGCGCGCACCCGTGAGGGTGGTGCCACCGCTCAGGGTGTAGCTGTCGGTCGCCGCGGTCCAAGTGGTTTCGGCCGATGCCGCGATGTTCGCCGCGACGACATGCGACGTCCCGTCATATACCGCATAGTCCGTTTGTGACGCGGCGGAGATGCCGACCGTGGCCCAAGGCCCGATGATTTGCCCTACGGTGGTCTGGGCCTTGCCGGTGACCACGACCTGGTTGGTGTCCGTGTTCAGTCCGTCGCCCGCGCCGAAGGCAACGGTGCCGGAGCCGGATTGCGTGAGGTTGGCCAGCGTCAGGACCTGCGTGCCGCCCGTGTTGGCGTTGGTCGTGACGACGTTCAACCGTCCCGAACTCAGGGTAACCGCACCAATCGTCTCTGAATAAGGCGTGGCTGCGGCGACGGTGTTCGTCACCGTGAAGGTGCCGCCCGTGGAAGCGATGGCCGCGGTGTTGGAAATGCGATTCAAGCCCGCTTCGGCGAGCGAGGTATTCGTGAGGGTAATGCCACCGCCGAGAGCGATGGACGAGGTGTTGAGCAACGCCTGGTTGCTGCCGGCCAGCGCGACGGTCGCGCCGTTGGAGATCGTCGTGGCACCGGACCAGCCGCCCGTCGACGTGCCGTTCAGATTCAAGGTGCCGATCGCGCTGCCGGTAGTTGCCCCGGTGGTTGCGCGAGTGATGGTGACAGTGCCGGAGCCGGCCACCGCGCCCGTGATGGTCGCGGCAGCGATGTTATTAAGCGTGATCGTTGAGCCGGTCGCGAGCGTGAGCGTGTTGGCGCCGGTGCTGATCGTGTAGCCCGTGGTGTTGAACAACAGGCCGCCGGCGGTGATATTATCCGTGAGTGAAACCGTTCCGACCGTGCCCCAGAAAGCGGCGGTGTTATTACTGGCATTGACCCAGGACTGGTCGGTGGTGCCGCTGCCCGGCCACCAATTCACGAGCGGCGTGCCCGAAAGCGAGTTGTTCCAGCTGCCTGCGGTGCCCAAGCCCGTGCCGGCGGTGGCGCTGTTGTTGGCGCCGTTGGCGTCACCATCCCAATAAAGCGTGGCCGCCCGAACGGACGGCAGAACGGAAGCTGCTACAAGAATGATCACGGCACCAAGACCTTTTTTTAAAAGACTCTTGGAAGCCGAACGGGCGGAAACGGAAACGACTGGTCCTGTGTTTTTCATGGGAATTACCGGGGTAGGAAGGGCTGATGCTGGGGAGTTAACTGACCCTAAAAATGCGCCTTCCGCAGGCATGCACAACCGCGCATGCAAAGGCCGCCGCACTATCCCATGACTTCGTTCGAACAATTCGATTTACCTCGGAACTTTGCAGACCGTTCCGCCCGCAGATTCAAAAATCTGGCTACAAGGCACCCGCCCGCCTTGGACGTCACCCGCCGTTAGAGCGGTTAGAGCATTAAAAATAAAACCGTAGCCGTAATTGGCCGCTCGGAGGACGGACCTCCAGGTCCGTCTTGATATTTTTGAGAGGACGTCCAATCGGATTGGACCGGGAGGTCCGACCTCCTTTCAAGCTACAGTTTTAGTTGAACCGCTCTAAATGAAAACCATAGCCACTCTGGATTGATGTGGCCGGGGTCGGCGACCCCGGTGTCTTGGGCGCATTGCTCGGACCGGGGTCAACGACCCCGGCTACAACTTAATTGAAACCGCTCTAGCGGCCCAGCCCCCGACCACCCCAAGCGCATGAGACGCATGAGCGCCTCACGCGGCGCATCCCGGGGTCAGGTCAAGGCCGCCTTGCGGCCGTCGTAGTTGAGCATCGGGTCGTAGCCTCGCTCCAGCCGGCGCAGGATCAGCACCGCCAGGATCACCCCGACATCGCCGATCTGCGCGCCGACACCGAAGACCAGCACCCCGACGTGCAGTCCGTTTTGAATGGCCACGATCATCAGGCCGATCTTCACCGGCATGCCCAGAAGCAGCACGCAGGCTTTCACAAAAAAGATCCCGTGATGCGGGATGCCGTCTTTCGTCGGTTCGCCCGCCGCACAACGGACAACGTCCGCCTTGATCGCGCGCTCAACCCTGACCCACCAGAGATAAAGCATGATCGAGACCGGAATCAGGGCCAGCAGATACACCCTGAATTCAAAAGCCCAACCGATATGCCACAGCCAATAGGCCACCCAGATCATGAAGGCGACCGTGCTGAACATCATGAGATTCGTCATGCCCAGCGCGTGATTAAGCCAGCGCACCTGGGTGCCCACGAACACGGGCCGTTCCATCTCCTCGTAGCCCGCCTCCGTCCATGGAGCCGGGGGATTGAAGCCACGGTCGCCGCCCAGTTTCTTCCATTGCCGGTAGAGGCTGCAGATGACGAACCCCATGACGATGCTGGCGACCGCGGACCACACAAAGTTGAAGCGATAGGCATAGTTGGACTCCCCAAAAAAGAACGACTTGAGAAACCAAAAGAAGTAACCGGCCCCCGCCCCCGCGATCATCTTGCAGCCGTTGGTCACCATGGACTGGGCCGAACAAAACTGCCCGTAGCGGGATTTGGGCTGCAGGCGCATGTCAAAAGGCACCGTCGCCACCGCGCAAAGCGCTCCATGGAAAACGCCGATCAGTCCGCCGCCCAGCATGTTCAACCAGAAGAACGCAACCGGCGGCACCGTCACAAAAAGCCAGACCCAGTTGCCGATCGAAAGAGTGGCGGCGAACACCCCGGAATAGGCGAGAATGCGCAGCGGGTGCCAGCGATCGATGAAGACCGACGCAAAGTAGGCGGCGACCATGCCGGCGAGCGCGGTCACCGCGCTCGCCTTGCCGACGTAGTCGAGCGTCAGCCCCATCTCCTTGAAATAAAAAATGCTGAACGGCCAAAGCGCCGCACCCAGCGCCGGCGACATCGAATAGGCGAACTTCGTCCAATAAAACTTATGCGAAAAACTCTCGCGAAAGAACGTCTTGAGCCCGGAAAACCCCCGGGTGTTCACCTGCTCCTTCGCGCTGACGGGCGGATACTCCCCTTCCTTCACAAAGAGGCACAACAGGCCGATGCCGATGAAATACACCATCGCGGTGGCCACGAATATTTCCTTCATGTGGCTCTCGGCGAATTTGAAGATGAAATAATGGTAGAGGAATCCGATGGACGCGCCGACCATCTGCATGAGTCCGAAAAAACGCCCGGTCAGCAGGACCGGCACGGTGTCGTTGAAGATATAGTTGTAGACCGAGGCGATCACCACGTCGGAGAACTGAAAGGCCACGATGCACACGCTCATCACGGCGATCGCGGCGGTGGCCGGTGAAAGATTCGCGAGAAAGCCGGAGCCCTGCAAAAACCGGGCGATGTCCTCGGAGAACGCGAGCAACACGATGCTCAGGGTGACGAACGGCAGGGTGAAAAAGAAGAACGGCTTGCGGCGCCCCCACCGGGTTCTCAGGTAATCGCTCTTAAAACTGAGATACGGCGATATGACCAACCCGAACATCGGAAAAATACTGGTGAGCAAAAGTCCGATCAAGACATCGGACGCCCCGAGGCTCTTGAGCTTCAACGGCAGGATGCTCGGCACCACCGTCATCATCAGGTTGAACGAGAAACTCCCGAAAAGCAGGAAGGTGAAAAGCGTGACGATCCCGGCCTTCGTGTAGGTCAGCGTCCCGCAGTGCCAGGTCTTGGCCTTGGCCGGAATAGTTGGATGAACGGGGCTGCCGTGCGCTTGGTCGTCGGTCATTTTTTGGGGTCTGATGGGGAAAATTTACCGTGACCAAGTTGCTCACCTGTTACAGGACAAAATCGGAAACACGGCTCTTGTTTAAACAACTGCACGAGATTTTCATGGAATGGAGCCGATCAGCCAAAAACGAGGAATGCAAAAAGACGAAAAGATCTGAGCCGTGCATACCCATGAAGTGACAAGGAGACCTCACCTCTCCGGACAAACGCGGCTCATTGCGGTTTTCAGCCGGCTTACGCCGGAAAGCCACGCGCCGCCGTGGGTGATCCAATCCTCGTCGGTGAATGACGAGGGCGCGTCGAACTCCTTTTTCGGGGGCACGTCCCACGCGAATTGTTTGCCCGTGCTGAAGCCGTTCACGACCGCGCCGCGCACGTTGAAAAACGCGCCGGCCCAGCGCTTGCCCACGCTGTTGATCATGCTCACCGGCAGCGCGCGCCCCGGCGTCACCTCGCGCTTCCACACCACGCAGCCCGTCATGCTCTCCTGCGTGAGGCCGGCGTTCAGTCCCGCGATCCACAGCAGATTTTGATAGGCCAGCTCGCGCAACTCGGGACTGGGAAACAACGCGTCCAGCTCCAAGGCCAGCGCGGCTGTCAGCGCATACGCCGAATTGAAACCATGCCACGCCCCCGCGAACCCGAGCAGCCCCTCCTCGGGAAAGTCGCCGAGCGGGATGATCCCAAACGGATTGATGCGGCAGGCGGGAACCAGATAGCCGAACGCGAACTTCTCCAACGTCGCACGCCACAGGGCGGCGTCCGCGTGCCGCGGGTAACGTTTCAGCGCGAGCAGGAAGGGCATCAGATAATTCGGATAACTCGCGCCCACGTCCGCCCCGACCACGCCCTTCGGCAGATGGTGCGACCACGACACCTCGATGAGCGGTCCGGAATCGAACAGCCGGAAATGTCCGTGCACCCGCCGCTCGCCCTCGGGAATCTGCCTCGCCGCGATGCGCCGCAGATCGGCAAACGCGTGCTCCAGGTATTGCGTCTCGCCGATGGCGGCCAGTTCCAGCGCCGCCCAGGAGTTCAACACGAGTTCGTGGGTCATCCACTCTCGCGGCGGCACGTAATCCGCCGGCGCGCCATGCACGCACGCCAGCCAGCCGTCGGGTCCGGGCGGCGTGGCGTTCACGAGCCAATGCATCGCCCGCAACGCGGCCCCTCGGAATCTCTCCTTGGACCCGACGAAGCGATGGCCCGTGAATGCCGACTCGAAACCATCGCCGGTGACAAGCCGCGCGGCCATCGCCCAGGCGATGATCGCCTTGGAAACATCCCCCGTAAGCACCATGGATTCGTGTGTGATCAGTCCGTGAACCAACCCGCCCTCGCCCGACTTGAGCTCCGTGCAGCGCTCCTGGCATTTCACCAGGTATTCGTTGCCCATCACGATCTGCATCTCCAGACGGGCGCGCAGGTCGGGCGTCATCTCGCCGCCGCGCAGTTCCAGCAAGTCGCAAAGCCCGATCACGCAGGACGCATGGCTGTTCGCCTCCTGCAGGGCGGCGCCGCAGTCCTGCCAGCCGAACTTGGACGGCGCGAAATGCACGCGCGTCTCCATCTGCTCCAGGGCGACGTATTCCCACGTGGCGCGGTAAAGCAGGTCGTCGTCCACCGTGAACGTTTCCTTCACCTCGGCGAGTTCCGGCACTCCATGCGCGCGGATCGCATACGAACCCTTCGCCAGCGTGAATGGCGCGACCCACCAATCCGCTCCCCACGTATGGCCCCAGCGCGAAAATTCACCGCGCGCGACCGGGCTTCCCTCGCCGTCCGTGATCTCGTAGCCGGGCGTTTTAAGCGCCCATCCTGCGGGAACGCGCAACAGCGCCCGCTGCGGGCCTTTCGTGTCGTAACCGATCTGTGAAACGAGCAGGCCGTAAACCGCGGGGGAAAGAGAGGTCATATGAATAGAGCATCAGAAAATTGTAGCCGCGCCCGTGTCGGGCGATTTACACCTCACACCGCGCCGGCCGCCTCGGGCACACCGGCAGATCGTTTGACCGCCGCGGACGAATCCGCCTGACGGAACGTGATGCCATGCGCGTTGCGCGTCACCAGATCCAGGTCGTCGGCATTGCGCACCAACCGCCCGCCCAGTTCGAAGTTTTCAATCGTCACCCCGGTCACCGGATGCGCCGCGTCGTAGCCGCTGATGATGCTCACCGTGTAGCCCGCGTTATGGATGGTTTGCAGGGCCTTGATGTTGCGCAGCGTCACATTGCTCACGCTGCCGCGCTCCGCATCGACATTCCAGCGGGACTTGAGCGTGCGGATGTCTATCAACGTGTCGAAGTGGTGATCGACGCGGATGTCGTCCCACACGACGTTCTCCACCTTGGCGCGGTCGCCGGTGTGAATGCCGAAGACCGCCCCGAACTCGTGCACCGCGATCACGTCGATGTCCTCGAAGCGGATGTTGCGGATGTGCTCGGTGCTCGTCTCGTAGCCGATCTCCATGGCCGAACCGCCGTGGATGTTATAAAAACTGCAGCCGGAAACCACCACGTCTTCCACCGTGCCCTTCCAGTCCTCGTCGGGAAACCCGAGGGGAACGCGGTCGTCCTCACCGGATTTGTTGCTGATCGCCTTGATCGCGATGTTGTCGTCGCCGTTGTGCAGGCAGCACCCCGTGATCCGTATCCCCCGCGATCCGGCGATATCGATGCCGTCGGAGCTCATGTCGTTCGCGATCTGCCGGATTCCGGTCACGGCGATGTCCTCGCACGCGCCGAGCACCACCATCCAATGGCAGGGGCTCACCATCAAAATCGTTTCGACGCGGCACCGCTTGCAATGGTCGATCACGATCGCCTTGCGGCGACGGCCCTCATGTTCCAACCAGTAGCCGCCGTCCAGAATCCCGTAGCCGCCGATCCGCGCGCCGGAAACACCGGCGGCGCGAATGCTGCCGCGCACCACGGCGCCGGCTTCGATCCAGCAGGTCTCGTTTTCACCGACGACAATCAAACCGGCCTCGTGGATTTTCCCGGCTTCGAACACCCGCACCTTGGGTCCGACGGGAGTCGGCCCGGCCTCGGGCAGCGCGTAGACGTAGAGCAGCGGCATGCCCCCGATCTCCAGCTGGATGTTTTTCGGTCCGGGCAGAGTAAAGCTGATGCGCCCGCCGTCCACCCTCGCCACGATGCCGAGGCTCAACGGATGCACCAAAACCGCGCCCGCCAGCCCGGCGGCCTCGATCTGGATGCTCACGGGCCCCAAACATTCGAAGGCGGTGTGATCCGCCGCCTGGTGAGAAAGCACGTCCAGCGGGATCGCGTTGACCGTCGCCCGATAGACGGCGGAGCGCTTCAACGACTGCGGATAAATGTGCGGTTTGGGTTTCATGGATGTAATTGGATAAAATGATCGGTTTCGATGCGTGTGGGAATGGATGGCTGCGCTCCGAAACGGGTGACGCTGAGCGCGGCGGCGGCGGTCGCGAAACGCACCGCCTCGGGCAAGGGACGCCCATCGAGCAAGGCGACCCCGAGGGCTCCGCAAAAGGTGTCGCCGGCCGCGGTGGTATCCACCGCCTTGACCGGAAATGCGGGCACGCGAATGACCTGTCCGGCCTCGAAAATCAGCGAACCGGCGGCACCCAGGGTAAGAATCACGCACCTGGCGCCCATGGCGGCCAGCGCGCGCACGGCGCGTTCCGCGGTCGCTTGGTCCGAGGGCTCGATGCCGGACAACGCGGCCGCCTCGTTTTCGTTGACGATCAGCGTGTCCAATCCGGCCAGCAAATCAGGATGAATCGAATGAGCCGGCGCGTAGTTTAGCATCACGGGAATCCCCGCTTCACGGGCCCGCTTCAGTATCTCGCGGTTCGTCTCCGCGGGGATTTCCATTTGTAACAGGATCAAGCCGGACGACGAGATCCGGCTCCATTCATCGGCGACCTGATCCGGCGAGAGCGCGGCGTTGGAACCGGGCGCCACCGTCAGGTAGTTCATGCCTACCCCGTCGATCATCACGAGGGCCGAGCCGCTCGGAAGATCATCCACAAAACGCACGCCATCCAGATTCAGTCCGTCGCGGCGGAAGTTCTCCACCATCGCCGGCGTAAACGCGTCGCGTCCCAGGCAGGCGACAAACCGCACGTCCCCGCCCGCCCGCGCCGCCGCCACCGCCTGGTTGGCGCCCTTGCCTCCGAACGTCTGCATGAAGACGCCGTCGGTGACCGTCTCTCCGCGTTCGGGGAGACGGTTCACCTTCATGATCATGTCGACATTGGCGCTGCCGATAATCGTGAATGGACGCACGGGCATGGGGCATTAAAGGATTCAGGCTCCGAAACGCTGTCGGTATTCCTTGAGGATGGCGGGGGCGCTGCCGGTGCCGATACGAGTCACGCCGAGGGCGACGACCTCCAGCGCGCGGTCGAGGTTGCGCACCCCTCCCGAGGCTTTCACGCCCACGTCGGGCGAGCAGTGCTTGCGCATCAGTTTCAAATCATGATCGGTGGCTCCGCAGTAGTCGTAGCCGCCCTCCTTGCCCTTCACGTAGCCGAAGCCCGTGGAGGTTTTGACGAAATCGACCTTCAGCTCGCTGCAAATCTCGCAGAGGCGTATCTTGTGGCGGTCGTCCGGCAGGAAATCCGTCTCGAAGATCACCTTGATGATGCCCTTGTGCCGGCGCGTGACGGCCGTGACCGCCGCGATGTCCTCGCGCACATAAGCCCAGTCTTCGCTCAGCACCTTGCCGGTGTTGACCACCATGTCCACCTCGCGCGCCCCGTCCAGGAACGCCTGCTCGGCCTCGAAGGCCTTCACCGAGGGCAACGGCGTGCCGTGGGGGAATCCGATGACCGTGCAGACCTCGATGGCGGTGCCCGCCAGCTCTGCGACGGCCAGCTTCACCGCATGCGGCTTGATGCACACCGTGGCGATGGGAAATTCCCGCAAGGCCTGGCAGCCCTTGCGCAATTCCGCATCCGTGGAAGTCGGGGTAAGCAATGCGTGGTCCATCAGGCTGGCCACATACTCATAACTAGGTTGAGGCATAACGCCCACTGTCTCCCGATTTCACCGGCTTCTAAAACTTAAAGCCCCCACCTCGCTCAAATTCTCATCCCTATGTTCGAACAAATGGCCGCCGGACCGATTCATCCCGGCCTTCCCGATGGCAAAATTGACTCGTATAAATCGTCCGGCATGAGTGCATCCCTGAGCGACAGACCGAGCCCCCCCCTGCGATCACCCACCGTGCCCACACTCCGCATCCTTTTCCTCACAGTTCTCGGATTCGTCCTCTCGTCGGCTGCCGCGCGCGCGCAAGCCGAAGACACGTCCGCTTTCGGCTCCCAGCAGCTTCATGGAACCGCCCTGATCGGCATCCTCTACGATCTGAAACAGACCCAGCTTCGCGAGAAGACCGGTATGAACCTGCCCGGCTACGGCAAGGTCGTCGAAGAATTCTTGTGCAAAAACTGGGACGAAAGCGTGCTCAACCGCTACTACCGCGTCACCCAACCGCTCTACACCACCCAGGTCTTCATTCCCGTGATGCCCGCCAGCGCCGGCCCGAAAGCCTTCGGCGAGGAAAAGGTGATCAAGCCCGAGCTCTGGCTCATTCACTACAAAGGACAGGTCGCCGCGCCTTCCACCGGCGTCTGGCGGTTCTGGGGTTATGGCGGCGAGGTGTGCAGCGTCGCGATCAACAGCAAGACCGTGCTCGTGGCCAACCACGCGTTTGTGAAAACCCCGCTTGTCCACTGGAAATCGTCCCAGCCCCCCGGCCAGACGGCCGGAAGCGGCAGCCTCGTGGCCGGCGACTGGATTTCCCTCAAGGCGGGGGAGATCGTCGATCTTGATGTCCTGATCGGCGAACGCGGCGGCGGCACCTTCGACTGCTTCCTGCTCATCGAAAAACTGGGGGAGAACTACGCGAACGCGGGGCAGCATAAGCTTTATCCGATTTTCCAGCTCGCGCCCCACGCCACCCCTCCGTCGAAGTCGTCCAAGTCCGCCCCCCTGTTCGCCCCGAACGGCCCCGTTTGGAAAGCGTTTCAATAGCCTCCGGCCGCCCGTCGATCACGCCAGAATGGCGGCCTTCTCCTTCGTCAGCGCCCACTTCATCGGCTCGCCGCGATTCCACCGGTCAAACTCGTCGATCATCAGCTGCCCCATGCGCCGGCATTCCTCGTCCAGCGAACCGGCGATGTGCGGCGTCAAAACGACGTTGGGCAGCGTGAAAACCGGCGAATCCGCCGACGCCGGCTCCGGCCAGGTCACGTCGAGCACCGCGGTGAGATCGGGGCGGCGCGCCAGCACGTCCAGCATCTCCGCTTCGCGCACGATTTTTCCGCGGGCTGTGTTGATGAAGGTGGCGCCCTCCTTCATCGAGGCGATGTGCGCGCCCGTGATCATGCCCTCGGTCTCCTTCAGCCACGGCGTGTGCAGGCTCACCACGTCGCTGCGCTCAAAAAGCTCGTCGAGTCCCACCTTTTCCACGTTGAGGATCGCCGCCTGCTCGTCCGTCAGAAACGGATCGTAGGCCAGCACCCGCAGGTCGAAGGGCTTCAGCCGCTCGCGCACCAGCCGCGCGATCATCCCGAGGGAGATGAGCCCCACGGTGCTTTCATAGGCGCCCTTCAGTTTGCGACGCTCGGGCAGGCGTCCGAGCAGCTTCGTCTGGACGGTGTAATACCAGCCCTGTTTCAGGCTGAACAAAATCGTCGCCAGCGTGTATTCGGACACGGGAATGGCGTTCATCGCATACGCGCTCGTCACCGCCACGCCGCGCGCCCACGAGGCGTCGGTCACGATCCCGCGCACCGAGCCCGCCCCGTAGAAAAACGCCTGCAACCGCGGAGCCGCCGCGAGCAAACTTTCGTTGAGCTGGGGAGCGCCCCAACCGCTGAAGATCACCTCCACGTCCTTAAGCAACGAAGGGTTGGCCGCGAGTTTCTCCTTGCTGATCGGCGGCGCCACAAGCTCCACGTGGCGCGCGACCTCATTCACGAGCTTTTCGCCGTAGATCAGCTCGCAAGCTTGATCATCCAAAACAATTAATCCGCGTTTCTTCGAAAGGGACATAGACGAAGCGGACCGTCTCTCACGCCGTTCCGAAGATCAACCGGAAAGTCCTCACCGCGGTTTCCCATTCTCGTAGCCGCGAGCGTGAGCGAGTGGTCGCTCGTCCACTCGCTCACGCTCGCGGCCACTCCAACCAAGCCAAAGCCCGCCGCTCACTCCGCGTCGTAGATCTGGACCTTCGTCCAGGTGCTCTTGAACCGGTTCACAAACGCGAGGTGCGCCGGATCGACCTGGTAGGCGTTGTGCCCGGCCACGTCCGCGAACAGCACCGTGATCGCAAAGGTGTAGCTGGCATCCACCACCGGACGCGGCGGAATGGCCGCGGGTGTGCCGATGTAGAGAGCCTGCACCGACTTGATCGGTCGCAACGACTCCAGCCCCTCCTGCCGAAACTCCGTCTTTTGGGACTCCGTGAGATCGCCGCGCAGATAGAAAACAACCGTGTGAACGAGCATGTTGCGCCCACGTTGGCATGTGTCCGTCCAAGTTGTCGAGTCCGCCGGTTTTCCCGTGGGAGCGAGCTTGCTCGCGATTCTGATCCTCGCGAGCCAGCTCGCTCCCGCTCCGATCCCCCGCAATCGCGGCGAGCAAAAATTGATTTTGCGCCCGCCGCCTTGTCTGACACGTTGACTGCTCCCTCCGTGCAAACTCCCTCCAACATCCAGCTCATCGGCAACGAAGTCGCCATCGTGTGGGCTGACGGCACGGAAACCTATTACCCGATGGAAACCCTGCGCGCCGCCTCCCCCAGCGCCCAGAACATCGGCGAGCGCGACATCCTGGGAAACCAATACGGCGGCGACGGCCCCAAGAAATTCCCCGGCGTCACCGTCACCGGCTGGGAGCAGGTCGGCAACTACGCCATCCGTTTCGATTTCAGCGACGGCCACCGCACCGGCCTCTACAGCTACGCCTACCTGCTGGAACTCGCCGCCCGATAACCTCTTTCTCTTTCCTCTTAATCGTTCTCTTTCTCTCTCCCCTTCACACCATGTCCTTCCCCGCCCGCACCACCTCCGCCGAGATCGAACTCGGCGCCACCCTGCAACCCAAGTTCGGCCCCGACGGTCTCATTCCCTGCATCACCCAGGACGTGGCGACCGGCCATGTCCTCATGTTCGCCTTCATGAACGCCGAGTCGCTCGGCCACACCCTGAAGACGAAAAAAGCCACCTACTGGAGCCGCTCCCGCAACAAGCTTTGGTGCAAGGGCGAGGAATCCGGAAACGTCCAGTGGGTGAAGGAACTCTACACCGACTGCGACCAGGACGTGCTTCTCCTCAAGGTCGAGCAAAGCGGCGCGGCCAACGCCTCCTGCCACAACGGCTACAAGAGCTGCTTCTACCGCAAGCTGGACAGCCTCGACGAGGCCGCCGCCGGCACCAGCTTCAAGCTGGACTTCGTCTCAAAACCGCTCTTCGACCCTGCCGTCGTCTATAAGAAGAAGTAAGCCGACGTAGACGCGGCGTCCCTCCGCGTTTTCCCTCCCCGCTTCGCCCCGAGGCCCGGCCATGCGCCGGGCTTTTTTTGCGGATCATGCAAACGGCGGACGGCTCTCCGGCTTCAACAAGCCCAGACGCGTTGCATGCAGCGCGGCCTCGGCCCGCGAGCTGATGTCGAGTTTGCGATAGATCGCCTTGATATGGCTCGCGACCGTCCCTTCCGCCACACCTAACGCGCACGCCGCGTCGGCTATCCGCAATCCTCGGGCAATGAGCCCCAACACTTCCAGTTCACGCGGCGTAAGTTTTCCATCCGCCTCCTCGCAAGGACCGGTCAGCCGGAAATGATCCATGATCCGACGGGCCACCGGCGGCGATAGCGCAGGGATGCCTTCGGCCACTTGCGTGAGCTGGCGGATGAGCATCTCGCGCGGCTGGTCCTTGAGCAGATAGCCCTTCGCTCCGGCGGACAACGCGGTGACGATGTTCGCGTCGTCCCCCATCACCGTGGTCACGATGCAAAGGGTCGTCGCGCTGCCGGCGCGGAATTTACGCAGCACGCCGAGCCCCGATCCGTCCGGCAATCGCAGATCCACCAAGGCCAGGTCGTAGGTGCGCCCCCCGCAATGCTCCAACGCCTCGCGCAACGTCGCCGCCTGATCCGTCTCGCACCCAGGAAACGCGGCGCGCGCGATTTCCAAAAGCCAAAGCCGGGTTTCAGGAATATCTTCAACAATCAGGACTCTGCGCATGAGGTGCTACGTTTTGCCATGAAGTGAAAAACGCAACCCCTTGCCCCCGTCGGCCCTCGCGACGCCGTCAGGCCCCGTCCTCTCCCGAACAGGGGATACCGCGCCTCCCCTGAGCCTGCTAGAATCGGTCAACAGGTCTCGTTGCCGCGTCATGCACGGGCAGCCCGTTGGTTGCACGCATCAAAACCGTGACACCGGCCCTGATTTTTTCCCACCAAAAACACCATCCACACATCATGTTAAAACGACTTGGCTCCATCCTCCTTTCTTCGCTTCTCGGCCTGACGACCTTCGTCATGAGCGGTTGCGGCGGCGACAGCGGCGGCGGCGGCACCACCGGGCCCGCCGCCGGCTCTTCGTTTGCCGGCGCCGGCATCAGCTTTAACCCGACTGTCAATTTCACCTCGGGCAACAATCTCACCTACCTCAACACCGAGGCGGGCTCGCCCTTCCCGGCTGCGGCCACCGCCACCAACGGCACCTACACGTATACGCCCAACGCCAATTATTCCGCCGGCACGCTCACGCTCACCGTGGACGGCATCACGCCCGCCATCGTTCTTGAGATCGGCAATTTCACCCAGACCGGCGGCAACGTCACCGGTTTCGCCATCCGTTACAACGGCCTGAGCTATCCGGCCACGGTCACCGGCTCCATCCCCGCCTATCAAGCCCCCTCCGGCGGTGGCGGCGGTCTCGGCGCCGGCCAGACGAACGCCACCGACATCCCGTCGTCGATGCGCGGCACTTATCAACTCACCTACTTCCAGGAAGAGAGCAACGCCTCCGCGCCCGCGGACGGCGCCACGACCACGTTCACCATCAACGCCCGCACCCTCGTCTTCAATGGTCGCACGCTCTCCAACCCGGTGTTCTATCAGGGCAACCAGTATGAATGGCTTTTCAAAGACGGCGGCATCACCTACGCCGCGTCCATCAGTCCCGGCGGCGGTCTGAATGAGATCAACATCTATCCCCCCGTCGGCACCGCCGGCTTCTACGGCCAATACCGCGAGGCGGTTGCCGTCACGCTCACGAGCGGCAAACTCGGCTCCGGCACCTTCACCGGCAAGGTCAGCTCCATCTACCCCGCCAACGCCACCGCCTACGCCGTGGACGACACCAAGACCTTCACCTTCGGCGCCGCCACCCTCGATTTTGACGGCGTGACCTACGCCTTCGTCGACTCCAACGAGTTTACGGCCAATTACTCCGCCACCGTGGGAGTGGACACCTACATCGTCCGCGTAGGCATCAATACCGCCGGCAGCGGCAGCTACATCACATACTTCAACGTCGAGCGTCCCGCCTCCACCAGTTACTTCTTCAAAGTGGTCCCGTAATTCAGGCGGCGTCGCAGAATCTGTTCTTGCGCCCTTGCCGGGCCTTCACCGGCGGGGGCTTTTACGTCCTCCACGTGTCTTTGCATCGTCGCACTTTTGCCCGTCTTCTTCCTTTCGCTTTCGCGTTCCTCTCGCTCGCCGGCTGCCAGTCTCCGGGCGACAACATCGCCCGCCGCACCGCCGACCGCGCGAGGGACTACCGCGAGGCCGCCGCGCGCGGCGCGACCCTCGCCCCCGCGACGCTCACCTTCGCCGCCGCCCTCGAATCGCTGCGCGCGCACAACCTCGAGCTCCGCGCCGCCCGTCTCGCCGTCGTAAGCGCCGAGGAAAACGCCCGTCAGGTCTTCAAGGACCTCCTGCCCGGCGCCAATCTCTCCGCCAGCCTGTCCCGTTCCGTCACCGACTTGGCCAATCTGTCCCGCTCCGACCTCGCCTACTCGGCCTTCGGTTACATCAACGTCCCCGGCCTCATCCAGCTCCGCCTGCGCCACTACGCGTCGCGCCTTGAACTGCTTCGCGCCGGCTGGTCCTGCGAACTCAAGGAGCGCGAGCTCACCGTGCAGCTCCGCGAGGCGTTCCTCCGCGCCGATCTCCTCGCCACCCGCCGCCGCAGCCTGCTCGCCTCGCTCCAGTGGGAAACCGCCGCCTCTCCCCTCGCCGGCCTCGAAGCAGATCCGCGGGGCATCGAGCGCGAATCCATTCTCTACTCCCTCCGCACCGAGGCCGACGCCCTGCAGCTCGCCCTCTCCCAGCTCATCGGCGACAACACCCGTCTCTGGCGGCCCGACCTCGCCGACCTGCCCGCGCTCGACTACGCAGACAAACTTCCCGACTACGCCGACACCGCGCGCTACGGTGAACTTTTCCGCCAGCTCCAGGCCCTCGACATCGAGGCCGTCCACCTCCGCGAGCGCGGCGTGAAACTCCAATACTGGCCCGATCTCCGCCTCAGCCTCACCAGTCCGCCTCTCTACCAAAACAACGGCGGCGCCACCACCCGCTGGGACGTCGATCAGGTTCTCTTCTCCGCCAACACCACCGTCCCGCTCGACATCCAGGGCAACATCTCCCGCCAGCTCCGCGAAACCCGCCGCCAGCGCGACCTTCAGTTCGCCCGCATGGCCGACCAGCTCGACCAGACGCTTCAACGTCTCGCCACGTCCCGCGACGCCCTCGTGCTCACCTCCCGCCGTCTCCGCATCGCCGAGTTGCGTCTGCTGGGACTGCGCACGCTTCCCCTCACGCAATCGCCCGAGAGCGTCCGCCAAAACCTCGACCGCCTGCTCCGCCTCGACGAACAGCGCACCACGCTTCTCCTCGAACGCGCCCGTCTCGAACACCTGTTCTGGATCCTCGACGAATCCCGTTGGACACGCCCCGACTGGTCCAAGATCGAGCTCGCCGAACGCAAGCCGCCCGCCTCTTTGCCCAAATCCTGATTTCCTCATGCGCCTCCGCCTACTCTCATTGATCATTGGTCATTCGTCATTGGTCATTTGCGCCGGCACCGCCGCCGTCCGCGCGAAACCGGCGTTCGACGCATCGCAATACCCGCAGGCTTCCGAGATCGTCCTCGCCTCGCTTCCCGCCGACGTGCAGCCCCTCCGCAGCGTCCGCATCAAATCCCCGTCCGACGGCCTGCTCACCCTCCGCCTGCCCGCCCCCGGAACCCGCCTCGCCGAGGGCTCCGTCTGGGGAGAATTCGATCCCGAACGTCTCAAACTCGAGGGCGATGTCGTCACCCTCGCCCGCACCCTCTTCGAGGAAAAGGAGAAACCCAAACTCGGGCTCGAACTCGCCCGCACGGCCAACGAACTCGCCGAACGCCGCGCCGAAATCGAACGGCAGACCGGCATGCTCACCCGCATCTCCTCCGACCCCGCCCTCGCCGAACTCTACGCCGGCGAAACGACCGGCGCCGCCGGTCGCGAAGAGGTCGCCGCCCTCGCCGCCCGCCTGCGCGCGCAATTGGGGCTCATCGACGAGGTCCTGCGTTTCGCCGGCACTCCCCGCGAAACCGAGCTCGAGCGTCGCGCCCTCGAACTGAAGCTCCAGGCGCAGGAGCTCGACTTCAAACGCCGCCTTCAGGAATTCCGCCTCGCCATGCCTTTCGATGGCGAAATCAGTCTCATCCCTCCGGCTCCCCCCGAGGGAAAAACCCTGCGCGTCCCGCTCGGTGCCGACCTCGCGCTGGTCCGCGATTTCTCCGCCATCCAGGCCCGCATCCCTATCCGCCGTCCCGAGTGGCGCGTCGTGGATCCCTCGCGTCTCCAACTCCGGCAGCCCAACCGCGGGCGCTCCGCCCTCGCCGCCGATTACCAGCGCAGCGTTTTCCAAGAGCTCAACGGCCGCGAAGAGCTGCTCTACTTGTTCCAGTTTCCCGACTCGCAACGCACCGCCGCCCGTCCCCTCGCCGGCGGCTTTGTCACCCTGCAACTCGTCCTCCGGCTCGAGGAGCCCGCGCGCATCATTCCAAAGATCGACCTCATCCTCGCCGCGCCCGACGCCTTCCGCGAGGGCGGCTGGGAAGCCGGCGTGTCCACTCTTCTCCCCGGCGCGCGCCTCCTCGCCCAAGGCGAAACCCACCTCGCCGTCGCCACCCCGTGAACGCCCCCGTCACCAACGCGATCACCTGCTCCGGCCTCGCCTTTGGCTACGGCCGTGTCCGTGTGCTCGAGAAATTCGACGCCCGCTTCGCCCCCGGCCTGCACCTCGTCAAAGGTTTCTCCGGCTGCGGCAAGAGCACGTTGCTCAAGCTCGTCGCGGGCTACCTCCGCTCCTCCGCCGGCACCATCGCCCTTCCCGGAGGCGGCGCGCCCGACGCGGCGTTTCAGCGCCGCGCCCTCGGCTTCGTTTTCCAACAACTCAACCTCCTCCCGCTCGCCACCGTCCGTCGCAACCTCGAACTCGTAGGCACGCTCGCCGGCCTGCGGCGCGCCGAGGTCCGCGCCCGCACCGAAAAATACCTCGCGCTCCTCGGGCTCGACGCCTTTGCCGACCGCCTGCCCTCGACCCTTTCCGGCGGACAGCAACAACGCGCCGCCATCGCCCGCGCCCTCATCAAAGAACCCTCCGTCCTCCTCCTCGACGAACCCACCTCCGGCCTCGATGACCTCAACTGCCGCGTCATCATGAAACTCCTCGGCAGCCACCTCCCGCACGCCTGCGTGTGCCTCGTCGCCACGCACGACCAACGCCTCTCCGACCTCCCCCATGAAGGCCTGGACTTTAATCGCTTTCTACCTGTCGAAAGACATCTGCTCGCGCTGGCTTGAGCACCCCGGCGCCGTGCTCGCCCGCCTGCTCGTGGGCGTGCTGCTGGCCGCGCTGCTGCTCTTTGCCCAGGCCGGCTTCATGCTCGCCGGACGCTCGCTCGAAACGCGCGTCGCCCGCCTCGGCGCGGGCACCATTCTGCTCACCGAGGTGGCCGGCCCCGACCGTCCCGAACGCGCCGCGCTCGGCGAACTCCTCGCCCCGCTCGGCGCGCGCGCCGAACTGCTCGCCTTCCGCCAACTGCCCGTCACCGCCCGCGATCCGCTGCACGGCGATCTCATCGTCCTCGCCTACGGCCGCGCCACCCGGGTCGCCCTCGCTCCTTCGCTGGCCGATGTCCGCCCGTCCGCGCTGCACTACATCACGCCCGAACTGCCGGCCGGCATCGTCATCGAACTCGAAATCGACGGCGCGTTGCGCGACGCCGTCACCGTCGCCCCGCCTGCCTGGCTCGCGCGTCTGCCCCTCTTCAAGCCCTTGCTGATCATCCCCGACGAAGAGGCCTCCCACTGGCTGCGCCAGGGTCATCTTGAGTTCTGTCTGCTCCTCGCCGACCCGTCCGCACCCGACGCCGTGCGCACGCTCGCCGAAAGCGTGCGCACGCTGCTCACGCTCGAAAACCGCACCACCGCGCAGATCCAAAGCCCCGAGGTTCTGCTGTCCGAAATCGACAAGCTCGACACCACCCGCCGCCGCACCCAGGCCGCAGCCGGACTCGCGGGCGGCGCGGTCCTCGCCCTCGTGTTCGGAGCGATCGCCGGCCTCGAATACCGTCAAAACCGTTACATCGTCGCGCTGCTGCGCAGCTTCGGAGCGCCTCCCGTGCTCGTCCTCCTCCGATACGCCGTCGAGGCCCTCCTGCTGCTCGCTCTCGCGGGCGTGGGCGCGCGCTGTCTCGCCGTCCAGCTGCACGGATTTCTTTTCGGTTTCGCAGGTTTCGAGGCAGGCCTGCTGGACCGCGCCGTGCTTGATCCCTATGCGTGGCCGGACGTATGGCATCAACTGCGCTGGCTGCTTGCCGGCGCGGTGCTCTCGGTGATCCCCATCAGCCTGGCCCTGCGCCAGCCGGTCGGGAAAATCCTTCAGTAATTCCCCCGCCTCACACCGGAATGCCGATATGCAGCCGCAACCCGGGTTGCGCGTTGGCGATGTCCACCGTTCCCTTCAGCGACTCGACGCGCGCGCGGATGTTGCCGAGTCCGTTGCCCGCGATGAGCTTGTCCGGAAGCCCGCGTCCGTTGTCGGTGATCGTGAACCACAGGCGGCCTTCGCGTTGTGAAACCAGGACCGCCACCGACGTCGCGCCGGAATGCTTCAGGGTGTTGCTCACCGCCTCGCGCACGATTGAGCGCAACGCGTGCACCGTCTGCGAGGGAAGCTCGACGGCACCTTCCTCTTCGACGCGCCAATCCAGCGCCACTCCCGCCAACCCGAGCCGGTCCGACGCCTCGTAACGCAGTTCCGCCAGCGTCTCCCCGAGCGGACGTCCCGCCTCCGCGGCGTTGTTGATGATGCTGCGGATGTCCGAAAGCGTCTCGCGGATCATCGTGTCCTTGCGCTCGGCCGCCGGACTGTGGAGCGCGCTGATGAGCTGCGCGCCGATGTTGTCGTGCATGTCGCGCGCGATGCGCAAACGCTCCTCCGCCACACCCTTCTCATACGCCGTGCGGCTTTCGATCGCGTGCCGGAGCATCGAGCACAACTCCTCCGCCAGCGCGACATCGCGCGGCGCGAACAGCTTCCGTCCCCGATACGCATGCGACAACCGAAGCGGCGGCAGCGCGCCCACGGCCGGCAGCGCGAGCGCCACGCCGTCGTCCTCGATGGCCGGTGACGCCAGCGGCGCGCCCTCCTCGATCTTAAGCGGCTCGAAAACCTCCTGGAGCAATCCGCGCCAACGCGCCCCCTGGTCGCCGCCGGGCGTCGTCAACGCCACGTCGAGCATCTTTCTGAACAGCGACTCGCGAAACCCCTTCCTCGACATGAGCCGCTTCGAGAGCAACTCCCGCAGCGGCAGATAAAGAAAAACCACCGCGAGCAACGAGAGGCTCAGCGCCGGCGTGCGATCCATCGCGAGCGCGAAGATCAGGAAAGCGTCGACCGCCACCAGCAGCAACACGCCGCCCAGATAAAAAAGGATGCGAAACGCCCAGCCCTCCAGTTCGAACAACCGATACCGCGCCACACCGACCGCCACGCCCGCAAACACCAGCAGGAAGAACAGGAACGCGTAGCCCTGGGACACCAGCGGCGGCAGTCCCACGATGTTCGGCGCGATCACCAGCATCACGAAAAGCCCCGCGCCCAGCGCCACCGTAAGCCCGAACCAACGCAGCGTCGCCCGCGCCTTCGCATCGCCCTTGGTTTTCCAGAATTGCACGCCCGCGGCCGCGAGAATACCCAGCATCTCGATCATCGTCGGCAGGTGCGAACCCTCGGCCGGTCCCGTGAAAACCACGCGCAGCGTATCGCACAGCCACCACGTTCCGAACACCACCGGAAGCACCGGCAACGCTTTGGTCGGCACCAATCGCCGCGGATACACCAAAAACAGCGCGATCATGCCCGCGCCGAACGACAGAGCCCCCAGGTGATTGATCGCCGACAGCGCACGGAACAGGCCGCCCGGCAACGCGAGCTCGCGCGTGCTGTAAATCGCCGCCGCCGTCGCGAAGGTCATCGTGGACAGGCCGACAAACGCGAGGATGCGCGCCGGCAGGTCTTGGCGCTTGAGACTCCACACCCACGAGCCGATCAAAAAGCTGCCGCCACCCACGATCAGCTGAACCCAGAACACCGCGGGCAGACTCGTGATCGGACGCGGCCATGCGGGCGTGATTTCGTGGCGCACGCCTTCCTTCGTGGAAAGTTCCACGGTCTCGGCCACCAGCAGGGAAAATATCCATCGCTGCCGCCGGAAAAAATCCTTGAGTGCTTTATAACCCTCGAGCGTGTCGGGCTCCTCGACGAGATCCGTTGCTTTCAGTGCCAAAACAGGTCCACGCGGGTCGTTCTGGATTGTGGAAATCACCGCCCCTACCGGCAGCGCCGCGCCCGGCCCCGACGGATCGACCGCGACAATTTTCACCCCGCCCTCGTCATCGACTCCAAACGTCACGCCCAACCACGGCTGGAAATACGCGAGCCCTATCACCGTCAGGACCACAAGAGCCCCGACCATGACGGATCCCGTCAAAATGAAGGCGGGTGTGAACTTCTTGAGCATGTAAGGAAACTCCATGCTCTTGTGGTTCACGTCTCCTCAGGACAAGCCCTTTCCCGCCTCCGCCCGTGACTCGTCGGCTCCCGCCGGGAGCGAGGCCGCGCTCGCTTTTGGCGGCGAAGGCCGGCACGAGCTTCATCTCGTCGCCGCCGGCCTGGGCGTGCGCGGCGAGCTTTTCAAAAGGAATGCCGTGATATTACGCGGAGGCCAGAGACTGTATTTCTTGAGCTACAAGCGCCAGGAAGCCCCGAAAGAACCGGTCCGGCCATCAGAGGAAAGGACGATGCAGACGGAGAAAGAAAAGGAGCCACCGACGTCGGATGTCTCCGGAGCGTGGATGGTCGATCCTGACGGGGTGTCTCGTCTCGTGAATGCGCCAGTCCTTGGGAAGTGACGGGCACAAAAAAGCCCTCCGTTTTGGAGGGCTTTGGTTATTTGGCCTTTTTTGATTTTAGGAAACGCCGGACGTCCTCGTGGTTGCCGATGGCTTCGATCCAGATGGTGCCGTCACGCCAAAGAAAGACGGCGCGGAGAGCGCGGCTGGCGCGGAACCCATAGACGGAGCCCTTGAGTTTGCGCAGCCCAAGGCCCGCGTGTTTGTGAGGATTGCCGAAAGCCTGACCGACTTCGCCCAGTCTTGCGATGACCTCGGCGTGCTCAGCCTCTACAAGCTTCCCCAGGTCAGCGACGGCCGGTTTTGCTAGTTTTACGGGAGGAGGAGGCATGGGAGAGGGATTCTAGGGAGACGTAGTCGCCGGTTTTTTCGGCTTTGATGGAATCGCGGAGCATGTTGGAGGCGATCTTGTCGGCATCGGCCGAGGAGAAACCGTATTCCGATTCCATATTGTCAAAAGCGGTGACGGTGACGGGGCGTAGAGCAAAGATCTGGTTGCCGTCGATGATGCCGATTTCCTCGCCGGCCTTCGCGCGGCGGATCCAACCGGAGAGGTTTTTGCGTGCTTGGGTAACAGTTAGAGTCGTCATAGAGACGTTAAAGGGACGCTATAGGGAGCAAAGTCAACCATCGACCGGACCGGGTCCTGGGTCTTTCGGTATGGATCTGCGCCGCCTCAAGGCGCGCTTGGCCATAAGACGACGGGCGAAAGGCTCGTGAACCTCTTTGATCCAGCGGTGGTTTAGGAGCGGATCGTTGACCAGGTCAACGCCCCGGACCCTGTCCCAGTCGATGACCTTGTCGGTGCCCGTTGGTCCGGGAGGCTCCGGTGCCTCCCAGAATTCGAGTTGGTCGGACATGGTCTTCATTTCAGAAAGATGCAGGATTTCCCGTTCATCTCGCCTATTTCGTCCACGTCCCGGATGTGGAACATGACTTCGTCCAACTCACCGGCCACAAAGTATTCTTGCGGTTCCCCGTTTCTCGTGGATTCACACATTTCGTTTGTGGTCAGCACGAACATATAACGGCGGATGCATATTTTTACGGTCTTCTTGTCCGCGATCACCTGGCGAAGTTTCTCGATCATAGGTAGAGGCCCCAACGAGGGCCGAACCGGAGGTGACCGCTCACACCCTGTGAGTTTGGGCCAGCCCGTTTTCCCCTCGCCGGGGACAAGCGCAGGGAAGCACAGGGGAGCAAGGTGGAGATTTTGGGACGTCGCCGAAGGACGTCGCCGTGCAAAATACTACCTTGAGGGGTGAAGCCGAGGGACGGGCCGCGTGCGGCCCGCCGGTCGAGGATTTGCCCCGGCCCCCTGTGCTACCCTAAGCCGTAACCATGCAGTCGAAGGCGGAGTAGCGGGGTAAGATGGCGAGCAGATTTCAGAGGAGGAATCCCGAGGAATACCCGTGGGTATTTCGAGCGGATGACGCACTCTGAAAGGTGCCGTCAGATTACCTCGATGCGACCCTCTCGACTGCATCGTTACGGCT
>JBAZSJ010000047.1:0-41053 GCA_041662485.1 Opitutaceae bacterium | reverse complement strand
GCGCTGAGCCCCTCGCGAGGCCCGCCTTGGTCTTGGCTACGGTTGTTGTCACTCCTTCCGAACATTTCGTTTCATTTGTTTAGTTCACGCCCTTGCCGGGCACACGAGAGCCCGGCCACCGGTCGGGCCTACATCGAACAGGACCTCACCTTGCGTGAGGCCGCTGCGACGCGAATTCACCATGGACGTGAGCGGGCGCACAACGCGGCCGGACACGAGGTGCCCCTACACCACGGCTACGCCGTCCTCAGTATAATGTAGGCCCGACCGCTGGTCGGGCTGCTTGGGCCCTATCCTCGGATAACCCGACCACCGGTCGGGTCTACATCAAGCCGCCGCCGCTCAGCGTTCCTCGAACGAATACCGGATCAGAGGGAAAATCGGCCGCCCCAGACGCTTGGAGCTGACCTGTTCCAATTGCAGCGCCACGTGGTGATTGTGGGCGACGAAGCGTAAAAACTCCGCCCTCCCGATCTGCAGGCAGCGCATATCGCCCAAGGCCGAGACTTCGGCCACCGCGCTGCTGTTTTGCAGCAGGCCTATTTCCCCGAAATAGTCTCCCGCCTTCAGCACCCCCACCTGTTTTCCTTGCCGGGTCACCAAGGCCTGCCCCTCGTAAACGATAAAAAACGCCCGCAGGTCGCTGCCTTCGATGACGATCCGTTCGCCATCCTTGACGTCGACCACCTTCGAGAGCTTTGAAAACCTCCCCAAGGCATGCCCATACCAGTGCTCGCACAAAGGCAGCCGCGAAAGAAAGGCATACTTGTGTGTCAGATCGTAGGACATCGCCGCCCCCAGTTTTTCCACCACCACCTTTTTAAAAACATGCGCGGGAATCATCATGACCGCCAGAGGCGTGCAGCTGCGAACCTCCAGCGAGGGATGGACCGAATCCACCAGCGCATGGGCCCCGAAGATGTCTCCTTCGACGAGTTTTACCAACGGGATGCTCCGTCCGCTTTTGAGCTGGCCGCACCCCACCGCCCGCCCGGAAAAAATCAATCCGACCCGCTTCGGCGTTTCATCAAACGCCACCACGCTCTTCCAAGCCTTGAACTGCACCGGCCGGAGTTCGCGCGCGATCAACGCCTGATCGTAGAGGTTCAACTGCCCGAGAAGGACGTTTGAACCCACCAGTTTCATCAGCGCGGCCTCCGTATCAGGAAACTTGACCTCGGAACGCCACCGGGCCCAGGCCAACCGCAGCCACCGGCGCGCCCGCCGCAGCTTTTCAAGCGACAGCTCGTAAAGCTGCCTGACCAGAATGTAGACGAACATGAGCACCACCGCACCGCCAAGCCAGGGCAGACACTGCCGCCAATAGCTCCAATCGGCCAGCATCTCGGCGCCAGACATTCCGAGTGCTCCAAGGGCAACCCACGTGACCGCAAATGTCCACGCCCCGGCATAGGCCAGTTCCACCCCGATCAACCCCCAATCAATCCCCCGCCACCAGGCGCGCCAATAAATCGCAGGTCGGCGGTTAAGCGAAAATTCAAAAGAATGGTCCGTGTCCAATTGCGAGCGACAACGCATCAGTGCGAAAATCCTCCCGGGCACCCCTTTGCCAAGCGGCCTAAAGGCAAAGAAAAAACCCGCCAGCAAGGGCAAGGCCCATCCGTCGCCCAGATACAACGCCCCGGCCGTCATCAGGGAAAGAGGTGTGTATTTGGCGAGTTCCAACGTAGCCCTCACCCGCGCGGCCTGCAGACAGGCATCGGACAAATCCACGGAAAAATGAGGCACAGGCCGCTGCCACAGAAAGCGCGTCCGGTAAACTTCGCCCCCCTTCCGGACCAGCACGCTGGCGGCCATGACATTCCCCAGGCTCAAAGCCGCCGCCCAGAGCACCCAGCCCGCCAGCCAATGCCCCCACTCGTCAGCCACGGCGTCCGGCGGGAATAAAATCAGCGAACTCGCCGCGGCGGCCACGGACAAAATCCCCAGCCAAAACACCGGCAGCACCCGCAGGACCAACGGCCACTGGCACGCCTTCCTCTTCGATGGAAGCGCCTTCGGGGAACTCAGCACAAACGCGCGCTGGGCCTTGACGATGAGTTCGTAAAACTCCCACAGCGGGATGCATATCCGGTTTTGAATACTCGCCTCCAGGCAATGCGGGACCGTTCGCGGGACCACAAACATCTGCAACACACGCCACTGCATCTCGCTCACCCGGAGATAGGTCTGCGTGGGGATATTCTTCAGAACCAAGCCTCCATCGGACACCCGGCTTTTCTGCAAATCCGGACTGAGAACGAGAGTTTCCGCCGTCAGAAGAATATTTTCGTCCATGGAATATGGTCAATCCATCGATCCCTGCCCGCGCGTGACCATCATGCTCATCGCCCCCTTGAGCTCCTCCAAGGTGAATGGTTTCTGCAAAAAGCAGAATCCCTCTTCGCTCACAATCCAGCGGGAATCATCATTAAGATGTCCGCTCAGCAGGAGAATGGGCACCTTCGGCTGACTCTGGCGCAGCATGCGCGCCAGAGTCAGCCCGTCCATCCCCGGCATCATCACATCCGTAAACACAAAGGAAATGCCCCCTCCCTCCTTCTCCCATACCTCAAGGGCGGCGGAAGCCGAATGGACACATCGCACCGAATACCCCAAATGCTCCAGCAGACGGCCCAAAATCTCACACAACGCCTCATCGTCATCAACCACGAGCACTCGCGTGGATAAAGCATCTGGATCATGGTTGGTCGTCGGCATGCTAATGAGGGATTAACCCTAATCAGAACATAGCGATTCTCGGACCAACTTGCCCAAAGACATGAGCTCCTTTGAATTCGGACCAGCCTGTAAAGTTGCCCGATTCATTAAGTCTCAAAAAATGGATACGCTCCGAATTTTGAAGGTTACATTGGAATTCCTCATTTCAGAAATCCCCTGGTCCATTTCTCTTACCCCGACTGAATCTCATGCAAAAAACCATCAATAGCAGGGACGTGCGTTTTTACATATTTTAACAGTAAGCGAATTCATGATGCTTGATTTAAAGATTCTTTGGTGATGTAGGTAATACAGCTCCTACCCTCGATGAAAGAAACCATGTTACCCATTTATGCGCAGGCGGTGGACGAGTTGAACCTGCAAACCTATGATCGGGGTCTTTATGGCAAGGCCCTTTGTGATGCAAACGGCGAAGAATCGCTCGCCAGAGTTTACTACATCAGAGCTCGGGTTGCCCATATCATAAAGACAAACAAGATGTTAGGGAAAAATGTCGATAGTCAGCAGAGGCCATCCCATGCCGTGGATTCGCAGGTAAATCGTTTTCGTGTGCGCCGTCGTCGCTCCTCCACTTCCAGCGAAGAGGAAATGAGCGGTGCACCCTTGGAGTCCGGCAGCCAATCCCCTTTCCGTTTCCGCCGCTCCTACGATTCAATGGTCAATCTCTTCGTGAGATGGACCGCACTCTAAGCGCTTCGCCTGCCGCACTTTTTCACAAAGAAACCGCGCCTTTTGAGGGCGCGGCTTCTTCGTTTATGCCTACTGACGCTTTGGTAAATTGGCTCAATCATCCCGACGGTTGCCAGAGATCAGCAGCAGGATGTGCAATAGGGTGCCCAGCGAGGCGGCGAAGGCGGCCACATAAGTCAATCCAGCGGCATCCAGCGTCTCGTTGACGCCCTTCATCTCGTCTTGATCCACGATGCCCAGCGTCACCAGTTGCTGCTTGGCCCGCCGACTCGCGTCAAACTCAACGGGCAGCGTGACCAGTTGAAACAAACAGATGACCGCCAGCGCCACGGCACCCAGGACGAGCAGCTTGCCACCGATCGCGGTGCTCAGGAGAAAAATACCTATGATCAGCACGAAATTGGCCACGCCCGCCGCGATCTGCGTGGCCGGCGCCAAGGTCTGCCGGATCGTCATCATGCTATAGCCAATCTTGTGTTGGATGGCGTGGCCCGCCTCATGCGCCGCAACTCCGAGGGCGGCCAGGCTGGTGCCTTCATAGTTGAGTTCGGAAAGTGCGAGCCGTTTGTGCGTGGGATCGTAGTGATCCGTGAGCTGGCCGGGGACCGCGACGATTTCCACGTCGGTGATGCCCGCCGACCGCATGACAGCCTCGGCCGCCTCGCGGCCGGTGATCCGTCCACGCGACTCGATTTCGACGTTTTTACTGTAAGCGCTTCGCACGCGCATCTGCGCGTAGAAGCCGAACAGCATGGGAATAATGATGAGAATGATCCAAAAGGTAAGGCTCATGGTGTGTTATAAGTTGGTTTTAATGGATGATTCGGGACCGGTTCCGCAACCGTGACACCGTGAATCGCGAATGGTTTCAAAGCATTTGTCCGCGCCATGTTGCAAGCGCAAGCCACCCGGTCTGGAAACAGACGGATGGTTTATAAACCGAGGCTAAGCCACGGACGTGAGGCCGGAGCGCTCCAGCAACGCCGTGATTTCCGGATCCCTGCCCATGAACCGGCGATAGAGCACATCAGGAGCCTCCGAATTGCCTCGGCTGAGGATATGCGCGACAAACTCCGCTCCCACCTTGGCGTTGAATATCCCCTCGCGTTTGAAACGCGTGAACGCGTCCGCATCGAGCACCTCGGCCCACTTGTAGGAGTAGTAGCCGGCCGCGTAGCCCACCGGATCGCTGAAGAGGTGGGTAAACCGCTTCACGATCGTTCGCGCCTTCGGTTCAGTCGGGATCATGCAGTCCGCAATCAGTGCTCGCGTCTTTGTTTCCAGATCACCGTCCGCAAACTCGGCGGCATGCATGTGCAGCCCCAGGTCCATCTTCGCAAACTGCACCTGCCGCATCGTCGCGCAGGCCGACCGGAAATTGCGAGCCGCCGTCATCTTCTTGAAAATGTCCTCGGGGATGGCCGCGCCGCTCTCGTGGTGGCGTGCGAACAGGTCGAGACTTTCGCGCTCCCAGCACCAGTTCTCCATGATCTGCGAGGGCAGTTCTACAAAGTCCCAGGCCACGTTGACGCCGTTCAGCGATTTGATCTCCACCTCGCCTAGCAGGTGGTGCAGCAGATGCCCGAACTCATGGAAAATGGTCTCGACCTCACGATGGGTGAGCAACGCCGGTTTGTCCTCGGACGGAGGAGTCAGGTTGCCGCAGATATAGCCCAGATGAGGAGCCCGCGAACCATCGGGCTGGGGCCCGCCCGTCACAAGATAACCCATCCACGCGCCGCCACGCTTCGACTCCCGAGGATGCCAGTCGGCATAAAAAGCCCCGAGATGACGCCCGCAAGCGTCGTGCAGATCATAAAACTTCACCTCCGGATGCCAGACCTCGACGCTGCCCGCCGCGCGCTCCGTGATACGCAGTCCGAAGATCCGTCCGGCAAGATCCCACAATCCCGCGATGACTCGGTTCATCGGCAGGTAGGGGCGCAACACCTCGTCATCAAAATCGTAAAGTTCCTGACGCAGCTTCTCGGACCAATATCCGACCTCCCAAGCTTTGAGCGCACCGGCGATCCGCCCGGTTTTCCGGGCCTTGAATTCCTCCAACTCGCGGCATTCCCGCGCAAACGCCGACTGTGCGCGCGTCTGAAAATCCTCCACGAACGCGAGCGCCCGCTTGCCGCCGCCCGCCATGCGCCGCGCCAGCACCAAATCGGCGAAATTCCCCCGCCCCAGCAACGCCGCCTTTTCATGCCGAAGCGTGATGATTTTTTGAACAAGCTCCTCGTTGTCATGCGGAGCCTTGCCACCGATTTCCACCGAGGCCGCCCAGACCTCGCGCCGCAGGCTCTCGTCCTCGGCGTAAAGCATCACAGGTTCCATCGAGGGAAATTGCAGCGTGAAACGCCATGCCGGTTTCTGCGGCGTGCCGAGTCCCTTGCTCTCCGCGTTGCGCTTCGCCGCCGCGACCGCGTGCGCCGGAAGTCCGCGCAGGCGCGACTCGTCCTCGACGATCAGCTGCCAGGCATTGGTCGAATCCAGCACGTTCTCGCTGTAACGCTGGGTCAGCTGGGCCAGTTCGCCCTGCAAGGCCTCGAGCCGCGTGCGCTTGTCATCCGGCAGATCGGCACCCGCCTGCTGAAAATCCGCAATCGTCTCGTCAAGAAAACGACGGTGAATACCCGCAAGAGCCGCCGCCGCCGGCGTGACCGAAAACGCCTTCAATCGCGTCCAAAGCGCCGCGTTGAGCGGAATCCGCGCGTAAAAAGACGAAACCCCGGACAGCAGCGCGTTGTGCGCCTCGCGCACCGCCGGCGAGTCGGCGACCGACTGGAGGTGCGTGACCTTGCCCCAGGCGCGGGTCAGCTCGTCGGTGGCATTTTCCAACGCAAGAAACGTGTTCTCGTAGGTCAACGCCCCCATGTCACGCCCCGCGATGGAGTCTATGGCCGCCTGCCCGCGAACGAGCGCGCCCTCGATGGCCGGCACGATGAACTCGGGCGTATGCTTCGACCAGTGAATTTCAAAATCGGGAGCGACAAATGGATTGATGGACACAGTCGCAATGACCAAGCGACCGCCTCTCTTGTCAAACCGCAAGTGGCCTAACCCGCCCGCTCCGCCTCGAAACAACAAAAGGTCCAGGTCACGACCACACCGTCGGCCGAGCCGTGATGCACACGCGCATGCCCCGCATAGGTGCCCGCCGCACGGGCAAACCCGGCCTCGGCCACTCAGGGAGAAACCGCCGTCACAACCCCGCCTCCTGCCACGCCCGCAACAACGCAGCCGGATGATGCGTGCCCCCGGCCACCACGACGAGCGACGGCAGGCCATTGCCCAGAACCACCGCATCGAGCAACCCGTCCTGATCGCCTGCAAACATCCGCCAGCCGCCCGTCTCCGCCGTCGGGTCCACCCGGCTTTGCTCCAAACGCACCAATCCCGTCGCCAGCGTTTCCGAGGTGACGCCGTTCGCCATCTCCGGCGTCACTTCCAGTCCCGCCCTCGCATAAAAATCCATCAGCGCCGCATTCCGGTCGCGCCGCACCCACCTCGCCAGATACTTCACCTGCGCACGAGCCACGCGCCCGCCCAGCCCCTCTTCCGACGGAAAGGCAGGAAACGGCGCCAGCAAAGTCACCTTCGCGCCAAGCCCGTTAACCCGCGCCGCCCCGGCCAGCAACAGATGCGCGCCCAGCGAATAACCAACGACACAATCAAACGGTCCCCGTCCTTCGAGTTCCGCCAACACCGAATCGGTCGGCTCAAAAAACACGTGTTCGTCCACGGGGAAAACCGCCTTCACCTGCGCCGCGAACCACGCCTCCGGCACCGCCCAGCCCATGATCCAACCCATCTTCACTGGCTCCGCCTCCATGCGTCCATGGCGGCGAGAACCCGCCCGGTATCGCTTTCCTTGAACGTTCGCTTGAGCGAAAAACGCAGACGGCTGGTTCCCTCCGGCACGGTTGGCGGACGCACCGCCCCCGCCCAAATGCCCGCCTCCCGCAACGCGTTCGCCAACGAAACAACCTGCGTCGCATCGCCAATCTTGACCGGCACGACCGGCGAGTCTCCGGCCAGCGCATCCCATCCCGTCGCCCGCAATTGCTCGCGAAACCGCCGCGACATGCCCTGCCAGGCCGCCTGATCAACCGACAGCGCGATCACCTTGGCCAACGCCGCCGAAGCCCCCGCCGCCGCCGTGGGCGGCATCGCGGTCGAGTAGATGAATTCGCCCGCCATGTTCATCACATGGTCGCGCACCGCTTCGTCCCGGAAAAGCGTATACGCCCCGCCCGAAGCGAGCGTCTTGCCAAGCGTTCCCACCAAAACATCGATCTCACCTTCCACGCCCGATGCGCGCGCCAGCCCTGCACCTTGCGCGCCATACCAGCCCAGGCCATGCGCCTCGTCCACGATCCAAAAAAATCCATGACGCCGCTTCAGCGCCGCCATGCGCCGCATATCCGGATAATCTCCGTCCATGCTGAAAACGCTTTCAGTGACGACAAACACCGTCCGTCCGTCCGTCCCGGCCAGCATCTCTTCCAACTGGTCCAGATCAAGATGACGGTAGCGTTGCAACCGCGCCCCGCTGCGCAGCAGGCCCGCGATCATGCTGTGATGGATGAACCGGTCCGCCAGCACCAGATCCGCGCGCGCTGGCAGCACCCCCAGAACCCCGGCGTTCGCCGCATAGCCGCTCGTCCACAACAACCCGCACGGCAACCCATGCCAGACGCACAACTCGCTCAGGAGCTTCTCATGCGGTTCGCGCCAGCCGGTTATCAGCGGCGAGGCCGAAGCCGACGTCCCGTATTCGCGTGCCGCCCGGCTCACCGACGCGGCCACTCCGGGATCGCCCGCCAGTGCCAAGTAATCGTTATCCGCCAGATTCAAGACCTCGTCGCCTCCAGTAAAAATCCTCAACCTCCGCCGCAGTCCGCGTTCCTCACGCACGGCCAATGCCGCCCGACAACGTTCTGCCACTCCTTGCGACGCCGCTTCCCGCTCCTCTCCGACCGACTCCAGCAGCAGCTTCAAAACGGACTCAGGCTCCTTCGGCAAAAACTCGCCATGCGCCTGCGTCGCCCACAACGGCACGCCTGCCGCCGCCAAGCCGCTGCGATTCGACTCCACCACCAACGCCTCAACCGGCGCCACCACGTTAAGCCACAATCCCGCCTTCAGTCCGCGTTGCTCGGCATATGCGTGGGCCAAACGCCCTTGGTTGATGGCCCCCAGCCTGTCGGCGACGACCAACACCACCCGCTCCGCTCCGATCGCCGAGGCGAAATCCGCCCAATCGCGTCCATCCGCATCGACCGGCACGGCGATTCCGCCCGCGCCCTCGACGATGCGCCAGTCGCATGCAGGCAAAGCCCGCAGTGCCACCATCATTATCTCCAGTGAAAACACCCGTCCTTCCGCCGCAGCCGCCGCCAGCGGAGCCAGCGGCGCGGCAAATGCGGCCAGCGTGAAAACATCCGCATCCACTCTGGCCATTTCGCGCGCCCGCGCTGCGTCGCCCTCCAGAGGGCTGCCCGTTTCCGCGGCCTTGACGATCTGCACGCGCGCACCGCTTCCGGTGAGCAGCCGCGCAAGCGCAGCCGTCACCTGGGTTTTGCCAACTCCCGTGTCCGTCCCGGTGACAAAAATCGTGCGCATCCGTAGTCCGTCCGTTCAATCCAATCGCATCGATTAATGATGATGGTGGTGATGGCCGTTCCCATCATGATCGTGGTCGCAACCCTTCGACGTGCAGGCCCGGGCCCATGTGCCGTCGGATGCCGCAGCGCCATCGGTGTCGGCCGGAAACTCGCCGCCGAGCGGGTGCATGCCCAGCCGGCGCAACAGGGTGAAATCCTCGTGACGGCCGGGATTCGGCGTGGTGAGAAGTTTTTCGCCGAGGAAAATGCTGTTGGCGCCGGCCATGAAGCACATCGCCTGGAGCTCCGCGCTCATCGCCGTGCGGCCGGCGGAAAGACGCACCATCGTGCGCGGCATCAGAATACGGGCGACCGCGATGACGCGGACGAATTCGATGGGGTCGACCGGATCGTTCTCGGCCATCGGCGTGCCCTCGACGGGCACCAGCGCGTTGATCGGCACGGAGTCCGGTTGCGGATCGAGCGAGGCGAGTTCGTGCAAAAGCTTGATCCGGTCCTCAAGCGCCTCCCCCAGGCCAAGGATGCCGCCGCTGCACACCTGCAAGCCGGCACGTCGCACCGTGGCGAGCGTCTCAAGACGATCATCGTAGGTGCGGGTCGTGATGATTTCCGGATAGAATTCACGCGAGGTATCAAGGTTGTGGTTATACACCGTGCATCCCGCCTCCTTCAGCCGCTTTGCCTGATGCTCCTGCAACATGCCCAACGTGCAGCATACTTCGAGACCGAGGCCGGCGACGCCGCTCACGGTGTCCAGCACGGAGTCGAACTGCGCGCCATCCTTCACCTCGCGCCAGGCCGCGCCCATGCAGAAACGGGACGCGCCGCCGGCCTTGGCCGCGCGCGCGGCCTTGAGCACCTCTGCCGTCGCCATGAGCGGCTCGGGTTGCAGCGCGGCGTCAGGATGATGGGCGGACTGCGGGCAATATTTGCAATCCTCCTGGCAGCGTCCGGTCTTGATGGATTGCAGCGTGCAGAGCTGCACGGCCGCGGGATCGTGGTGCTGGCGATGTACCGTCTGGGCCCGGAACATCAGTTCGGGAAACGGGAGATCATACAGGGCGCGGATGGATGTCAGGTCAGGGGCGTTGTGCATGGTAGTAAAAATTCGGAAGGACATCGTCGATGGCGCGAAGCGTGCGACTCACCAATTCGCCGAGCTCGGCTTCGGAAAGACAAAGCGGCGGCACGATCAGCAGAGAGTCGCCCAGCGGACGCAGGAGCACACCGTGTTCGCGCGCCTTCATGCATACCTGCAAGCCCGCGCGTGCCGCCACGGGATAGGTTCCGCCGTCCGCCGGAACCAGATCGAGAGCCGCCGTAAATCCACGCTGCCGCAACTCGCCTACATGCGGATGCTCGGCAAACGCCGCCGCCAAAAGCCGGCCGAAACACTCTGCCCGCGCCTTCAATGTTCCGTCCGCGATCAACTCGCGCAGCTTCCGGATGTTTTCCAACGCGACCGCCGCCGCCAGTGGGTTGCCAGTAAAAGTATGTCCGTGAAAAAATGCACGTCTGCTCTCATACGTGCCAAGGAACGCCTCGAAAATCTCCTCGCGCGCGAGCGTCGCGGCCAGCGGCAGATATCCGCCCGTCAGTCCTTTCGCCAGGCACAGAAAATCCGGCGTCACGCCCTCTTCCCTGCACACCAGCATCGGCCCTAGCCGACCAAAGGCGACGAACACCTCGTCCAAAATCAAATGCACCCCATGCTTCCGACAGAGCGCGGCCACCGCGCCCACAAACCCGGGCGGCTGCAAGCGCATCCCCGCCGCACCCTGCACCGAAGGCTCAAGGATGAGACAGGCGATGCGGTCGGCTTTCTCGATCAGCAAAGCCTCCAGAGCCTGCAGGCTCCCTCTCATGTCCGCCGTCCGTGCCACTCCCGCCCACTCGCTGCAAACCGGCGCCGGAAAATGATCCGCCGGAAATCCCCACGAGCGAAACCGTTCGTGAAAAAAACCGCTGTCCCCGACCGACATCGTGCCAAACGTATCGCCATGGTAGCCGCCTGCCAATCCGATCACCCCTCGTTTCTCGGGCTTGCCGACCAACTGCCAATATTGAAACGACATCTTGAGCGCGATCTCCACCGCACCCGCGCCGTTGTCGCTGAAAAACACCCGCCCCAGCCCCTCCGGCGCAAGTCCGGCAAGCTCCGCCGCCAGCAACGCGCCCGGCTCGTGCGCAAGACCAAGCATGGTCGCATGGGCGACTTTACCGAGCTGACGCTGCAAGGCCGCGTTCAAATCCGGGTCGTTGTGCCCGTGCACGTTGGTCCAGATGGAGGCGTTTCCGTCCAAATATTCACGTCCCTCCGTGTCGGTCAGCCAACCGCCCCGCCCCGATGCAATGACCAGCGGCGGCTGCGCCCAATACTCCTGCATCTGCGTAAACGGATGCCACACATGCCGGCGATCAACCGCCTCGGCGGAAAGCCCTGGAGACGCCGCCATCATGCCGAGTCCGACAACCTGTCGGCAGGCGCACGCTTTAAACACGACTGGGCGATTGTATCCACGTCCCGACGCTACCCGGCCATGGATGCAAAACAAGCCTATCGTTAACCAAAACCAAAAGATGCTTAACAATCACCAATCCCCGCGTATTCAGACGCAAAAAAGCCCCGCAGTTCGATTGCGGAGCTTTAAGCAAGAAACAACTGAAGGCCTCAGGCGTCGCCGTCGTCGCCGATGGCCTCTACCGGGCACCCCTCAAGGGCTTCCATGCAAAGGGCCACTTCCTCTTCAGTCGTGGGCTGCTTGTGCACGAAAGAATAACCACCTTCGTCATGACGGGTGAAAAAGGCCGGCGCCGTCTCGCGGCACAGGTCACAATCAATGCACTGTTGGTCGACGAAAAATTTTCCGCCGGCATTTTGGTCCCACTTGTCTGCTTTATTGGCCATGGTTTGGGCAACAAAGAGGAATGCCTCGGCCTGTCAAGAGGGCAGGATGTCGGGGGTGGAATTATAACAGCCCTTTCATCGCCTCGAAAAGACCGCGCAATCGGGGGTGGCGGCTTGTATTTGGGAAAACCGGCCGCTATTTTTGACCGGCATGCTTTCAGACCGGTTTTACATGCGAGACGACCAAGGCCGACAATCAACCTCCGCCCTTGCGTGGGTTATTTGCGCCATCGTGGCGGGCTTCATCTTGGAAAGCATAGCCCTGCGCTGGTTTAGCAACCCCGCCGTAGGCAACTCATTCCTTCACGCGCTCTCCCTCTCGCCCGAAACCTTTCGCCACGGCTTCGCGTGGACCCTGTTGAGCTACGGTCTGTTGCACGATCCCGGGCAGTTTTTCCATATTCTGGGCAACCTTCTCGCCCTCTACTTTCTGGGGCGTGAACTTTTGCCTGTTCTCGGCTCCAGACGATTTGTCGGAATCTGCCTTGGAGCAACCATCCTGGGCGGGCTGTTCTGGCTCGGCTGCAATTGGACCCATGGAGGCCGGCTCATAGGCGCCTCGGCTGCGGTCTGCGGTTTGCTCGTGCTCTTCGCCTGCATCAATCCCGACCGGCCCATCACGTTGCTGCTGTTTTTTTTCCTGCCGGTAACCATCAAGCCCAAATACCTCGCCCTCGGCTTGCTGGCGTTCGACCTCTTTGGCCTGCTTTTCCTCGAACTCCCGGGAACCAACTCGCTGCATGTCGCCCACTCCGCCCACCTCGGAGGCATGCTCGCGGGCTGGCTGTATTTCCGCTTCATCCAGCAGCACGAATGGAAAACATCCTCCGCACCCGTCGGAATCGAGCTGCCTCAATGGTTTCGCAAAGCCAAAAAAAGCACGGCACCCGCCCCGGCTTATCAGGTCAACCTTGGCAACCGTGAGACCCTGCGCGCCGAGATCGACCGCATCCTGGATAAAATCAACAGCGAGGGTTTCGGATCGCTCACCCCCGAAGAAAAACGCCTGCTCGACAACGCCAAGGACCAGCTCAGCCGGCGTTGATGCCCAGGTCTCAACTCATTTTTAATCTTGATGCACCTCCTGAACCGTCTTGCGCGTGGCCTGTTATTCATCACGGCCCTTTCGACCACCCTGCCCTTCCTTCTCTCCGCCAAAACGGACCAGCCCTTCCAAACCTCGGACACGCTCAAACGGGAAATCCAAACCCTCATCCGCCTGCTTGAAGAAGTGCACTACAACCGCGACGCCGTCACCTCGGCGAGCTACGCGGAGGTCATCCCCGACTACATGGGTGACTTGGATGGGCAGCACCTGTTTTTTCTGAAAAGCGACAAGGATTCGTTCGTTGAACGCTATAAACCCGACTCCCTATACTGGAACCTCCGCTCGCTCGGGAAAATCGATCCCGCCTACGAGATTTTCAACGTCTATCAAAAACGCGTCACCGACCGGGTGGCATGGGTCGCCGCCGCACTCGACAAGGGCCTCGATCTGACGGCCAAAGACACTTACACGCTCGACCGGACCAAGGCCGAGTGGCCGGCAACACCCTCCGAGGCCGACGAACTCTGGGGCAAACGCCTCCGTTTAGAACTCATCAAGGAAATCCTCAACAAGAAGACTCCCGATGAAGCCAAGACCATCGTCCGCAAGCGCTATCAACGCCTCCTGAAAAACCTGGGCGATATCGAGAGTCGCGATCTCTCCGAGATGTTTCTCACCACCATTACCGGGCTTTACGACCCGCACTCCACCTATTTTTCCGCGGACACCTATGAGGATTTCGGCATCCAGATGCGCCTTCAACTCGTCGGCATCGGCGCTCTGCTCAGCCTCGAAGAGGATGAATGCATGATCAAGGAAATCATCCCGGGTGGCCCTGCCGACCTGGACAAACGTCTTAAGCCAAATGACAAAATCGTCGCCGTCGCCCAGGATGGCGCGGAGCCGGTCGAAGTGATCGGCATGAAGCTCCGCAAAATCGTAGACATGATCCGCGGCGCCAAGGGCACCCGCGTTCATCTTACGATTGAACCTGCGGTCGGCGGCGGATCGGCCACCCGCAAGGAAATCGTGCTTACCCGTGACGTCGTGAACCTTGACTCCGCCCGTGCCCACGCGGCTATTTTCGAAGTTCCCGATGCCGACGGCAAAATATCTCCGCTCGGTGTGATCACCCTGCCCGCCTTTTACGGTCCCGATATGTCCGGAGAAGGCAAAGCCCAGAACAGCGCCACCAAGGACATTGCCGAACTCATCAAGCGCCTCAAGGCCGCCAACGTGAAGGGCATCGTTCTCGATTTTCGTCGCAACGGCGGCGGCCTCTTGTCCGAGGCCATTTCGCTCACCGGCCTTTTCATCAAGCAAGGGCCGGTCGTCCAGGTGCGATCCTATTCCGGCGAGATCAAGGTCGATGAGGATGAAGATCCGTCGGTCGCCTACGACGGCCCCTTGGTCGTGCTCGTGTCCCGCTTCAGCGCGTCCGCCTCGGAAATCGTCGCCGGCGCGCTGCAAAACTACGGTCGCGCGGTCATCATCGGCGACAGTTCCACCCACGGCAAAGGCTCGGTGCAAACCATCGTGGAGATGAAAAGCTTCATCCCCAAGCAGGCCTCTTCCACCGACAAAACAGGCGCGACCAAGGTCACCGTTCAGAAATTTTATCTGCCGAACGGCGCGTCCACCCAGCTCAAGGGCGTGGTGCCGGACATCGTGCTCCCCTCCATCGACGATTATCTGCCAATCGGCGAATCCGATCTTCCCCATGCGCTCGCCTGGGACGTCATCCCATCAAGCTCCTTTGACGCCAAGCCGCTTACGCCCGCCTTCCTGACCCCGTTGCGTGCGACCAGCCTGGCCCGTCAGGAAAAACTGCCCGAATTCGATTATCTCAAACGCTCGATCACGTGGTTCAAGGAACGCAAAGAGGAGAAATCCATTTCCCTGAACCTCAAGGATCGCACCAAGGGGAAAAAGGATGACGTCGCCTTCAAAAAACAAATGGACGCCGAGCGCAAAAAACTCGCCGCCGGGGATTATAAATTCACCGAAGTCATGATCGCGCCCCCTCCGCCTCCCCGCATCAAAGCGGCTAAAAAAGACGACGACACCGCCGAGGACGACGACTTGAGCGTGGATGAAAACGAACGATATGCCCCCGTGGACATTCCCTTGCGCGAAGCGCTGCGCGTTCTCACCGACGAACTCATGATCGACCCGGCCTCAAAGGAGATGGCCGAGCGCGCCACCCATACCGCCCAAGTCACGCCCAAGCCCGTTCCGGCACCTTGACCGGCGTCCGTTTTCAACGCCACGCGAACACGAATCGGTCCCGCCCCGTCAAGTCCTGACGGGATTCGATCCGGGTAAAACCAGTCGCTTCCAACAGCGCCTTCAAAGCCGCGTGCTGGGTGATTCCTGTCTCCAACGCCAGCACCCCGGCGGGTTTCAGGAACGTCGGGGCGCCGACGATGATTTTGCGCAAATCTGCCATGCCGGCATCTTCCGAGGTCAGGGCGGAAACAGGCTCATGCGTCCGCACTTCCGGCTCGGCCGCCTCGGTTTCATCCTGGGTCAGGTAAGGGGGATTCGAAACGATCAGATCGTAGCCCGCACCACCAGCAGACATCGCTTCAAACCAATTGGAGCGCAGGAACGTCACCTGCCCGGCCAAACCCAGGACATCCGCATTTTCACGCGCCAACGCCAGGGCCTCATCACTCCGGTCAACCGCCAGCACCTGCGCGCCGGCATACAGTTTCGCCAGCGCCAGCGCGATCACCCCGCTGCCCGTGCCAAGATCAAGAATCGCGGACGGAGGAATCGTGACAAACGACGGAATCAACTCCACGAGCAATTCCGTCTCCGGCCTGGGGATCAACGCGCGTCGATCAACTTTCAGACGAAGCCCCGACCACTCGGTCTCACCCAGGATGTATTGCAACGGCTCGCGCTGCCCACGCCGTTTCACCAGAGGACGGATGCTCTCAAGTTCGGCCTCGGAAAGCACCCTCTCAAACTGCAGGTATAGCTGCATCCGCTTGAGGCCAAGCGCATGACCTATGAGCAACTCGGCGGTGAGCCGCGGAGATTCCACGTTCTTCTTTGCAAAGAAGTCCGCCGTTTTCTGGATCACTTCAAGAAGGGGCAGCATGGATGGAGTGTGTTTTCGTTCAGTCCTCGTCAGACGAGACGGCACGGCGCGGAACATAAGGCTGGCCCGTCAACGCGGCGAATTTTTCTTCAAACTCTGCCCGTTGCAGCGCTTCGATGATCCCGTTGATCGCACCCTCCATGACTTGGGGTAGGTTGTAGAGCGTAAGGCCGATGCGGTGATCCGTGAGCCTGTTTTGAGGGAAGTTATAAGTGCGGATACGTTCGCTGCGTCCGCCCGTGCCGATCTGGTCGCGACGCTCGTCCGCGTATTTTGCGCGTTCCTTTTCCTCTTTCATCTGGAGCAGCCGTGAGCGCAGCACGGCGAGCGCGCTCGCCTTGTTCTTCTGCTGGGAACGCCCGTCCGCGCAATAGACCATCATCCCGGTGGGCTTATGGATGATGCGCACGGCCGAGTCGGTCGTATTAACCCCCTGCCCTCCCGGACCGCTTGCCCTCATCACGCTGATTTCCAGCTCCTGGGGATCGATGTGGATATCGACCTCCTCCGCCTCCGGCAGCACCGCTACCGTCACGGTGGATGTGTGAATGCGCCCGTTGGCTTCGGTGAGCGGCACGCGCTGCACGCGATGCACACCGCTCTCAAATTTCATCTGCCGGTAAACATCCTGGCCGGTGATCAGGAAACTGACCTCACGAAAGCCGCCGCGCTCGCTCAGGCTGCTGCCCATCGGCTCGATCTTCCATCCGTGATTATCCGCATACCGCTGATACATGCGCGTGAGTTCGGCGGCGAACAACGCGGCCTCCTCTCCTCCGGTGCCCGCACGGATTTCCATCACGGTGTTGCGCGAATCGCTTGGTTCAGGGGGAATCATCGCCCCTAGAACGGTCGCATACAGGACGGCGCGACGCGCCTCCAACTCGGGCAACTCGGCGGCGGCAAGCTCCTTCATGTCCGCATCGCCGGCCGGATCTTTCAGCAACGCCCGGGCCTCGTCCAACTCCAGCCCAAGCTTTTCGTAGGAGCGGTAGTCTGCGACCAGTTGACCCAGTTTTTGTTGTTCGCGGGAGACGTCGGCGGCCTTGCGGGCGTTTGTGTAAAAACCGGGGTCCGCCATCTGCGCATCGAGTTCATCAAGGCGACGTTGGAACGGAATAATATCAGGCAAAGAATCCATGAAAACTTCAGTGAAAGGCCGGGAGACCGGGGTGATTTGCGCATTGCGGAGAAACGTGCGAGCGGCTTGTTTCAGCCCACTCCACCGTATGCGCGGCGATTATGCCTAGCGGTGTTGATCTGCAATGGCCACGACTCTTTTCACTCAGAACATCATCGCGTGCATTTGGGATTTCGACAAGACCTTAATCCCCGAATACATGCAGTCGCCGTTGTTTCGCCGTTATAGCGTCAACGAAGCCAATTTTTGGGCGGAGACCAACAGCCTGATGTCCCATTATCAGAAGCGCGGCTACCACCTCTCGAGTGAAATCGCCTACCTGAACCACATCCTCACCTATGTGCTCGCCGGCCAGATGCCGCGGCTCAACAACCGCCTCCTTCTTGAATGCGGCAAGGACATCGAGTTCTACCCGGGCATGCCCGATTTTTTCAAACGCAGCCGAGCCTTCGTGAAAGAAAAGCCCGAGCACGCCAAACATGAGATTTCCCTCGAGCATTACATCGTCAGCACCGGCCTGGCCGAGATGATTCGCGGCAGCAAGGCGGCCGCCGGTGTGGACGGAATATGGGGATGCGAATTCGTGGAAAACCCGCTTCAACCCGGATTCCTGAAACAAAAGGAAATGGACATCCGCGCCGAGGCGGAAATCGCCCAGATCGGCATGGTCATCGACAACACGACCAAGACCAAAGCCATCTTCGAGATCAACAAGGGCACGAACAAAAACCCGGCCATCGACGTCAATTCGAACATCAAACCGGAAGACCGCCGCATCCCCCTGCAAAACATGATCTACATCGCGGACGGCCCGAGTGATATCCCAAGCTTTTCCGTGGTCAAAAACGGCGGCGGCAAGGCCTACGCCGTCTACAACCCCGACTCCACCGCCGAATTCGAGCAAAACGACCGCCTGCGCCAGGTTGGCCGCATCGACCACTACGGTCCGGCAGACTACTCGGAAAAAAGTCAGACGACCAAGTGGCTGCGTCTGCAAATCCACAAAATGTGCGACCGGATTGTCACCGATCGCGAAGCTGCGGTCGCCCAGCGGGTATCGCGTCCGCCCAAGCATCTTTCGACGACGCCCGAAGAAGAGGCCGCCGAACAGGCAGCCAAAAGCGCCCACCGGCAAACGTCCTTCCTCGACGAGACAAAATAAAAAACCGGCTCCTTTTCAGGAGCCGGTTTTGATAAAATTCAAGGGGTGCAAATCACTGCGCCGGACTTACAATCACCTCGGTATCCACGGTGATGGTGGTGGCACCTTCAGGCGCTGGATTCGTCTCGGTGATTTTGACAGGTGGGCTGATGGTACCGTCTGGGTTAACGGAAACTTGGAAGCCAGCTTCAACGATAACTTGGCGACCATTGATGTCCGTGAAAACAATGGTGCTTTGGGTCACAAAAACCTGAACCGCGCCGCCTGCGGAAACCAGCACGGTGTAGACCGTTCCACGAGCCGCCGCCACACCCTTGGGGGTGCGAATGCCATAATCGTTGATGTTGTGATTGGCAGGATCGATATTGGAAACAATACCGCCCACTTTAAGATTCAACAGCGCGCTCTGCTTGGTAACGGCCCCACCTGCGGTGGTGATCGAAAGCTTTTCCAAACTAACAGTGCTACCGGCTTTGATCGTGGCCACCGCGCCATTGAAGGCTTGAACATCCACTTCCGAATCGGGACCAGTGACAATCGTCGCCCCCTGGGGGAGCTTGTCACCAACCTTGATGGCGACCGGTTGGGTTTGACCCGCAAAAACGGCGTTCGCGGAACCTTTAACCTTGAGCACAATCGCTTGTGCGGTTGCTTCCGCACCGTAAGCGCAAAGCGAACCAAGGGAAAATACCGCGGCAATTAACAGGGAATAGAACGATTTTTTCATGTGCAGAGTTTGTTGTCCAAGGAAGTTGTATACTGCTGGCGATATATTTAAGCGAATATTTACCATGAGCAAGCTCAAGGTTGGTAAATTTCACGCGTAAAATTCATTCAGAGTCGAGAAACAGGGCGCAGGCACCCCCAACCGCCCCTTGATTTACTCAATTTTCACAATCCCGTCTTAAGATTCACAACCTCCCGATGCAATTCCGCGGCCAGCATCTTGCGATCTTTGGAGGCCATCACAGGACTGCCCCAACTCACGATCGCACGCACCCAAGGTAATGTGGCAAAATTCAGCAAATGAGGAAGCAAAGTCATATCCCCCCACCAGCAAACCTCCCGTTCGGTGGATCTCCCGGCCGGAACAACGTAACCCAAAGCCGCTGGCACTATTTTCCATTCCTGACTCACGGCAGGTTCGAGCAATGACGCCCTGAAAGGCAGCACTCCTCTTCCATCGGTTGTCGTGCCTTCCAGAAAGAGCACCACGGTAAGATCGGCAAGCATCACGGGACCGATTTCCTCCGCTATCCGCCTGACGTCCCCCCGCTTGGTCCTATCAATGAAACGCGTCCCCGCCTTTTCCGCGAACCAACCAAAAAAAGGCCAGCTGCGAACTTCCTTTTTTGACACAAAGACCACCGGCGTTGTTGCCGCCAGCACCAGAATATCCATGTAACCGAGGTGGTTTGAAACAATGACCGCACCATGGGCCGGCTCGCCGCGCGACTCCACCGAAACGGCCAATACCCGCAACACACGACGACAGATCAGCTGAAGCCACAAAGCCTTGCTAACTGCATCACGGCGGTTGCGCCGGTCCACGACGTAGGCGCCCATCGCCCACAAGATCACCGTCAGCATCGCCAAAAGACGCCAGCCTCCGCGGACAAAACACCATGGTCTGCTCATGCCAAAATACTCACGAGTGTCAGCCCATGAACTTGCGCAGGACCCTCGGCGGCATCGACTGCAAATCCATCCACGTAAGAAAATCGATGGTGCCGAATTCCCGGTCGATCGCCGGCTCTCCGCAGATTTTCGCTCCGGCCGCCAGATAGGCCGACATCAAACGGGGCACAGGCACCACTTCCGTCGCTACGCTTCCTGACCTGCATTGCCAGCCTTCCAGCGGAACCGTGCGCCATTCAAGGGGGGCCAGACAACGTCCTTCGAGTTCGGCGTAAGTGCGCAGTCCCTGCGCCTCATCCAGTGACGTCAGTGAACTGCACCCGATGAGATAGCGCGCCTTCTGTGATTGCGCATACCGGGCGATCCCCTTCCAGAGGAGACCCAATACGCTCTGGTTGCGATGGGCGACCGCCACGCACGCCCTCCCCAACTCCACGATTTCCCCGCGCGCCGCCTCAAAGGGCTCAAAATCAAATTCACGGGCGCTGTAATATCCCAGATGCGCCGCCGCGTTGGCTCCCGTTTGCATGCGGTAGGTTCCCACCACGGCACCGGAAGCCGTCTCTATCACAAGCAAGTGCGAGCAGACCGCATCGAACTTGTCCTCGTCAAAGCCCGTGGCCGCCGAGGCCGCCAAGCCCTCCCCCATTTCAAGATTGAAGACCTCAAAGCGCAGGCGCTGCGCCGCCCTTACCTGCGCAGGCTCAAAGGCCAAATGCAGGGTATAACGCTCAGTTTCAGCCAAGGGTGCGACAAGGGGAGTCATGTGATTACGATTCCCTTTTAACCAACTCCCAAATTTCCCGCACGGCAAGCACATGCGCGCCTCGCTTGCGATTGCCCGCTCCGATCTCAAAGGCCAGCCGCCACTGCCGGCACAACATCCGCCAGCCAAACCACACCGAATGGCAGGGATCGTAAATGCTCGTCGCCTCCGAGGTGAGCCCGTTCAGCTCGATCACCTTGAACTCCCCCCGACGAAACGCCTCCTCCGAAGCCGCCCGCACGTCATAACGTCCAAAATAAAATCCTTTGAATGCCCTGCTCACTCGCTCGATCGTCGCGTGCAAATCGGGCGTCAGCAAATGCGTCCCGTCCAGAAAAAGCGCGCCCCGGCAATGAGTGCCAAGCTCCGCAAGCACCACGCGCTCACCGGACGCCGGCACATCATCCAGTCGCGACGCGAACTTTTTGACAAAAAAATCCGCCATGCACACCGCCCTTTCGTCCGCCAGAATCAATTCCTCCAAGGTGCTTTTCCCATCACCCGTCACATCAGGCATCCGCTTGTCGGTGATCGCAAGAATCCCGCCCTTTGCATCGTCCGGATGCCGGTAATAGAAAACCCCATACTCCACGCCGGGCACATAAGCCTGCGCGATCAACGCCCGGCCATTCTCGTCCAACGCCCTGCCCATTTCCGTTTCATTCCGGGCGATGACCACGCCCGCTCCTCTTTCGCCCACATCCGGTTTGAGCACGACCGGGTAGCCGTGCGACTCCGCAAACTGCCTTGCCGCTTGCATACGTCCGCCCATTTCTCCCGGGGGCACCAGCGTCCACGACGCAATCGCACCCCCGGCTCCGGCCAAACCGGCGAGGATTTCGCTCTTGGATTCACCCACCAAGCCTCCACCCGCGCCGATCCCCGGATTCGCCGCCGTAAAAACAGTAAAACTGCGATGCCTGATTCCCTGCCAGATGCCATAACCCACGACCGGCGGATAAACCGCCCACATCGGCCAGAATTCCCAACGCGAAAACCGCCGCCAGCGCGACAGCAGCAAACGCCTCCCGCGCCACGTGGACAGCCCCACTCCCAGCTTCACCAAAATCCACGCCACCACTCCGGCCGCAACCAGCACCCCGCCCGCCTCGCTCCACGTCGCCAGCCAACCCAGCGCCGCCTGCCCGGCCAGCATCGCCGCCCCGACCAGCAACGGCGTCCACAACGCGCACGCCAGCACGAACCATGGCACAAAGTTCGCCATCGGCACCCGCAGGATTCCCGCCGCGACATACGTCGGCAGCCGCATGCCCGGCACGAACCGGCTGACCAAAATCAACCAGCCGCCCCTTTGCGTGAACCAACGTGCCGCTCGTTCCACCGCGTCGTTTGAAACCCATGACCTCAGCGGCCACGAGGCCAAGGCCTTGCGCCCGCCCCACCGCCCCGCCGCCACCAGCAGCAGATCGCCTACAAAAATACCCGTGAAGCATGCCAGCACCACCGGCCCGAACGCCAGTTTGCCCGCGGCCACCAGCAAACCTCCGCCAATACACGCCAGATCCTCGCTCACCAGCGTCCCCAGCGCCAGCAGGGCAAGTATCGCCACGACGTTGTCCGTCTTGGAATACGCATCCTCCGTGAAAAGACCCGCCGGCCACCACCGCGTCGCGGCCAAAGCCAGAAGCACCACCAGAAGGAGCATCCCTGAAAAAATCTTCTTCATGACCGTGCAAAACCAATGACCTCACCTCCGGAAACAGCCGCTGCGTTGTCCTGTCCGACCGGCTGGTAGTGCATTTCAACCCGGTCCCCGCGCACACTCACCCGCGTCACGCTGCGTGTCCGCGCATCCGGACGGCGCATCAAAACCGATGCCGCTCCGTTCGCGGCGTCATGCGCCCAATGGAATGTCTCCAGTTTCTCCCGCTCCAACCATATGCCCCCGGCCCCCAGCTCCTCAAACCGCCGCCGGCGCTCCGCGCACACCGCCTCGGTGGCAAACGACGACGATGTTTCAAACGACAGCCCTTCCGCCGTCGCTTCTTCCAACTGCACGCCCGACCAATGCAAGCGGCGCGCCCGGCCATCCGCACCGAGCGCGATCACCGTAAAAGGCCCCGCGTTTTCCAGCGGCAATTTTCCGATCATCGCAGTTACGGCCTCAGACGTGGCGGCCGCCGCACAGGCCAGCACCACCGCGCCCCGGCTGACCGCATCGCCTGCCGGCCGCCAGCGCACGGCATAATCGTTGAGCAACGCCACCGTCACCCCGTGCGCGTTCGCCAGCAACCACGTGCCGCCCCGATCGCCATCACGCGGTGAGGCAAAGGCTACCCCGTCACGTGTCTCCACTCGCGGCGGTTGCTCCGCACCACGCGTGTTTAATTCGTCGCGGTTGAAAAACAGATCGTAGCCCCCCTCGCGAACGGCGCTCCAAGTCAGTGTGCACATGCGGCGGCATTCTGCGTTTTAAGATAACGCAGCGTGGACGGCGCCATGCCGAAATCCGACGGCGTCGCGTGCCCCGCCAGACGACACACCACCGCAATGAGCGCGTAGTGATGAATCGTATGGCTCAGTAAAAATTCCAACTCGCGCAATGCCGTCGATCCGGCCCAGGGCTCCGCAGCCGCAGAGGGAGCCGTCTCCACTCGCACCCTCAACACACGGTCTGCATTGCCCGCGGCGAATTCGTCCATCCGCTGCTTGATGGTCATCATCTGACCGACGGCGTATCCGGGATCACTCTCGATCAGGGGATCTCGGGCGCGAGACTCGTAATCGATTTCACCGGTCTCCAGTCCCTGAAGGAAACTCAGGTAATGCTCGATCACATGACGCATATGCCCCCCCGCCGCACTGTTGAAACAAGCGGCTATCCTCTGCGTGTAACGGTCCTGGCTGATTTCATTGAGCAGGGCGATGCCCTGATCGATGGTCGCCAGATTGTCGCGAATGCTGCTTGGGATCATCATGGTCTCAGTTCTTGAGAATCTTGGGCCAGTTTTCCTCCGCCTTGGCAATATTTCCGGGAATATCCTCCGCCCACTGCTGCTGCACCTTCATGCTGTAGTTGAGATAAAGGCGTCCGTTTACGATTTTCCACGCATCGGAATCGATCCCCGCCGTATAACCCCGGCTGACCGCCCAGGCGCAGTAACCGCCATATTGAGGTGCATATTTTACCGGGTCGGCCTTGAAAACATCGCGGTGCGCCATGCTGGCAAACCGCCACTCCGCGCCGTTCCACTCATACGAATAATCCGAGTCACCCTTCACCGGCTTGCCGTCGGTGAAGTAAGCCACCGGATCATAACCCTTGATCGCCACGCCGAGGAGCGTGGTGTTGACGGGCTTTTCCGCCCGCACCGACAACGCCGCCACAAATAAAAGCACACCACAGAAAAAACGAAGGAGCGTTTTCATGATCGTCGATCGATACGATTAAAGTTTCGCGCCGACCACCGGTAGGTCGCGGCGGTGCAGCCACAGGATAAATGCGCTCAACACCCACACGACGAGCGCCAGGCAAAAAAGAACGCCCCCGTCGTCTTTTACCACGATACCCAGCTTCGTAAGATGAAAGAAAATCGCCCCGCTCATCGTCCCCAGCGCGAGCAACGCGCCCACCGGCGTGAAACGGGGCACGAAGAGCAGCACGCTCGCGATCAGCTCGACCAACCCCGAGCCATAGCGCCCCCAAGGTTCCTGCCCGACCTGGGTGAAAATATAGACCGACTCCTCGGCTCCGGAGAACTTGAAGAACAAAGTCTGTAAAAGAATCGCCGCGACGATGATCCGGGCGATCCAGCTGGCGATGCGCAGCGCGCGTGGCAATGAAGCGTAAGTGGACATGGTGATGATGGGAGCACGCCTCCGCGCACTTTATTCCCGATAAAATCAAAGCACGCCGCGCAGATTTTCCGCACCGCTGTCGGTCACGAGCACATAGGCATGGCTGCGGCCCCGCCAGGAGACCGACGCGAGACGTCCCTGCTCGAGGAACATAGGTGCGCCGTCCGCATCCTTCGCGGGGAAGTCACCGCCGAGCGCCACGTATAAATGAAATTCGTTTCCACCGCGCTCAAAGCAGACTTCCAGCACCTCATGTCCCGCGATGCTCAGCGAACGGCAACCATCCGCCTTCAACTCGGAAAAGTTCAACGGCAGACCATCGGCGAGTCGCGTTGACGTGCTCGCCAGCAACGCATGCAGCGAGCCCCGCCCGCCCATCACGACAGGATGGTGCGCCGGCGAACTCATCTCGGCCATGGTAGCCAAGGCCAGTTGCCCGCCTTCCGCCACCGGGGCGCGATCCGGCCACGCGCCAATCAGTCCGAAAATCAGCACCACGCTGGCCGCCAGTGCGAGCACACGCGACTGACGCCACCAGGGCTTCGGGCGGCTCATGCGTGCCCCTGCGAGAATCGCCGCACGCAGATCGTCCGGAGGCTGCACCACGCGCAGCTTCTCCGCGACCGCCGCGTCGAAAGATTGCTCGCGGGCAAACCACTCGCCCAGCGCCGGATCCTGCCTGGCCTGCGCAAGGGCTTCCTCGAAGCGGATGTCCGTGGCGTCCCGACCGTCGGGACGGCAGGCTTGAAGAATGAATTTGGCCTCGGTGGTGTTCATGACGTTTTTCTCTGCGAAAGGGGAAACTGAACGATCTTCTGTCCGGCCTCTTTACGGGCCAGCGCCGCGCGCAACTGGGCCTTGCCTCGCGACAATCTCGACATGACCGTGCCGATGGGCACCTCAAGCATGTCGGCGATTTCCTGATACGGGATATCCTCCAGATAAAAAAGCGTGAGCGGGGCCCGGAATGCCTCGTCCACCTCCTGCAACGCCTCGACGACAAGCTGCGCGTCGAGCCGGACCGCCAGATTGACATCGGCCGCCGGCGGATCGTCCTCGCCCGGAGGAAGGTCGGCCAACGCCGTGGTCCGCGCCCCTTGCCGCCGGCCGCGCAGAAACTCCCGGTAAAGCGTGGTGAAAAGCCAGGTCTTCACCTTCGAGCTGTCGCGTAAGGAATGCCCCTTGGTCGCCCACACATAGAAAGTCTGCTGCGTCAGGTCGCAGGCGTCGGCCGTGTTGCGCGCCAGGCTCAACGCGAAGCGGTAAAGCGACGTGTAGTGGGCATCAACAAGCCGGGGAAATGAATCTGCTTCCATCACGAGTCAGAGCCGCGGCCGTGCGGTTTATTCCGGAATATTTTCGGCGGCGGCCGGAACCGGCGACTTTAATCCGCCCTGGTGGAATAATTTTATCCGCACGCGCTCGCTGCGTGGATCTCGCTGCCTGGCGATCCTGCGCCCTTGCAGGCAACCGGAGGCTGGATCGACTGACCGCAGTTTTGGCTTCCGCCACGGCGAAGGGAAGCGCACCTTGGCGCGCTCGACATGCTGCGCATTCTGCTCCCGCCCAACCTCGCCGCCGCCGCACCCCGCGACGCCATCGCCATCAAGGCGGAGATTGATCTCGGCCGCACCCCGCCCGTCGAAATGTTCCCCGCGCTCGCCCTGCTCCAGACATGGAGCGGAGCCGCCGCCAAGCCGCCCCTCTTTCTTCAACTCAAACGCGGCCAGTTGCGCGAACTCGTCTCCGCGCTTAAAGGCCAGCCGGTCTTCTCCTGGCTCAACGCCCCCCAATCCCCCCTTCTGTGGATCGGCCCGCGCCTGCGCGGCGTCAGCGAATTCCTCGACGAAAAAACCGAGTCCCCCGCCATCTCCCCTAAATCGCGCCCGGCCGCTCCGGTCCGGGCAACCCCATCCCCCTCACGCGTCGCCCAGCCTTCGACGCCCCTGCTGGTCGACGGCAGCGAACACTTCCTCGCCATCAGCCTGCCCTCGCGCGAGCACTCCGGCTACGCCGCCGCCCTAGAACTCGTCAAAACCCACGGCTTCGCCCTCGACGCCACCACCCGCAAGTGGTGGCTGCGCGACCGCCACAAAACCCTCAACTTCCTCGCCACCCATCTCTCCGCCCTCCGCGACGAATTCCACGCCGACTTCACCGACAACTTCGAGAAAAACACCGCCAAGCTCGCCGAAGCCGACGTCCAGTGCGAGATCGCCGAAACCGGCGGCGAGTTCACGCTCACCCTCGGTCTCCAGGCCGGTCGCGTCGCCGAAGACCAGCTCCGCACCGCCCTCGCCACCAACCGCGGTTACGTCGAGGACCAAGGCCGCGTCTACCTCCTCCCTCCGGAAAAAATCGCCCGCCTCACCACCGCCCAGCGCGCCCTCGCCGGCAGCGCCACCGCGCCGTCCTCCGCCCGCCGCACCTGGCGCATCGCCGCCGCCCGCGTCGCCGAGGTGCAGGAGCTCATCGACGAACTCGCCCCGCATTACCAGCCGCCCGCCGGCTGGCGTGTCCGCAGCGAAGCCCTTCGCAATCTCTCCAAGCTCGCCCCCGCGCCCATCGCCCCCACTCTCAACGCCCTGCTCCGCCCCTACCAGCAGATCGGCGTCGCCTGGCTCTGGCACCTCCACCGCCACGGCCTCGGCGGCATCCTCGCCGACGAGATGGGCCTCGGCAAAACCCTCCAGGCCATTTCGCTGCTCACCGCGCTCGCTGAAAAACGCCTGCCCTCCCTCGTCGTCTGCCCCGCCTCCCTCGTTGAAAACTGGCGCCGCGAAACCGCCCGCTTCGCCCCCGCGCTCCGCGTTTTCGTCCATCACGGCTCCGCCCGCCTCTCCGCCGCAAACGACGCCGCCGCCCACGATCTCATCATCACCTCCTACGGCACCCTCGCCCGCGACCGCGAACGTTTCGCCGACATCGAACTCTCCTGCCTCATCGCAGACGAGGCCCAGCACATCAAAAACCGCCGCACCCAAAACGCCCAGGCCCTCCGCACCCTGCGCGCCGGCAGCCGCTTCCTCCTCACCGGCACCCCGGTGGAAAACTCGCTCGACGACCTGCGCGCCCTCTTCGACCTGCTCATGCCCGGCTACCTCGAAAAAATCCCCGCCGGCACCCGCGGCGACGAACGCGGCTGGTTCGACGAACGCCTCCGCGCCAAGACCGCCCCCTACATCCTGCGCCGCACCAAAAAAGCCGTCGCCCCCGAACTCCCCGAAAAAATCGAGCAGGTCCTCTACTGCGAACCCTCCTCCGCCCAGGCCGCCCTTTACGCCGAGTGGCAGAAAAAATCCGAGCAGGAACTCGACGCCCTCGCCGCCGACGGCGCCTCCGAGAACAAACTTCGTTTCGCCACCCTCACCCAGCTTCTCCGCCTCCGCCAGATCTGCTGCGACCCGCGCCTCGTTCCGGGTGGGAGCGAGCTTGCTCGCGATGGATCGAGCTACGCCCACTCCTCCAAACTCGAAGCCTTCCGCGAACTCCTCGCCGAAGCCGTGGACGACGGCCACCGCCTGCTCGTGTTTTCCCAGTTCACGTCGTTGCTCGGCCTCCTCCGCGCCGAACTCGACGAACAAGGCCTCGCCTATTGCTACCTCGACGGCGGCACACCCCAGAAACAACGCCAGACCGAGGTGGACCGCTACAACAACTCCCCCGACATTCCCGTCTTCCTCATCTCTCTCAAGGCCGGCGGCACCGGCCTCAACCTCACCGGGGCCGACACCGTGGTTCACTTTGATCCATGGTGGAATCCCGCTGTCGAGGCCCAGGCGACCGACCGCGCCCACCGCATCGGCCAGACGCGCGTGGTGACCAGTTACAAACTCATCTGCACCGGCACCGTGGAAGAAAAAGTGCTCCACATGCAGGAAACCAAGCGCGCCCTTCTCGCCGATGTTTTCGACGCCAGCGACGCCACCACCGCAAAGCTGAGCCTCACCGATCTCACCTCGTTGTTGAAGAGCGGCTAAAAATCCCATTGACGCCACCCGCGCCCAGCCTTTGCTCTGACCCCTCAGTCCTTTGGCAAAATAGCTCAGTTGGTAGAGCAGCGCACTGAAAATGCGCGTGTCCTCGGTTCGATTCCGAGTTTTGCCACCACTTTAAGTCGGCCCCAGCAGGCGGTCGTAAAAAAAGAGAAGCCCCAAAGGCTTCTCTTTTTTTATGGTCTTGGAAGTCCCACTCAGCGCTCAAAAAGCCATCCGCGTGCGAGATGCCGCCAGAAAGGGTGATGCCGTGTCCCCCGCTGCCGGAGGTTTGGGAATAACGGCATTGCCTGCCGCCCCCTTCGTCGCCCCGCCAACCTCGCTTTTAGTGATACGTGGCTCAGGCGCGGGCTGTATCTGCACGGCCGCCGGCTTAACACCATGCACATGGCTGGCAAACGGCGAGGCGGTGTCCCGCGCCGTGAAATACGTCATGCTCAGCTCGCGATGGTTGCACTCCATCACCGCCTGACGGAGATAACCGCAAAGTTCTCCGTAGTTTCCACGCCACAGACGGCCCGCCAGCCATTCCAACGTCAGGCCATTGATGGAACGCACGCGATACTCCGGATGAATCGCCGTAAGATCGAGCAGAAGCTTTCGCGCCAGCGGCTCGATATCTTCGCGTCGTTCGCGCAGGGGAGGAATTTTCACCAGATTGGGAATCACGAACAAAAACTCCTCCACAAAAGGATTCTCCACCACGCGGCCGTTTTCGTGCGCATCGGTAACCGTGAAAACAAAGCGCAGCGGCTTGTTGCGATCATAGCGACGCTTGGAAAGCCTGAGGAAATCAACCAGCTGGTCCTGCTGCACGGTCGTGAGCTTGTCTATGTCCTGCACCAAAAACGTGCAGGGCATTCCGTCCTTGAGCCGGTCCAACGAACATGCCGTGGCCAATCCTTCGGACGTGATTTCATGCACGCCCAGCACGACCAGAAAACCATTGGGATCTCCGCATACGGACTGATATTCACGGGCCACCAGCTCGAATTCCACCCCCGGCTCCCCGCTTAGGATGACGCCCAGCGGTTCCTGCCTAAGCTTCCAGAGCTGGGCGATCATCGCCCGCATCGTCGCGCTATGCGCGACCACATGCTGGGGACGATAAGCCTCGCCTCCGTGCGCCGCCGCCTGACGGGTTGTCGCGGCGACATCGGACTCTTCCGTCGTGTTTGAATGAAGGAGCTTCTGAATGGCCGCTATGGCCTTCTTCGGATTGATCGGCTGCATGAGCACGTCGTGCACACCCAGACCAAAAAGAGGGATGATGCGCTCGACATCCTCCTTCCCCGCGATGAGCAGGATGCGCGTCTCCGGCGACAATTGCCGCATCGCCGTGATGACGGGGGCCAGATCCGCGGCGACATCAAGCGTGATCGCACAAAGGTCATAAAACCTCGACCCGACGATGCGCTTTAATTCATCGCAATCGTGACAGGCCGTGACCTGGGCGTCCCCATCCGTAAGCAAAAGGGAGAAAAGACCGCGTAAACGAGCATCGGGAATGCATAGCAGCGCCTGTGATGTCATGCGTTATTTTTTCGTGATAAGACCGGTTCTGAGCGGCCCTTTTTATGCTTCTCAATAAGCACGCCCGCGGAACATGCGGACCATTTTGGAGGGTTCCGCCGGAGCCGCCACTTTCGCGGCCGGAGCCTCGGCCTGAGGAACCTCCTTGGCCGGAATGGTGGTGACGGGGAAAGGAGCCGTGGAAACCGAGGCCGCAGGCTGGACCGCCGGCGCCGCCGCGACGGCCGGAGCGGCCTTGGTCAGCCCCGCCGCCACCGCGAGTTCCTCAAGCAAGGTGGGCGTGATATGCTTGAGCGCCATGTTCGTCACCATGCGGGTGGACATAAAGTTTGCCTTGTCGGCCGCCAGCACCAGCAGGACCACCTGATCCGCACGCCTGAACAAAATCCATTTTTCCTCGAAGCGGAGCAGGTAGTCGTCGCACGGAAGGAAATTTTCATCCATCGTGTCATAAAGAGCCGTGATGCGTCGGAGCCCGTCCTCAAAGATGTCCGGCGACATGAACGACGGCATGCGGTTGATCAAAACCTTTCCCATCGTGTTGAACAGGCACACGCCATCAACGCCCGGGATATCGAGGATATTGTCGAAAACTTTATTGAGAATCATGATGGTTAAGAAAGATGAAGGATTTGACGGATCTGCCCGAGAATCTCCGGCACCCGTGCGCGGGAATTAAGAATGATCCCAAGGACATCGCCTCCGCTCAGAGGGATGCACAGGACGATAAGCGATTTCCCTTGAATCTGCGCCTCATGAAATCGCTCCAATCCGAAGGATTCGCCGATGAGAACGGCGATCTGCTGAAAATACACGATCACATTGGCGAGCACATCGACCTCGTTGCCTTCCTGCTCGATCACTACGCCAGACTCGGAACAACGGACATACCCAATGACATTGGGCGTCTGCATGATTTGTTGAATGGCCAGATTGTTTTCCATGGGAATCATAGTTTGCTGATCCCCCCATACGCACTTAGTGTGCCAGCTCGTAGCCAAACGGCTACTTGCGACCCGCTGTCGGTAGTTAATTTATGGTGACAACACTTGTCCCCGACGCCTCCGCTCAAGAATATCCCCCTGAAATTAACATGTGATTTACAAGCGTCCCGGTTTTCCCTCCGGCCTGTTTCGCCCAGGAACCAAATCATCCTGCTTTAATAATTATTTATTAATGGGATAAATAAATCATAGGGATTCACACGAATCACTCCAAAGCGCTTCCTTAAAAGTCATTTTTTCATGCGAACGAAAACCTTACATCCCCGGCACAATCCGCGCTCTTGCGCGTGATCGCATTTCCCTGATTTCTCCATAGATGACCGTTTGGCTAAAAAAATCAACCTTCCTGACTTAAATATCCCCTTCGACCAGCCGTCGGGCAGTCGTTTTTCGGTTTTATTGTTTTCCATGACCCAGCCTCAATCCAAAGATCCCCTCCACGGCATCACTCTCGATACGATCGTGACCCAGCTGTCCGAACACTACGGCTGGCTGGAACTGGGCAGGATCATCGACATTCGATGCTTCAATTTCGATCCCAGCGTCCAATCGAGCCTCAAGTTTCTGCGCAAGACCCCGTGGGCGCGAAAAAAGGTCGAGGAGCTTTATCTGCGCACCTTCGTGCCGCTCTGACATCAATCAGGGCGAGGTGATCACGATTTTCCCGAACTGGCCGCCGCGCTCCATCAGCGCAAACGCCTCTGAAGACTGTTCGAACGGGAAAACATCGCTCACGACCGGCGTGATCCAGTGGCGACCGACAAAATCCACCATCGCCGCCCAGTCCGTCGGACTCCCCATCGTCGTGCCGAGCAGGGAAATTTGCCGCCAAAAGATTTTCCTCATCGGCAGCACAGGCGGATTCCCTCGCGTCGCCCCGAAAAACACGATCCGCCCCCCGGGCGCCGTCAGGTCAACCAGCGCTTCGAACCCGTCCCCGCCGGCGCTGTCCACGACCACGTCGAAGTGATGGCCCGCATGGGCCGCCGTCTTCGCCCAGCCTGGATGCGTGTAGTTGAATCCCCCCTTGGCCCCGAGCGCGATGGCCCGGGCGATTTTCTCGTCACTGCTCGACGTGACATAGACCTCCGCCCCCTGAGCCACCGCGCATTGCAAGGCAAACAGAGCCACGCCGCTCCCGATCCCGCTGATGAGAATCTTCTCCCCTTTCTTAAGCTGAGCACGGCTGAACACCGCCCGATAAGCCGTCAGCCCCGACAACGGCAAAGCCGCCGCCTCGGTCCAGTCCAGATGCGACGGCTTTTCCGTGAGTTGCGCGACCGGCACCGCGATCAACTCCGCCAGCGTTCCCGCCCTTGGCAGCCCCAAGATCGTGAAATGCTCCGCCTGGGCATGCTCGTTGTCGCCCCAGCCAAAGCTCGGATTGATGACGACCTCGCGACCGATCCACTTCGGATCAACGCCCGCACCCACGCTCTCCACCACTCCGGCTCCGTCCGAGCCGGGCCGGGCGGGGAACGTGATGCCCGCGTATTGGCCCAGCTTTATCCACACGTCGCGATGATTCAGGGCCGCCGCCTTCAGGCGCACGAGCGCCTCGCCACGGATGGGTTGAGGAGCGGGAACCTCGGCAATGGACAATTCGTTGATGGCGTTCAGTTGGATGGCGCGCATGGCAGGGTAAGTTTGAGCTGTAGTTTCCACGTATTCGGATTTTTCTCAAACATTCATGTTACTGGCATTCAACAAGCCCTACGGCGTGCTTTCGCAATTCACGCCCGAACCCGGGTCGGTCTGGAAAACCCTCTCCGGGTTCAACCTGCCGGCCGGCGTTTATCCCTTGGGCCGGCTGGACGCCGACTCCGAGGGGCTGCTGCTGCTGAGCGATGAGCCCGGACTGAACAACCGCCTGCTCGACCCCCAACAGGCCCACCGCAGGGAATATTGTGTTCAAGTCGAACGCATCCCCACCGACACCGCCCTAAAACAACTCTCCAACGGGGTGAAAATCGGCGATCACCTCACCCTGCCCGCCCGCGCCCGCCGGCTCGATCCAGCTCCCGACCTTCCGCCACGCAATCCGCCCGTGCGTTTTCGTAAGACCGTCCCCGACGCCTGGATCTCCCTCGAACTCACCGAGGGGAAAAACCGCCAGGTGCGCCGCATGACCGCCGCCGTGGGTCACCCCACCCTGCGGCTCGTGCGCGTTCGCATCGGCGAACTCAAGCTGGCCTCTCTCGCGCCGGGTTCATGGCGCGAGCTTTCCGCCGACGAACGCGCCGCCGTCTTCGACTGAGCATGGCGTTGTCGCTTCAACTCGCGTCGGCCATCGAGGGATAATCCGTATAGCCGACATCGGTGCCGCCGTAGAACGTGGCCGCCTGCGGCTCGTTCAACGCCGCACCCGCCCGCAACCGCTCAGGCAGATCGGGATTGGCGATGAACAACTTTCCCCAAGCCACCGCGTCGGCCCGACCGCTCGCGATTTCTTCCTCCGCGCTGGCCGCCGTGAACCCCTGGTTGGCGATATAAACGCCGCCAAACGCCTTCTTCAACGCAGGCCCGATGCGCGGCTCCGTCAGCCCCTCGCGGGCGCACAAAAACGCCAGTCCGCGCCGACCCGCCTCGCGGGCGACGTAGCCAAAGGTCGCCGCCGGATCCGAGTCCTTCATGTCGTGGCTGTCGCCGCGCGGCGCGAGGTGCAGACCCACGCGATCCGCGCCCCACACCGAGACCGCCGCGTCAACCGCCTCCAGCATGAGACGCGCGCGGTTCTCCACCGGACCGCCGTAGTCGTCCGTGCGCCGGTTGGTGCCGTCCTGCAAAAACTGGTCGAGCAGGTAGCCGTTGGCCCCGTGGATCTCCACGCCGTCGAAACCGGCCTCCTGCGCGTTCTGCGCGCCGCGCCGGTAGGCCTCGATCACGCCGGGAAGCTCCGCCCGCTCCAACGCACGCGGCACCGGGAACGATTGATACGGGCGCAACAGGCTCACGTGCCCCGCAGCCGCGATCGCGCTCGGCGCGACCGGCTGCGCACCGTTGAGATAGATCGGATGCGAGATGCGTCCGACATGCCAAAGCTGGAGCAAAATACGCCCGCCCGCCTCATGCACCGCGCGTGTGACCAACTTCCACCCCTCGACCTGCTCGCGCGACCAGATGCCCGGCGTATCCGGATAACCGACACCCATGGGATCAACCGCGGTCGCCTCGCTCAGGATGAAGCCCGCCTGCGCGCGCTGGACGTAGTATTCGGCCATCATCGCGTTCGGCACGCGGCCGGCGCTGGCGCGGCAACGCGTAAGCGGGGCCATCACGACACGATTGGGAATCTCAAAGGCTCCGACACGGAGCGGCGTGGATAAAAGTGACATGCCGGCACCCTAGCCGACCGCACTTCTAATTCAAGGGACCGCCGCAAAAAAACGCCGATTCCTTCGCTCAGACAACCTGGGCTTCCGGTTTTTTGGCGTGCAGATGTTCGAGCACGCTGTCCCCGAGGTTGGCCAGCATCTCCGCGTCATTGTGGATGCGCGCCTGCGTGATCATGCCCTCGTAATAAGCCAGCATGCAACGCGCCTTGGCGGCCGGATCACCCGGAGCGATCAAACCCTCGGCCTGCGCGTCGCGGATGGCCGACTCAAGATACTTGGTCTTGCGCGCCAAAATTTCCTGAATCTTCACGCGGATCTTTTCGTCCTGATTGCAGATTTCGGAACCGACCGAACACAGCGGGCAACCCAGCACGCGCCCCGTGCGGGCCTTCATCTCGGACTGCAGCTTGTAGGTGGCGTCGCAACGGGCGCGGATGCGATCCAGCGGCGGGACGGTCGGCGAAAATTGCTCGTCCCAGATCGCTTTTTGCTCCTTCGACATCCGCTCGAGCGCCGCGACCGCGAGGTCCGACTTCGAATCAAAAAAGTAATAAAAACTGCCCTTCTTCACGTTCGCCCGCTGGCAAATGTCGTCGATCGAAACCGCGCCGTAACTTTCCTCCCACATGAGGTCGAGGGCGGCGGCCATCAGGCGTTCGTCGGCGTTACTGGTTCTTCCCATTGCAATTCAAGTTGTTTGGCAAACGGTCAATTTCAAGTGTGCGTTGCAAAAAAGCCGCGCATCTTTTGCCCTGTCGTCACGTTCTGCCTACCTCGGAACGCCGCGCCCATCGCCCCGCCAGCACGCCGCAGATCACCAATTGCAAGGGATGGTAGATCATCAACGGCAGCAGAATGAGCCCGATATGCGGATCGGCCCCGAAGATCAGTTGCGCCATCGGCACCCCGGCCGCGATGCTCTTCTTGGATCCGCAAAACACCGCCGCGATGCGGTCCTCGGTGTTGAATTTCATCAGCCTGCACACCGCCTGCATGATGAAAAACACCAGGTAAAACAACGCGCCCGCTCCCACCACCATCAGCACGACAGTTTCGATTCCCCGGCCCGCCCAGATGCCGCGCTCGATCGAATCGCAAAACGACGTGTAGATGATCAGCAGGATCGTGCCGCGATCAACGACGTGGATCAGCGGCTTGTTTCGCTTGGCCCAGTCCGCCAGCCACGGACGGCAAAGCTGGCCCACGATCAGCGGAAGGATAAGCCACGTCACGAGGTCGAGGATCACGCCTCCCAAGGGCAGCCCTTGCCCGCCCGCGGTTTTGAAAACCAGGCCGATCCACACCGGCGTGAGAAAAACCCCGATCAGGCTGGAAAGCGTCGCGTTGAAAACCGCCGCCGGCACGTTGCCCCGCGCCGCCGCCGTCATCGCGACCGACGACGACACCGTCGAGGGCAGCGCGCACAGGAAGAAAAACCCGAGTTTGAGCTCGGGGGAAACCGCCGTCCCCGCCAGCCAAAGCACGCCCAGCCCGATCAGCGGAAAAACCAGAAACGTCCCCAGTTGCACCACCAGATGCAGCGGCCAGCGCAGCGTGCCGGCCTTAAGCGACGCAAACGACAGCGCCACGCCGTTCAGAAAAAAGATCAGCGCCACGCCGAACTTGTTGACCAGGTCGGGGTGCATCCACCCATCGTGCGAACCCGCATGCGGAAAAACCCACGCGAGCGCCACCACCAGAATCATTCCTCCCAAAAACCAGTCGGGTCTCCATTTCATCGCTTCAATCGTTCGTCGTCATTTCGCCGGTTTCAGTTTCCGGCGCACCAGCGCCGCGAACTCTTCCCGCCCCTCGATGCGCAGCGCCCACAGCACCGCCGCGTAGGCCAGCACGCCGAGCGGAATCAGCCCGAAGATCGCGACGAGATCGGCCTCGTGCATCTTGAACCGCCCGATCGCCAGCACCGCGTCCCAATCGCGCATCCAGTGCCAGCCGCCCCACACCACCACGCCCATCACGAGCGAACCGGCGAGAACCTTGACGATGCCCGGCCACAGCGGCGCCAGCGTCATGCCCGGCAAACGCCGCCCGAGCGCGCGTTGCAACAACACCATCTGCACCACGATGGCGGTCGTGCTCGCCAGCACCAGTCCCATCACGCCGAACCACTCGCGCAAAATCAGACTCAGCCCGACGTTCACCACGAAATCAATCAGCGCCACCTTTACCGGCGTCGTCGTGTCCTTGATCGCGTAAAACGCCCGCACCGTCAGATTCACCACCGAGAAAAACGGCATCCCCACCGCGAACAGCATCAGCATCGGCGCCATCTCGTGCGTATCTGCCGCCGTGAATTGCCCGCGTTGAAACAACAGCCGCACGATGGGCTCGCTCAGCAGAGCCAGCCCGACCGCCGCCGGCACGTTGATGGCGAGGATTAATCGCACGCCCTTCCGGTAGTCTTCCGCCATCTCCGCGAATTTTCCCGCCACCGCGTGCTTCGCGATGAGCGGATAGACCACCGTGGATACCGCGATGGCGAACACGCCGATGGGCAGCTCCATGAGCCGGTTCGCGTAGAACATCATCGTCGCCGCCGACACCGTGAGCGAAAACGCCAGCAACCGCCCCACGAGGATGTTGATCTGGTAGATCGCCGTGCCGAACAGCCCCGGCGCCATCAACGCGATGATCTCCCGCACGCGCGCCGACGGACTCAGGTCGAACGCCGGCCGCCAGCCTAGGCGCATCAGCACCACCGCCGGCACCATCATCTGCAAAAATCCCCCGACCAGCACGCCCGCGCAGAGCCAATACATCTCGCCCATCGGCGTGTGCGCGAAGTGCAGCCCCGCGCTGCCCAGCGAGATGATCATCGCCAGGTTCAGCCAGATCGGCGAAAGCGCCGGCTCCGTGAAACGCTGCATCACGTTCAACGTCGCGTTGAACGCCGCCGCCACGCACACGAACGCCAGATAGGGAAACAGCAGCACCGCCAGGTCCGCCGCGAGATACCACCGCTCCTCCAGCCCCGCGATTTGCCGCGCCTCGCTGAACAGCACCATCGCCACCACCACAAGCGCGCCCGTCGCCAGCAGCAGCCGGCTCACGACCTTGCTCAACAGGTCAAACGCCCCCGCCTGCCCGTTTTCGTGCAGCTCCTGTTGCAACATGGGAACGAAGGCCGCCGTCAGCGACCCCTCGCCCAGCAGCCGCCGGAAAAGATTCGGCAGACTGAACGCCGTCACGAACGCGTCGTTGAACATGCTCGTGCCAAAAATCGCCGCGCTCAACTGGTCCCGCACGAGCCCGAGGACCCGCGAGACCACCGTGAGCAGCGAGATGACGCCTATGTTCCTGAGCTTCTTGGACACGCGCGCCGTTTTCGGCGGGGCCGCGAAGGTTAGCAAGTTCTTTACCCGGAACCGGCATTGACGCTGCTCATACCTACCGGCAATTTCTCGCCATTCCCCTATGCCCATCGTTCCCAAGCTGATTGAAAAACTGCAGCGCCACCCTAAGCGCATCGTGTTTCCCGAGGGCGGCGATCCCCGCATCCTTCAGGCCGCCCGCCAGTGGGTCACCCGCCGCATGGGCGCCCCCATCCTCCTCGGCGACCGCACCCTCATCAAAGCCGCCGCCGCCAAGCTGGACATCAACCTCCAGGGCATGCGCATCATCGAGCCGGAGCGCAGCGAGGACTTCGAAACCTTCGTCGCCCACCTCGAGCAGATCCGCCGCATCAAGGGCCTGAAGCTCGCCGAAGCCCGCGACGCCGTCAAAAACGTCAACTACTTCGCCACCCTGATGCTCGTCACCGGCCAGGCCGACGCCCTCATCTCCGGCGCCACTTCCAGCGCCTCCAGCGCCCTGCGCCCGATCTTCCAGATCGTCCCCCGCCTCACCCACGTCGAGACCGCCTCGTCCCTCATGGTCCTCGACTTCGACGAGAAAAAGGTCGGCAGCGACGGCTCCCTCTTCCTTGCCGACTGCGCCGTCATCCCCGACCCGACCGCCGAGCAGCTTTGCGACATCGCCATCTCGACCGCCACCATCGCCCGCCACCTCACCAACGAGACGCCCCGCGTCGCCATGCTGAGCTACGCCTCGAAGAGCCTCTCGAACCATGCCTCCCTCGTGAAGGTCCGCCAGGCCACCGAGCTCGCCCGCGCCAAGGCCCGCGCCGCCGGCCTTGAGATCGAGATCGACGGCGAACTCCAGGTCGACGCCGCCCTCGACGCCGCCGTCGCCGCCACCAAGGGCGTGACGAGCTCCGTCACCGGCCGCGCCAACGTCCTGGTCTTCCCCGATCTCAACTCGGGCAACATCGCCTTCAAGCTCGTCCACCACCTCGCCGGTGCCAACGCCTACGGACAGATCCTCACCGGTCTCTCCAAGCCCGCCGCCGAGATCAGCCGCGGCGCCAGCGCGCACGACGTCTTTGGTGCGGCCGCCATCGTGGGCTGCCAGGCCATCGACCCGCACCTGCTCTACGGCAGGACCTGAGCGGAAACATGCACTCAACGGAAAACTCCTCCCATCCGTTGCAGTCCGAAGGGTGGACGGCGATCTCCGGGCGCCGTTTGCCCCGTCCGCCCGTCTCAACGCGCCCGGCGGTCGCGTTCCACCTCGATCCTACTCTCTGCTTCCGTCCGCCTTCAGCATGTCCGTGTCCATAACCTGAAAACCATGGCCTCCTCCTCCTCGACGAACCCGTTTCTCCAACCGGCCCTGCCGCTCCTCGGCTGCCCGACCAACAAGGTCACCAAACGCGTCTTCGTCGCCGCCACCCGCATGAACGACGGCAAGACGACCACCTGCCTCGGTCTCTACGCCGCCCTCCAGTCCCTCTATCCGCGCGTCGGCTTCATCAAGCCCGTCGGCCAGCGCTTCGTCCAGGTGCAGGGCCTCCAGGTGGACGAGGACTCCTTCCTTCTCGACACGATCTACAACGTCCGCGTGCCCATCGAGAGCATGAGCCCGGTCACCGTGGACGCCACGTTCACCCGCCGCTACCTCAAGAACCCCGCCCAGCTCCTCCCCGAGCTCAAGGACAAGATCTGCCGCGCCTTCGACCGCGTCTCCTGGGAAAAGGACTTCACCCTCATCGAGGGCACCGGCCACGCCGGCGTCGGCTCCGTCTTCGATCTCTCCAACGCCAGCGTCGCCAAGCTCCTCAAGGCCCCCGTGATCATCGTGTGCCCCGGCGGCATCGGCCGCCCCATCGACGAGATCGCGCTCAACAAGGCCCTCTTCGACAAGGCCGGCGTCGAGGTCATCGGCGCCATCCTCAACAAGGTCGAGCGCGACAAGATGGACCTCGTCCGTGAATACGCCGGCCTCGGCCTCCAGCGCCTCGGCGTCCCCCTCCTCGGCGTGCTCCCCATCGAGAAAATGCTCTCCGCGCCCAACCTCACGCAGATCGCCGAAGACATCGACGGCCAGTGGCTCAACGGACGCAAGGGCGGCGCCAAGCAGCGCGTCAACCGCGTCATCGTCGGCGCCATGACCGCCAAAGGCATCGTGGACTACCTCACGCCCGGCACGCTCATCATTACTCCCGGCGACCGCGACGACATCATCCTCGCCGCCGTGTCGAGCGCCCGCCTCTCCGGCGGAAGCACCATCGCCGGCCTCATCCTCACGAACGACATCCAGCCGCACCCCAAGCTCGCCGAGCTTCTCGCGCAGACCGACATCCCCGTCATCGCCGCCCCGGGCGAAAGCTACACGGTGACCTCGACGATCAACCGCATGACGGTGAAGACCCAGCCGCAGGACACCGACAAGATCCCCGTGATCAAAAACCTGATCACGCAAAACGTGGACCTAAAGTCCCTCCTCGCGAACGTGTGAGCGAATTAGGCCATCCCCGTCTTTCGGTCGGTGCAGCCTAATAACACTATTCGGCAAAATACACATAGCGCTAACACCTTTAGATGTTCTCGACTCAGCAGTGAAGATTGGCCTGGGAGCAGCAATTGCCGGAATCGTCACTATGGTCGTCCCATTCATCACCTTCGCGAAAGAAACAATCGCGAATCGAAAGGCACGCCGCCTCAGGATGATAGAGGATACAGTCCTACTTCTGGACGAATATTTTTCACTAGATGCTCATGACGGCCACGACCTCTGAGTATCGTCACAGAGAACTCGCCAATATCATGTCAGAGATCTGCGCTGAGCGCTATCTGACCGGCATCAGGAAGGCAGATGAGGCTGGAGCAAAATTCAATCGCGCTTCTAGTTATCTGCCCCTCCTTAGTTATAGTGAGTTACGAGTTAAGGCGATTGGCATTCATCTACTATTGGATGAGCCCAAAGAAAGATGAACCTTAGTAAATCAGTGGACGAGGTAGATTTCATTTTCGAGAGAGTGAAAGGCGAGGCTGGCGACAGGATAAATGGTTATACGCGGAATTAGGACTGATTTATAAACACGAACCAGAGCTTAAGGGTAGTCCTAAATTTAGCATATCATTGATGAATAGTGGTATAAATCATGCATAGGCTGTATCTCAATGAGCCTGAATCAATACACATTCTTTGGGGATCACGCAGCGTTGGAG
>JBAZSJ010000046.1:0-42756 GCA_041662485.1 Opitutaceae bacterium | reverse complement strand
TTCGATCATCAACGCGAATCTCGGGACCGGCATCGTGACCGCCAACGGCACGGTCGCCCTCAACGGCACCAGCAGCGCGGCCACGGTTAACATCGAGACCGGCACGACGACCCTCGGCTCCGCCGAACGTCTCCTCGACACCAGCGACGTCACCGTCTCATCCGGCGCGAAGCTCGTCCTCGGCGGCAGCGAAAAAATCGGCACGCTCGACGGCGCGGGCGAAGTCTCCGTGCAGCTCGGCACGCTCACCGTGGACGACGGCACGTTCTCCGGCGTGATCTCCGGCACCGACGGCGCCTTCGGCCTTACGAAGGTCAGCAGCGGCCTGCTCACGCTCTCCGGCGCCAACACCTACGTCGGCACCACGCAGATCAACGCCGGCACGGTTGACCTCACAGGCAGCTTGGTCAGCCCTACGGTCAATGTAACCTCGGGCACCACCCTTAACGACAAGAGCGGCGGTCTCGCCGACGATACGGTCGCGACGGTTGATGGCACGCTGGCCCTTACCGCCTCCGATGCCATCGATACGCTCAACGGCGGCGGCTCGGTCACGCTTGACGACTCCATCTTCACCGTGAATCAAGGCGCGTTCTCCGGCGTCGTTTCCGGCACCGGCGGCCTTACGGTCGCCACCGGCACGCTTACGCTCACCGGTGCCAACACCTACTCGGGTGGCACGATCATCGACAACGGCGGCACGCTCGCCCTCTCCACCGGCGGAAGCCTTCTCTCCACCGGCGCAGTCACGGCCAATGGCGCCTTTGATATTTCGCAGAGCGCCGACCAGACCATCGGCGACCTCAGCGGCTCCGGCACCGTGCAGCTTGGCGATCATCAACTCACGCTCGGCACGGCCGGCGACAGCACCTACTCCGGCCTCATTGAGAACGGCGGCCTCGGCGGCGGCACCACCGGTGGCCTCGTCAAGCAAGGCTCCGGCAACTTCACCCTTACTGGCACCTCCACGGTTCCGACTGTCAACGTGAACGAAGGAAAACTCACCCTTGCCGGCGCCACGCCGAATCTTGCGACGACCACCGCGGTCACGGTTGAGTCCGGTGCGACCCTCGCGGTCAACAGCGACAATACCGTCGCCTCGTTCACCAGCAACGGCGGCACGGTCTCCGGCACCAACACCCTCACGGCCCCGACCTACGACCTGAACGACGGCACCCAGATCAACGGCAAGCTGGGCAATGCGTCCGGCGGCTCGACGGTCAACTCCAACGGCACCGTCACCTTCACCGCCACCGTCGCGGCCACCACCATCAACGTGCAGACCGGCCTGCTCACGGTCGACGGCCTCGACCTGCTCTCGCATGACGCCACGCTGAACCTCGCCACGGCCGCCACCCTGCAGCTCCTGCACGGCGACCAGACCATCAACACGCTCAACGGCGACGGCCTGCTCGTCCTGAACGGCAACAACCTGAACGTGACCGACGGCGGCACCTACAGCGGCACCACCACCAACACCGGCGATTTCAACGTTGGCACGCCGGACGCACCCGGTGGCAATACGCTGACCCTCTCGGGCGACAACACGAACACCAATACCAACGTGAACAGCGGCACCCTTGTGATCGACACGACCGGGACGCTCAACACCGGCGCCACGGTGGTGAACAGCGGCGCCACGGTGGTGGACAACGGCACGGTCAACAGCGACGTCGTCGTGAACACCGGCGGCACCTTCATGGGCGCCGGCACCGTCACCGGCGACTACACCGGCAACGGCAACACGTCCCCGGGCAACTCTCCCGGCGTCCTGACGGTCGTCGGCGACTACACGGAAAACGGCACGCTCAACATCGAGATCGCCGGGAATGTCCTCCCTGTCGCCGGTGTGGATTTCGACCAGGTTGACGTCGGCGGCACGACCACCCTCAACCCGACCACGAGCACGCTCGATATCGCGTCGTTCGGCGGGTTCCCGAATCCCGTCAAGGGCGACACTTTCCTGATCATCAATAGCCCCGGCGGCATCTCCGGCCACTTCGGCACGTTCACGAACAACTTCACCAACGACATGATCTTCGTCGTGAGCACCGGCCAGCTTGTGGGCACCGGCCTGGTGACGGGCGGCACCGGCTTGAACCTTGCCAACGCCTTTACGGGCGCGAACGCCAACCTCCTGTCGATGATCAACGGCCTGCAGGTGGGCGACCACCAGTATGTCGGCGGCGACCTGCTGCCTCTCCTGCTCCAGGCCCCCACGTCTGCCGCGGCCACGATCATCGCCAACAAGGCCTCCCCCGAGGCCTATGCCGGCTTCACCGACTATGCCGACCGTGTGACGCGCAGCTACACCGACAAAGCCGTCAACCTCACCCCGCTCGTGCAAACCGGCAAGTATTCGATCTTCGCCGGCTATGCCAGCCTGGACACGGGCTCCAGCAGCTCCAACAACCAGGCCGACTACGACCTTCAGAGCAACGGGGTCGTCGCCGGCGCCCGCGCCGCGATCAACCCCCGCCTCACGGTGGGCCTGTTCGCCGGCTTTGATGACGGCTCGGTGGACTCGACCTACCTCAACTCCAACGTGAAGGGCAACGTCTACGGCATCTTCGGCGAATACGTCGCCAAGGCCGACCGCAGCCTCACCCTCACCGCCAGCCTGAGCACGGCCACCTACAGCACGGACGGCACGCGCCAGACCGCCACGAGCACGTCGAGTTTCAACGGTGTCGATTCCTCCGCGAACCTTGCGGCCCTCGGTCTTCGTTACCGCATCTTCGAGCGCCGCACCGTGGTCATCGAGCCCGAGCTTCGCCTGACCTACGTCTCGGCCAAGACCGACGGATTCACGGAAACCAACACGAATGCGTTGCAGGCCCTGAACGTCCACAGCCAGAGCAACACGAGTTTCATCACCGAGGCCGCGGTCAACACCCGCTACCTTGCGACCTCCAAGCTGAGCCTGAACGCCCGCCTCGGCGTCAGCTACAACGCCGACGACACGGCCCGCGATGTCTCGGCCAACGTGGTTTCGGAAACCCAGTCCTTCACCGTGCAGGCCCCCGGCATGGGTGACACCGCGTTCAACCTCGGCGTGGGCGCGAATTACAGCATCACCCCCGCCTGGACGGTCGGCGCATCCTACCAGGGTGCCGTCGCCGCGGACGCCAAGACCTCGAATTCGTTCTACGTGAACACCGCCATCGGTTTCTAACCCGAAGCGCAGGGTCTTGATTCAGGGAGGGACGCCCGAAAGGCTCCCTCCCTTTTTTGTGGCCACGGAGGACGGACCTCCCGGTCCGTCCTGATATGTTTTCGAGGACGTCCCATCGGATCGGGAGATCCGACCTCCTGCTCCAAAAATCCGTCGTCTCACACCCTCGTCACGCGCGCTGACGGACCGCCTCGAAAAGCGTGATGATCGTCGCCATGGCCACGTTAAGCGAATCCGCCTGCCCCGCCATCGGGATGACCACGCGGGCGTCGGCTTCCTTCAGCCAATAGTCGCTCAACCCGTATTGCTCGCTGCCCATCACGATCGCCAACGGGCCGCGCAGATCGGTTCCGGTGTAGAGATCGGTCGCCGACGGCGTGGTGGCGACGGAGCGGATGGCCTTGGCGCGCAGCCAGTGGTTCACCTCTTCGCTGCTCGCGATGATCACGGGCACGGAGAACACCACGCCGGTCGAGGCGCGCACGACGTTGGGATTAAAAAGGTCCGTCACCGGGTCGCACACAATGAGCGCATCCACGCCCGCCGCGTCGGCGCTGCGCAGGATGGTGCCGAGGTTGCCCGGCTTCTCGATGGCCTCGACGACGAGCAGGAAGGGCGCGGTGGTTTTCTTCGCGAGAATGTCCTCAAGATCGGCCAGCGAACGGCGCCACTGCGGGGCGACGGCGAGGAGGCCGTCGGGACGCTCGCGGTAGGCGACCTTGGCGAAGGCGTCCTTGGTGAGTTCGAAGAGCTGTGCGCCCGCCTGGCGTGCCTGTTCGATGAGGGCGGGTTCGTTTTCGCCGAGATACCATTCGGGCGAGAAATAGAGCTCGGTGAGCGGGATGTTCTTTTCCAGCGCGCGTCGGATCTGGCGGTAGCCCTCCACGAGGAACACGCCCGCCTCGTCGCGCGGACGCCGGTCGCGCAGTTTCACGAGCTGCTTGATGCGCGGATTCTGGAGACTGGTGATTTTTTCAGGAAGTGTGCCCACGGAACACACGAAACACACCGAAAGATCCGAAAAGACAAAATCCTTTTCCTCGCCGTCCGCCTTTCCGTGTATTCCGTGTGTTCTGTGGGCAGACATAAAAAACCAAACGACCGTCCCTTCGCCTATCATCACGAGCTCGAGCTGGAGATCGCCACGCTCACGAATCTCGGGGTGGGCCTCGGCCGCGTGCCGCATCCCGACGATCCCGCCGCCAAATGGGTGGTCATGGTTCCATTCACCCTGCCCGGCGAACGCGTGAGGGTCCGGGTCTTCCGCAACCACAAGAATTTCTCCGAGGCCGACCTCGTGACCGTGCTCACGCCGGCGCCCAAGCGCATCACCCCGCCGTGCCCGCTCTTCGCCCGCTGCGGCGGCTGCCAATACCAGAACCTCGCCTACGACGAGCAGCTCCTGTGGAAGCGCCGCCAGGTCGAGGAGCTCTTGAAATACATGGCCGGAATCGAGTTTCACGTGTCGCCCGTCATCGGCTCGCCCGTCGAATACGGTTACCGCTCGAAGATCACGCCGCATTTCAACGCGCCGCGCGAAGGTAGGGACGGACCGCCGGGCCGTCCGGGTTTGCGTGGGAGCGAGCTTGCTCGCGATTCCGAGCCTCTCGAGCAAGCTCGCTCCCACCCCGAATTTCCCATCGGTTTTCTCCGCCAAGGCACGCGCTTCGACATCATCGACGTTCCGCGCTGCGAGATCGCGACCGCGCCGATCAACGCCCGTCTCGCCGAGTCCCGCGCCAACGTGCGCGCCAAGGCCGCCAACGGCGATTACCAGCGCGGTGGCACTCTCCTCCTGCGCGATGCGTCGGGCCATGTGACGACCAACTACGACGAGATCGTCACCGAGACGGTGGGCGACCTGAAGCTGAAGTTTTTGGCGCGCGATTTTTTCCAGAACAACCCGTTCATCCTGCCGGCGTTCACCGGCTACGCGCGCGACCAGGCGGCGGCCAGCGGGGCGCGATTCATGGTGGACGCCTACTGCGGCAGCGGCCTCTTTGCGCTGACGGCCGCGCCCGCCTTTGAAAAGGTCGCGGGCATCGAGATCAGCGAGAGCAGCATCATCTTCGCGAAGCAGAACGCGGCCTCGAACAACCTGGCCAACGTGACTTTCCAAGCGGGCGACGCGGCGGCGATTTTTGCGGGGCTTACGTTTCCCGCCGCCGACACGGTCGTCCTCATCGATCCGCCGCGCAAAGGCTGCGACGAGGCGTTCCTGCAGCAGCTCTTCGCCTACGGTCCGCGCGCGGTCGTTTACGTCTCGTGCGATCCGGCGACGCAGATGCGCGATCTGAAGTCGTTCCTCGCCGCCGGCTACGAGCTGACGGCGGTGCAGCCCTTCGACCTCTTCCCCCAGACGCGCCATCTGGAGTGTGTGATCACGTTGCGCAAGGCGATCCAGCCCGTCGATGCCGGCGCTTGAGATCCAGGTTTCTGTGAGGGATGTCCGCCGGTTTCTCCGGCGTGCGAATTTTTTTGAAAAGGCGGCGCCCGATGTCGCCACGGCGCTGGCGCATCACGGCTACATCCAGATCGATCCGCTCAACGTCTGCGGGCGGATGCACGATCTCATCCTGCGCAATCGCGTGGCTGGTTATCGTGAGGGCGATCTGATGCGTCATCTGCACGGCGACGAGGGCACGCCGCATCTGGCGGCGAAGCGCACGGCGTTTGAGCACCATCTGCCCGGAAAAAACATCCTCGTGGCGTTTCCGCAGGACGCATGGCCGTTTATGTTGGGCGAGATGGAGGCCCGTGCGCGTCGGACGGGTGCGTGGTCGGGAAAACTCACGCCGCGAGAGAAGGAATTTGCCCCGCAACTGCTCGCGGAGCTGAAGATGCGCGGCCCGCTGTCATCCGAAGACCTGCACGACGGGCGGAGTTCGTATCACGGCTGGGGCGCGAGCACCCTTGCGAAGAGCACGCTGCAAAAACTGTTTTTCCACGGACGCGTGCTCATTGCCGCGCGAAAGTCCCAGCGGCGTTATTATGCGCTGCCGGAAAGCGTGCTGCCGGCCGCTGTGCTGGCGCAAAAGCATCCCGATCCGCAGGAGCTCGCGCGCTGGTTGGTGCTCACGCGGCTGCGTCAGCATCGCTTGGTCGCTCTGAAAAAAGCCGAGCTGGCGCTGGTCGAAGATCGCGTGCAGGTGGTCATGACCGAAGATGGCCCGCGTCTTTACTGCCTGCGCGAAGATACCGAGTATTTTGACGGCGAGAGCGCGGGCGATGATCGTGCAGTGCGGCTGCTGGCGCCGCTCGATCCGATCATCTACAACCGCAAGCTCACGGAGAAGCTGTGGGATTTCAGTTATACGTGGGAAGTTTACACGCCGGCGCACAAACGCGTGCGCGGCTACTACGCGCTGCCGGTGTTGTCGGGAGACGAACTCGTCGGCCATGTTGACCCAAAAGTGGATCGCGACGCGGGCCGGCTGATGATTCAAAACCGTTCCGTGCGCCGGGGACATTCGTCCGCGGACGCGGTGAAGGAGCTGGCGCGGTTTCTCGGGGTAAGGTGAACCGTGGTTCGGCGGGGCTTATGGTCGGTGGGCCTAAACTTTGGGCATGATGGACGGGACGAGGGTGCCGTCTTGGCGGCGGTAGATGCTGAAGTCTTTCGTGTCCACGGTGACGAGGCGGGCGCGCGGGTGTTGCTCCGAGAGCACCACGAGGGTGGCGTCGCCTACATCCATCGAGGGATATTTATCCATGAGTTGAGCGATGCGGGCGGGTTCGGTGGCGAGCGTGGGTATGACGCGGGCGAAGCCGCTTGTGACCATCTGTATGACTGTGAGCACTGCGGAGCGGCGAGTGCTCAGCAGGTAGCAGGCTTCGGCAATGGCGGTCTCTGTTGTGGCGTAGCGGGCCGCGCCAAGACTGGTGAGGGTGGGCACGGTCCAAGTGTGCCATTGGTCGGAGCGGTCGAGGAGCGCTACGATGGGGCCGGCGTCTATAAGGTAATCAATGGCCAAAGCCTTCACGCGTGGAGAGGTCGTGTTGTCCGGTATCCACCATGCCCGCGACACTCTTTGCCCACTCGGCGAAGGTGGTGGGTTTTTTTGAGGATTTGGCGGGGCGGCGAGCGGTGGCCTTACGCGCAGGAGCGGCGGCAGGCTTTTTGGTGGTCGTGCTCATGTGTATGTATTTTGCGGCTCGGCCGTGCGTTGACAAGCTCTCGGGCATTATGGCGGTCATAATGCCGATGAGGCGCGCCCGCGCCCCGGTCACGTCCTGTCAGGGACTACCGATACTCGATCCACTCGGGGGAGGAGTATTGGTCGGTGAGGGCGCTGAGTTCGTCTTCGTTGAGGTCGGGCCACGGGGTTTCGACGGCTTCGGCTTCTAGAAGGGCGGCGAGGCGGGTCGTGAAGTCGGTTTCGAAGGCGTCCCAGTCAACCGTGGCGGCGACGGTGGGTTTCCAGAGCGAGCCTTGGAAGAGGAGGCCGTGCTTGGTGCGTTTCTGGGCGGCGCCGGCGACTTTGGCCCCCGTGGTTTCGTGGAGGACGTCGTAGAGTTCGGGGCGGGTGAAGCAGACGGTGGGGGCGGGGGAAGGGGTTTTTTGTAGGAGCCCATTTATGGGCGATTCGGGGGGCGTCGGGTTTTCGTCCGGTTCATCGCCTGCAAGCAGGCTCCTACAGTCGGAGTCGCAGGTTTTTTTGAGGACGACGGGCTGGGCTTGGGCGCGGAGGGACTCGACGAGGGCGGCATGGACGAGGCGGTAGCTTTCGGTGGCGCGGGCGTCGTAGAGCGGGTGTCCGCGGGGGACGACGAGCGTGTAGGTCCAGTCTTCGCGGTGGTCCACCACGCCGCCGCCGGTGGGGCGGCGGCAGAGGTCTAGGCGTTCGCCGGGCGCGAGGGCGGCGAGCTGTTCGCGAACGTAGGCGATTTTCTGGCTGGTGCCGAAGGTGAAGGAGGGCGCGCGCCAGTCGTAGTGGCGGAAGCGGGCGTGGGTTTGCGCGGCGGCGGGGTAGCGTTGCAGCAGGAGAAAATCCGTCGCCATGTTTTCGGCGGCGCCGCCGGTGCGGGGGGGGAGGAGGTCGAGCTGCATGGAGGTCTGTATCTTTCTCTTTCCTCTTTATCTTAATCTTTCTCTCCCGGGAAACCTGACGAAAGAGAAAGATTAAGAGGAAAGAAGAACGAGGTTTCAGGCTTGGTGATACCAAGCCTGAAAAGGCGCGGGGATGATGAGTTGGTCGAGCTGGGCGTCGAAGGTCTCGATGGGGGTCTTCACTTTTCCGGCGAGAGGCTTGAGATCGAGGGTGAGCGTGGCCTGGCGCTTCGACGCGGCGCGGGGATCGGCGGCGCGCGTAATGGCTTCGATGGGCGCGGCGGTTTCGCTGAGCTTGAAATGCTCGCGGATGCGGCGGGCGAGTTCGTGGCGCGAGAGGGCGTCGGCGCCGGCCCAATGATAGACGCCGCGGGCGTCGTTGCGCTCGAGGAGTTCGAGCATGAGGTCGGCGAGATTCGATGCGGTGCAGGGCTGGCGGATTTCGTCGGAGTAGACGCGCGGGGTTTTGCCGGCGGACCAATCGGCGAAGAGGCGTTCGTGGAGGCTGCGTTTGCCGGAGAGGCTGTTGCCGGTGAGGAGCGGGGCGCGGAGGGTGATGGCGAACTCGGGCGCGGCGGCGTGGACGAGGCGTTCGCTTTCGAGTTTTTGGCGTCCGTAGAGGTTGATGGGTTTCGTCGCGCTCTGGAGCGAGTAGGGCGAGGCGCTGGCGCCGTCGAAGACCTGCTCGGAGGAGAGGTGGATGAACTTCGCGCTGAGATGATGGGCGAGGCGGGCGAGGGTGGCGGGGAGGGCGACGTTGAGGGCTTGGGCGCGGGCGGGGTCGGCGTCGCATTGGGCGGGCTCGGCGACGGCGGCGCAGTTGACGATGGCGTCGGGGAAGGCGTCGAGCACGGCGGCGGTGAGCGCGGCGTCGTCGGTGAGATCGAGGGCGCGTTTTTCGTTCACGCCGGGGAGCGGGCCGGCGAAGGAGCCGACGAGGCCGGTGACGTGGTGGCCGCGGCGGGCGGCGGCCTGGGCGAAGGCGGAGCCGACGAGGCCGGAGGCGCCGGTGAGGAAGAAATTCATGAGGTCAGGAGGGTGATCTTTCTCTTTATTCTTTATATTTCCTCTTTCTCTGGATCGAGGAGGCGGTTGACGAAAGAGAAAGATAAAGAGGAAAGAAGAAAGAATCGGCGCTCCGAGGGGGCGTCAGCGCGAGGCCGGCACGCCCTTGCCGTCGAGGAGGGAGCGGACGGCGCGGAGGAGCGTGCTGAGCGCGTAAGGCTTGGTGAGCGCGCCTTGGGATTCGGCGGCGAAGCCGGGCAACGGGGCGATTTCGGAGCTGCTGGTGTGGAGCAGGCGAAGTTCCGGATGCGCGGTGTGAAGCTCACGGATGAATTTTTCGCCGGCGGGGCCGGCGCGGCCCGAGTCGATGATAAGCAGATCGACGGGTTTGCGCTGGCGGTGGATGAGCAGGCGGGCCTTGGCGGCGGTTTCGGCGGCGAGGACGCGGTAGCCGTCGGAGGTGAGGATGCCGGCGATCATCTTCGAGACGACGGGATCCGCCTCGACGAGCACGACCGCCTCGCGTCCGCGGGTGGAGGGCAGGGCGGCGGGCGCGACCGGTTGGACGGCGACCGGTTCCTGGACGACGGGGAGATAGATCTCAAAGGTGGAGCCGGTGCCGGGCGCGCTTTGCACGAAGATGTGGCCGCCGCTTTGCTGCACGATGCCGTAGACGAGCGAGAGGCCGAGGCCGGTGCCCTTGCCTTGCTCCTTGGTGGTGAAAAACGGCTCGAAGAGGTGGGCGCGGGCCTCGGCGTCCATTCCGGTGCCGTTGTCGCTGACGGAGAGCAGCACGTAGCGGCCGGCGGGCATGTCGGTGGCGCGGCGGTTGCGGCCGGCCTTGATCTCGCGGAAATCGGTGCGGATGGCGACGCGTCCGCCGGGGGAGAGAGCGTCGCGGGCGTTGATGGTGAGGTTGAGCAGCACCTGCTGGATCTGCATCGGGTCCACGCGCACGTGGTCGGGAGCGGCCTGCGGCGAGAGGGTGAGGCTCTTGTCGGGCTGGAGGAGTTTCGCGAGGATGTCGGCGTTTTCCTGCACGAGCTGGTTGAGGCTGACGACCTTGGGGTCGAGGGCCTGGCGACGGCTGAAGGCGAGGAGCTGGCGCACGAGGCCGGCGGCGTGGAGGCCGGCGCGGTGGATCTCGCCGATCTCGCGGGCGGCATGGCGGACGACGGCGGGCTTGCTGCGGAGGATCTCGCAGTAGCCGTTGATGACGGAGAGGAGGTTGTTGAAATCGTGGGCGACGCCGCCGGCGAGACGGCCGACCGCGTCGAGGCGCTGGGCGTGGATGAGATCCTCCTGGAGGCGGCGTTTTGCCGTCATGTCGCGGTAGGTGATCGAAATGTGCGTGACGCGGCCGCGGGCGTCGGCCACGGGGCTGAAAATCCACGTGGTGTAAAGGCGTCGTCCGGGGCCGCAGGCGAGATAGCCTTCGCCGCTGAGCGCGAGGCCAGGCGCGAGGCGGGCCAGCCATTTTTTCAGGTCGGGGAAATGGTCGCGGTCCTCGTGGAGTTCGCCGTGCGAGAGGCCGTGAAGCTCCTGCATGGAGCGGTTGGTCATCGCGCAGAGGCTCTGGTTGGCGAAACGGATGCGGAGGCCGTCGCGCGTCCAGCGGCGGTCGGCGATGAGCACGCCCTCGCCAAGCGTGCCGAGGGCGCTGGCCAGGAGGTTGGCCGAGGGACGGGGCAGACGCGGAACGCGCGCCTTGGCGGCTGGACGTTTCTTTTTCAAGACAGGGGAGGAGGGGTCAGGGCGCGAGGCGCTCGATGATCCAGTCGCCGGATTTTTCGCGGCGGTAGCGCAGGCGGTCGTGCAGGCGGCTGCGGCGGCCCTGCCAGAATTCGACGGTCTCGGGATTCACGCGGTAGCCGCCCCAATTGGGCGGGGTGGGGACCTCGACGCCGGCGTATTTTTTGTCGAGGGCCTTCATGGCGTCCTCAAGCACGGCGCGGTTGTTGATGATGGAGCTCTGCTGCGAAACCCATGCGCCAAGCTGGCTGGCGCGCGGACGGGTGTGGAAGTAGGCGTCGCTTTCCTCGCGGGTGAGGCGGACGATCGAGCCCTCGATGATGACCTGGCGTTCGATCGCGACCCAGGGGAAGAGCAGGGAGACGCGGGGATTTTCGGCGAGGTCGCGGCCCTTGCGGCTCTCGTAGTTGGAGTAGAAAACGAAGCCGCGTCCGTCGAGGCCCTTGAGCAGCACGGTGCGCGAGGACGGACGGCCCTCGCGCGTCGCGGTGGACAGCGTCATGGCGTTGGGCTCGGTGATCTTGGCGGCCTCGGCCTCCTGGAACCATTTTTCAAACTGGCGGAAGGGGTCGCGGGCCAAGTCCTTTTCGAGGAGTCCGGCCAGGCTGTATTCTTTGCGGAGATCGGCGAGGGACATGAAGTGTGGCTGCACCGTGTGCCGCAGAGGGCGGGCTGTCAAAAATCATCGTGTAAACGTGCGTATGTCCGCCGCCCAAACAGGGAACTCCGCCGTGAGGGCCGCGCGGTCGCCGAGCGTGAAATCCCTTTCGTCCCAGCCCGGGGACATCGTGCAACCGAGCAGCGCCCACTCTCCCCCGGCGGCGAGCCGCGCACCCTGCCAGGTGTCGCCGGGCACGACGAGCTGCGGTATCTGGCCGTCGGCGAAGTCGCTCCCCAGCCGCGTCTTCCGCCCTTCGCCGGTGGCGGGATCAAGGATGAGATGTTCGACGGCGTCGCCTCCGTAAAAATGCCAGATCTCTTCCGTGCGCAGCCGGTGCAGCGCCGAAAACCCCTCCGGCGTGATCAAAAAATAAATCGCCGTGTCCTGTGGGCGTCCGCCGGGCAGGCGGGCGGCGCTTGCATGTGTCTGGCGGAAGAAACCGCCTTCGCGGGGCAGAGGTTCGAGTCGCAGGGCGGCGATGAGGTCGGCGGCGGTCATGGGGATAGCCGGACGCAGGATCGGGGCCGGCGCAAGGCAGCTAAGTCGGGCCGTATCCCATCTGGTTTGTCACTTAATAAGTGACAAACCGGATGGGCGCTTGGGTGGTATAATATAATATTTGTCACTTATTAAGTGACAAATATTCCGGTCTCCGAGGATGGGGCGGACGGGAGTTTTTGAGCGAGGGGGGCGACCGGGAGGGGTGTTGGTTTATCACCTCGCGCGGCGTGGCGATCCGTCTACGTTCCTGCGCGATGTCTCCCGCCGCCTACATCGACGCCCACGCGCCCGACCTGATCGCCCTGCTCCAGCGGCTGGTGCGCACCGACACGGTCAACCCTCCCGGCAACAACTACGCCGCGATCACCGCGCTCCTCACGGAAGAACTCGCGACCGCCGGACTGCAGGCGAAGCGCTTTAACGTTCCGAAGGCGCTGCTCAAGAAAACGCTGCCGGCGGCCCAGCACGGATTTCCGCGCTACAACGTCCTCGGCAAGCTCGCGGCGCGCGGCGCGAAGAAGACGATCCATTTCAACGCCCACTACGATGTCGTGCCCGTTTCCGGCGCGTGGCGGCATGGCGACGCGTTTTCCGGCACGGTCGACGGCGGCTGGATCTACGGGCGCGGCACGGCCGACATGAAGGGCTCCCACGCCTCGCTCCTGATGGCGTTGCGCGCGCTGCGGGCGACCGGCACGGCCCCGAAGATGAACGTCGAGGTCTCGTTCACCGCCGACGAGGAAACCGACTCAGCCCTCGGGGCCGGCTGGCTCGTGAAGCACGCGCCGATCAGGCCCGACTACGCCGTCGTCATGGAAGGCGGCGAGGGCAACGCGGTGTGCTGCGGGCACAACGGCGTCGTGTGGCTCAACGTCACCGTGCACGGCCGCGCCGCCCACGGCAGCGTGCCGCACGAAGGCGTCAACGCCCTCGAAAAGATGTCGGCCCTCGTGCTCGCGCTCGACGACTACAAGAAGCGGCTCGCGAAGCGCGCGTTCACGGCGCCCGACGGCAAGGTCATGCACCCCACGCTTAACATCGGCGGCGTGTTCGCCTCCGGCGAGGGCGGCAAGATCAACACCGTGCCCGCTCTTGCGAGTTTTTCCATCGACCGCCGCGTGATCGCGGTCGAGACGGTGCCGGCGGCCGAGCGCGAGCTGCGGGCGGTGCTCGCGGCGGCGGCCAAAAAAATCCCGCAGTGCCGCATCACGGTCGAAAAAGTGTCGCATAACCACCCGACATTCAACCGGCCGGCGCATCCGTTCTTCACCGCGATGGCCGGATGCGTGACGCGTGTGCGCCGGGAGAAGACCTCCTTCCGCGTGTCGAGCGGGTTCAACGACATGTATTTTTTCGCGGGCGTGCGGAAGGTTCCCACTCTCGGTTACGGCCCCGGCGGCGACGACTGCCACGCGGTGGACGAGCGGGCCTCGGTGAAGGAGCTGGTCGCCAGCGCGAAGATCTACGCGGAGCTGCTCACGACGTTCGCGGGGTGAACGGCAGTTTCCGGCCTGCACCCGATCATTGGCCTTGTCGATGAGGTGTGCGCGCCCGGCCTCGTCGGTCGCCAGCATGGCATCGATGAAGCGGCGCACCTCGGCCTCGGATGCGCGCGCGAGCCAGGTTTTCTGCACGGCCGGGGTGAAGTAGTAGGACGCCGGGGCGCTGCGGTCGCTTCGTGTCCAGACATGGCCCCATATGTTACGCGTGATCGAGGAATAAAAGACGGTATCCTCGGTCACGGGCACGCCGTGGGCGGCGCACCAGTCGGCGAGCGGGCTCGCGTGTTTTTCGCGGACGGGCGCGAACTTGAACCAGGCCTTGGTCGTGACGACCGTGCCGGTGATCGTGGTCGCCCCCTCGGTCGTCTTGATGACGGGGAAAAAAGTCGCCGGGCCGACGAGCCCGAGCGCAAGAATGATGATCCATCCAACTTTCATGAACCCGTCAGCCTGCCCAGCCGCGGCGGATCATGGCAACAGCGATCGCGGCGAGCAAAAGGGTCATGGTTTCGTGAACATCCGATCAAGGGCTGCACGGATGAGGCGTTCACGCCCCGGTTCATCCGCCGACGTCATCGCGGCGATAAACTTACGAACATCGACCTCGGAAGTGCGTTCGAGCCAAATGCTTTGCATATCAGCTTTGAAAAACATGCAAGCCGGCGCAGTGCCGCAGCCGCGTATTAACCCCAGTCCCCAAAAATCACGAGTGATCGTGGAAAAGAACATCGGGTCTTCGCGCACCTCCACATGATGCTCACGGCACCAAAGACTGAGCGGGCTTGGTTTTTGGCGAATGACGGGAGGCAGTCCGAACCATGAAGTTTCCGATATGGTCATGCCGGTGACCGTCGTCACTGCAGTATGCGTTTTAACGACGGGAATAGCGGCTGTCGCAACGAGCAGTCCGAGGACTATAACCGTGAGCCATTTGACTCTCATGATGTTCACCCTGCCCAGCCGCGGCGGATCATGGCAACAGCGATCGCGGCGAGCAAAAGAGCCACGATCTTCGAGATGGCTCGCAGACCGGTCGTGCCAAGCCAGGACCCCAGCTTCTCGGCGTTGAACAGCGCGGCGACCAGCAGGGCGAGGTTGGCGGCGAGCGCGAGGAGCGTCATGCCCAGCCCGACGGTGTCCACGAGCACGAGCAGCGTGGTGATCAGCGCCGGGCCGGCGATCAGCGGCATGCCGAGCGGCACCACGCCGAAATCGTCGTTGGCCTTTGGCGATTCCGTCGAGGCGGGCAGCACGAGTTCGCGCGAGGCCAGCACGAGGAGGATGAGTCCGCCCGCGACCTGAAAGTCGCTCACGGTGATTCCGATGGCGGCGAAAATACTCCGTCCTAGAAAAAGGAAGGCCAGCGCCACGATGCCGCCGGTGAGCGTGGCCTGCCGGGCGACGCGGCGGCGGGCCTCGGCCGGGACGCCCGCGCTCATCGCGAGGAAAATCGCGGCGAGCCCGACGGGGTCGCTCGCGACAAAAAGCGGGATGAAGGCCTTGAGGAAATGTTCGGCCCAGGGAGGCATGGAGGAAGGATGTCCTCCGATTCCCGCTTTCGCAAGGCCGGGGCGGACGCGGGAGCGCGGGATAAAATCGTTCTCGTTCTCCGCTTTGGGATGGGCAACACTGGGGCTTTCATGACCGCGCCGCTGCTTTACGAATCCCACTGTCACACGCCGCTCTGCGGGCACGCCTTCGGCGAGCCCGAGGATTATGCGGCGGCTGCGGAGAAGCGCGGGCTCAAGGGCATCATCTTCACCTGTCACGCGCCGCTGCCGGACGGGCTGGCGGCGCATGTGCGCATGAAGCCGGAGGAGTGGGACACCTACGTGGCGATGGTGGCGCGCGCGCGGCGGGAGTTCGCCGGGCGCGTGGACGTGCGGCTGGGGTTGGAGAGCGATTTTTATCCGGGGGTGGAGCCGTGGCTGGAGCAGCTCCACGAATGCGCGCCGCTGCACCACGTGCTCGGCTCGGTGCACATGCAGATGTCGTTTTACAAGGAGCGGTTTTTCAAGGGGAACCAGTTCGCCTACCAGCGGGTTTACTTCGAGCATCTGGCGCAGGCGGCGGAGACGGGGCTCTTCGACACGCTCGCGCATCCGGACCTTGTGAAGAACGAGGCGCCGGAGGAATGGGATTTCGCGCGCATCAAGCCCTACATCGTGCGGGCGCTGGACCGGATCGCGGCGACGGGCGTGGCGATGGAGCTGAATACGAGCGGTGTGAACAAGGCGCTGCCGGAGATGAATCCGGGCCCCGCGCAACTCGCGCTCATGCAGGAGAGGGGAATCCCGGTCGTGATCGGGGCGGATGCGCACATCGCTCAGCGCGTGGGGGACGGCTACGGGGCCGCGTTGAAACTTTTGCAGGAGGCGGGCTACACAAAGGTGAGCACCTTTCTTGACCGGAAGCGCCACGAGGTGCCCATCGCGAAGGCGCTGGCCTCGCTGCGGTGAGGAGGGGGCTCCTTCATGCTCTTTTGAGTCAAGGGAATGAGCATGCGTGCTATCGAGGGTAGGGGGAACCGTCCCGGTGAGCCGCGGTTCGGCGGGGACGGTCCCGCCCTACCTTCGGAACCTGAGGCCTACGCCAGAAAGCCGCGCACGAGATCGTAGAGCTGCGGCGATTCCAGCAGGAAGGAATCGTGGCCGAGATCGGTGGAGAGTTCGGCGTAGCTCACGCGTTTGCCGGCGCGCAGAAGGGCGATGGCGATGGCGCGGTTCTGGTCGGGCGGGAACAGCCAGTCGCTGGTGAAGCCGACGACGAGGGTGGCGGCCTCGACCTTGGCAAAGGCGTCCTCCAGCGAACCGTGCGCGGCGGCGAGATCGAACTGGTCGAGCGCCCGCGTGATGTAGAGATACGAGTTCGCGTCGAAGCGGTTGATGAAGCTCTGGCCCTGGTAGCGCAGGTAGCTCTCGACCTCGAACTGGACGTTGAAGGAGGTGGCGGGCGTGACGGGGTCGATGCCCTCCATGGAAAGTTCGGACACGTCGGCGACCGGCGCGGGCGCGGATTTGTGGCTGGCGGAAACGGCCTTGCGCCCGAACTTCCGGTCCATGCTGGCGTCGGAGAGGTAGGTGATGTGCGCCATCATGCGCGCGATGGCGAGGCCCACGCGGGGGCCGCCGCTCTTCGGGTAATAGCCGTGGTTCCACTCGGGGTCCTGGATGATGGCCTGGCGGCCGACCTCGTTGAACGCGATGGCCTGCGCGCCCTCGCGGGCGGTCGTGGCCATGGCGAGCATGCGTTTCACGAACGACGGATACTCGATGCCCCACTGGAGCACCTGCATGCCGCCCATCGAGCCGCCGATGACCGCGTAGAGCGATTTTACGCCGAGGGAATCGAGCAGGAGTTTCTGCGTGCGCACCATGTCGCGGATGGTGACGGCGGGGAAGGTTATCCCGTAGGGCCGGCCGGTGCGCGCATCGGGGGACGACGGGCCGGTGGACCCCTGGCAGCCGCCGATGACATTGGCGCAGAGGACAAAAAATCTGTTGGTATCGACGGCTTTTCCGGGGCCGATGAGGTTGTTCCACCAGCCGGGCTTGCGGTCGTTGAGCGAGTGGATGCCGGCGCAGTGGTGGTCGCCCGAGAGCGCGTGGCAGATGAGGACGGCGTTGTCGCGGGCGGGGTTGAGGCGTCCGTAGGTCTCGTAGCGCAGGGTGAAGCCGGGGATCGTCTGGGCGTTGTCGAAGGCGAACGGGGCGGTCGAGACGAAGTCATGCGGCTCCACCAGCCCGACCTCGCCGGGCTCGGAGCGCGTGTTTACGAGAAGATCGTCGTCCGCGTCGTTCATGATTGGGAAACAGGAGTAACCGCTAATGCGGACTTATGAACACTAATTTTTGGGTCGGCATACGCGGAGGACGGACCTCCAAGTCCGTCCGGATGATCGTTCGAGAGAGTCCGCCGGGATAAGTCCGCCGGGATCGGACCTGGAGGTCCGACCTCCTTTGAGGCCAGGCATCCGAGAGATGTTTCCAAAGGGCCTTGGATGAAGCGTCCTATCGTTTGAGGGGATACATTTGGAATAAGGAGGCTTGAGGCGGGGCGGGGGCGCGCATTTGCTACGGTCGTCCCGATGTCCCAACTTTCCGTCAAGCTCGACGAATTGCTCCTTGATGACTGCCATGTGCGCTACGCGCTGCGGCTGCTCAAGGAACTCAGCGACGACCTCACGTTGCGGGCGAAGGCGATCGAGCAGTCGTTGAGTTCGCGCACACGTTTCCTGCCCACGATCGGGAATCCCGCCGAGCTGGCGGCGGTCGAAGCCGCCAAGACCGAGCGGGCCAAGGTCGCCTCCGCGCAGGACACGATGTTGAAATTGCACGCTTTGATCGTGCCGGCCCTTGAGAACGAGCTGGAAAGCCACGTGCGCGCGGTGTCGGCGGATTACGTGCGCGGGCTGGCGGCGCTGGACAATCTGGTGGCGTGGCCGGGGCTGCTGGACCTTCTGGATGCGAAGCTGCAGGCGCTGCTGTGCTCGCTTGGCCAGGCGCGCAACATGGTCTCCTCCGGCTACGACTGGCAGCGCCGTGATTTTTCCCCGCCTGCGAACCAGTCCATCAATCTTGCGCTGGCCGCCGCCCGCGAGCTGGACGACGTGATCGTCCAGGTGAACGACTTGGCGGACCGCCATCAAAGGGACGTCATGAAAACGCCGCAGGCGGCCGCGGTGCTGCCGCGCGTGCCGGTGGTGGGGTTCCGGCTCCGCATCGAGCAGGTGCGCACCCTCGGCATCGCCGAGGTGCAGGCCGAGTTCAATCGCATCCTGGAAATGTGCGCCATGCTGGAGACGATCGGCCTCCAGGGTCTGCGCGAGGCGACGGAGCGGGTGTCCGTCGCGCACAAGGAACTCGGGAGCAATTATCTCAAGACCTACCTCGGCCAGCTTCGCGCCTACATGGACGAGCACCGGTTGGTGCCGGCGCAGGTCACGGCGCGCATTCACCGGCTGCAATTCCGGCATCTGGGCGCGGTCAACTTTCCGTTCGAGCTGGGGTAGCAAAAGGGGCCGCGGGTTCGCGGACGCGCCTGCTTCGCGCGGCCTGATGAACCCATAAATATGCAACAAGGGTGACTTTGGGCTGGAGATGCGCGCATCTTCGTCCGACAAAAAGCACCAAAGATGAGCGACTTAACACCCCAGGCGGTCCAGGAGGTTTATCAACGCATTCGAGCCGAACTCGGCAAGGTGATCGTGGGGCAGGACGACATCGTCAGGCTTCTCCTCGTCAGCCTTTTTTCCCGCGGGCACTGCCTGTTGATCGGCGTGCCCGGCCTTGCCAAGACGCTGCTCGTCAAGTCGCTGGCGGAGTCCCTCGACCTGTCGTTCAAGCGCATCCAGTTCACGCCCGACCTCATGCCGAGCGACATCATCGGCTCGGAGCTTCTCCAGGAAAAGGACCGCCGCCTGGAGTTTGAATACCAGGCCGGCCCGATCTTCACCAATCTGCTGCTTGCCGACGAAATCAACCGCACGCCGCCCAAGACCCAGTCGGCCCTCCTCGAAGCGATGCAGGAGCGCGCGGTCACCGTCGGACACGACACGCGCAAGCTGCCCGATCCGTTCGTCGTCATCGCGACGCAAAACCCCATCGAGCAGGAGGGCACCTACCCGTTGCCCGAAGCGCAGCTCGACCGCTTCATGTTTTCGCTGCACCTCGATTATCCCACGCGCGCCGAGGAGGCCGAGGTCGTGCGCCGCACGACGTTGCAGGAACCGGTGACGCTTTCGCCCGTGGCCAACCGCGAGCAGATCCTCGCCGTGCAACACTTCGTGCGCGCCGCGCCCGTGTCCGACCACGTGATCGACTACGCCGTCGCGCTGGCCGCCGCCACGCGCCCGGCCGGAGCGCAGGCGCCGCAGGCCACCAAGGATTTTGTCGAGTGGGGGGCCGGTCCGCGCGCCTCGCAGTATCTCATCCTCGGCGCCAAGGCCCTCGCGCTTCTCAAGGGCCGGCTCACGCCGGAGACGTCCGACGTGCGTGAAGTCGCCGGCCCTGTGCTCCAGCATCGCGTGATCACCAACTACCGCGCCACCGGCGCCGGCAAGAAGGCCCGCGACATCGTCGCCACGCTGGTGAAGTCCGTCCCGGAAAAGGCCTACTGATCGCCGGTCCGCCGCAATGGCCTTTCCATCGCCCCTTCCCCCGCCGCTGCCGGCCGGCACCCAGTCGCGCTATGCCGGCTCGCTGCTGTCGGCGGACGAACTGGACCGGTTTAAAAACCTCATGCTGTTTGCGCAGGCGACGGTGGACGGCTTTTTCGCGGGCCGGCACCGCTCGACGCATCCCGGTTCCTCGGCGGAGTTTCGCGACTACAAGGACTACGTGCCCGGCGACGCCATCGACCGTATCGACTGGCGCGCCTACGGCCGCGCCCGCCGCCTGTTTGTGCGACGCTACGAGGACGAGACCGACATGGTCGCCTACCTGCTCGTGGACACGAGCGGTTCCATGCGTTACGCCGGCGCGGGCCGCATGCCGAAGTTTTATCACGCCGCCCGCGTCGCCGCCGCGCTCGCCTACCTGATGGCGAAGCAGGGCGACAAAGCCGCGCTCGGCCTCTTTGCCGACAAGCTCAAGACGTGGCGGCCGCCCGGCGGCACGCGCCGCCATCTGCACGAGATGATCACCGCCCTGGAGGGCGTGCGGCCGGACTCCGCCACCGACCTGCCCGGCGCGCTGCGCCAGGCGGCCGAGGTCTGCCGCAAGCGCGGACGTCTCGTCGTGCTTTCGGATTTTCTGACCGATCCCGCGCCGCTCTTCGACGCGCTCGCCCAGTTCCAGCACCGCGGCTTCAAGATCCTCCTGCTTCAGGTGCTCGACCCCGACGAGACCGAGCTCCCCGCCCACAGCGTGGCGCGCTACGTGGATCTCGAGACGGCCGAGCAGGTCGAGGTGGACGCCGAGGATCTGCGCGTCCTCTACCGCGAAAAGATACGCGCCGCCATCGACACGCTGGCGCGCGAAGCCGTCGCCCGCGGCATCGAGCACCAGCAGGTGAACACCTCCGACTCCTACACCCTCGCGCTGGAGGCCTACCTCGGCCTGCGCGGAACGGCCCGCTGAACAAAGCCCGCGCGCCATGACGTTTCTCAACGCCCCGCTCTTCTGGTCCCTCGCCGCGCTGCTCGCGCTGCCGCTGGTGATCCACCTTCTCAACAAGCGTTTTCCGCAGGTCTTTCTTTTTTCATCGGTCGAACACCTCAAAAAATCCGCCGCCGAGCGTTCGCGCATCTACAAGTGGCGCCACCGCCTGCTCACGCTTGTGCGCACGTTGTTCCTGCTGCTCCTGCTGCTCGCGTTCCTCAAGCCCGTGCTCGACCTGTTCGGCTCCTCCGACCGCGCCGCCGACGCACATCGCCAGATACTGCTGATCGTGGACCGCTCGCTCAGCATGGAATACCGGCAGGCCGGCGTCACCTCGCGCCAGCGCGCCGTGATCGAGGCCGCCAAGATCCTCGGCACGCTCGGAACGGACGACGAGGTCAACGTCATCGCGGTGGCGCACACGTCCGCGGTCTGCTTCGAGTCCTTCTCGCCCAATCTCGCCGAGGCGAAGCGCTTTCTGCACCAGCTTGCGCCCGGCGTCACGCGCGCCGATTTCACGCTGGCCAACGCCGCGGCCGCGCGCCTCCTCGCCAAGACGAAAGGTCCCGTCGAGATATACTACGTTTCCGATTTCCAGCGGCGGAACTGGGCGCTGGTCGATTTCGCGCCGCTGACCGGCCGCGTCCGCCTGTTCTTCGTCGATGTCGGCGCCGCCTCGCCTGAAAACCGCGCCATCCTTGGCGCCGAGCCGGGCCAGTCGCAGGTGCTGGCCGGCGACACCGTGCCGCTCGAGGTGACGGTCGGCAATTTTTCGTCCGCGCCGCTCGACGACGTCGTCACGGTGCGCGTGGACCAGCGCCACCAGGTGCAGCAACCCGTGTCCGCCGGCCCTTGGTCGTCGGTGCGCGTGACCGTGCCGGTTCCGGTGGCGTCGCCCGGCCTGCACCTGTGCGAGGTATCCCTGCCGCCCGACAACCTCGCGGCGGACAACCGCTGGTCGCTCGTCCTCCCCGCGTTGGAAAAGGAGGAGATCGTCACGCTGTCGGCCGACGGCGACGCCGGACATTCCCCGGTGAACTTCCTCCATGCCGCGCTCAATCCCTACGCGCAGCAGGCCGGCTCGCTTCTTCCTCGGCACCTCGCCTCGGGCGCGCTCGATCCGGCGCGGCTGGCGGGCGCGAGCAAGCTCTTCATCACCGGCTGCGGTCCGCTCGACGACGCGGCGGCGGACACGCTCGCCAAATTCCTCCATCGCGGCGGCGGCATCGTGTGGTTCATGGACAGCGACGCCGACGCGGCCAACCTCGAACGCCTGGAAAAGGCCATGGCCACGACTCCGCTGCCGCTGCGCGTGGGCCCGCTGCGGAAGACCGACAACGTCGGCTCGGGCGCGCAACAGCTCGTCACCGGCGATTTCAACGCGCGTTTCCTGCGCCTCTTTCGCGGCGGACTCCGGCAGGATCTCGGCCTGCTGGAGTTCTACGATTTCCACGCCGCCAGCGCGACCGGCGCGGGCAAGGTCCTGCTCCGCTTCGGCGACGAGACGCCCGCGATGGCCGTGACCGGGCACGGCCTGGGCACGCTGGTGCTGATGAATTTTTCCGTCGGCGAATTTTCCAGCAACCTCGCCCGGCAGCGGATTTTTCCCGCGTGGGTGCAGGACCTCGTCAAGCAGCTCGACACCCGCGAGCCCGCGCCGCTCGCCTTCGCCGCCGGGCAGCTCGTGACCGGCGAGGTGTGGCGCGAGGATCTTCGCCGCCGGCCGTTCACCAGTCCGTCGGGCCGCGTCATCGAGGTTCGCCAGGAACCGCTGGGCGAGCGCGCCGGCATCAGCTTCATTCCCGAGGAGGCCGGTTTCTACACGCTGGCCGACGGACGCATCAAATACGCCTTCGCCGTCAACGCCGATCCGGAGGAGTCCGACCTGCGCCCCGTGGACAAGTCCCACCTGCCCGCCGAGCTGGCGGCCGGCCAGGTGTCCGGCTTCGCCGGCGGCCAGCGCGACTATGACGAGATCGCGCACGGCCGCTCGCTCGTGCCGTGGTTCCTGCTGGCCGCGGTCGGCGCGCTGCTGCTCGAGCTCGCCCTGCAACTCGTCTTCCGGAGGCTCGCGCGATGAATCCCGGCGCCTACCTGAGCCAGGTCATCTTCGATCCGCCGGTGCCGGTGCCGTTCGTCCTGCTGCTGGCGCTCGTCCTCGGCGCGCTGACCGTGTGGGTTTACCGGCAGACAGGCCGCAATCTTTCACGCGCGCGACGCGTGTGCCTGCTGTTCTTCCGCCTGGTCGGGTGCGCGCTGGTGCTGCTCATCCTGCTGCAACCGTCGCGCATCGAGCCGCTCCCCGTGCAGACGAAGGAGAAGGTCATGCTCGTCGGCCTCGACGCCTCGCGCAGCATGCGCCAGCCCGACGCGGGCAAGCTCACCCGCTTTGACGCGGCGCGCGAACTGCTCTGGGTCGCGGGCGTCGCGCCCCGCTCCGCCCCGCCGGTCGTCCCCGCCGGGACGCGCCTCTTCGCCTTCGGCGAAAACGCCGCGCCGGTCACCCGTCCGCTGGCGGAACTCCATCCCGATCTCGCGACCACGCGGATACACTCCTCGGTGCAGACGATGCTCGGCTCGCTCGCGGCGGGCGAGGGGGCGCACGCGCTCTTCCTGCTGACCGACGGCCACGACTTCGAACTCGTCAACCCCGCGCAGACCGCGCTGCTGGCCCGCAACCGCCAGGTGCCGGTCTACGTGGTGCCCCTTGGAGGCGAAGGCGCGGTGCGCGACGTGTCGGTGCGCATCATCTCCTACCAGCCGTTTCACTACACGAAACAGGTGATCCGGCTGAGCGCCGTCATCCGTCCGCTCGGCTGCCCGTATGAGACCCTGAAGGTGACGCTCCTGCGCGAAGGCCGCGCGATCCAGTCGCGCTCCGTGGTCGTGCGCGACGAGACGCAGGTGCCGTTGCAGTTCGACGTCACCGAGGCGAAGGCGGGCCAGTTCGAATACGAGATCCGCGCGGACCCCCTTCCCGGCGAGGCGGGCACCGCCAACAACCGCGTGACCACCTACGTCAACGTGATCGACAAGAAGATCCGCGTGCTCGTGCTGGAGGGCCGGCCGTATTGGGACACCACGTTTCTCCAGCGTTCGCTGCGCCGCAACGACAAGCTCGATGTGGACAGCGTCGTCTCCTATGCCAAGGACCGCTGGCGCGTGCTTCGCACGGAGGAGCGCAAGGATCCCTTCCGCGTGCCCGCCAACGCCTCTGAGTGGAACGCCTACGACATCGTGATCCTGGGCCAGGGCGTCGACACGCTGCTCGCCTGGTCGCAGGTGGAGGCGTTGCAGGAATTCGTGGACCGGCAGGGCGGCGTCGTGGTGTTCAGCCGGGGCGACGCCTTCTCGGGGCGCGGCTTCGGCGGCGCGATGCAACCGGTGGCGTGGGGGCGTTCGGTCACGCAAAGCGCGCCGCTGCGCGTCGGCCGCGAAGGCCGCGCCGTCGCCCCCTTCCGGTTGCTGGCGGATGCCGACGACACCGCCCGCCAGCAAGGCGTCGCGCTGCCCGAACTCGTCGGCTCCTACGAGGCGACCGACCGCAAGCCGCTCGCCGCCACGATGGCCGAGCTCGACGGCGGCGCGGAGTTTCCCGCGATGGTGCACCGCCGCCTCGGCGCCGGCCAGGTGCTGAGCATCGGGGTGGACGGCCTTTGGCGCTGGGCGTTCAACGCGAAGTCGCAGGAAGCCAACACGGTGTTCGACCGCTTCTGGGACCAGACGCTGCTCTGGCTTATGCGCGGCCGCGACATCATGCCGGACACCCGTTTCACCTTCCGCGCCGACACGGCCAACGTCCTGCTCGGGGAGAAAATACGTTTCCGCATCGTGGCGCGCGATTCCCTCGGGCCCGTGCGCGCGGTCGGGCTCACCCTTTTCCGGGACGATGGCGAGATAGCCCGGCTCACCTGCGCGGTTCCCGCCGGCGCGACCAACCAGCGGCTGGAGGCGGATTTCGTGCCCGACAAGACGGGCCTCTACCGCGCCGAGGTCACGCTCCCCGACGCCACCCGGCAGACGGTGCGTTTCAGCGTCTACGACGACAATGTCGAGGAGACCGATGTCGCCGCCGACTTCGCCTACCTGCGCCGCCTGAGCGAGGCGAGCGGCGGCCGCGTGCTCAAGCCCGAGGAGTTCGCCGCCGCGCTCCATGCGGCCGTGGCCGCGCCCGTCGACGACGCGCCGCGCGTGCGCAAGATCACCGTCTGGGACCGCGCGTGGGTTTTCTGGCTCATTGGAATGTTGCTGGGAATCGATTGGTATCTCCGCCGCCGCTGGGGACTCTGCTGATGAACACCACGAAAGAAACCGCCGCCCTCCTCCGCCGATTGGCCGACGCCGACCGCGTCTGGCAGCGCGAAAAGGCGCGCGCCCTCGGCTGGCGCATGCTGCCGGGGTTCCTGATCTTCTCGCTGCTCGCGGTGACGGCGGATGCGTTTCTTCAACTCGGGTTGCCTTCGCGGCTCTGCTGGCTGGGCGCGGGCGTCGCGGCGGTGCTTTTCGCGACCGCAGCCTGCGCGCGCACCGGCTGGTTCCGCCGCAATCCGCCCGAGCGCACCGCCCGCTTCCTCGAAGGCCGGGACGAGCGGCTCGGTTCCAAACTCATCAACGCGCTCCAGCTCGCCGAGCAGGCCGAAGACATGCGCCTGCCGCCGCTCACGCGCACGCTCGCGGCCGGGGCCGTCGGCGGCTACGACGCCGAACTCGTCCGCGCCGATCTGCCGCGTATCGCGGTGACCGGCGAGGCGCGCCTCCGCCGCAAACACGCCGCCTGGGCGCTGCTGGCGTTCCTCGTGCTGCTGGCGGGATTTTATCCGGTGACCGCGGTCGTGCTGCCGCGTTTTTTTGATCCGCTGGGCGACCATCCTCCCTATGCGTTCACCCGCGTGGAGATCATCGTGCCCGCCGCCGCCGGCGGCGAGGTGGTGTATGGCGGCAAGTTTACGGTCAAGACGCGCTGGAGCGGGCACGAGCCGCGCGAACTCTTCATCACCGCGCATCCGCCGGGCCGTCCCGCCGAGGCGGTGACCGTGCCGATGATCCGCGATGGCGAGAGGGAATTCACCCAGGAGATCGCCGACGTGCGCACGGACCTCGTGCTGGTGGCGCATTCCCGCGGCCGGTCGTTCTACAGCCGCGAACGCGCGGTGCGCGTGCTGCTCACGCCGAAGATCGAGCGCGCCTTCCTGCAGACGACGTGGCCGGGCTACACGGCGATCAAGCCCGAGGAACGTCCCTTTGCCTTCCAGTCGGCGAGCGCGCTCGTCGGCAGCGAACTGCGTTTCCGCCTGCAATCCAACCGTCCGCTGCGCGACGGCGTCATGGAGGTCACCGGCGACGACGGGAAGACCGAGCGCGTGCCGCTCGTCGTGCGCGGCGAAAAGGAGGTCGGCGGTTCGCTTGTCGTGCGCGACAACGTGCGCCTGCGCTTCCGCGTGACGGATATCGCCGGCCTGCCGTCCGACCAGCAGCCCGAGGCGCTCGTGTCCGCCACTCACGATCTGCCGCCCGCCATCCGCGTGGTCGAGCCCCTGCAGGACGGCTTCGTGAGCCGCGATTTCAAGCTTACCTCGCGCTTCGAGGCGTCCGACGACTACGGCGTGCGCACGCTGCGCATCCACCGCGCGCTCAACGGCGTCTATTCCGAGCCAAAGGTCGTCACCTTCGACGGCGCGCAACGCTACGCGGCCGAGTCCATGATCTTTGACTTCGCGACGCTCGGCGTCCGTTCGGGCGACCGGCTCAGCCTTTTCGCCGAGGCGATCGACAACGCGCCCGAGCCGCACCTCGCGCGCAGCCAGACCGTGACCCTCACGATCATCTCCGAGGAGGAATACAACGACTTCATCCGCGAGAACACCGACGTGCGCGACCTCTCCGAAAAATACCAGGAGCTCATCAACAATTTTCACGACCTGCTGGCCGCCCAGGTGAAGCTCGCCGAGGAGGCGGCCGGGTTGCGCGAGCGCATGAAGACGCCGGAGCAGGCCGCCAAGGCGGCGGCGGAGTTCGACGCGCTCACCGCGAGGCAGGGGGAGATCAACCAGCGCCTGAAAAAACAGGCGGAGCGCATGCAAAACTTCGTGCGCAAGGACCCGCTCTACGACTTCGAGAAAGACCTCCAGAAACAGCTTACGCACGAGGCCATGGAGATCCTGCGCTCCGCCGCGCTCAACAACGGCGCGGTCGGCGCGCTGGCCGAGTCCACCGTGAAGCCCGACGGCGGGCGCGCCCTCTCGCCGGAGACCCTGAAGGAACTGGCGCGCGAGGCGAAGGAGCACGCGGACCGGCTCGGCGCGCGCGAGCAGCCGCTTGCGGACACGGTGGAGAAACCGCTGCAGGACCTCGGCCGCCTGCACGACCTGGTGAACGCCTTCAACCAGTTCGAGCGCCTCTACCAGGCGCAGCAGTCGCTCGCCGAGCAGGCGCGCGCCTACGAGGACAAGGGCCCGCTCAACCGCGAGGACCAGCTCGCGTTGAAAAACCTCGCGGCGCAGCAGCAGGCCGTGCGCGAGGTGCTGGACCGTCTGCCCGACCGCCTGCGCGACAAGGCCGCCGCGGCGAAGAAGGATTTTCCGAAGGCCTGCTCCAGCGCCGTCAAACTCGCCGACGCCATCGAAAAAGCGCGTATGGCGGCGACCGCCGGCACCGCGACCGACCGCCTGCTTGAAGGCGACGGCGGGCAGGGCGCGCTGCTCACCCGCCGCCTCGAGCAGGACATGGCCGCGCTTTTCGGCCGCTGCGAAGGCGCGCAAAGCGAGGCGGGCGACGAGCTCGACGATTATCTGAAGCTCAACCTCGGCGGCGGCAAAAAGCAGTCGTTCGAGCAGATGCGCAAGAGCCGCAAGGGCGAGATGCCCGGAGGTTTTCCGCGTCTCGGCCGCGGCGACGCGCAGGGCGGCGGTTCCGGCTACTCGATGAGCACGGGCCAGCAGCCGCCGGTGCTTGGCAACGAGGCCAGCCCCAAGGGTGACGCCTCTTCGCAACGCGTCACGGCCAACGGCGGACAGTCCTCCGGCAAGAGCGAGGGCGCCTTGCCCGCGGCGCAACTGGACACCCCCGACGTGATGAAGGGCCTCAACCCGACCGACCGTCACTCGGATGCCGTCCCCGGTGAAAGCACCATGGACGAATACCGCACCCTCGTGGACGAATATTTCAAAAAAATCACCCGCCCATGAAAACGCTCCGTCCGTCCGCCCTTGGTTTCGCCCTCTTGTCCTGCTGCGTCGCGTCGCTGTTCGCCGGCGAAAAAAAGAAGCAGGCCAACCCCGAGCCGGTGGTGCCCTCGACCGCGCCGCTGGAACCGGGCATGGTGCCGTGCGGCAACTTCATCTACGCGGGCAACCGCAGCTCCGTGTGCTTTGCGGACAAGTTTCTGTCCGACACCGCGGCCGCCACCACGCTGAAGGTCGAGAAGCGCTTCCGCGCCGTGCGGCTCGATTCCGACGGCCTGTTCAACCTGCCGTTCTGCGTGTTTTCCGGCGAGGAGGCGTTCACCCTCACCGACCGCGAGCGCAAGAACCTGCGCCACTACCTGCTCAACGGCGGCTTCCTCGTCTCCAGTCCGAGCTGCTCCAACGACGCATGGGACAAGTCGCTGCGCAAGGAGCTCGAACTCGCCCTGCCCGAATACAAGCTCACCAAGATCCCGATGACGCATCCGATTTTTTCGGTGCTCAACAAGATCGACACGCTCAAGTGCAAGAACGGGAACACCGCCCTGCTCGAAGCCCTCGAGGTCAACGGCCGCCTCGTCATGATCCACTCCAAGGAGGGCCTCAACGACGTGGGCAACGCCAAGGGCTGCTGCTGCTGCGGCGGCAACGAGATCCTCGCCTCGGCCTCGGTCAACGTAAACCTCCTCACCTATGCGCTCCTGTATTGAGATGCCGGACTCCGAAGGCAGGGCGCGACCGCTGGGCGCGCCGGTTGGACGTGCGCAGATCTCTGATGGTTCGCGGCGGGCCCAGCGGTCCCGCCCTACCTTTTCAATCCGGACGCTGCTGCTGCTCGCGGCCGCGCTGGCGCTGGGCGGCTGCCGGCCGGGCGGCGCGGACGGGAAGCCGGACGCCGTGCCGCTGTTCTTCACCGCGCAGACGCACGGCAAGCTCACGCACTGCGGCTGCGTCAGCGGACAATTCGGCGGGCTGGCTCGGCTGCGCAGCGCGGTGGACTCGGGGCCGTTTGTCGGCGCGCTCGGTCTCGATCTCGGCGACGCGATCGAGGGGGCGGAGGACTACCATTTGTTGAAATACAAGCAGGTCGTGCGGGCGTATGCGGACATGCGTTACGTCGCGCTCAACGTCGGCCATCGCGAGGCCGCGCTCGACGCGGAGACGCTGCGCAAGGTGGCGGCCGTCTCGCCCGTGCCGCTGGTCAGCGCCAACCTCCTCGACCGCGCCACCGGCCGTCCGGTGCTCCCCGGCTGGACCGTCGTGAAAAAAAACGGACGGAGCATCGCCTTCGTCGGACTGGTTGATCCGCGCGGGCTGGAGGACACCCTCGGCGCGGGCCTGGCGGTGGAGGACATGGCCACCTGTCTCGCCCGCATCCTGCCCGAGGCGCGCCGCCAGGCCGACGCGCTCGTGCTGCTGGCCTTCACCGACGAGGCCGCGCTGCATGCGCTCGCCCGGCAGTTCTACGAGTTCAGTCTCGTTTTGGGCGGCAGGGTCAGCCAGCCCGCCCAGACCCTCCAGCAGGAGGGAAAGGTCTACATTTACTACACGGCGAACGAAGCGAAGTCGTTCGGCTCGCTGGAGCTGGTGTTTCCCAAGAAAGGGAAACCGACGGTCGGCGAGCACGCCATCACGCTGCTCACCCCGCAATACATGGAGGCCGACGAGGTGCTGAAGTTGCTTGTGGCCTACCGGCGCGAGGCGGGCCAGGCGACATTGGGGGTGGATTCTCCCGGGCGCGCGCTTGCCGATCAGGTGCCGGGCACGCACGCGGGCGCCACGTATGCGGGCAGCCAGATGTGCATGATGTGCCATCCGGGCGCGGCGAAAGCATGGCAGCAGAGCGGCCATGCGCGCGCTTTTGATACGCTTGTCGCGAAGGGCGCGCAGGCCGATCCCTCGTGCATCGGCTGCCACACGGTAGGTTTCGGAACTCCCTCGGGCTATCGCCGCGAATACGGCGCGGGCACGCTCACCCAGGTCGGCTGCGAGAGCTGCCACGGTCCCGGCAGCACGCATGTCGCCCAGCGGCAGGGCGGCGGCCCGGTGACGACGCACTTCCGTCCGCTCGGCGCGGGCGATTGCCTGAAATGCCACCAAGGGGAGTTCAGCCGTCCCTTCGAATGGGACAAGTTCTGGCCGGCCATTGAACATTGGAAGGAACCCAAATCATGAAACCCGCACCCGACTCCAGCCTTTCTGCACGTTCGCGGCCCAAGCCGGTTTGTCACTTATTAAGTGACAAACCGGCCGGGAGGTTCGGGGTTTTTTTTCTGCTGATGATTTTGGCGGTTCCGGGCATCGCCGCGCCGACAGCGGTCCCGCCGGCCGATAACCTCTGGTCGGCCAAGGCGCCGGAGTTTCGCTCCGACGCCGCCACGGACGGCGCGCCCACGGTGCTGTATTTCACGGCGACATGGTGCGGCTACTGCCGGCAGATGGAGCGCACGACCCTGGGCAATCCCGGCGTGCGCGAGCGGTTGGAGCCGTTCACGCGGATCAAGCTGGATTTCGACCAGCAGCCCGACCTGGTCGCGCGCTATCGGATCGGCGGAGTGCCGGCTTTTGTGATGGTTGACGCGCGCGGCGAGGAGATCGCCCGGCTGGTCGGCATGACCGAGGCCGATCCGTTCCGGAAGTGGCTGGCGGACGGAAGCACCCGCGCGGCGGAGATGGCGCGGCTGGCGGCGTTGAGGGAGGCGGATCGGCGGCAATTGGAAAAACAACTGGACGAAACGGGGCCCGCCGCGTGGGCGCAGTTGCAGGGCAAAGTTTACGAGATGGCCGCGCGCGGCGACGAGGCCGGGCGTGCGTTTGCGTTGAAACGGCTCGCCGCCCGGGCCGACGCCTCGCCCGCGGCGTTGGCCGACGGGTTGTTGAACGAGGATCTCGCGGTGCGCCTCGTGGTGGCCAACCTGCTGCGCAAGCGACTGGGAGAAAAATGGGAGTATGATCCGTGGGCGGATGCGCCCGCGCGCGAACGCGCCGCGGCCGTCCTCCGCAACCAGCCGGGCGGAACGCCTGCACCCGGGAGTCCCGCGCCATCAACTCCGAAGCCGTCGGCAGGCTGATTTATCAGATAAAAATATCCCATGAAAACTTTACCCCTTGGTCTTTCGGTGATGTTCGCGATGGCGCTGATGGGTGCGGGATGTTCCTCGGGGCGGAGACCCAAGATTTCGACGCCACCTGTTGTCTTTGAGAAAACTATTTTCGACACGCCGCTTTTGACAAAGCAACAGGTGACGGCGTCGGCGCGTTATGTGCGGGTGCCGGGCAAGTTGCCCGAGGCGAAGGAGGCGCTGGCATTTTTGGCGGACGAGGCGGGGCTGAGGCAGGGAACAGTTACGCTGACCCAAAAGCAGGCGGAGGCGGCGCTGGTTGAGTTGAGGCGGGTGACCAATCAGGACGTGCGGTCGACGCCGAGGGTCCCGGTGGCGGAGGGAAACCCGGCGAAGATAATCTGCGGGGCGCTGACACCCTCCGAAGAGGATGCCGTGGCTGCTGTAAGGGTTACAGTGGGCGGTATTGAGCAGGCGTCTCGAGCGCGTGAGGTTGGGGTTTCCTTGAGGATTACGCCGCAGGTGCTCGACGATGGAGGGGTTGAAATGGACGCCGAGATTCAGGTTACGGCATTCGAGGGGTTCATAGAGTATGGAGGCAAGCCTGGCGGCATCCCTGCAAAGATCTCCCCATGGAGCGAAGTCACGAAAACGGCGGGCGTGAAGGTGCCCGACAAATTTTATCAGCCGATTTTTTCCACCAGCTCGGTTCAACGGGAGCTGCGAATCGCGAAGGGGGCGGTTGTCGTGTTGCTGGCCGAACCGGTAAAAAACTATGCGTCATCTAAAGAGGGTATGGCCAAGGGACTCGAAGTGCCGCTGCTGGGCCGGTTGAATTCCCAGCTTGAGACATGGCTGGTTTTTCTTACGGCGGCGGTCGAGCCGGCCAAACGGTAGGAAAGTAGACGCGGCATCTTGCCGCGTTGTTTTTGAACAAGGGCTTTTTGACGGTTCTGCATCCAAACCAACGCGGCAAGATGCCGCGTCTACTTTTGGGCGGTCCGCATAAAACAGAAAGACCGGCCAATCTTGGGGGCGACTTGGTCTCTCGATTGTATGGACACGTATCGGTTGAGAAAAGCGTCTCGCCGCCGGCACGGGCGGAGAGTGATCAGAGGCGTATAAAAGGAAATCGCGTTGACAACGGGGCGGCCACGGCGGCTTTTGCCGTCGGTTGCCTTTTATGAACACCCTTGAGCAAAAAACCGGCGGCGCGAGCGGGGGACGGTTCGCCGCCACCCGCTGGACTGTCGTTTTGAAGGCTCGGGAAAAACATTCGCCGGAAGTCGGCGAAGCCTTGGAGACGCTCTGCCGCAGCTACTGGCCTCCGCTCTACGCCTTCGCCCGGCGGCAGGGTCGTTCGCCCCACGATGCGCAGGATCTCACGCAGGCTTTTTTCGCGCGGCTGCTGGAGGACGATGCGGATGCGCTCAGGCTGGTCGCGCCCGAGAAGGGCCGCTTTCGCTCGTTCCTGCTGGTGGCGTTCAAGCGTTTCATGGCCAATGAATGGGAGAAGGCGTGCGCGCAGAAGCGGGGCGGCGGGCATCAGCATGTCACCTTCGATTCGGCTTTGGCCGAGAGCGGTTATCACGACGGTCTGCGGGACGAAGCTTCGGCGGAAAAGCTCTACGAGCGCCGCTGGGCGCTGACGTTGCTCGACCGGACGATGGCGAGGCTGCGGGAGGAGTATGTGGCGGCGGGCAAAGCGGAGAATTTCGAGGTGTTGAAGTCCCGGCTGACCGCTCCGCGCGACGGGGACGGTTATGCGGCGGTCGCGGGTCTGCTCGGTATAAACGAAGGGGCCGCGCGCGTGGCGGCGCACCGGTTGCGCCGCCGGTTTCGCGAAGTGTTCCGTGAGGAGATAGCCCACACGGTGGCCGACGCCGCGGAGATCGACGACGAGGTGCGGCACCTTCTTGGTGTTTTGAGCGGTTGAAAATTTCTCAACAAACCGCGTAACGACGGGACTTTTTTCCGGATTTACCCGGTGATGAACACCATGTCCGAACCCCGCCCGTGCCCCCAATGCGGCTCGCCGATCCCCGCCGGAGCCGCCGAGGGGCTTTGTCCGCGCTGCCTGCTCGCGCTCAATCTCTCGACGCAGAGTCGCATGGCGGGCGATACCCAGCCGCCGAACGCGGGCCCGGCCATGCCGCCGCTTTCGCTGGAGGACGTGGCGAAGCTGTTTCCGCAGTTGGAGATCATCCGGCTCGTCGGCACCGGCGGCATGGGCGCGGTGTATCAGGCGCGCCAGCCCGCGCTCGACCGGCTTGTCGCGCTCAAGCTCCTGCACACGCCGCCGGCGAACGATCCGGGTTTCGCGGAGCGTTTCGCGCAGGAGGCGCGGGCGTTGGCCAAGCTCAACCATCCGAACATCGTCGCGCTTTACGAATCCGGCCAGGCGGGCGGGCGTCCGTATTTTCTGATGGAGTTCGTCGACGGCGTGAACCTGCGGCAGCTTCAGCAAGCGGGCCGGCTTTCGCCGCGCGAGGCGTTGCAGATCGTGCCGCAGGTGTGCGACGCGCTCCAATACGCGCACGACGAGGGCATCGTCCACCGCGACATCAAGCCGGAGAACGTGCTCATCGACCGCAAGGGCCGCGTGAAGGTGGCCGACTTCGGCCTGGCGAAACTCATGGGGCGCGAGACCGCCGCCGCCCGTCTCACCGGCGCGGGCAACGTGATGGGGACGCCTCACTACATGGCTCCGGAGCAGGTGGAGCATCCCCTGGAGGTGGATCACCGCGCGGACATCTTTTCTCTGGGCGTGGTTTTCTATGAGTTGCTGACCGGCGAGCTGCCGCTGGGGAAATTCCCGATGCCGTCGAAAAAGGTGCGGATCGACGTGCGCCTCGACGAGGTGGTGCTGAAGGCGTTGGAAAAGGAACCGGCGCTGCGCTACGGCCAGGCGAGCGAACTGAAGACGCGGGTGGAGATGATCGCGGAGACGCCTGCCATGGCGGGTCCGCCCGTTGTGGAAACAGGAAAAACCAAGCACATGCGGGGACAAATCCTGACCGGAAGTTTATCGCTGGTTTTGATGGCGGTCGGCATGGCGATTAACATCACGCCGTTTCAACCTTATGGGTTGGGCATTCTGATTTTTGGAATCCTGCTTTCTTGCACGGCCATCGTGGTGGCTTTGACCGCCAAAAACAGTCCCGTGAAGCTGCGGGTTGCGCGGGATGTCATGCTTATAAACGGCATCGGCCTCCTTTCCGCCGTGATTCCGTTGGCATTGGACTGCCCTTGGATGCTGCAGACGCATTCGCATGTTCTCGTCATAGCAGCCTGCGGCATCGGCATCGTTGCCGGCGTGTTGAAAATGTTCAACGCCTGGCCGTTCGAGGCGTGGTCGGAGACAATAGCCAAGGGGCCGTCATCGGGTGAGAAATCGGCATTCGGCGGGGAGGTGCGGCCAGACATGCGTGGGCTGGCCTACGTCGCCTTGGGATGTCTGATCGCGGGTTTGGTGGTGACGCCGACGATGGTTGCTTTGTCCCAAGAGACGGTGGCGCTATGCTTCGGGCCGGTGTTCGGCCTCATGGCGCTGGTTTTCGGCATTGAGGCCAGAAGTGAACGACTGGGGCGAAGGGTCGCGTGGGCGACGGCGGCGATTTTGGTCGCGTTCGGGCTGACGATAGGAGTTTGGATGGTGGTGCGCCGGAGCCAGACGGCCCAAAACATGGCTTTGCTGAAACGGGCCGCGGAAGAACGTCCAGGGCAGATGGACGGAGGCGCACCCGCTTCGCAATTTGGTGCGGTGGTTGAACGACTGGTGGGCGATGTCGCCACGCATCAGGCACCGGAGTTGATCAAACTGGGCACAGGCGAAGTGGTTTTTCAGAAGGATATTCTCGGGAGCCTGGAGGGGTTGGATGTTAAAAAGGGCGCGGATGTTTTCAGGGCACGGGGCATCGATGCCACCGGAACGCTCGAGCCCAATATCCGTGGTCTTGCAGGATGGGAATGCGTGGCGCTTCCGATGAGCGCGTCCGCCTGGGCCGACCTTTCTCCGGTTATGCTGGGGGACATGTTGGAGGGAAGTCAGGCAGGCAGTCCGGTTGTCATGGCAGGGACTGGGAGGCTTCCGGCGACCTACGCGATCAAGACGCGAACCGGTCGTGTGGGGCTGCTGCAAATCCTGGGGTTCTCCGAAAAACCTCGGGGGGTGAACATACGCTACAAGCTGGTGAAGCCTGACTCCGCGTTGGCCGACGCCAGCATGCAAAAGCAATTGGCCGAAATCGAATTAGAGGAAGCGGTGGCGCACACGCGCTACGCCGAAGGGCATCCCACGATGGTCAAGCTGCGAGCGGAGCGGCAGGCGCTGGAGCATGAGCCCGGCATCCGGGGGCAGGCTTATAAAGGCGAGCTGCAGCGCGAGGTGTCTAAATGCGGCTCATCGTTCCTTCGATTGAACCTTTTGACGCGATCGGCATTCCTCTGGGTGTGACCGCTTTCACCACGCATGCCATCCGCCACCGAATCTGACCCATTGCCCGTGGCGCAGGCCCGTGCGGGTGATTCGGCCGCGTGGGACCGGTTGCTGCGGCGCTACCAACTGCCGCTCTTCGCCTTTGTCCATGAACTCGTGCGCCATGAAGCCACTAGCTTCGATCTCGTGCAGGCGACCTTTGTCCGCGCGGTGCGGCACATCGGCACGCTGCGGGACGACGCGCGTTTCGGGAGCTGGCTGTTTGGGATCGCCCACCAGCTTTGTGTGCAGCACTGGCGGCGGTCCGGCCGCGAGCAGCCGCTCGGCGACTTGCTCGAAGCCGCCGCCGATGAGAACGTCCCCGATCCGCGCGACCTGGTGCTGCGGGCCGAGCAGGGCGCGGCGCTGCTCGCGCTCGTGGACGAGCTGCCGCCGCCTCAGCGAGCCGTGCTCGTGCTGCACGTGCTCGACGAATTTTCGCTCGATGAAATCGCCGCCATCACCGGCGCTCCGCTCGGCACGGTGAAATCCCGCCTGCATCACGCCAAGCGCGCCCTGCGCCAACGTCTCCAACTCCATCCACCCGATGCCCTCGCCACGTGAAATCCTGATCGCCCGCCATCGCGAGCATGAACCTCGTCTGGATTCTTTGCGCGCCGCCGTGCTGGCCGAAGCCTGTTCGCAGGCAAAGACGTCCGCCGGGGCCAGGCACGGAATCGGCCCCCGGGTTTTTTTGCGCGCGCTCTGGCGCGAATTGTTCGTCCCCTGCCGTTTGGCCTGGGGCGCGTTTGCCGGGGTATGGCTGCTGCTTCTGGCGCTTAACGCCGCCGACCGTTCCGCCACGGAGGCGATCCGGCCCTCGGTGGCGGAGGCCGCCGCCGTGCTGGCATGCTGGCGGGAGGAAAGGCGGGCGCTCGCCGAGTGGGACCCACCCGTTGCGCCGACGCACCTGCCCGCGTCGTCGGCGCGTCGCCCGCGTGAACAATCATGGCGGGGACCGGCATCCGCCGCCGCAGAGCGGGCGTGTTGAGCGCGTTTTATTTTTCCCCGCAACCCGATGAACACTTCTCCTGCCGCCGACATGCCGCCGCCACCGGTCCCCCGCCGTTTTTTTTCTTGGAGCAACGCTCGCCGCGCTTTGCTCGGCCTTGCCGGCATCTGCACGCTGATCGCGGCGTTTTTTGTGATCGAGGGATGGCGTGGGCGACGCGCCTGGGCCGAGGTGGAGGCGCTTGCGCGCAGTCGCGGCGAGCCGATCACGCTGGCGGAGGTCGTGCCGGCGCCGGTGCCTGATGCGGAGAATTTTGCCGCCACGCCGCTCGTCGCCGCTCTGTTCAGTCCGGATGAGAAAGTCGTCAAGGCGGCGATCGACCGTTGGCGACTGGCGACCGTTGACGACACCGCCAAGGAACCGGGGTTCGATCCTGCAAGGCTGGGCGGTCGCAGCGTGCCCGACGCGTGGCGCGACTATCTGAAAACGAACGATCTGATCGCCTATCTTGGGAGGTATGACCGCGATTTGGCCGAACTCGCCGAGGCCACGCGCCGGCCATTTTCACGGTTTCCGGTTCGGTATGAGGATGGGTTCAGGACAACTTTGCCATATCTGACGCCGTTGCATCTGGCGTCGAAGTTGTTGTGTTTGCGGGCGGAAGCCCGGCTGGAACGCGGGCAAACTGCGGGAGCCGCCGAGGATGCCGTCACGCTGCTGCGGCTTGCCAAGGCTCTAGGCGCCGGGGCGACGCTTATCGACCAGTTGATGGCGAAGACGATGGCCGAGCGGGGATTGCAGGTGTTGCGCGCCGGGCTCGCGACTCATGCGTGGACGGAAATGGATTTGGCGACGTTTGACGCGGGCCTGGCGCGGCTCGATTTATTGGGAGCGGTCTGGCGTTCATGGCGGGTCGAGCTGGCTTTGAGTTCCACTCTTATAAGGCAGGCGGTCGATCAGCCCAGGATGGTATCGGAGGCGATGAGCGTCACCACCAACAGCACGGTTGCAGGGAAACTATGCTACGTCTGTCCATCAGGCTGGTTTTACCAGAACGCCGCTTTTGTCGGCCATATTTACCTGGATAACCTTTTCCCCTCTTACGACGGCAAGGCGCGCCGGATCGATTTCGTCCGGCTCAAAAAAATGGAGACCCGGGTGCTGGAAAAACGTTTTTCACCCTACCGTTTTTTAGCGTTCGTCATCATTCCGTCCATGGAACGGACGGGGTTTGTTTTTGCCGCCGGCCAGACCCAGGTCGATCTGGCCCGCACGGCGATCACGCTGGATCTGTGGCGGCGGCGGCACGGCGCCTATCCGACGTCGCTCGCGGAGCTGCCGGCGGCGCAGGGCGCGGGCGTCCTGCATGATCTGGCGACGGGCGACCCCTTCCGTTATCGGCGCAACGACGACGGCTCCTATCTGCTATACGCCACGGGTGTCGATGGGGTGGACGATGGCGGCAAGGCGGTGAAAAAAGACTCGGGCCGGCCCGACATTGAAAAGGGCGACTGGGTATGGACGGACTCGTAAAGGGGTCCCTTGCGCCGAACTGGAAAGCAGGGCTTCCGAGATTGGCCGCGAAGGATGCGATCCGTTCCGTCGGGTTATTGCTTGGCGTATGGCAGGCCGGAATGGTGTTGTCGTGCCCTGATGATCGGATGAAAAACGATCACGCATGAACAATCTACCGCTTGGTTTGGCGGCGGCTCTCGCGATGGCGCTGATGGGTGCGGGATGTTCCTCGGGGAGGGGCCCCAAGGTTTTGCCGCCGCCTGTCGTCGTGGAGAAAACCGCCGTGGAAAAACCGAAAGCGCCGGTGCCGCGGGTGACAACGTCCGCGCGGTTCGTGCTGACTCAGGGTGTTTTGCCCGAGGCCAAGGGACCGCTGGCGTTTCTCGCGGACGACGCGGCTTTGCGGGCGGGCAAGGTCACGCTGACGAAGGCGCAGGCGGACGCGGCGTTGGCGGAGTTTACGAGGCTCACCGGTGCGGAGGTGCAATCCACGATGAGGGCTTCGCAGGCATCTGGAAATCTGGCGAAGTTTAGTATAAGACTGGATAGCCGTTCCGAACGCAGAAAACCGCCTTTTGACACCGTTACCGTGTGTGGAGTCCCATTCACAACCAAAGACGCGAAAGTCGACCTGGAAGTTTTCCCTCAAGTGTTCGAAGATGGTGATATCCGATTTCAAGCGACCGTCTGGGTCGCAACGTTTGAAGGGTTTGTCGGATACACGCGCGGGGGGCCTGTCGGGCAGGGAGACTCGGTCAACATGCCTGCCGATTTCTACCAACCGATTTTCACCGAGAACTCGGTGACTGTGCAGGTGCGGATGCGTTCAGGGGAGACGATCGTGCTGAGGGGCGATGGCCGAAAAAAACTCAAGTCGGCGGACCTCGTGAATAACCTGCCGCTGGATTGGAGGATGTCGGCCGACAAAACGCTGCTGGTTTTCCTGACGGCGGCGGGCGAGCCCGCCAAACGGTAGGAAAGTAGACGCGGCATCTTGCCGCGTTGGTTTTGAACAAGGGCTTTTTGACGGTTCTGCGTCCAAACCAACACGGCAAGATGCCGCGTCTACTTTTGGGCGGTCCGCATAAAACAGAAAGACCGGCCAACCCTTGGGGCGACTGATCTTTCGATTCGCGGCTCTCGGCTTTCCGTCCGCTTACTTCCTCTTCTTGGGGGGCGTGACGTTTTTGATCTTCTTGTCGCCCTTGCCGGTGCCGCTGGGGACGCCGAGCGGGGTGGGGGTCTCGTCCTTGGTGTATTTGTTGACCATGAGCTGCTGGCCGATCGTGAAGAGACCGTTGATCGTCGAGTAGAGGGCGAGCGCGCAGGAGAAGTTGTAGCAGATCAGCGTGAAGAAGATCGGCATGAACTTGAAAATCTTCTGCTGGGCCGAGTCGATCGAGGGCTGCGGGGTGAGGCGCATCTGGTAGACCATGGTCGCGCCCATCAGGATAGGCATGATGTTGATCGGAAGCCCGAAGAGGCGCGCGATGGTGTCGGGGGCGGAGAGATCGTTCGCCCAGAGGAAGCCTTGGAAACGCAGCTCGGCGGTGCCCTGCAACATGCTGAAGAAGCCGACGAAGAGCGGGATGGTGATGAGGATGGGGATGCAGCCGCCCATCGGGTTCACCTTGTGCTCCTTGAAGAGCTCCATGGTGGCCTGGTTGAGCTTCTGGGGCTGGTCCTTGTATTTCTCGCGGACGGCCTGCATGAGCGGCTGAAGCTTCTGCATGCGCTTGGCCGAGCGGGAGGCGGCGAGGGTGAAGGGGAGGGAAATGACCTTCAGGAGGAGGGTCATCAGGATGATGGCGACGCCCCAGTTGCCGACGAACGTGTGCATCCAGTTCATCAGGGTGTTCATCGCGGGGGCGATGTAGCCGCTGAAGAAAATGCGGTTAAAGAAATAACCGTCGTATTGCATGACCTTGTCCTCGTTGTGGGCGAACTGGGACAGGCGGGTGTATTCCTTGGGGCCGACGTAGAGGTCGCCCGCGAAGGAGACGATTCCGTTGCCGGGGAGAGGGGGCAGGTCGAGCTTGATGCTGCCGGTCAGCCCGTGGTTGGTCTGGGTGCCGCCTTTGAAGGGAGGAAGCTCGACCGGGCGCACGATGATGCCGGTGCCGGGTTTCTCGGGGGTGAAGATGCTGGCGAAGAACTGGTTTTTGACGGTGGCCCAGACGACGGGGCCGGGGTGTTCGATGACGGACTTGGCGGGATTTTCCTTCACGCCGATCCAGCTCAGGAAACCGCCGCCTTGGAACTCGCTGGTCTCGGTCACGACGGCCTCGTCGCCGTTGTAGGTGGCGACGTTGAGGTAGAGGCCGGCGTCGTTGGGGCTGACGAGGGCGGAGGTGCCGAGGTTGACGACGTTGGGCAGCGAGAGGATGGCCTGGTTGGTGAGATTGCGGAACGTGGTCTCGTGACGGACGAGGTAGGGGTCGCCTTTGGTGTCGCCGGGTGCGCGCAGGGTGTAGCGGCGGGTGACCTCGATGCTGTTTTCAAGAATCGCGCGGTAGACGACCTCGGTGGAGGTGGCGCTGACGAGCTGGAAGCGGGCGGTCTGGTCGAGGCCGGGGAAGCTGTTGAAGGCGAGGATGGGGGCGGCGTGCGTCTGGTTGAAGACGAACGGCTCGGCGCCGCCGGGGGTCTCGGCGTATTTTTTGAAGGCGACGTTGTTGATGGCGCCGCCGAAGTCGGTGAGGCGCAGCTCGAGGTAGTCGTTGGCGAGCGTGGTGGTGGTGGCGTGGGCGTTGTCGCTCACGAGGGCGGCGAAGGCCGGGGTGTTGGCGGGGGTCGCGGCGGGAACCGCATTGATGGCGGTGGCGGCGTCCGGCTGGCCGGCGGCGGTCGCAGCGGGAGCGGACGAAGGCGTCTGGGCGGACGTCGTGGCGGCGGCGGCGGGCGCGGGGACCGGCTGGGGCGCGTTCTTGCTGGTGTAGTAAAGACTGCCGAAGGCGAGGATGAGGAGGAGGACCCCGATGGTCGTGTTCTTTTTGTCCATGAAAAGGGAGAGGCTGAAGGCGGGTGAAGGAAGGGAAAGGCTTAACTGCGCACGCAGACGGGGCGCGCGGAGCGGCGGGGCGCGGGCACGGGATCGAAGCCGCCGGAGTGAAGCGGCGTGCAACGCAGCAGGCGGCGGACGGCGAGCCAGGCGCCGATCAGCGCGCCGTGGGTGCGGACGGCCTCGGCGGCGTAGTGCGAGCAGGTGGGATGAAAGCGGCAGCCGCAGGCCGAGCCGAAGACCGCCGGGAGCACGGGAGAGAGCGTGTGTTGATACACCCAGACCAGCCCGAGGAGCGCGCGCGCGGGAAGGCGGGCGGCGAACCGGAGGAGTGGGCTCCCATCACGCGCGACTTGCGGGTGTTTGCGGAGAACGGACCTCCCGGTCCGTTTTGTTTTTACCGGCATGCCCATGCCCGACCAAGCCCGGAAACGGACCGGGAGGTCCGTTCTCCACGGGAGCAGGCGTTGTGGGCGAAAGGTGTCAGACATGGGCGGGCGGGAAAATTTTGCGGCAGGCGTCCACGAACTTCCGTTCGATCTCGCGATACTCAAGCCGATTGAGCGAGCCGCGTGCGACAAGGAGGAGGTCATGGCCGGCGGGCACAAGTTCCTGATGATGGCGAAAAACTTCGCGCAGGCGGCGTTTGGCGCGGGCGCGGAGCACGGCGTTGCCCACGGCGACACGGGAGGCGACCACGCCCAGGCGGGCGGGAAGAGGTGCGAAGGATTGTTTTTCGGGCGCGTCGGGGGCGGGCATCGGGTCGCTCCCCGCTACGGTCGGAGTTGCGGCACTCAAATCGGCTTGGCGGGCGTGCCAAAGCATAAAGGCGCCGCAATCATGGCGGCGCCCGAGGGTCCTGACGTGCTGGAAATCCAACTGGCGCCGCAGACGTTGCTCGGCGCAGAAACGCATGACAGGGAGGAAGATTGCTACGCCGGAAGGCGGGCGCAGCTTAGACGACGGTCAGCCGTTTGCGGCCTTTACGACGACGGTTCGCGAGGACCGCGCGGCCACCCTTGGTGGCTTTGCGGGCACGAAAACCGATCTTGCGGGCGCGCTTCAGGCGGTGCGGGCGGAAGGTGGGTTGCATGGTCTTTTAGTGGTTAAGGGGTGACTGAAGTGCCGGAGCGGGTGGCGGGTGTCAAGGGCGGGTTTGGCGGGGTAGTGTCCTAATTTGAAGCAAGACTTCGCGGATGGGCGCGAAAACCGCATGACAACGGGCCGGAGCCGTGCACCTTGGGACCGATGCGCATCGCGGTCATCGCCGACACCCATGACCGGTATCCGCCGGAACTGCCCGGGCTTTTGCGCGGGGCGGACGAGATCTGGCATCTGGGCGACGTGTGCGCGCCGGAGACGCTCGTGGAGTTTGAGATGCTCGGGGTGCCGTTGAAGGTAGTGTTGGGCAACAACGACGATTTTTCCTCCGGCTGGCCGCTCGCGCTCGACCTCACGCGCGGCGGCGTGGCCTTTCATCTCGTGCATATCCCGCCCCGTAAGGCGCCGGCGGGCGCGCGGGTGTTGCTGCATGGGCATACGCATGTGCCGGGCGACGATGTTGATTTGAAGGGCACGCGCTGGCTGAACCCCGGCTGCATTTCGTATCCGCGCGCGAGCGTGCGGAGCTTTGCGTGGCTGGAGGTGGACAAAGGGAATTTCAGCTGGGAGCTGGTGAAGCTGTAGGACTCGGATTTTTTATTCCCTTGGGTCCAATACCGCGAAGCTTGCTTCGGCTTGGAGTAGTAGCCGCGAGCGCCAAGCGAGTGGAGGTTCGTCGGCTCGCTGGTGCTCGCCGCTACGCCGGAAGAACGCCGACGCG